>CAYNLK010000001.1:0-290015 GCA_964398055.1 uncultured Caldilineaceae bacterium
TCCGTGAGCCATATCAAACTTGTCAGGCCATCAATCCTATTTCCAATAATGTTTATAATTCATAATTCAAAACTCCCCCAACTCTCCAACCCGAAATCGCTCGATGGCAATCATGCCGACCGCGCAGACCAACATTAACAGACTGCTCATTGCCAGAGCCTGGCCGTAGTTGAGCGCGCCGGGCTGGCCCAGAAAGCGATAGATGGCCACAGGCATAGTCGGGGTTTGCGGCCGGGCGATCAGCGCCGTGGCCCCAAACTCGCCCAGACTGATGGTGAAGGCGAAGACGGCTCCCACCAGCAAGGCCCGGCTCACGATTGGCAAATCGACCTCGGCCCACACTCGCAACGGGTTGGCCCCCAGCAGCGAGGCGGCTTCTCGCAACGACGGCCGGATGCCGCGCAGCGCCGGCAGCAAGGCCCGGACGACAAAGGGAAAGGCCACCAGGGTATGGGCCAGCGGCACCAGCCAGGGCGAGGCTCGCAGATTGAGCGGCGGCTCGTCCAGGGCGATGATGAAGCCAAAGCCCAGCGTTACCGCCGAGGCGCCCAGCGGCAGCATGAGCAGGGGATCGAACAGGCGGTGCAGCCACTGGACGGGCGCAAAGCGTCCCGGCGCTTGGGGCGGATGCGGCGGCCAGGCCAGCAGGCTGGCGCTGATTAGCCCCAACCCCAGCGCCAGTACCACCGCTACCGCGGCAAAGCCCAGCGAGTTCAACACCGCTTCAATGGGCGGCACGTATAGAATTGAGTCCCGCCGGTTGACGAACAGCTCAGTATAATAGCGCAGGCTCACCGAGCCGCCCGGCCTGAGCGAGCGTTCGACCAACGCCAGGAGCGGTAACAGCAGCAGGCCGCTCATCAGGGCCATGTTACCGCCCACGATGAGCCGGTCTTGCCAGGTGGTCACCCGGCGCTGGGTCTGGCCGCGTGGTCGCAAGTCGAGCGGCACGGCCAGGCGGGCTTGCAGCCGGGTATAGAGCCACATCAGCCCAAAGGTGAAGCTAATCTGCACCAGCGATAGGGCCGCAGCCACCGGTAAATTGAACAGGTTGACCGTTTGGCGGTAGATCTCCACCTCCAGGGTGGCAAAACGAGGCCCGCCTAAAATCAGGATCACCCCGAAGCTGGTGAAGCAGAAGAGAAAGACCAGCAGCGCGGCCGCGCCAATGGCCGGTCCCAGCAGCGGCAGGGTTACTTGCCACAGCACGTCCCGCGAGCGAGCGCCCAGCAGCCGGGCCGCCTCCTCCAGCCGGGGATTGAGATTGGCCCAAAAACCGCCCACAATCCGCAAGACCACCGTGTAGTTGTAAAAGATGTGGGCCAGCAAAATGATCCAGATTGTCTGGTACAGGTTGATGGGCGCTCTATCCAGCCCAAACAGCGCCATCAACAATTGATTGACCTGCCCTCGCGGTCCCAGCCAGGCCAGGAAAGCATTGGCCACCACTACCGTCGGCAGCACAAAGGGAATGGTGGTCAGGGCCAGCAGCAGCGATTTGCCGCGAAACTCATAACGGGCAAACACATACGCCCCCGGCAGGGCCAGCCCGACTGTCAGCAGGGTTGATACCGCCGCCTGCCAGATGGTAAACCAGAGAGTGCGGACGTAGTAGCTGCGGCTGACCAATTGGCCCAACGCCGCCAGATCGACCGCGCCTTCAGGGGCCAAACTGAGACCCAAAATAGCCAGCAAGGGGTAAAAAAAGAAGACCGCCAGAAAGAGCAGTGGGATCAGGTAGAGCAACCCGCCCAGCCCACTGACCCAGCTCATTGCAGCACGGTTTCGGTCCACGCCTGGATCCACGCCTCCCGATTCTGTTCAATGGCCTCCGGCGCAACATAGGCCGGTTGATCCGGCGTGGCCGAGAATTTGACGAAAACTTCAGGCAGCGCCGCTTGCTGGTTGGCCGGAAAGACAAACATCTGCAGGGGAATATCCTCCTGGAACGACGGACTCAGCATAAAATCGATCAACTTCTCGGCTAATGCCCGTTGTTGCGTCCCTTTTAGGATGCCCGCAAACTCGACTTGGCGGAAACAGGCTCCATCGGCCAGCACTGCCGCCGTCGGCGCTTCTAGGAGCGGTTCCTCGGCAAAATAAACCTCGGCCGGCGGGCTGGTGGCATAGCTGACCACAATCGGCCGGTCGCCGTCGGAGGCGGCGCTGAAGTGGCCCCAATAGGCCTCTTCCCAGCCATCCACAACCAGTACCTGGTTGTCGCGCAACCCTCGCCAGTAGCCCAGGTAGCCCTCTTCGCCAAAGTGGCCGATGGTGGCCAGCAAGAAGGCCAGCCCCGGCGACGAAGTGGCCGGATTTTCCACCACCGTCAACCCGCGGTAGGCCGGTTCGAGCAGGGCCTCCAGGTTGGCGGGCGGCTCGAGAGCCTGCCCGGCAAACCAGGCTTTGTCGTAGTTGAGGCAGACATCGCCGTAATCGACCGGCAACAGACGATGGTCGGGGTCTAACTCCAACGCGTCCGGGATGTCGGCCAGTCGCGGCGACGGGTAAGGCTCAAAAATGCCGGCCGTTAAAGCCCGGCTCATAAAGGTGTTGTCTACCCCAAAGAAAACGTCGGCCAGGGGATTGTTTTTGCTGAGAATGGCCTGATTGAGGGCCGACCCGGCGTCGCCGGCGGGCAGCAGTTGAACCTTGACCTGGTTGGCTGCCTCAAATTCAGCGATCACCGCCTCGCTGACGGCAAAGCTGTCGTGAGACATCAGGGTGATGACGGCCGGCTCGGCGGCCGGGCCGGGGGGAGTCGCTGGCGGGGCTGTTGGGGTTATGGCGCAGGCCGCCAGGGAGAGTAAGACAATTGTTAAAAGAAGATAGCTGCTCAAACGCTTCATTTTGGTTCCTCCTCGAAAATAGACCGCCGACGGCAGACCGCCGACCGCCGAAAGACATTTTCACGCTTCGCGTCGGTGGTGAGCCGTAGGCTCATAACGACTCCTTTCGAAATAGATAGTTGGTTTGATGATTGGCTGGTAGCTCATCCAACTAACAAACTATCCAATCATCCATCAACTTTCCGCCGAAAGCTGCTGAATGACCAGCACTAATCCTTCTTCAAGGTACAGCCGGGCAGCGGACGTAGTCAGGACATTGCTGATGGTCAGGGTTGAACCCAGATGCAGGGTGGCCTGGTGCAGCGGCCACTCCACCCCCTCCAACGTCACACCCGTAACCCGATGGGTCAGCGGTACCAGCGAGAGGGTGTCGCCCGGCGTGCCCACTATGGTGATGGTCTTGCCTGCCCGTCCCGGCCAGGCAATCTCATCGCCTTCGATGGCCCGCAGTTGCACCGCCGCCCACTCCGGCCGGGCCAGTAGCATTAAATTGGCCAGCGATTGATCCAGCCGGCCGCCCAGCATAGCTACCAGGTCAATTTCCGTAGCGCCCTCGGCGATGGTCAGGTGGATGGCCAGCTCCAGGTCGGTTTCATCCTTGCGCGCCGGGTAGGTTTCAAAGCGGACGCCGGCAGCCCGCAACTCCTTCTGCACAGCCGGTTCAAGCGAGTCCAGGTCGCCGACAACGACGTCAGGGGTCAGCCCCAGGGCCAGGGCGTGGCGGGCGCCGCCATCAGCGCAGATAATCCGGTCGGTCGGCTGCAGGTGACGCCGGAGTCGTTCCGGCTGGTTCAGCACCCCGTTGGCAAAAATGACGGTTCGAGACATAGTTTTTCCCGCCCAAAAAATGAAAAAACCACCCGGTACGGCGGGTGGTTCACGGTTATGGCTGCGTCTGGTCTCCCTCCGCCGGCATTACCCGGATCAGGTTCATCGGTCATCCCCACAGAGCTGCGCCCAAGGAGATATCTCAGCCTGGTTTGTCCAAGCCCCCGAAAATATGTTGATTATTAAAGAAATCCTGTTGATATTATAGCGCAGTCCATTCAAAAATTCAAATTTTCGAGAAGTGACCGGCACTTTTTAAGTGCCGGTCACTGTTCTGGCTCAATCAATGAAACGTCGAGCTCGCGCCTCGGCCACCGCTTGGGTGCGACTACCCACGCCCAACTTGCCGTAGATATTATTGAGGTGCCACTTGACCGTGCCGACGGTCAGGATTAGCGCGTCGGCAATTTGCCGGTTCGACAGGCCGGCCGCGATGAGCCGCAAGATTTCCAGCTCGCGCTCGCTCAGAGGCTCAATCAAAGGCGGCCGGATGAAAGGTGAAGGCGGACTGATTGATTTTTCGGCGGAAAAAGCAGCCAGCAACCGGTCGAGGTAGGTTGTGGTCGGGCCGGCGGCGGCCATCTGGCGGAGTAGGCTGAACATTGGCTCGCCTTCGTCCAGAAAGAGGCGGACGTATCCGGCCGGTTCGGCTAATTCAAGGGCTTGCCGGAGTTTGGTCGCCGCCAGCTCAACCTCAGCTTGAAGCTGATAAGCCAGAGCCTGAAGTACCAGCACCTCCAGCCACGGCCCGATTCTCCCCGAATTTTCTAATTCCTGGTGTAGCTCAACCAGTAACTTGATCACCTGGCCAAGCTGGTCGGCCCCGGCGGCATCTTTGGATCGAGCTTGGGCCAACTGCACCCGAGCCTGGCTAATCCGAAGCAGCCGGTGCAGCTCAGCCGGATAACCGGCCGAGTCGTCAAAGGCCAACTCAGCCGGGGAAAACCACATCTGTTGTTGCTCGTGGCTGGCTTGCTGAAGCTCGCTTTGCCGTAGCCACAACTGCACCCGGCCGGCGACCAGCCGTACCTGCCAACTGGGTAAATTATTATGCCGGGCGGCTTGCCCGGCCTGGCGAACCGAACTCCAGGCAGCCTGCTGGTCCCTCTGGGCCGATTTGAGCCGGGCCAAAATCAGATGGCCGGCGATGAGATTAACCGGCTCGCCGCCCTGTTCACCATTAGCCAACCCCTGCCCGGCGTAATCGCTGGCAGCCGGTAAGTCGTTCCACTCGTACAGCACCTCAGCCAGCCCTATCTGCAAACGAGCTGTCAGGTCAAGGTGATCATATCCGGCGCTAAAATGCAGCGCCTCCCGATAAATTTCAGCCGCCTGGTGAAGTTGCCCCTGTTCCAGGTACAGTTGAGCCTGGTTGGCGTCGGCAATCAGGGCCAGCTCCGGGTTGCCGCTGGCCTGGCTGAGATCCCTGCCCTGGGCAAAGGCCCGGCCGGCGCCGCTCAAATCGCCGCTGAGATTACAGGCGGTGGCCAGGCTGAAGGCAATGGCGCTGCGCAGGAACAGATTTTCGGCCGGTAGTTGGGCCAGCGCCTGGCGGTACAACTCGATGGCCCGGCGGTAATCTCGCCGAAAATAGGCGATGGTGGCCTCGATGGCGGTCAGCTCGCCGGGGATAGGGGGTTCCGGTTCAACGGACTCAGCCCGATCCGCCGCCTCCGAGCCGGCGACAGCTTTGCTCTGTTGCAGAAGGGCGGCCAATTTGTCAAGTTGGCCGGTGAAGATCATGGCCCAGGCTTGAAACAGCGACAGGCGGGGACGGGCCAGGATCGACTCTTCGGGGAGCTGGCGCAGCCAATTTTGGACCATGCGCAACTCACTGCGCCGCAGCAAGGTCCGGCTGCGCTGCTCTACCAGGCGGGCCGCCCGGTCCACATCGGCCACGGCCAGGGCGTGGCCCATCGCCTCGGTTACCAGGCCGTGCTGCTCATACCAGGCCGCGGCGCGGCGATGCAGCGGCGCAACGCCCGCGCCTCCAACTTCATGTTGCAGCCGCTCTCTGAGAAAGTCGGCAAACAGGTGGTGATAGCGATACCAGCGCCGCTCGTCGTCAAGGGGGATGATGAACAGGTTGGCCTGTTCTAACCGGGTCAACATTGTTTGGCCGTCTGGCTGGCCGGTTACGGCGTTGCACAGGGGCGCGGTCAGACGGTCGAGGATGGAAGTTTGCAGCAAGAAATGCTGGAGCGGCGCGGGTTGCTGCTGCAGCACCTCGGCGGCCAGGTAGTCCAAAATGTAGCGATGGCTGCCGGAAAAAGTGGTAATGAAACCGGGAATATCGGCGCAATCTTGCAACGATAAAGCCGCCAGTTGCAGGCCGGTGATCCAGCCCTCGGTGCGGGCCGCCAGCGTGGCGATATCCGGGGCCGATAAGCCCAACCCCATCACCTGATTGAGAAAAGTAGCCGCTTCGGCGGTCGTGAAGCGCAGCTCTGCCCCATTCAGCTCGACCAGTTGGCTGTGGGCGCGCAGCCGGGCCAGCGGCAGAGGCGGCTCGGTCCGGCTGGTGATCAGCAGGTGCAACCGGGGCGGGGGATGGTCCAGCAAAAAGGCGACGGCCTGGTGCACCGGCTGGGCCTGGATCAGGTGGTAGTCGTCCAGCACCAGCCCAAAATCAGCCGAGCTGGCGGCCATATCGTTGACCACAGCCGTCAGCAGAGGCTCAGGTGAAAAAGTGGAACCGGACTGAGGCCAGGATTCGATCTGCTGGCCGATATGGGGATCAATCTGCCGCAGCGCCACCACAAAATAGCTGAGAAAACGGGCCAGGTCATTATCGTCTTCGTCCAGCGAGAGCCAAGCCGCCGGTTGGCTGAGCTGCTGCAGCCACTCGCTCACCAGGGTAGTTTTGCCAGAACCGGCCGGTGCAATGACCAGGGTGAGCAGCCGATCCAGTCCCTGGTTCAAATGATTGAGTAGTCGCGGCCGCAAGACCAGCGTGGGCCGCAGTCGCGGAAAATTGAGCTTGGTTGTCAAGAGGGCAGCCGATTCTTGGACAGGACTATTTGGGGTGAACATTCGGGTTTTCTCCGGGCCTCTCCCGCAGCGAAAAAAATCAGCCTGATCCGGTTCAGGCCCGTAGCACTTTGGTCTTGCCGTCGGGTGTGTCAACGTCAACCCGGCCGCTCTGCACGGAGTTAAAGATATGGTTGAAAACGACGCCGGCCCGGGCGCGACTCTCATCGTAGAGGAAATAGCTATGCCCGATGGGTGGATCATAGGCGGCATTCACATCATCGCAGTCGATGGCGTAGACGTTTTTAGGTACTTTGGCCATATTTTCCGGGCCGGTGTGGCCCAGCCGCCGGGAGGCAACTTTGTTCCGCAGATTGCCAACTTTGCTGGCGCGCAGAGCCAGATCATCGGTGGCAAAGTAGACGGACACGTTTCGGGTTGTTTCGCACAGCAAGCCGCCGTCAAGCCCCTCCAGCGACTCGTTCACCAGGTCGGCGGCCACCAGGAAGACGTTTCTAAAAATCAGGGGCAAACGGTAGCTGCGGTAATATTTGCCCCAAGCTTCGATTGAACCTCTAAAAACGCGGTTACCCATCGAGTGGGCCAGGATGTTGAGTCGCTTGATGCAGGGGTCTTCAGCGTTGGCGTCCTCGTCGCGCCAGGCCATAAATTTTTCAAAGACGCGGGCAAAGGCGTGGGCGCTGGCGTCGGCTGCCTGCTGGTCATCCCAATAATCTCTGATCAGGCCGGCATTATTGCTGCACGGCCAGATGATCGGCACCACCTGCGTCAAATTCGGTTCCTGCTGGTCGAACAGTTGTTGGAGGACCAGGCTGGTCGGAAAGATGTGGGTTTCAGGCAAGTTTGAGAAGCCGTGAATGTAGATCAAAATCTGCTCATATTTTGACTCTTTCAGGGCCTGGAAGAAATTTTTGTTGCCAACCTCCTCGTAGTTATCCGGCCCGTGCCGCTGACAAAAGTAAACCGATTGACCGGCTTCGTTGTCATTCAGGTCAAATGTGACCGTCCGGCCAATCCTGGTCCGTTTGCTTTGCTTGAGATTACGGTTGGTAATGAATAACATCTTTGTTGCCCCCCTGGCTTGAGTTGATTTTTTACCGATTTCGCCTCGTTGCTGCTTATGATTGACATTACCAGATTATGGGGTGTTCGTCAAGAAGATTTTTGGCAACTTAGATGACCGGCACTTTGGCAGTGCCGGTCATCTAAGAATTTTGGCTGCCGCGGCGGGCAATGATGATACCGACCAACACGATGACGCCGCCTACTCCCTGGCGGGCGTTGAGGGCTTCGCTAAGCAGCAGCCAGGCAAAGATGGCGGCCATCACCGGCTGCAGCAGCAGCGTGACCGACGAAAAAGTAGCCGGCAAATGGGCCAGGGCAAAGGCAATCAACCCCTGGCCGCCGGTGTGAATGAGGGTCGCCAGCGCCAGTAGCACCAGCCAGCCCTGCAGATTGGCCGGCAGGATGTTTTCCCCGACCAGGAGCGCCGCCGGCAGCAGGATCGGGCCCATCACCAGGCTGTTCCAGGTCATGATGGTGGCGACCGAAAATTCGCGGCGCAAATATTTAACCGAGAGTTGGTAACCGCCGTAAAAGGCCGCGGCCACCAGAGCCAGAAAGTCGCCAAAGAAATATTGCCGGCTTAATTCAACGCTGGCTCCAATCAATATGGCGGCGCCGGCCAGGGCGGTCGCCAGGCCGATGATGAAGGTGCGGCTGATGCGTTGCCGCAAGAGCAGCCAACTGACCAGGGTGACAAAGAGGGGGGCAAAGTTGACCAGCAGGGTGGCGTTGGCTACCGTGGTGTAGTTGATCGACCAGTGCCAGATGGCCAGATCGCCGGTGAAGAAGAGGCCGGCAATGACCAGCCGGCGGTAATCGGTCCAGGTGGACGGCCGTCGGGGGTCAACCGGTCCGCCTCGTTCCAGCATAAGCCACAGCCACAGCAATGGTAAAGCCAGCAGCACCCGCCAGAAAGCGGTGGCGCTGGGACCAACCTGGCTCAGCCGCACCAGGATGGGGGCAAAGCCGATGGTGACGGCCCCGGCAAATAGAGCCGGCATCGCCACCCGGGTGACGTTGCCGGCTGCCAGCCCTATTTTGGCGCTGGCCTCGCTCACGAAACCAGCTCCAGGGATAGATGAGGGATGCGATTCAGGTGACGCACCGCCAGCTTGCCCGCAGGCTCAAAATCAAGGCGGGTGATGGCCGTGTTAAAATGATGGTAAAAAATGTCGGGGCTGGGCAGGTGGTGCAGCAGCGCTTTCAACAGGGCGTTGATGAAGCCGCCGTGCGAGACCATTGCCACCCGCTCGTCGGGACCAACCCGGCCGGCCAGTTGGCGCAATTGACCGGCCACCCGGATGGCCCGGCCCTGGCAGGCGGGCCAATCCTCGTGGCCGCGGTTCCACCAGCCGGCTTCGGTAATCTCGGCCGGTAAAACGTAACCGGGAAATTCGGCCAGAATCTCGGAACGAGTCTTGCCGGGGTAACCGACCAGGCCGCCCTCCTCACCGTGGTCCAGGTAGATGCCGCCATGCTCGTGCAGATCAACCCAGACTTCCGGGGCCAGCCCCAACGCCTGACCGATCGGTTGGGCAGTTTGCAAGGCCCGAACCATAGCGCTGCAATAAATCCGGGTAATGCCATAACCGCGCCGCCGCCGGACGCTGGTATCTTCTTCGGTCATCCCCACCGACATCTCCGGGTTGATCCCATTGGCCAGGTGGTGGGCAATGGCCTGGGCCTGGCGCTGGCCTAATTCGGTCAACTCCGGGTCCATCACCCGATCGCGGATATCGATCAAAGCATTATTGAATGATTGGGCATGGCGGATAATGTAAAGTTCCATGATTTCACTCTCAAGTTGCAGGTTGCAGGTAGCAAGTAGCAGGTAGCAGGTAGCAGGTAGCAAGTTGCAGGTAACAGGTAGCAAGTCGCAAAGCAGCAGATCGCACATCTCACATCGTAAATTGCAATTTGCTATTTGCAATTTGCTGTTTGCTATTCTCACTCTGCTTCGCGCATACTCAGGCCAATTCGACCCCGTGGCGCATCCAGGCTGATGACTTTCACCTTGACCACGTCGCCTACTTTGACTACTTCAAACGGGTCTTTCACAAAGCGGTTGGCCAACTGGCTAACGTGTACCAGCCCGTCTTGTTTTACCCCGATATCCACAAATGCGCCAAAGTCGACGATGTTGCGCACCGTGCCGGTCAGGACCATGCCCTCCTTTAAGTCTTCTATGGCCAGCACGTCCTGGCGCAGCAAGGGCGGGGGCAGTTCATCGCGGGGGTCGCGGCCGGGTTTGGCCAGCGCTTCCAAAATATCAACCAGGGTCGGTTGGCCCACCTCCAGCAGTTCGGCCAGCTCAGCCAGTTCCGCCTGTTTACGCAGCGCCTCGATTTTGGCCGGCAGCTCTTTTTCATCCCCCCGAACGCCCAGATAGTCAAACAGCCGCTCGACCACCGGATAACTCTCAGGGTGGATGAAGGTGTTATCCAATGGACGGTCGCCATCAGGAATTTTGAGAAAACCGATGGCTTGCTGGTAAGTTTTGTCGCCCAGCCCTTTGACCTTTTTGAGTTGGTCACGGCTGCGGAAGGGGCCGTGCTCCTCGCGCTGCTTGACGATGGCTTCGGCTACCCGGCGGCTGATTCCGGCGACGTAGCTGAGCAGGGGCGCGCTGGCGGTGTTCACATCGACGCCGACATGGTTGACCGCGCTCTCAACCACCGCATCCAGCGTTTCGCCCAGCCGCTTCTGATTGACGTCGTGCTGGTAGAGGCCCACACCGATGGATTTCGGGTCGATTTTGACCAGCTCAGCCAGGGGGTCTTGCAGGCGGCGGGCAATGGAGATGGCCCCGCGCATACTCACATCCAGCTCCGGGAATTCGGCCTGGGCCAGTTTGCTGGCCGAGTAGACCGACGCCCCGGCCTCGTTGACCATTACGTAAGCGAGTTCGGATTTATGATTGAGGTTTTGGGCGGCTTGAATAACCTCGGCGGCCAGGATTTCGGTCTCCCGGCTGGCGGTACCGTTGCCAATGGCGATGACCTCGGCGCCCTGCTCGATCAGTTTGAGCAGGATGGCTTTGGCTTCGGCCCACTGTTTCTGGGGCGGGTGAGGGTAGATGGTGATGCCGCCTAAAAATTTGCCGGTCGGATCAACCAGGGCGACCTTGCAGCCGGTGCGAAAACCGGGGTCGATGCCGATGACGGTTTTGCGGCGCACTGGCGGCTGTAGCAGCAGTTGGCGCAGGTTGGCGGCAAAGGTGGCGATGGCATGGTCGTCGGAGCTGTCGGTGCGTTCGCCGCGCAGTTCGCTTTCGATGGACGGGGCCAGCAGCCGCTTATAGCCATCGGCCGCGGCCTGGCGGAGCTGGTCGGTGAAGATGGATTTGGGGTTGGTAATCAGCCGTTTCTGAATGGCGGCGATAAGCGCCTCATCCGGCCCTTCTAACCGGACCCTGAGCACCCCGTCTCGTTCGCCCCGGTTGATGGCCAGCAGGCGGTGGGGCGGCAGGTCGCTGAGTTTTTCGCGGTAGTTGTAGTAGATTTGATAGATGCCCCGTTCATCTTTGGTCTGATCGGCCAGGCTGACCACCAGCCAGGCTTCGACGCCGGTTTTCTGGCGCACGGCGGCGCGGATGTCGGCATCTTCGGCTACAGTTTCGGCGATGATGTCGCGGGCCCCGGCCAGGGCGTCGTCAGCAGAAGGCACGTCATCATTGAGAAAGGGGGCGGCCAGCTCGGCCAGGCTGCCGCCGGTGAGCTCCTGGGTCAGCATCGTTTGGGCCAGTGGTGCCAGCCCTTTTTCACGGGCCACGGTGGCCCGGGTGCGGCGTTTGGGCTTGTAGGGCAGATAGAGATCCTCGACTACCTGCAACGTTTCGGCGACCTCGAGGCGGGCGCGCAACTCGTCGGTCAGCTTGCCCTGCTCCTCGATACTTTTCAAGACCGTTTCCTTGCGGTCGGCCAGGTGGCGCAGATAGGTCAACCGCTCCAAAATGGTCCGCAGTTGGGTTTCGTCCAGGCCGCCGGTGACCTCTTTGCGATAGCGGGCAACGAAAGGCACAGTGTTGTCGTTGTCGAACAGTTCGATCGAGCGGGCCACTTGCTGAGGTCGCACCTCCAACTCAGCAGCGATGGTCTGGGCAATGTTGATCGGCATAGACTCTCTCCAGACATAACCAAAACTTTTCTCGCGCCCAAACTTCAGTTTGGGCACGAGAAAAGAGAAAAAGACATAACCAGAATTGAGCGGTTAAGCATAGCACGGAATAGTCCAGGCAGCAAAGCTGTAAAATTAAGATTGATTTGAACAATCACCGATAACGTAGTAAACTTACGGGTGGTATTCAGCAAAACTTGGGCAAGCATTGTGGCTCGACCATCGATTGACCAGCAGGTTACCTTTCTTTACACATCCGATCTGGCTGCTACCGCCTCTTTCTATGAGCAGAAGCTGAGTTTAAGCCTGGCGCTGGACCAGGGCAACTGCCTCATCTATCGAGTTGGTCGTGATGCTTTTCTGGGTTTTTGTCATTCCCACGAGACCCCCGCGTTGCCAACCGGCATTATTTTCACCATTGTAACGGATCGGGTGGATGAATGGTACGGGTATCTCACCCAACAGGGCATTGAGTTTGAGAAGCCGCCCACCTACAACCCTGTTTACAATATCTACCATTGCTTTTTACGTGATCCGAACGGTTATCTCATCGAGATCCAGCGTTTTCTCGATCCGGCCTGGCCAAAGTTTGACCCAGATAATTGAGCCAACTGGCTGGATCGTTCCGACTCTGGGCGGCCGCGCGCCGGCGATCTCAGTTACTTGCCGAGAGTTCTCTCGCGTACGGGGGTGTTTTTTCTATGGAAGCCATGATTCCAATCAATCATAAGGGCCATATTCTGGTTGTTGACGATGATCCGGTCCACCTCCAGTTGTTTGTTGACATCCTGACCGGCCAGCACTATTACGTTCAGACGGCCAGCAGCGGCCAGCAGGCCCTGTTGAGCGTGCAGGCGGAGCTACCCGACCTGATTTTGCTGGATATCATGATGCCGGGCTTATCCGGCTTTGACCTGTGCCGGCAGTTAAAAGCCGAGACGCGCACCCGTGACATTCCAATTATCTTTGTAACCGGTCTAACCCACCCCGACGACAAGGTCAAAGCCTTTGCCGCGGGTGGGGTTGATTATGTCACCAAACCGATTGAAGTCGCCGAGGTTTTGGCTCGAGTTGAAACCCAACTGTCACTGCGCCAAATGCGCCGGGAGCTTGAGGAGCTGGTGGCCCGGCGCACTGCCGAGTTGCAGCAAGAAATTGCCGAACGTCAACAGGTCGAAGCCGCGCTCCGGGAAAGCGAGGCGCGGTATCGGGCGCTGGTGGAGGCCTCGCCGCTCTCGGTGCTGGTGGTGCAAGAGGGACGGTATGTTTTTGCCAATCCGGCCGGCGCTCGGCGGCTGGGGTATGCCGAGCCGGCCGAGTTGGTGGGTGTACCCGTGCTGGAAACGATTGGGCCGGAGTATCACCAACTGATCAAGGATCGGTTGGAGAATGTCTCGGCCGGATGGGAGAATCCGCCGGTAGTTATTGGGTTAGTCAGGCCGGATGGTAGCTCTGTTTTGGTGGAATCTACCTCGGTGCCGATTAACCTGCAAGGCCAGCCGGCTGTCCTGATTTTGGGTCAGGATCTGACGGAGCGGTTCCAGGCCCAGGCTGCATTGCAAGAGAGTGAAGCAAGATTGAAAGAAGCCGAACAAGTAGCCCGGTTTGGGTACTATGAGATAGACATCCTGACCGGCCAGGCCGTTTGGTCAGATGGAACATTTCACTTGTTTGGGCTTGACCCTGCGGTTGGCGCGCCGACTCTGGAAACCTATCAAAAGTATATTCACTCAGAAGACATTGCCGCAGTGTACCGCTTATTTGAGGAATGTGTTGCAGAGAAGAAACCTTTTAACCTGGTTTACAGGATCCTTAACGCCAGCGGCGAGGTTCGTTACGTTCACAGTTTGGGCAAAATAAAAGTCAATGCTGCTGGTGATGTCATTAAAATGTTTGGTACATTGCACGACATCACCGAGCGCAAGCAAGCCGAAGAGTCGCAGCGCCGGAGTGAAGAACGTTTCCGTAGCTATTTTGAACTCTCGTTGATGGGTGTCGCCATCACCTCGATTGACAAGCGCTGGCTGGAGGTCAATGATAAGTTCTGCGACCTGACCGGTTATACCCGCGCAGAACTGATCCAAATGAGCTGGCCTGCTCTCACCCACCCCGACGACCTGGCGGCTAACCTGGCTGTCCATGAGCGTATCCTGGCCGGCGAGATCGAAAGTTTTTCGTTGGAAAAGCGGTACATCCGCCGGGATGGCCAAATCGTCTATGCAGAAGTTTCGGTGCGCAGCGTGCACCGGCCCGATGGCGCGATTGATTACCTGGTAGCCGTGGTGCAGGATATCACCGCCCGCAAACAGGCCGAGGAGGCGTTGAAACAGAGTGAGGCTACCTTGAAAAGTATTCTTCGGGCGGCCCCAATCGGCATCGGTTTGCTGGCCAATCGTACTTTTATCTGGTTCAATGATACCTTTGAGAAAATGGTGGGCTATACGGTGGAGGAACTGGCCGGGCAAAGCACCAAAATTGTGTACAGCGATGAGGCCGAGTTTATCCGAGCCGGCCAGAAAAAATATGATGAGATTGCCCGGGCCGGTACAGGTTCGGTAGAAACCCGCTTTAAGCATAAAGATGGCCGGATCATCGATGTCCTGGTCAGTTCGGCCCTGCTTGACCCGGCCGACCCGGCAGCGGGAGTTACCTTTGCTGCTGTGGATATCACTGCCCGCAATCGGGCTGAGGCCGAAATCCGCCGCCGCAACCGGGAGTTGAGCCTGCTCAACCGGGTTATCGAGGCCTCTGCCACAGAGCAGACCCCTCAGAAAATTCTGGAGCTTGCCTGTCGCGAATTGGCCCTGACCCTTGAGCTGCCCCAGGCGGCTGTTGCCCTGGTGAACGATCAGCGTACTGAAACCACGATTGTAGCCGAGTATTTTGCGGAGGGGCGCCCATCTATTTTGGGTGTAACTTTTCCGGTGGCCGGAACGCGTTTGCTCGATTACCTGCTAGAACATAAAGCCCCCCTGGTTAGCGAAGACGCCTTGAATGACCCCTGGCTGGCTGAAATCCGTGATCTGTTAACCTATTGCGAGGTGACCTCGCAGATGATCCTGCCTATGATGATCGAGGAAACGCTGGGCGCGCTTACGCTTGGTTCAACCAAATCGCGCCGCTTTTCAGAGGAAGAGGTGGGTCTGGCTCAGAATGTTACCAATCAGGTGGTCGGGGCTTTGGCCCGGGCCCGCTTGGCCGAAACTCACCGCCGGCTAATGACCGCCATCGAGCAAACTCCGGATAGCGTGGTCATCACCGATCTTGACGGCCGGATTATCTACGTTAACCCCGCTTTTGAACAGATTACCGGCTACAGCCGGGCCGAGGCGTTGGGGCAGAACCCTCGCCTGCTCAAGAGCGGCCAGCATAATGCAGATTTTTATCGAGAATTTTGGGCTATCCTGACCAAGGGACAGGTCTGGCGGGGGCAGTTGGTCAACAAGAAGAAGGATGGTTCGCTTTATACCGAGGAGGCGATCATTGCCCCGGTGCGGGATGAACGCGGCGCCATCATCAATTATATCGCCGTCAAGCGGGATGTGACTCGGGAACTGCGGCTGGAGGAGCAGTATCGCCAGGCCCAGCGGCTGGAAACCGTTGGCCGGTTGGCCGGCGGCGTAGCCCACGATTTCAACAACATCCTGACGGTTATCGGCGGTTATGCCGAACTCTTACTGACCATGTACTACGGCGCAGATGACCCCCGCCGGGGGGATGTAGAGCAGATTCAGAAGGCGGCCGAACGGGCCGGCCGGCTGACCCGCCAATTACTGGCGTTCAGTCGCCAACAAACCCTGAGACCCGAGATTTTTAACCTCAACACAGTGGTCATCAATCTGGAAAAGATGTTGCGCCGGCTCATCGGTGAAGATGTGGAGTTGGTGACTGAGCTGGCTGCGGATTTGTGGCAGATCAAGGCCGATCCTGGCCAGATGGAGCAGGTGCTTATGAATCTGGTCGTTAATGCCCGTGACGCCATGCCGCAGGGCGGCCGGCTCACCCTGGCTACGGCCAATCTAGAACTGGACGAGCGCCAGGCTCTTGACTATCTGGACCTCAAGCCGGGGGGGTATGTGATGTTACGCGTCACAGATACCGGGGTGGGGATGGATGCCGATACCCGCTCCCGCATTTTTGAACCTTTTTTCACGACCAAAGAAGCAGGTAGAGGCACCGGTTTGGGCCTGGCTACTGTTTACGGCATCATTCAGCAGAGCGGCGGCCAGATCTACGTAGACAGCACGCCTGGCCAGGGTACAACTTTCACCATCTACCTGCCCACCGCTACGGCTCGGGTTGACCTGCCACTCTCGCGTTTCACCGTTACCACTTTTGAGGCCGGCAAAGCGACCATCCTGCTGTTAGAAGATGAGGCTGCGGTACGGCTGGTGACTCGCAAAATGCTGGAAATCTACGGCTATACTGTGCTGGAAGCAGATGGACCGGAGCGAGCGCTGGAAATATGCCGGCAACACCCCGGTCAGATTGATTTGCTCATTACCGACGTGATCATGCCCAGAACCAGTGGGCCGGCATTGGCCAGCCGCCTGATTCAGGTGTATCCGCAGCTAAAGGTTTTATTCATTTCCGGTTATACGAACGAAGCCCTGGCCGAGCACGGGCTGCCGGCGGAACCGGTTGCTTTATTGGAAAAGCCGTTTTCCCCCGAAAGTTTGGCTCACCGGGTTCGCCAGGTGCTCAATTCTTAAGGTGATTGGCGCTTTTAAACCTTTTAACTGCCGGTCACCTGTTTAACCTTGCACCAGCCGCATAAACTCTGCTCTGGCCTTCTCGTCGCTTTTTAACAGGCCACGCGTGGCTGTGGTTATGGTGGAGCTATTTTGTTTTTGCACGCCGCGCATCATCATACAAAAGTGGCTGGCCTCAACGACGACGCCGACGCCGCGCGCCTCCAACAACTCCATCATGGCATCGGCAACTTGATTGGTCAATCGTTCCTGTACCTGTAAGCGCCGGGCAAACAGGTCAACAATGCGGGCAATTTTGCTAAGTCCAATGATTTTGCCGTTGGGCAAATAGCCCACGTGGGCTTTGCCAAAGAAGGGCAGCATGTGGTGCTCGCACAGCGAGTAGAACTCAATATCCTTGACGATAACCAATTCCTCTCCCTCATCCTCAAACAGGGCGTCGTTGACAACCTTCTCCAGGGAGGTTTGGTAGCCGCCGGTCAAAAAGTCCATCGCTTTGGCCACCCGCAGCGGGGTACGCTTTAGCCCATCACGCTCCGGGTCTTCACCCAGCCGAAGCAACATTTGCTCGATCAGGCGCTCAAAGTAGGGATCGTAGGCATCTTCTTTTTGTGCCCGGCTGAATATCTGAAGGTTCGCCGGATGGTGGCCGGCGCTGTTGCCGTTAGCGGGTAAAACTGCCAGTTGTGATTTCATAATTGTTTAATCTCCTTCGCTGAAAAATTTAATCTTTTGGCTATTTCTTGCAGCGTCAGCCCCAACTCAGGATGAGTCCAGTCAGGCGCTACATCGGCCAATGGTAGGGCCAGGTGTGGCAAGCTCAGGATGTCCGGATCGGGGATGTGGCGCCCATGCAACTCAAGGATTTGCTGCCCATACAGGGCAATATCCAGGTCGATGGGCCGGGGGGCATATTTGTCACCGTTCCGCACCCGTCCCAGGTTAGCTTCGATGGTCAGGAGCATCGTTTTCAGGTCGACTGGCCCTAACTTTGTTTCAATCAAGGCCGCCGCATTAAAGAAGAGCGGCTGTTTCACCCTGGCGCCCACGGGCAGCGACTCGTAGATCGGACTGACCGCTCGCAGGTTGAGTTCGGGCTGCCTTTTTAGAGCAGCCAGCGCCTGTGGTAGCTTCTGTTCCCGGTCGATGTTGCTGCCAATAGCGATCAGAACTGGCGTCAACTCATTCATAGCCAGCCCCATTCTGACGTTCTCGATAAATAGTGATCCCGACCGAGCGGGCAAAGCGCAGCGCCCCCGGCTTCTCCAGGGTTAACTCCACAGCCTTCAGGCGCGGATCGCTGGCAAAACAGATTTGAACCAACTCGGCTGCCAATCGTTCGACGAGTTGCGGTTCACCGTTTTCGATATGGTTGATAATCGCTTTGGCGATGGTCCGGTAGTTGACAGCATCGGTAATATTATCGCTGGCCGCCGCCGGTTTGGTGTCGGCCCACATCACTACATTGATGAGAATATCCTGCCGATTCTTACGCTCGTCGGGTTTGATGCCGACGATGCCTCGCACCAGCAGGTCTTTAATTATGATCCGGTCGACTGTTGAGTCCATAGCTCTCCTGGTTCAGCGTGTTATCTGGTATACAGTTTTGCTCGTTGACAATTGCCGATTATAGCAGAGTCTCGATAATTTGTCAATATTTTGTATATATTTTATCTAAATTTTAAGGTGTCGGCGGGAAAAATCTGGACAATACTAATGGCGCGGCGCAGGCTGGTCGGGAAAAAAAAGAGAGTCTAACCGATAGTAGACTCTCTTGCAGGTCAAAATATTACCTTTTTTGGTACATGCCTGAGTAGTAACATTTAGACCAAGAAATTGCTATGCGGAGCCGCCCACAATAAACGCAGAGATGCACGGAGAAAAGATTAAATTCTCTCGGCGCATCTCTGCGTGTCCCCTGCGCGACTTGGTTTTCCTTCTGATTCCGGCTTGTTCGGGTTAGGAGTGTGGGCCAGAGATCATTTGAACATCAACAGCAGCATCAGGACCGTGGTTTTGGCGGTGATACTGTGCGGCAGATGGGGCGGCATGTGCACCCAGGTGCCGGCCTGAGCCGTCATCGTATCTTCTCCCAGGGTCAACTCCGCTTCGCCCTGCACAAAATGGAGGATGGCGGTCTGGGCCGAGGTGTGCTCCGACAGCTCCTGGCCGGGCGCAAATCCAAACAGGATGGTCTTGAGCCGGTCATCGCTGTAAACAGTGCGGCTAACGATGCTGTCGGCCGGTATGTCGGGTACTTGCTCGATTAAATTGGCGATATAAGTGTGGGTTTCATTCATCGGCTAAAAATCCTTTTCAGTCAACCTAAACGAAGGCGATCATCACCAGCCCGGCAAAAGCCACGGCGTGAAAAATCTCGATCACCCCCAGGCGCATCAGGCTGAGCGACTTCTTATCCTGCCACTGCCAGGCCCCATGGATAATTTTCAGGGTAACCGGCACAAAAGCCAGCAGCGCCAGCCAGGGCAGCCACTGCCAGGCCGCCAGCAGGAGCAGCGTACTCAGGACGATGGTTTGGTAAGCCAGGCAGGCTTTGGCTTTGACCAGCCGTTCGCTAATTCGATCCGGCGCCGGCAGGCGGGGCTGCTGGCGCACCTTGAGCTTGATGTAAAAGACGGTCCCGCCAAAATAGAGGGCATTGACCAGCCACAGCGCCGCAGCCACGCCGTCCAGTTGGCCGCTGATGGTGTAATAGGCCATGGGCCCGCCCAGCGCCAGGCCAAAGATACCGGCCAACTCCCCGGCCACGCTCATCTCCTGGCGACGAGACACCAGCCACAGGTGGAACAGCAGCAGCAATCCTCCCAGCAGCCCCAGCGGCAGCAGCCACCCCAGGCCGTGGGCCAGCATCAGCCAGCCGCCGCAAATCGCAGCGATCCCCCCATAGATGCCGACCCAACGCAGCAGATAGAGCCGGTCGGCGCCAGGCCGCCGGCGGGTCTTGACCAGGGTAGCCAGGGGATAGCGCAGCAGGAAAAAGGCCAGGGCCGCGGCCAGCAAGGCGATCACTCGCCAGCGCCAGCCGGGCGCGATCACCACACCCAGTAGCAGCGGCGCTGTTAGCATGGCCCATGAGCCGTGTTCTTTGGGAATAGGCGGTTTGAGCATTGTGGCGATGATTAGTTAGTCTCAGTCATACTTTAGTGGAAACTCCTCAACCAACCCCACATCTGGGCAACCCTGACCACTGACCGCTGACTGCCGAAAAGACGGTCATTCAGTAATCTACGGCGGTTAGCCGTCGGTGGTCGCCACGCTGATTTGGCGTGATCGCTGACAATTACCTTTAGTGGTCGTGCTCTGGGGCCGGGGCCAGTCTCTCGGCGCCGGCCAGCTTACCCACCAATCGCTCAGGTTGGTGGATCAGCGTGGGCAGGCATTGGGAACAAATCCAGGCTTGCGCCCCAACGTAACGCAACACAACCAGGGGGACATCGGTTTCAGATCGATTACAGTTTAGACAGTGATAATGGTTTTTTTCTTCCAAAGCTGCATCTCCTAAGAAAATAGTGAACAGTTATCAGGAGTCAGTGAACAGTTAAACCGAAAACTGATAACTGATAACTGATAACTGATAACTGACGGCTGTTCACTGATCACTTGTCAGTTTACTGGTGTATGGCACGAATATAGGCGACAATATTTTGCAGATCCTCGTCGCTGAGGCTGGGGTTGCCGCCTTTGGGCGGCATAGCCACTCCGGTGCTGTTGAGCGGGTCACTGGGATCCCGGCCCTGTTTGATAAACTCAATCAACTCGGCGTCACTTTTGCCGGCGATAAATTCACTGCCGGTCATATCTTTGCCCAGTCCCGGCACTCCTTTTCCCTCCGGACCGTGGCAGGCCGAGCAACTGGTCTGAAATAGTTGCTGACCTTTGGCCGAATCTCCGGCCGGTGTCGATGGGGCAGCCGACTGATCACCCCCACCTCCGCCGCAGGCGGTGAGGGCCATAACAGAGATCAGCAGCAGGCTAACCAGTAGATAGAGTGACTTGTTCATGGTTGGAAAATCTCCTTATGATGTTTGAGAGCATTCGGTAATTAGAGAAATCTGCCTGAAAGCACGAGGCTGAAGCCATCGTGCTGAAAGAGCGAAGCCCATTCGGGCTAAAGCCAGGCGATTTTAGGGCGCTTTAGCGCCCTTTGCGCTTTCAGCCCGATGCTTTAGCGTCGGGCTAGGCTTATCGGTTGAGCCAGCGCCGGAATTAGGATCCCTCCCTCAGTCGTGCTGGTGTACCCGGGCATGGGGGGAGTTCATCATTGGAGGTGTTTGCCGGTAATAAGCCAACACCTGGTCAAAGGTCAGAACCTGGCCATCGAATTGAGCGGCCAGGGCGGCGGCCTGATCAGCAGAGGAGCTGGCCGCCAGGCCGGAAAACATGGGCGTGGGCAGCTCCTCGGCCAAAACATAGAAAGCCGTTTCAGCCCGAATCCAATGTGGATCGTCATAATTGTGCACAAAGAAGGCGGTCACCTCGGCCTGCTGTTGGAGGTGAGCCTGAAACATATCGCCGATGTCATCAAAAATATGTTCCCGGCCATCCTGAGTGATGTAACCGGCGGCAAAGCGCGGCTCACTGATAATCATACCACAAAACTCGCAAATATCCTCACCAAAGTGAATGGTCGGTGGGGCCGGCTCGGCGCTGGCCTGGCCGCTGCAGCCGGTGAGGAGCAGGCTCAGAATTGTCGCCATAAGCATGAACCCAACATAATAATGGCTGGAATGTGGCTTAAGGCTGTTACCAACAAGAAATAGACTCATTTTCATACATCACCCCGGTATTGAAAGATAATATAACTGGCCAGGAGCGGCAGCACAATCCAGGCCAGCAGGGAACCGAGCAAAAGCCAGGTCAGGTAATCGCGGTAACTCTGCATCCCGTAGATGCCGGCCGGCCCCAAGACATCCAGTGTGGCATTGATGCTCAGCAGAGCCGACATCTTGAACACGTGCAGGGGATTAACCATGGCCAGGTTGAACAGGGTGTCGATGGGCAGTTTGAAGACCAGGGAGGTGCTCATCAAGCCCAGATCGCCCCCAAAAACAAACAATAACCACACAAATAAGGCCACCCCGGTGGCTACCGACAACTTGTGGGCCAGAACACTAATCAGAAAACCCAGGCTTAACATCGCCAGGGCCAGGCCAAAGGCAAAAGCAGCCAGAAAGCCGTAGGCAGTGGCATTGACCTGACCACCCTGCCCGGCAATGACAATACCCGACAGCCCAAATCCCAAAGCCAGCGCGCCCAAAACCGACGCGGCCAATCCCAGGTATTTGCCCAGCAAGACCTCAGCCCGGTTGACCGGTTGGGCCAGGAGAAAGGATAGGGTGCCGAGTTCCCGCTCGCTGACCAGGCTGCTGGCCCCAATGGTCAGGGCCATCAACGGCACCACCAGCAAAACCAGGTTGACCAGGCTGGCGGCGGTGCGGCCAAAGCCGGCAAAACCGCTGTAGCCGGCCCCGCCGCCGCTCAACGACAACCAGGAGAGCAGCAGCGCCAGGCCGGTAAAGGCAGCCGCATAGAGCATAAACCAGCGGTTATTGAGGGCGTCGTTGATCTCTTTGGCCAGTAATGTACCGATGATTTTAGGTTCCATCTCTCCCCCAATCTCCCGGTGACCGTCACTTCTTAAGTGACGGTCACCTACTCGACCTACCTTAAATACCATTCTCAAGCTCAAAGTTATCGATCTGAATATTTTCGGCCAGCAGGGTTTGGACCGGGGCCAGCTTGGCCGCCGGCGACACGGCCACCCGGACGCCGATGCCGTTAGGATTGACCGTAAAGCCGCGGCGGCGTAATAACCTCACTGCTTCCGCCCGCCGGGGTTCCGGCACCATCAATTTCAGGTTCAAGGTCATGCCCAGGCGGCTGGCTAATTCAGCCGGAGCGCCGCAGCTTTGGTTGAGCCGTCCGTTAGCCAAAACCAAAACCCGCGTGGCCAGCAGCTCGACCTCTTCCAGGCGATGGGAGGTGAACAACAGGGTTTTGCCGCGCTCGCGTTGAGCCAGCAGCAACTTCAGAAAATCATCACGGGCCTGGGCGTCCAGGTTGCTGGTTGGCTCATCCAGGATGAGCAAAGGCGGGTCGGCCAGCAGGGCAATGGCCAGGGCCAGCCGCTGCTTCATCCCCCCGGAGAGGGCCTCAACCGGTTTGCGGGCGTGGTCGGTCAGCCCGACCTCGGCCAGCGCCGCATCGATCCGGACCACGGCCGCCTGCTTCAAGCGGGCGTAAAAACGCAACGTGTCGGCGGTCGACAGGTCGCGATAAAAGGCCAGCTCCTGGGGCACATAGCCGATGGCGGCGCGGGCCTGTTTGCCCTGCCGCTTCACCTCAAAGCCGTTGATCCGCATCTCCCCCTGGGCGGCGTACAGCCCCAGTAAACTGCGAATAATCGTGGTCTTGCCGGCGCCGTTTGGCCCCCACAGGGCCACCGCTTCACCGGCGGCCACTTCAAATGACAGGTCATCCACGGCCTTAAAGTGGCCGAATCGCTTGGTTAGATTTTTGACGCTGATCATAGGCGCGCTTCCTTTACCTTATTGGGATGGGCTGATGCTGGGCGCTTGGTCGAAGCCGGGCTTGTTTTGAGAAAAGATTTGCCGGCGGCTACAACCAGCCCGGCCATGGCCAGCAGCGTGGCTGTCATCAGCCACATCGGCCAGAGCGGCGGCGCGGCCGGCGGCGTAATGGCCGGGATGACCGGCGCCAGCAAGGGGGCGTCGTCGGTGAATTTGGGTTTAGGCTCAAAGATGGGAAAAGCGCGGGCGGCCAGCTCGACGGCCTGCTGGGCCGGGCTGAGCTGAAACAGGCGCAGTTCGGGATGGTTGTCCATCATATTTTCAAACAAGCTCTTGGACACGTAGGGCAGATCGCCCAGACCATCGCCGCCGGCATCGTAGCCGGTATAGTCGCTCCAGAAATTACCCTGGCCGTTGACGGTGAAACTGTTGTCGCTAAAGTTGCCGCTGCCGGTCAACCCCACCTGCTCCAGATTTTCGATGAAACTGTTCTGGCTAAAGTGGTTTCGCTTGACCGACGGGTTGAATAGCAGGCCCATGTCATTGTGAACAAAGGCGTTGCGCTGGAAATGCTGGCTCACGTCGATGGACCAGGGTGAGTTATCGAAATACATGCCCACCCGGTTGCCGCTAAACAGGTTGTCGGTGGCTTCCACGCCATCCATGTCTTTCAGCCCCATGCCGTAGCCGCTGGGGCCGCGGTTATTGGCAAAGACATTGTGACGCAGCGTTAACCGGCGGCTATACATCAAAAACACTCCCACCGAGTTTCCTTCGATCCAGTTATTTTCAACCAGGTTGTCGTCGCAGTACATGAAATGCAAGCCATAGCGCCCGTTGGTGATGACATTATCGCGAATGACGGCGCCGTTGTTGTACCACAGCACCACGTCCCGGCCTCGCTCAACCCGGTTGCCGATGACCTCGGTTGCGGCGCTGTACCACACCCGGATGCCGTCGCCGCGGGCCGGCGCGTCCAAATCTTTGGCCCCGATGACGTTGTGAGCAATCCGGCTCGCCTCCGAGTCTTTGATATAAATGCCAAACAGGGTATTCTCCAGGCGGTTATGCTCAACCACCAGCCGGGGCGATTTATCAACCGCCACCCCGGCGTGCTCTTTGTCCAGCCTGGCCCCGCTATTGCGGATGACGAAGCCCCGGATGGTGACGCCCGGCGCATTGTTGACTTCAAGCACGTGGCCCTGGTTAGCGCCATCGAGGATGGGCCAGTCGATGCCGGTTAGCGTGACCGGTTTGTCGATGACAAAGTTGCCCTGGTACAGACCGGCGGGAACCTGAATTACGTCACCCGGCCGGGCGGCGTCGATGGCAGCTTGCAGATCGAATGAATGGTGAATGGTGAATTCTGAATTGTGAATTCTGAATGGTGAATTATGAATTGTGAATTGAGCGCGGGCAGTGCCGATAAGTTGGGCCGATGCGATAAGGCTCAGCGTTAAAATTGCTAACAAAACAATTGCGCTCCGCTTCATCGTTTCCTTACTATCCACGATCAACTATTCGCTATTCGCTATTCGCTATTGATTGTTCTCTTGGGAGGCCACCAGCGGTTTATAAGCTCGCCGCTGTAAATACAGCCCGGCCAAAATCAAGATCGACGCGGCCGAAGCCAGCAGCAGCCCGATGTCGGCATAGGCCACGGTTCTGAACTGGCCGATCAGACCCTCACCCAGGATCGTGGGGGTAAAGGGTTCAACCGCGTTTGAAAGGGCCGCCTTGGGGTCAAGATTCTGACCAAAATTATGGAGCCAGTAGTACAGGTCGGCCAGGAAAACGACCGGCAGCAACACGGCCGGCAAACTCAACAGCGCCGCCCAGGGCGAATGGACGAAGATAGCTGCCAGGAGCAACAGCGCCAGGGCGCCAATGGCAAAAATGGAGACGGATTTTTCAAAATGGGCCGCTTCGCCGAGCGGGCGCATGCCGATGTAATGGTTCAGCCCGTCGAGTTCACTCACATCGCCGTCCAGGTGATTGACATAGGCGTGCACCACCAGCCCTTTGGGATACTGGGGGGCGTGGAGCACCAGGCTCCAATAGGGCAGAAAGATGGAAACAATCAGTAGAATAGCGGCCCCGGCCAGGCAGAGCGTTGGCCAGAGATAGCGCAGCCGGTTCGCCGCCAACTCTTCCGCGGGAGCGCGGGGGCCGATGATTCGTTGCAGTTTATCGGATGCCATCATATCACTACCTATGATTTACGATTGGGTGGTACCTGTTTCGTGTGGCGTGTTGCGTATGGCGTGTTCTGCTTACCCACGCCATACGCTTCACGCACCCACGCACCACGCTTCACGTTTCACTTACCCACCATCGCCGCTGTTCCGGTTGGTTTCACCAGCATGTAGCCGGTCATCTCCAGGTGCAGGGCCGAACAAAATTCGGTACAGTAGTAGCTGAAGACGCCGGGTTGGTCGGCCTCGAACTCAAAGGTGACATGTTCGCCCGGTTCCAGGCTGAGGTTAATGTTATAAGCCGGGATGGAGAAGCCGTGGGTGGCGTCGTAGGCCCGCTCGATGCTGGTGATGTGCCAGGTAACCTGGTCGCCTTGCTCGATCTCGACGTGCTCCGGGGTAAAGTGGGAGCGGACGACGGTCATAAACACTTCCACCTGGTTACCGTTGCGGACCACTTTCTCCTGGCCCGGCTGGACGGCGTTGGGTGAGACCGACTGGGTGCGGGGGTCCCAACCGATTTCAGGGTAGACCTGCCAGGGCTGGAGCTTGTCGGCCTTGATCATCTGGGCATAATGCGGCTCGCCAATGCCAATGGGCATATCGTAGAGAAGCTGCATGTTGTCGCCGGTGTTGTCGATGTCGATCAACTGGAAGTTTTGCGGTAGCAGCGGCCCCACCGGCTGAAAGCGATCGATGGCCCACTTGTTCATCGCCACCAGATATTTCCCATCCGGGCTAACGGTATCGCCTTCGGCGGTGAGCAGGTGACCGATATTGTAATGAACCGGAATTTTGGCGACCAACTGCCAGGGTTCTTCGGGATGCTTGTCGGCAAAGTCGCCGCCCAGGGTCCAACGGGCCACGGCGCTGTCCAGGAAGAGACTGGTATAGGCGTAGCCCTTGTCGTCAAACTGGGTGTGCAATGGCCCCAGGCCCAGTTCGATCTGGGCTTCTTTAACGTCGTCCAGGGCCAACACCGGCACGCCGTAATCGTCGGTGTCCCACTTTTGCGCGGCGATGGTCTGCAGAATTTTATCAAAGCTGTAGACGGTCACGTGGGGGTCCAGCTTGCCGGAGATGACCAGAAATTGGCCGTCGGGGGTCATATCGACGCCGTGCGGGCTTTTGGGTTCCGGCGTAAAGTAAAGCAACCCTTCGTCGATAGCGGTTTGCAGGGGGATCACTTTAAAGCCGTTCACTTCAACAGTTTTGCCGGCCTGAACCACTTCGGCGGCCTTTTTCAGGTTGATCAGGTGCAGATAATCGGTATCGCCCTGAGACGCGCCGGCTTCAAAGGGGGGATTACCCTTTTCAATCCCACCGGTGGCCCGTTCGACGTTGAACGAGTTGCAGAAGACCCAGCCGTCGCTGGCCAGCTTGCCGGCGTCGCACAGGTCTTGCCAGTAAGGGGGCAACTCAATTGAGAAGGATTGGGTTGAGTCGATCCGGCCCTGGGCCCGGTCGAATTTCCAGAAAGTGACATGGCCCCGATAGGCGTCGTTGTACTCTTCGAGCGGGGCGTATGCCCAGCCCAGAGGTTGAGCATATTGGCCGCCTTCGATCACATATTCGGTGTTGGGCGTAACCATAGCCCCGCCGTGGTCCATCACCGCCACCGGGTTCTTGACGATTTGCTTGGTTTCAAAATCGCGCAGGTCGATCACGGCTATCCGGCCGTTGGCTTTGTCGTTGATAAAAACGAACTGGCCGTCGTAGTCGCCGTCAGTTTCGCTCAAGGCCGGGTGGTGGGTGTCGGCCCAGCGGACCTGCTTGTCGCCCACGTTGCCCTCATCGAGGACCTCATGGCCGGCCCCGTAACCCCAACCCTGCCACGGTTCCGGGGTGAAGACGCCGATGACTTTGAGCAGGCGCATGCTGGGCACGCCGATCACCAGGATCTGCCCGGAGTGGCCGCCCGAGGCGAAGATCACATACTCATCGTGGACGCCGGTCGGGAGATAGGTTTTGAGCGCGGCGGTGACGTCGGCCGGGCTGAGGCCGCGGGCCTGGGCTATGGCCGCGGCGTCGCTGCTCAGACCGGCGCCGGCCGGCACCACCGTCTCGGCCGGTTGCCCCGATTGGCGCGGTACTAACGAGCAGCCGGCCACGATCAGAAGGGTCAGCCCAATCAAAATTAAAATGTTTCGGTTCATTCTTGGCCTCCTTGCCTGTGCTTCATAAATTTTGTTGATTATTCGTGGGCAAACACGATTTCATAAACTAAGGTGATCGCGCCGGTAGGGCAGATAGCCTCACAGGCGCCGTTGTAAGTGCAGGCCGCCGGCTTGGCGATTACGGCCAAATTGTTGACCAACTTTAGGACAAGATTGGGACAAACTCTCACACACAGGTCACACCCAATACATTTAGCCGGGTCAATTTGGGGTAAGAAGTCACAGATTGGTTGTAACGGCATAGAATTGTCCATTCTGGTACAGATGTCATAAGCCTTTCTTTTAATATTACCTAAAGCTCGCTTATATGTATGTGACTTTTATCGCATCGCCGTCGATTTGGTCAGATTGGCAGGCTGATTCTGGGTCTGTCCAAATTTTTAGGTGACCGGCACTTCCAACCAATCTTGGCTTGGAAGTGCGGCCCAAAAGCCTGAAATTTAGCTCGCAAATTGTGGCGCAAGTGCCGGTCACCTGATCTGCCTAAAATTCTGGACGCACCCGCTGATTCTGTCCAGTTTGACACAGATTTGGGCTAGGATGATAATAAAGAATAGCGAACAGGTGAATAGCGAACCTACAGGGCCAATGTAGCGAAGAGGAGTTGTTGAGCACAATTTCGTGTAAAAATCTTAGCGGTGGGGATAGAGACAATGGCGGTACTCATTGACGACCGGACGAAATCATTGTTGCAGGCAGTCCCCTATTTTCGGACTCTGGCCAACGATACTCTGGACGACGTGGCCCGGGCAGTTATCACTCGCCAATATCAGGCCGGGGAGCTGATATTTTTAGAGGGTGAGCCTGACGCCGGCTTACATCTGGTGGCCGAGGGACTTTGCAAGGTCTACCGGCTCTCGGAAGCAGGCCGGGAGCAGGTGCTGGCCACCCTGGGGCCGGGCGACTCGTGCAACGAGGTGCCGGTGGTGGATGGCGGCCCTAACCCGGCCAACCTGGCCGCAGTTGAAGATAGCCTGGTGTGGGTTATTTCTGGCCAGGCCCTCACTCGCTTACGGCAACAGCATCCCCAGTTGAACGACATCATCATCAAAAATCTGGCTATGCGCTGCCGCCAACTGGTTCAGCGGGTTTATAACCTTTCCTTTTTATCGGTTACCGGGCGGCTGGCCGCCTTTTTGCTCCAGCAGAGCGACCAGCGCAGCGTCTTGAGCCGCCGCCGCTGGACCCAGGATGAGCTTGCCGCCCACCTGGGTACGGTCCGGGAGATGGTCGGCCGGGCCTTCCGCGAACTGCAGGAGGCCGAATTGATCCTGATCGACCGCCATCGCATTGAAATCTTGGATCGGGAAGGACTGAAAGAGTTGACCTGATGCCAAAATATCTTATCGTACTGACCATTTCGGTTTGGCTTGGCTTGATCGCTATATCTTTTGTACCGGTTGCCAGCCAGGTTGGGATCGGACGCGTCTCAGCTTCAGCCCTGGCTCAAGCCGGCGAGCCGGATATCCCTGCTGTGGTCGATACCCTCTATTTTGGCGTGCCGGCCGGCAACGGCGACCGGCCCTGGTATTTGGCTCTTGATTCGGCAAACCGCCGGCTCTACACCCTCAACGAAGGGTTGGCCCAGACCCGCCAGGGCAACACCATCAGCGTGATCGACCTCACCACCAGCCAGATTGTTGACCTGCTCGCTCTCAACAATATGCCCGAACCGCAAACGTATCCCCCCACCCCCCTGGACTTGCAGCTCGATCCCTACCGGCCCCGTCTCTACGCCCTTAGCGGCGACCGTTACGGCGACGCGCCCGTGCCCAGCCTGACCATCATCGATACCGACGATTTGGCCATTGTGGCTACCATTCCCGGCGTACAGGCCTTCGCCGTCGGCCCGGAGCGGCTCTACCTGGCCTTTCAGCAGCGTTTGTGGGCGGTCGAGGCGGAGTCGCTGGTTGAAATGGCCGCGCAAGAACTTGAGTTACGCCAGTTCAACAGCCCACTCCGGCTCGATGTCGCGGCCAACCGTCTTTATTTAGGTCGCGGCCAACCCTGGTCCGTCGATATTTTTGCCGCCGATACCCTCGCGCCGGTCAGGAGTACCGCCGTAAATGGCGATCTGGCCGAGTTGGCCCTCGACGCCGCCAACCAACGTTTACTCATCGTCAGCGGCGACACCAGTACGGCCAGCCTCAGCACCCTCGATCTCGATGGCCGGCCGCAAACTGACCCCGCGCCCTTATCCCTGCAAAGTTACCTCTACAGCGTGCCGCCGCTGGCCTCAACCGGGTCAACCCTCTACCTGGTTGACAGCACGCCGGATTATCGCTACGAGCTGGAACTGATCGATCAGGCCGATCTGACCGTGCGGCGGCGTTTGCCCCTGGTTACCCGCCCCAACGATATGCTGATCGATCCCGATACCGGCCTGCTCTACGCCGCCTACAGCAGCCCCGATAGCTACGTTTTGATCCTCGATCCGGCTACCGGTGAGACCCGTTCTATTTTTACCGCCCTCATCGTGACCGACGCCCTGGCCGACCCGGAGTCGGACCGGCTGTATGTGTTGGACAATTCTGGCACGTTGCAGATTGTGAGTTTGAGTGATTACCGGCCCATCGACCGGCTGGAAACCGGCCACCGCACTACCTTCAATACCTTTGGCTACGCCGGTCAACTGTCCCTCGATCCGGGGCGACAGCGGCTCTACCTCAGCGGTGAGCCGGTGCGGACGGTCGACACCGCCGCTCTCGCCGTGACCAGCTACCCAGACTTGATCGGCCAAATCACGCCCGATCCCACTGGCGACCGGCTCTACCTGACGCCGCCGTGCAATTGCCGTACAAATCAATGCAACACCTTCATTCTGTCCGCCGAGACGATGACCGGCACACAGGCCATCTTCCCGCCGCAAGACCCCTTTATTGCTCCCTGTGTGCTGCGCACCGATTTGGATGAGGCGCAGCAACTGCTCTATGCCACTATCAGTAACGGCATCCCCGGTTCCAACAGCGGCAGCTATTTTGTGGTATTTGATGTGCCGGCGGCCGGCTTACCCCGCGCCGTTTACACCGACAGCCAGATTAGCTATAGCGGCTTTGCCCTGGATCGGTCACAGGGCCGCGCCTTCGTGTCTCGCTACCGCATCGGCCGGACCTCGATTCATCGTTTTGACGCGCTGGTGGGCCGGACAATTACGCCAACCATCGAGCTGGTCGGCGCGCAAGGCCGGTTGACTTACGACTCTGCCTATGACCGTCTTTATGCGGTTAACGATGGCAGCTTGCAGGTTTTTGACGGCGAATTGGCCCTGCTGGCTGAAATTACCCTGCCGGGTCAATTTGAGCCGGCTACATTCGACCCGGCGGGTCGGCGTCTCTATCTGGCCAACGATCTGGGTCAATTGCTGGTGGTGGCCACTCACGGCGGCCAACTCGAACCGCCGCCACCGCCGCCATCCCCCTCAGCCGACCTGTATTATCTGCCCAAGCTCTTGGTGGCCCCGGATAACAGCTATTTTTGGGTGAAAGATGGCCGGCTGTATCGCTCTCAAAACCAGGGCCAAAGCTGGCAACTGCTGGGCCGCGGCCTGCCCGGCCGGCCGGTCAGCGATATAGGTATCTCCCCCCATTATCAACAGGATCAAACCCTGCTAGCCGGCCTGGGGCAATATGGGCAGTATGGCGGGCTTTATCGTTCCACTGACGGCGGCGATACCTGGCGACCGGCCACCCGTGGCCTGACCGAGCTGGGTATTCAGCAAATTACCTTCTCCCCCACCTTCGACTGCGATCAGACCATTTTCCTGACCACCTTCGAGCGGGGTCTGTTTCGCTCTACCAATGGCGGCGACGTCTGGCAGCCGCTGGCTCAGGGATATGCAGCCGATGCCTATGATCAAAGGGTCTCTCACCTGGCGGTGTCACCCACGTTTGCCGACGACGGCCTGGTCATCATCGCTTACCAAACGCTGCTTCGCTCTAACGACGGCGGTGAAAGCTGGGCCGACACCGGCTTGCCGCCGGGATGGGTCGTTTTTTCGCCCAACTTTTCCGGCGATGGCCTGGTTTTGAGCGACGGCCGCTGGCGCAGCCGCGATGGCGGCCTGAGCTGGCAGCCGGCCGCCGCCGGGTTGGAACCGGCGCAGACTACTCGCGCGCTCTTCTTTTCGCCCAACTTCACCGTCGACCGGACCGCCTATCTGCTGCTGCAACCGGAGTTTGGCAGTTCGCTGCGCTTGCAGCGCTCGGTCGATGCCGGCCAAAGCTGGCAGTCGCTGTTGGGCGGCCTGCCGGCTGATTTCGAGCTGGCCGCGGTAGCTATTCTGCCCGACGGCCGCTTGTATCTGGTTGATGGCGCCGGCGAGGATTTGACCGTTGCCCCGGCGCAGTTGAGCTGGGGCGCGCCGCCGGTCGATCTCACCCGGCTCGATCTGCAAGATTTGGCCATTGCCCCCGACGGAACCATCTATGTTGTGAATGGCGGGGCGGGGGTGTTCCAATCAACCGATCGGGGCCGGAGCTGGCAGGAGACCGCTTTTCCGGCCCGGACCGGCCAGTACCAACCGGCGCGTTTGGCCGTTGCCAATGATGGGACTCTTTTTGCCGGAGTGGACACTGCCCTGGAGCGGAAATCAGCCGGCGCTCAAAATTGGAGCTATCTGGCCAACCTGCCGGCCGGTTTTGGACTGGCCTCTGTGGCGGTTTCGCCGAATTTTGAGCGTGACCAAACCCTGCTCGTGGGCGGCAACTACCGCCAAAATCAACTACTCCGCTCGACCGATGGGGGCGATACCTGGCAAGTTGTTTTTGACGGCGCTGCCGTCGCGGGAGCCGGTGATATCAGTCTGGTTGTGTTTTCGCCCAATTTTGCCGGGGATGATCAGGCTTATGCCTGGCTGCAAACAGGCGGGCTGCTCCGCTCCAGCGATGGCGGGCAGAGTTGGGCGCTGGTTAAGAGCGACCAGGCCGGCTATTTTGCCCAGGCTATGGCGATTTCAGCCGATGGTCAAAAGCTGTACCTGGGCGCGCTGGACGGTCACCTGTTGGTCTCGTCCGATCAGGGTCGCAGTTGGAGCAATTTGAGAGAGAAAATTCCGGGCAACCGGGTCTGGAGCAGCGCCATCCAGTTGGCGGCAGATGGGGCTATCTTTTTGGGCACCGATATCGGGGTCTATCGCAGCCTGGATGGCGGCCAGAGCTGGAGCGAGGCCAATCGTGGCCTACCCCTGGACCCCGTGCAAAACACGCCATCAGCCGTCCGGGTGTTCGGCCTGGCCGGCGACCGGCTGTATGTTGCCTTGACCGCGGGGGGAGTGTACGTGTCAACGGACCGGGGGCAGAGCTGGCAGAGTACGGCTACCGCCGCGGCCCCAACCGAGGTTTTGCCTACCCCCACGCCGTCGCCGCCTGCGCCTACGCCTACCGCGCCGCCGGCCCCCTCTCCGGCCGATTGTTCAGTGCAACCGGCTTATTTTGTTGACTTGTGGCTTGAGCGGCTGGCCCAACTGGGTTGTCCCACTGATGCTCACCAGGTCACTATGGCGGAGCAGCGCTTTGAAGGTGGGCAGATGTTCTGGCGCAGTGACAACTCGACCATCTACGTGTTGCCGGCCAATCAAGCCTACGCTCGCTTTGACGATACCTGGACCGAGAACCAGCTGGCTTACTCCTGCCCCGACCTCGGCCCGGCTCAGACTCCGCCGACGCCGCAGCGCGGCTTTGGCAAGGTCTGGTGTCTTCAGCCGCAGGTCCGGCAGTGGCTGGGGAATGCCACCAGCCAGGAGGCAGCCAGCGAGGCGGTAGTGCAGGAATTTGAAACCGGGCTGATCTTTCGGCTCAACGTGGGCGGGACCTACCTGCTGGAGAATCGCTCAAACGATTGGGAGCGACTTGAGTAAAAGCTACTGGCCCGGGCTTGACAAAAAAGCCCTATCTCGGCCTACAGGCCGAAGTAGGGCTTTTTAATCTATTTTCTCAAGCCAATCTGGCTAACGGGCGGCAATCTCGATCTTGCTTGCTTCGGGTTGGGCCGTACTCTTGGCCCGCTGCAAATCCCGCTCTTGCAACATGCCCATGGCCAGATTGCCCAGGGCGGTTAAAGCCTCGGCTAACTCTGGTTGCTTGCGCCGTCTGGCTTCTTCGATATTGGCCGACAAAACCATAAAGAAGGCCTGATCAACTTGATCTAACTTTTTGGCCAGAACTTGATCGGGCTGGCTCGATTTGACCACTTCTTGCAGGAGCTTGGCTGATTTTTCCAAGGCGGCCTGGACTGCGGCATCTTGTCGAGCTTTGACGTCCAGAATTTTGCTTCTAAGGGCTATAAGCTCACTCGCTTTCTGCCCATTTTTGGCCTTCTGAGCTTCGTCGATTTGGCCGGTGAGCTTTTGAAAGAAGACGTAGTCCAGCATCGGCTGGCCGGCGGCAACGAGTTGCTCAAATTCTGCCTCATTTTTCGTACTCTGCAATTTCTCAAGTAGTTCTTCTTGCGATTCAATAAAGATGGCTTCTAACTCATCGTCAATTTCGGCCACTATCTTGCGGCTCTTGGGATCATGTTTGGCCAGCAGGCCGCGCAAACCGAGCAGCGCCTGAAAATTGGTGATATCACCGGCCATTTGGGCGGCCTGAATAGAGGCGGTCAGGATCTCAAAAAATTCCCGATCCAGTTCTGCCTGGTGGATCCCGATCTTTTCTTTCAAGCCGGCTTTATCAGAAACCTGCAAAAATTCCTGGATGAGCTTGACTTTGGCCTCCTGGGCTTTCAGCATCTCTTCGGTAATGCCGTCGGCCTCCAGAATGGCTTTGACCATACTATCCAGCGTGAGAAACTGTTTGGGATTGAGCAGGTAGAATTTTCTCTGTTCTGCCGGCAGGCTGTTGACCAGGCTGTTGGTTAAATTACCGATGACTTTTTCCTGACTGGCGCCGGTCAAACTCAGTTGGTTAGGAGCCAGTACGAAAGCAAGCTCTTTTTCCTGATCATAGTAGAGCATCGGCATATTGAGCGCGCCGGTGAAGCCACATTGTGGACATTCGATAACGTTCAGCCTGCCCTGCAACAGGGCTGATTTTAGATACGGATCCTGGCCATTGACAATGGTGTGCAGCGGGGCGGCAAATTGAGCCTGACAATTTGGACAGGACACCGGGACAACTTGTTGGGTAGCCATAAACTTAAATACCTTTCAAAAATTGATTGCGGTTCAGAACTTATTATCTTACTCTTGGCTCAATAAATTGTCAAAGAAAATAAAAACCGCCGCCGGCTTGGCCGGGGCGGCTAGCGGTAAACGTTCAGATAGGAGGATCATTAATCTCGGAAGAAGGTTTCAATTTCAACCTGGTCTTCCTCACTGGGCATTGTTTCAACAAAACTGATGCGATGCCAGGGGAAGATCACCCGGGTTGCCTCTCGCTCGATGTAGTTGATCGGCTTGCCATCGCGGCTGCGGGGGTTGGTGCAAACCAAAAAAGATGACCGGGGATCCGGAATCTCGTCAATTTCAGCCACCAGGGCTTCAGCACTCAGCACGTGTACAATAACCGTAATTGCCATTAAGTTACTCCTGCCAGACTAATTGGTTTAAAGGAATTCCACTTCGATCAGTAATTTGCCTAACTGAAGTTGATCACCGGGGTGAAGGACCTCCGGCAAATAGGGGGCCAGCCGTTTGCCGTTGATGAAAGTGCCGTTGATGCTACCCAGGTCTTCAACCACCACTGTGCCTTCCCGTTTAAGAATACGGGCGTGTCGCCGAGAGACGCCTCGTTCCAGGCCATTGTCATTGGTCAGGTCGATTTCGGGAAAAACGTCGCTGGCCGGGTCTAGCCGCCCCATATGGATGGCTTTACTGAGCGAGGCTTCCACTTCGCGGCCGCTCTCGCCAATTTTCAAACGAATGGCCAGGGGACCGGTACCTTTCACTACCGAGCTTGACTCAAGCTCTTCTTCTCCTTCGCCAACCCAGCCAATCTCGTCGGTGCCCAGTGGATCGGTGCCTCGGCGGTCATCCTCTAATAGATAAGTACCGCACTCGCTGCAGAAGAGTGTGTTGGCTACGTGAGTTGTTCCGCAAAATGGGCACTTAATCACGATGAATCTCCTTCGGTAAAATGGATAAAGCTCGGGTGCCGTAGCGAATCTTTTTGCGCCCTTCAGCCGAAAGATCACCGGTGCGGGCCAGGCGACCGGCTTCTAACAGGGCGGCCCGGGCCAGGTCAGTTTCCCCCAGGTTGAGCAGGCGGGTGGCCATTGTTTCTAATCTTTGGGTGGCAGCGCTAATCCGGCCACTTTCCAGGTCGGCCATCGCTTTTTCTTGCATTTTGAAGATAGCCAATTTGCCCAGAGCGGTCACGATAGTCGGTGGAATTTCCGGGTTACCCTCAATCTTGGGTGTGAATTCGGCAAAGATGTCTACCCACTCCCAGTTGCGGCGGTTTGACTGGCCAGGCACGTCGCCCTCAACGGTCAGTCGCATCAGCCGTTTCTTACTGGGAGTAGACTCAACGTGGACTCTGAATTCCATGAGCAAGGTTTTGCCGTGCCCCGTTCCCAAGGGGCCCAGCAGCATTTTTTCACCCCTTATATCCAAACGCTGGATGTGGGGGGTGACCAGAAAACACTCATTTACGCTGAGACCGGAGGCGGGATTGATGCTCAAGGTCAATTCACGGGCGACAACGCTGCTTAGCCCCCGAATAGTGTCTTTGAAAACATCGACCACTTTTCTGGGGGAGTCGATGTAAACTGAGGTGCCCCCCGAAACTCTGGCCATTTGATCCAACAGATTTTCATTCCAATCCGAGCCGATGCCCAGGGTGGTCAGGCTGATTTGGTGAAGGCCGGCCCATTCGGCTTTTTCCAAACATTCGGCCTCATCGCCGTAGGTCTGGCCGTCGGTGAGTAAAACCAGATGATTGACCGACTCCGGGCTGCGATTTCGTTCCAGTTCTTTGAGACCGGCCACCAATCCTTGCAGCATTTCGGTGCCGCCGCTGGGCTGAATGGTGCTGGCAATAGATTTGGCCATGGCCTTGTCAATGCTTGTCTGGCTTGGCAAAATCACCTCAGCCCGATCGCTGAACACCACCACACTCAGCGCATCCTCATCCGTGAGCCGGTCGATGATTTGGCGTGTACCTTCCTTGACTTGCTGCAACCGCATTCCCTGCATCGAGGTGCTGCGGTCAAGCACCAGGCAGAGGTTGAGCGGCAGCCGGGAGGTTGGTAAATCGGTAGCCGGAGTTATGTCGAGCAACACGTAAAGAGCTTGCTCTTCAATCCCGGTCAATAAGAATTTGTGACTCATAGTGGCCCTGAGGCTGATCGCCGACGATTTATCAAAGCCTTCGGCCTCGCGCAAACGGTCATAAGTGCGGCGCTGGTCCGGGTCCGACAAAATCTCATACGCTTCCTGAACCTCGCGGAAGATCTCTTCAGCTTGCGGGCTGGGATTTGTGTCGGGGTGATAATCCCTCACCAGGGCGCGATAAGCCTTACGAATTTGATCCTCAGTGGCATTATTGTCTACTCTGAGTATAACATAATAATTCTTATCAGTTCTCATAAGACTGCTTTCATGGTATAAAATTGCGATAGCGAAATGATTGGTTTAGGTCAATAATGATTTGCCTTCTACACCGACCGTAACCAGCACGGCGGTGATATTATCATGGCCGCCATTATCGTTTGCGGCTGAAATCAATCGTTCACAGGCCTCTTGAGGTGTGGCTGAGTTATTCACAATCTCTCTGATAGTTTCAGTCCCCACCAGGCCCCATAAGCCATCGCTACAAAGCAATAGAGAACTGGCTGGCGGCAGATGTTGAATATAAGTATCTACCTCGATGGTACTATTTTGTCCAATGGCCCGGTACAACACATTTTGGACTCTGGCTAGTTCCGTGGAACTACCCTGGCCTAACTCTTCCAGGCGTTTAGCCAGAGAATGATCCTTGGTAATCTGTTTACTTGCCTCTAAAGTAAGCAGGTAGGCTCTGGTATCACCGATATGGGCCAGGTAAGCATTGCTGCCCATAACCAGCGCCGCGGTCAGGGTAGTACCGGCCTCTGGAACTTGTTCTTGCACCAGTACATTGGCCTTTTCTACCGCGGCAATCAAAGCCTCGTTAATGGGCTTGTTGGCGGCGCTTTGGTTGTGACCAAGGTAAGGCAGATAAACATCCCTTAAAATCTGATCAGCTACCGTGCGGGTAGCCAATGAACTGGCTACTTCACCTTTTTGATGACCTCCCATCCCGTCGGCAACGATAAATAGACCAAAGCTCTCCTGACCATTATCATGCTGCAGGAGGGCATTAAAGACAAAAAATGAGTCTTCATTCCGCTCGCGCTCCCGGCCAATATCCGAAAGTCGGCCGATATGTAAACCAGGGGGTAAATGATTGATCTGGCCCGGTTGTTTTTGGTCAGGCGGGTCAGCCTCTTCTGGTTGAGGTTGGTCTTTTGGCTCAATTTCCATTTCTGGCTGCAAAAACAGGCGCTGAAAAAAATTCATCGGCGAAAGCCTCTGTTAAGGTGTGGTCAACTCCAGATTAAGCCGGTAGGGCATAGACATAGTGGTCTATAGAACCGATATAGACGATGCCATCAGCAATCAGGGGTGACGAGGGAATGGGTTTATCGGTTCTAAATTTCCATCTGAGTTTGCGGTCTTTGCGCGTAATGCTAATAACCTCACCCGCCATCGTCCCAAAATAGATGGCTTCTTCAGTTACCGCCGGTGTTGAGACGATGGGTGAGTCGGCATTGAACTTCCACTGCAATCTGCCGGTGTTTACGTCGATGGCATACAGATGTTTGTCGGCTGAGCCAATGTAGACGGTATCACCGAAGATAATTGGGCTAGAGATGATCATCTGGCCGGTGCGGACATGCCAGATAGAGTAGCCTGTTTTGGCATCCACGCCGTAAACGTGCCAATCTTGCGAACCTATCACCACAATAGCATTCTGATACAAGGCCGGGCTGGAGGTAACATTGCGGTTAGCTCTAAATTTCCAGCGAGCTGCCCCTGAGGAAAGGTCTAAGGCATAAAGATGACCGTCTTCTGAGCCAAAGTAAACCAACTCATCGCCCAGGGTCGGGCTAGAGCGAATTGGTCCCAGGGCCTCAAAACGCCAGATGACCCGGCCGGTTTGGGCATTAACCGCATATAACCTGTGGTCGTCAGAGCCAAAGAAAGCGTGATCAAATTCAACCGTAGCTGACGAGCGAATCCGGCCCTCGGTCGGGCAAGTCCAGGCCAGCCGTCCGGAGGTGGTGACGGCATAAACTACCCTATCCTCCGAACCAAAAATCAAGAGACCCTTGTACAGGCACGGCCTGGCGGCAATACCCCCCTCGGTGGGGTATTTCCACTGGAACTCCCCATTCTTCAGATTAAGGGCATAGATATTATTGTCATAAACGCCGATGTAGATATTCTCCGTATCAGCCGTTGGCGAGCCTCTGACCTCATCTTCGCACTTAAATTTCCAGATTGGTAAGATCGAGTCACTCAGTTCTGGCTCATCCGGGCTTAAATCAAAGCCGGGCTGCATGGGGGGATAGGGTTGCGGCATATAGGGCGGCGGATAAGGCTGTTGCGGATAAGGTTGTTGTGGATAAGGTTGTTGTGGATACGGGGGGGGTGGATATTGGGACGGGTATTGGGCCGGCGGATAGACAGGCGGCTGTTGCGGCTGTGATGGCGGCGGGGCCGGTTGCCCCGGCAAGAGGGTAGTGGCCGGAGCAGATGGAGATAGCGCTTGCGACGAACTCCCGGCAGATTGGGACGGAGCAGTATTTGCTCCGCTCAAGGCATCTTGCAGCGCACTTTTCATCGCCTGGGCCGTACGATATCGTTTTTCGATATCGTACTCCAGGGCCTTCATAATAACGTCATTGGCTAGCTGTGACAGGGTGGGATTGAGCAGTCGGGCTGGTTCTTCGTGAAAGGTAAAGGGAGGTTCCAGCCGGGGATCTCGTTTGGTCAACAGATGGTGCAGCGTGGCGCCCAGGGCATAGATGTCGCCCCGGGGGTCGGCTACCCCTTTATATTGTTCGGGCGGTGAGTACCCTTCTGTGCCAATCATCGTCCCTTTTTGGCCGGCCTCAAACGCCTTGGCAATGCCAAAATCAATCAGGGCGATTTTGTTGCTATTTTTGCGAAGCATGATGTTGGAGGGTTTCAGGTCTCTGAATACAATGGGTGGATTTTGTGAATGCAAATAGACCAACACATCGCACACCTGGATGGCCCAATCCAGCACCGTCTCTTCCTTTAACATCCCCTCGGTGCTCTCCAACACGCTTTCCAAATCTTCACCATCCACAAACTCCATCACCAGGTAGCTGCGAATAGACTCGGAGAAGAAGTCGGAGATGGAGGGAATACCGGGATGGTTCAACTGAACAAGCAGATTGGCCTCCCGCTCAAAGCTTTGCACCGCCAGGCGGCGGACGTGGGGATCCGGCGTGGTGCTGATCATCTCTTTAATGGCGCACATTCTGGTCACCCCACTAAAGCGTAGATCCCTGGCCAAATAAACCGCACCCATACCGCCCACACCCAAAACTTTGTAGATCTCGTAGCGGCTTTGCAGAACCGCGCCCTTGGGCAGAATATGTTCGCCAAAGTCGCTATCATTTGATCCGCGGGCAGAAGGGGAGGGCAGATGTTGTGTTTCCAATGCCACAGTACTCTCCTGATGCGTTACTCACAGACTCGCCTTCGTTAGATAATTATATCTGTTCATACCTTGAAATGCAACCACTTCACGCAGCTTATGTTGTCGATTATACTATACCCTTCCTCCTTGCGTCAACCATCTTAATTTAAGATGGTACTTCTTTCCATTGGCCCTCTTTGTGAGTCTGTCTATTGATGGTATAATCAAAAAATAGCGTTCCTGTTGACCTTTATGGCATCTTCCCTGTTTGATATGGAGACCTGTATGCAAACCGTACTTTGCATTGACGACGAGCCAACCCAATTGATGCTCTTACGTTTGGCCCTCACCCGGGCCGGGTATCACGTTCTGGAGGCGGCCGACGGACAAAAAGGTATTGAGATGGCTATCCAACACCAACCGGCTTTGATCATTATGGATTTGATGATGCCGGTGATGGATGGGGCGACGGCTATCTGGCATATTAAACAGAATCAATTGACGAAACATATCCCAATCCTGGTTTTGTCGGCTTATACCAGAGGTGATCAAGCCCAACGCGCCCTGGAGGCTGGCGCCGCCGAACTGATTTCCAAAAGTTTGATCTTAACCGAGTTAATTGATAAGGTCAACGTTCACCTTCACTAATCTTCATTTTATTATTTGTTCGGCCCTGGCCGCGTAGCCCCGCCATATTTCTCCTTCTGGTCGCCACTGTTGAATGCTGGAGGTAATCGATGTCTGTAGCGCCTTTCTCTGATCCCAAAATTTCCGGGACAGTTCTGACTAATAAGGCGGCTGGTTCGACCCATCGCGATGAAGTGACGTATGATTTGACTGATCCGGCCCTTTTCATCAATCGTGAATTGAGTTTGCTGGAATTTAACCGCCGGGTGTTGGCCGAAGCTCAAGACGAAAGCAACCCCCTGCTGGAACGGGCCAGATTTCTGGCCATCTATAGTTCCAATATGGATGAGTTTTTTATGGTTCGGGTGGCAGGATTGCGCCAGCAGGTTGCCGCCGGAGTAACCGACCCGCCTGCCGACGGCCTGACTCCCGCCGAGCAGTTGGCGGCCATTCGCAAAATTGTGCGCGCCCGCATGAAAGAGATGCACCAGTGCTTTGTGGACATCAAAACCAGGCTGCGAGAGGCCGGTATCTTTTTGCATCATTACCAGGAATTGACCAAAGCGCAGCAAATCAACGCCAATGAGTATTTCAAAAATGAAATCTTTCCTGTTTTGACCCCCCTGGCCTTTGATCCTGGTCGCCCCTTTCCCCATATCTCCAGTCTCAGTTTGAACCTGGCGGTGCTGGTACGCAGCCCTGATGACGGCTCCGAACATTTCGCCCGCATCAAGGTACCCCAGACGCTGCCGCGTCTGGTGGCGGTCAAACATCTGCGCGGCGACAGTAAAAATACCTATCGCTTTGTCTGGTTAGAGGATCTGATTGCCCATAACCTGGCCGATCTGTTTCCCGGTTATGAGATACTGGAAAGGCACGTTTTTCGCATTACCCGTAATGCCGACTTTGAAATTGAAGGCAATGAGGCCGGTGACCTGTTGGAAACCATCGAGGCCAACGTGCGCCGCCGTCGCTTTGGCTTGGTCGTCAGGCTGACCGCCGCGCCGGATATCCCTGAGCAGATGCGTCGCTTGCTGGCCAAAAATCTCAATGTCAGTCTTGAAGATACCTACGAGAGTGAAAGCCCGCTCGGCTTGAGCGGCTTGATGACCCTGATGCAGGTTGACCGGCCCGATTTGAAATATCCGGCCTTCCAACCCGTTATCCATCCCCGCTTGCGTCACGCTGAGCCTAATTTTGATATTTTCAAAGCGATCCGCGATGGTGATATTTTACTGCACCATCCCTACGACTCATTTGAACCGGTGGTAGATTTTCTCAGGATCGCGGCGCGCGATCCGCAGGTGGTGGCCATTAAGCAAACGCTCTACCGGGCCGGAACCAACTCACCGGTGGTTGACACCCTGATGGAGGCTTCCGAAAACGGTAAGCAAGTGGCCGCCCTGGTGGAATTAAAAGCTCGTTTTGACGAGGAGAGTAACATCGGTTGGGCCAGAGCTATGGAGCGAGCCGGCGTCCATGTAGTTTTTGGTTTTATGGGCCTAAAAACCCACACCAAAGTTTGTTTGGTGGTGCGGCGTGAAGGTGACGCCACCCGGCGTTATGTCCACTTGTCAACCGGCAACTATAATCCCGTGACTGCCCTAACTTACACCGACCTGGGTTTGTTCACCTGCCACCCCGATTTTGGCTCTGATGCTTCTAATTTGTTCAATGCGCTGACCGGTTACTCCAAAAAAGAAGATTACCGCAAATTTCTGGTAGCCCCCTTTACCCTGCGCCAGCGCTTTGCCGCGCTGATCGAGCGAGAGATCAAATGGGCCAAACAGGGCGCTCCGGCCAAACTCATCTTTAAGATGAACGCCTTGATCGACCCGGAATTTATCCGGCAACTCTATCGAGCCTCCCAGGCCGGGGTGCAGATCGAGTTGGTGAACCGCAGTATGTGTGGCCTGCGACCGGGGATTCCCAATCTCAGTGAGAATATCAGGGTCATCAGTCTGGTTGGCCGGTTTCTGGAACATAGTCGCATCTACTATTTTCATAATAACGGTACGCCGGTCATTTATCTTGGCTCGGCCGATCTGATGCCTCGCAATCTGGATCACCGCATTGAAACCCTTTTCCCGATAGAAGATGCCGCGCTCAAACAAGAACTGGTCGAGATATTGGAGATTGTGCGGGCCGATAATACCAATGCCCTGCTGTTGCAGGCCGATGGCAGTTATGAGCGGATTGGGCCTGGCCCAAATGAACCGCGTCGAGATAGCCAGGTCGAGCTGATGGTCCGAGCCAGAAATCGCTAACCCTTTTGTCCAACCAACCAACCAACCAACTAACCAATTCAAGGAGCCTTTCACCTATGTCCCGGCAACTGTTAGACCTATCCGCCCAACGAGCCAAATTTCCGGCCCTGCAAGAAGTGGACGACCATGGCCGTCCTTATGTTTATTTTGACGGTCCGGGCGGCACGCAGGTGCCGCAAGCGGTCATCGATGCTATGGCCGCCTATTTTCGGCTGGCCAACGCCAACCACGCCGGCCATTTCATTACCAGCCGCCGCAACGATGAAATCATCGACCAGGCCCGGGCGGCGATGGCCGATTTTCTCAACGCCCCTTCCCCCAACGAGATCGTCTTTGGGGCCAATATGACCACCCTCACCTTCAACCTGAGCCGGGCCATTGGCCGCACCCTCAAACCGGGTGATGAAATAGTCGTCACCCGGCTGGACCACGATGCCAACGTGTCTCCCTGGTTGGCCTTGCAAGAGCTGGGCGTGGAGGTGAAATGGGCTGATTTTGATGTGGAACGCTTTGCGTGTCAACTCGACCTGAACCACCTGGCCTCGCTGATCAATGACAAAACCAAATTGGTGGCAGTCGGCTACGCCTCCAACGCGGTTGGCACCATCAACCCGATTGGCCGGATCGCCGCCCTGGCCCGGAACGTTGGGGCCAGATTGTGGGTGGATGCGGTTCATTACGCCCCCCACGGCCCCATCGACGTGCAAACGCTGGGCTGTGATTTTTTGGTTTGCTCGGCTTACAAATTCTTTGGACCTCATGTGGGCGTGTTGTGGGGCCGGCAGGAGTTGCTGGCAGAGCTGCCGGCCTACAAAGTCCGCCCGGCCCAGGCCAGCCCGCCCCACAAATTCGAAACCGGCACCCTCAATCACGAAGGTCTGGCCGGGGTGACCGCAGCCATCGACTACCTGGCCGAGTTGGGGCGAGAGTACGGTCATCAGCTCGAACCAATGGTTGGTTTGGGGGCTTATCAGGGGCGGCGGCAGGCCTTGAAACAGGCGATGCACGTGATCTCGGCCTATGAGCGGCCGCTGTTTGCCTATCTGCTGGCCGAGATTCAGCAAATCCCCGGGCTAACAGTTTACGGGATTACCCAAGAGGAGGATTTGGATAAGCGCTGTCCCACTCTGGCCTTTCGGTGGGAGGGTTTTACGCCGGCCCAAATTGCCGGTTACCTGGGTGATCAGGGAATTTTTGTGTGGGATGGTAACTACTACGCTCTGTCTGTAACTGAGCGGCTCGGCCTGGAAGAATCCGGCGGCATGGTCCGGGTGGGCCTGGCTCATTACAATACCAAAGCGGAAGTTGACCGCCTCCTGGCCGCTTTGCATGAGCTGTAAGCTGAGTCTGGTTAGGGTTGGGTTTGACCTGGCGCGCCCTGGATATTGCAACGTAACGTGGCTAAAAAGGTTTATTTGATTCGACACGGACAATCAGAAGCCAACGCCGAGGGGCGGGTGCAGGGCTGGCTCGACTCGCCGCTGAGTGAACAAGGCCGCCGGCAAAGCCGGCGTTTGGCCCACCGCTTGTTTCTTGAGACTGAGTTTTGCGCCCTCTTTAGCAGTACCCTGAAACGAGCCGCCGAAACCGCCCAAATTCTTGCCGACCGCCTGAACTGCCAGTTAAATTTTGACGATGACCTGCGCGAGTATAACATGGGGCCAATTACCGGGTTAACCTTTCCAGAAATCAAGGCCCGATTTCCGATGCGCCACGCCGCTTTTGAACGGAATGAACCGCTGCCCCACCTGCCCGGCGCCGAAACTGAGGCGGCTTTTCTGACCCGGGTGGCCCGATGTATGGACCGGATTTTGGGTCAGGTTCCGGATGATCAAGCAGTTTTGGTGGTGTCACATAGCGGCGCGCTCAATGCCTGTTTGAGAAATTGGTTGGGGCTGCCCAGTAACAGCCGGCGGCCGTTTAGTTTCGCTAATGCTTCAATCAGCGTGGTCGAAGTTACGCCAGTCAATAAGCGTCTCATCCGCCTGAATGATATCTGCCACCTGGAAACATTTACCGGCCCGGACGGGCAGGGTGGATGATTCCAGGCGGGTTACTGACTCTTTAGATCAACATGGAGATAAGATATTATCGATATGTATGGAGAAATAGCTCTTTTTAGCGGCAATGGCAATCCTCGCCTGGCCGATGAAATTAGCCGGGCATTGGCCGTGCCCCTGTGCCCGGCCGAAGTCTTTAAATTTCCCAATCAAAACATCTTCTGCCGGCTGAAAAGCAGCGTACGTGGCAAAGACGTCTTCATCATCCAGCCGATTGCCCCCTCATTTAACCATAAAGGGGAAATAGCCTCGGCCAACGATAATCTGATGGAACTGCTCATCATGATCGATACGGCCAAGCGTGATTCGGCCGGGCGAATTACGGCGATTGTGCCCTACTACGGCTACGGTCGCACCGACAAAAAAGATCAACCCCGGGTGCCCATTACCGCCCGCCTGGTGGCCGATATGATTTCCGTAGCTGGGGCCAATCGATTCTTGACCCTCGATCTGCACGCCGGCCAGATTCAGGGCTTCTTCAGCATCCCGGTCGATGAGCTTACCGCCTTTTACCTCTTGAGTGAATATATGCGGGACAAAAACATTCCCAACGCCGTGGTGGTAGCCGGCGATATCGGGGCAACCAAGCGTTCTCGCAATTTTGCCCAGGCCCTGGATTTGCCGTTGGCCGTTATCGAAAAGCGCCGCATCCAGCGCGAAGATGGCAGCAGCACCGAGGTTCTCAATGCGATCGGTGAGGTCAAGGGCAAGAACTGCATCATTTTTGATGACGAAATCGATACTGCCGGCACCATGGTCCAGGCCATAACCTACCTGAAGGAAGTGGGTGTCGGCGACATTTATGCTTGTGTGACCCATGGGGTGCTATCTGACCCGGCCACAGCGCGCTTGAAGAGCGCGCCGGTTAAGGAGGTCATCATCACCAATACCATCGACCTGCCGCCCCACAAGAGTTTTGATAAGCTAACCTGTCTGTCCGTGGCTCCCCTGCTGGCCGAAGTGATCCGCCGGATTCATTTGGGGATTTCCGTGGGCGAACTATTCAATGAGTAAAGGACAAGCAATGAACCAAACCACACCACCCTTGCCCGGAAAAATTGCCGAAGACGACCACTGGTGGTTTGCCAGCCGAACCCGCGCCCTCGACTCCGTGCTGAGCCGGCTTCTGCAAGGAAGCCCTGATTTTCGCATCCTGGATATCGGCTGCGGCGCCGGCAATATGATCCACCACCTCAGCCGCTACGGCCGGGTCAAGGGGCTGGATATCGACGCCCGGCCGGTGCAGGTCGCCCGCCAGCGCGGTTACGACGTCGACCAGTTCGACGCTACCCAGCCGCTGCCCTTTGAGGCCAATACCTTTGACGCGGTTACGGCCCTGGACGTCATCGAGCACAATGAGGATGACCTGGCTATCCTGACCGACAGCTACCGCGTGCTCAAACCGGGCGGCCATATCGTCATTACCGTGCCGGCCCTGATGTGGCTGTGGAGCCATAATGATGAAATTAACGCCCACGTCCGCCGCTACACCGCCGGCGAGCTGAAACAGAAGTTGGTGCAGACCGGTTTTGAGATCAGGCGGGTCACCTACAACAATTTCTTTGTATTTCCCCTGGCCGCGGCGCTCATTCTGCTGCGCCGTTCCGCCGGCGCCAAGCCGGAGTTGGCCTCTCATCACCTGGCCGAAGAGGAATACCAGGTGGAGATGGAGCCGGCCTCGCCGCCGGTCAATGCGATTCTGACCCAGGTAGGCAAAATTGAAGCCGGCCTGCTTGGTTATGTCAATCTGCCCATTGGCACCTCGCTGATTGCGGTGGGGCGGAAACCGTTGGCTTAACGGCAGAGTTGGTTCGGCTCGATCAAAATCTCTCTTGACAGAACAGGGCGATATAGCTAACATGTCTCCCATCCAAGGCTGTAAGCGGCTGTTTATTTGATGAACACGGTGATTTGCAGTGTCTGAAAACGTTTCAACTCAGTTCCCCAACCCGCCGGAATTGCAGCCTCTGCCGGTAAATCGACAGAAACCCTGGCAGTGGGCCAGCTATGCCTTCATTTTGGCCGGTCTGGTTCTGTTGGGCTGGGGCGGCTGGATGTATTACCGGAACTGGCTCGAGGCCACTCAACCACCTCCGGCCCGCATCCTGGAAGTTTCTGTTACCTATCTTGAGACGCCTACCCCACGGCCAACTCCCACTCCATCTGAACCAGCCCCGACCTCCAGAGCCGCCGGTGGCGACACTTTGGTCTTGACGCCGTTTCCTTCACCCTCGCCCGAGCCAACCTCACCCTTGCCAACGAGTAGTCCTGTCGCCGCAGCAACAACTCCTGCGGCAATGCCAACAATCGCCGCAGAGACGCCAACCGCAACCCCAATTGGCGAGGAACTACTCTCCCTGGCAGATAACCCTCTGCCGGTTCAGCCAACTGCCGAGCCGTTGCCGGCAACTGAGATTGATGCCGGGCCTGAACCAACTGCTGCGGATGAAACACCGCCTTCCCCCTCAACTCCGCTGACCCGAATTACGGCTGAGAGCATCAACCTGGACGCACCCATCGTCCCGGTAGGTTGGAAGCAGACGGTGCAGAATGGCCAGCCGGTTAACGTCTGGATTGTGGCTGATTATGCCGCCGGCTGGCATCAAAATTCGCTGTTGCCGGGGCAGGGGGGGAATATCGTCCTGTCGGGACACCACAATATTAAAGGTGAAGTCTTTCGCTACATTGTTGATCTGGAACCGGGCGCTATCATCTCACTTTACCAGGCTGACCAGCGTTATGATTATGCCGTAGCCGATAAGTTTATCGTTAAAGACAAAGGCGAGCCGGAGGCGGTCCGCCGGGAAAACGCCAAATGGATTGGCCCTTTCAATGACGAACGGCTAACTTTGATCACCTGCTGGCCTTATACCAACAACACGCACCGGGTTATCGTCATTGCCAAGCCGGTCGGAGATTCGGAGACTGGAGATTAAGAGATTGTCGTCCTTGAATCTCCTAACACCTGCATCCGAACGCTTCGCGCGGCGCAGGTGCAAGTGTCTCCCAATCTCCAATCTCTGGCGCAAAAGAGAACTTATTTCCGGATAGTTACTATGTATTTTTGCCACGCCGCCAATATCTGGCAGGAATTTCCTCAACTGGCAGCCGGATTATTAGTTCTGGATCATATTCACGCCAACGTGGATGTTGAAGCGCGTTTGCAGCCGTGGTACAACCGGGCGCGGGAACGGCTGCGCCAGGGGCCGGAATCATCGCTGCCCGAGGTGTCGGCCTGGCGGCGAGTTTACGCTCAGATGGGTCTGAAACCGACCCAGTACCGTTCGGCCGGCGAGGCCCTGCTACGTCGTTTCCGGCAAGAGGATGACCTGCCCCGCTTGCATCCCCTGGTTGACCTGTGCAATGCCGTTTCCCTGGCTTTTGCCCTGCCGGTTGCCGTGTTCGACCTGGCCGGGGTAACTGGATATTTGGAGGTTCGTCATGCCGCCGGTACCGAAGAGTATGTGGCCTTTAGTGGCGAGATCGAAATCCCCCCGGCCGGCGAGATCATCTTTGCCGACGCGGCCAACCAGGTCCACGCCCGCCGCTGGACTTTTCGTCAAAGCCTTCGTTCGACCATCAGGCCGGAAACCAGCCAGGCTCTCATCGTTAGCGAGGGGATGCACCCAACGGCCGCGGTCGATATTCCGGCTTTGATCGATGCTTTGGCCAGAGAAATCAGCACATTTTGGTCGCCGCCCCGCCATCAGACCATTCTCACCGCCGCTTCGCCTCGTCTGGACTTTACACTTTAATTGGATAGTTGGATGGTTGGCTAGGCGGCAGCCAACCAACTAACCATCTAACCAACCAACAAACAAACAAACCGCCTATCTTTCAACGCAGGAATGTAAAAATGCCTTACACTCCTATTCTGGCTACGCTTGGTTATGTCATGTCATCCGACGGGCAGAAAACGCTGCTCATCCACCGCAACAGCCGTAACAACGATTTTCACCTGGGCAAATACAACGGTCTGGGCGGCAAACTGGACCCCGGCGAGGATGTGGTGGCCGGGTTGAAGCGAGAAATTCGCGAGGAAGCGGGGCTTGAATGTGAGGAGGTCAAATTGCGCGGCACCATCAGTTGGCCCGGTTTTGGCAAAAACGGCGAGGATTGGTTCGGCTTCATCTTCCGCATCGACCGCTTTCACGGCACGCCTTTGGCGGAAAACCCCGAAGGCGCCCTTTCCTGGATCGCGGTTGACCGAATCCTGGATTTACCCCTCTGGGAGGGCGACCGCTATTTTTTACCCCTGGTTTTCAGCAACGATCCGCGCCAGTTTCACGGTGTGATGCCGTATGAGAACGGCCGGCCGGTCAGTTGGACGTATAGCCTGATTTAGCCAATCCCCCGGCGCCACTCATTTGTTTCTACTGGCTTACGATCAACTGGCCGTGAGCCGGGGCCAACCGGGCGGTAAAGTGGCGCAATGTCGGCGGCGCTTCTACCAGGCGGACGCCGCGGATGCGCGCCCGTAGCTGGTTAACGTAGCTCAAAACCTCGGCCAGGTAGTCGACGTGGCTCTGAGTGTAGACCCGCCGGGGAAAGGCCAGCCGGACTAGCTCCATGGCCGCCGGTTTTTCGCGGCCGTCCGGCTGCCGGCCAAACATCACCGAGCCGATCTCAGCGGCGCGGATACCGCCCTCCAAGTACATCACCAGCGACAAAGCCCAGGCCGGGTATTCGCTCTGGGGAATGTGCGGCAGCATTGCCCTGGCGTCGATGTAAATGGCGTGGCCGCCCGGCGGCTGCACAATCGGAATCTGTGCGTCTGTCAAAACGTCGCCCAGATAGGCTACCGAACGGATGCGGTAGCGCAGGTAATCCTCGGCCAGCACCTCGTGCAGCCCCACGGCAATGGCTTCCAGATCATAGCCGGCCAGACCGCCGTAGGTAGGAAAGCCCTCGGTCAAAATCAACATATTTTTACAGCGTTGGGCCAGATCGTCGTCATTGAGGGCCAGAAAGCCGCCGATATTGGCCAGGCCGTCTTTCTTGGCGCTCATGGTGCAGCCATCCACATAGCTGAACATCTCCTGGGCAATCTCCAGGGGCGATTTGTCGGCGTAACCCTCTTCCCGGGTCTTGATGAACCAGGCATTTTCGGCAAAGCGGCAGGCGTCCAGGAAAAACGGCACGCCGTGGCGATGGCAGACATCGCTGGCAGCGCGGATATTGGCCATGCTAACCGGCTGGCCGCCGCCGGAGTTATTGGTAACAGTAATCATCACCAGGGGTATCCGGTCGCGTTGCTCAGTTAGCAGTTGTTCCAGGGCGGCCACGTCGATATTGCCCTTGAAGGGATGGACTAACTGCGGCTGCCGGGCTTCGGGGATGGGAATATCCAGAGCCGTGGCCTGGCGATATTCAACATTGGCCCGGGTGGTGTCAAAATGGGTATTGTTCGGCACAATGTAGCCGGGCTTGAGGATGGAACCAAAGAGAATCCGCTCGGCGGCCCGGCCCTGGTGGGTGGGAATGACATGCTTCAGCCCGGTAATTTCCCGCACTGCCGCTTCAAAGCGATAGAACGAGGTCGCCCCGGCGTAAGACTCGTCACCCTGCATCATCCCGGCCCATTGCGCCGACGACATGGCTCCGGTGCCGGAGTCGGTCAGCAGGTCGATCAACACATCTTCGGCCTTGAGCAGAAAGAGATTATAGCCGGCCTGGCGCAGGGCCGTCTCCCGTTCGGCCCGGCTGGTATGGCGAATCGGTTCAACGGTTTTGATGCGGAAGGGTTCAATGATTGTCTTGAATTCCATCGTTCACCTCGTGGGGGGAGTTATCAGTTGTCAGTTGTCAGTTATCAGTTATCAGTTGTCAGTTGTCGGCGGTCAGTTGTTGGTTGTCGGTCGCCAGTGGCAACCGTTCACTGTTCACTGTTCACTGTTCACTGTTCACTGACTACTGATTACCGATCTGTACACAACCGGGCAACCAGGGTATCGAGGGCCAGCAGTTGATCCATCTGCCCGGTTTTGATGGCCAGGTCGGTTTCCAACAGCATCTCCAAAATCTGTTCCAGCCGGGTGATGGTAAAGTTGGCTGCTTCGCGCAGGCGCATTTTGGCGGCGTAATCGCTCTTCCAGCCTTTGGCCGCAGCAATTTCGGCGGCCGACAGCCCCCGTTCGGCCATATCTTTCACTTCAAGTAAGGCTCGAATCTGGGCAGCGATGCTGCCCAAAATGGCCATGGGGTTCTTGCCTTCATCCAACTCTTTGCGGAGCTGGTCATAGGCCCGGCGCGCATCGCGCTGGCCGATGGCATTGGACATGCCAAACTGCTCGGCCTCTTCGGTATACGGCACCAGCAGTTCGACATCAGCCCGGCTGATGGGGCGCTGGCCGCCGACATACAAGGCCAGTTTCTCAAGCTCATTATCCAGCGCCCGTAACTCGGGGCCGACCAGCCGGCCCAACATCTCGGCCGCGCCCGGTTCAATGATCGCGCCGTGGGCCTGGGCCCGTTTCACCAGCCAGGATTGCAGACCAGGCCGTTCCAATTCACCGTAGTGGATAATTGTGGCCCCGGCGGGCGCGGCGGCCTTCAAGGCCGGATGCGTTTTTGGCAGCGACTCCCGTTCGACCAGGACCAGGTCGGTGGTGGGTGACAGACGGCCCAGGTAATCGATCAACGCCTGAAGTTCATCTTTCTTTTCGTCCAGGTAATTCAGATAGCCGGTTACGATCACCAGTCGTTTGGCGGCCAGGAAGGGCAGCGCGTCGGCGTTACTGCGCAGCTCGCCCAGAGTCAGGCCGTGCCCGTCCAGAATGGACGTATTGAGTTCCGCCGCTGAGGCGTCGCCCAGAGCAGCTTTAAGCTCGGCGATTTTTTCGGCGCGGGAGAAGTCGTCGGGACCGTGCAGAATATAGAGCATAGGAATTTGCGAATGAGCGAATGGCGAATGCACGAATAGCGAATGGACGAATAGCGAATGGACGAATAGCGAATGAAGAACGAGCGAAAAGCGAATTGGTAATTCAGTGAATGATGAGTTGAGGATTGGCGATTACGATGTTTTCCAATTCACAATTCACAATTCACAATTCACAATTCTACTGTACTGTTTCCACCCGATGTACGATGAGGTTAGCGGTCGGTTTCAGGTTGATGTTTTTGATTTCCAGATTGCCGGGATCAGGATCGGTCGTGTAACGTTCCTGAAGGACCATTCCAATGGGCTGGGCCAGGATAGCCGCGGCCGTCGCAGCCAGCATTGCCATGGGCAGGCTACCCCAGCGAAAGCGCCGGCGTGGGCCGCCATCCAGACTGACGGCCAGAAAGGCGGCCAGCGCAGTCATAATGCCGGTGGTAGCAATCACGGTGCCGCAGCGGGGGTGGACTGCCAGGTCTGATTGGCCCTGGCGCAGGCGGTGGAGGGCCTCATGCGCCGCCAATTTCACTTCGGCGGTATCAACCGAACCGTACAGGGTAAAGCCGTGCCAGTCGCTGTGGCCGACCAGGCCAATGCGCCCCAGCCGTTGCTGGAGGACGTGGACTGTGGCATGCTCCAGGCTGTGATTGCGCCGGATTTTCTTTAGCAGCGGTGAGTCAAGTAATCCCATAAAAGTCTCCAAGTTGAATCAAGCTATAATGGTTTGGCCACCACGATGACCCGATGGGTATTGTTGGTGTACGGCCAGCAAGTCACCAGGGTCAGCCGTTCGTCATTGGTCGGCGCAATCCATTGGGCGTTGCGCTGGCGCACCTCCAGCGGTTCGCCTTTTTCTTTGACAATGGTTTTTAGTTCGACCACATATTCAAATTTTTGATTGCCGGAGTAGGCTACTACTTTATCGCCAACTTCAATATTGACCAGATCGCGAAAGACCTCACCGTTGACATTGTGGTGACCGGCCATTACGGTGTTGCCCCTTTGTCCCAGCGGGGCGGTGGTTTCGTGCCAGCCTACGGCAAAATCGGCCACCTGCCAGATACTGAATTGCTGGCCGTTCTGTTCCACTACCTGCCAGCCAACCGGGATTACATCGGAGTCGATGCCGATCGACTCGATCACGACGTGCGTGGGCGCGCCGGCGGCGGCCGGCGGCTGTGGCGCTGGGGCGGCGGGTGGCGGCGTTGGTGGTGAGGCCGGCTGGGTCGGCGGCGGGATGGGGGTTGGTTCAGGATTTTGGGGTGGCGGCGGCGCGGTGGGCGGTGGTTCAGGCGTGGCTGTGAGCGGCGCTTCGGGTGCAGGGGCTTGATCGGGCGGATCGATGATGACGGGCACAGGCGTTGGTTCGTCGGGATTCAGCGTTTCGGGTAGGAAATTTGGCGGCGGGATCACCCAGGTGGCGGTGGGGGTAGGCGGTTGGGTAGCCGTGGGAGTCATCGTTGGGCCGGGGCCAGGCCACAAGGTCGCGGTGGGGGTGGGAGTAACGGTGGGCGGCGCGGCCTGGGCCAGGGCTTCGGGGGGGGCGCTCAAGACGTAGCTCCAGCGGTTCTGGACATCCTGATACACCCAGAAGAGGACAATGCCGGCTAAGACCACAGCAGTCCATACAAAACTGGCAAAGAGCAGGGCGATTTGCTCGACAATGGTCTGAAGTTGTTTGTCTGAGAAATTCATAGGCTCATCTTTTCTGATTTCAGGCGTCAACGGTTGGTTGACGAGTAAAATTATAGGCCATAACCAGTAGAGCTACAACTAACGCCGCCAGCGCCATAATCTGCCCGGCCAGGTAACCGTCGCCGATCAGGTAAGGCTGGGCCCGGAAGATTTCCAGCAGCAGCCGGCTGAGGCTATACAAGGCCAGCAAGGACCAAAATTGAAAGCCGGGCCAGGGTTGCCATGTCCGGCTGAAATAAAGAATCGCCAGGCTAATCAGTCCGGCCAGGGCTTCGTAGAGCTGAACCGGATGTCTGGCCGTTCCGACCAACTCGATGGCCCAGGGTAAGTTTGAGGGCAGACCTAAGGCTACCCCACCCAAAAACGCGCCGATATTCGCAATAACGATCATCAGGGCCAATCCCCAGGCCACGGCGTCAAAAAATGTACCCAGCGGGACATTGTGCCGCTGGAGGTAGATCAGCATCACCAATCCGGCAATGACGAGACCTTCGCCGGTTGATAGAGCGCTTCTGGAAAGAGAAAAAGCCTGCCAGATATTGCCGGCGTAATTTTGCCAGTGAGACAACACAAACCAGAGTCTGGCCCCGATAATACCGGCAATCAAACCATACAATCCGGCATTGTAAATGTGATCCTTGTCCAGCCCCAGTTGTTTGACCCGGTGCGCCGCCAGGGCCAGCCCGGCCCAAAAAGCGATGAGCAGGAGCAACGGGTAAGTTGGTAAGGCAATCGAACCGATTAGGATGGTCGGGTACATAGAATAGTGAATGGGCGAATAGCGAATTGGCGAATAGCGAATTGGCGAATAGCGAATTGGCGAACCCATTGGGCAAGTGTGGCGAATGGGCAAATGTCGTATCCTTGTTTCGCTATTCGCTATTCGTTATTCGCTATTCGCTTATTCGTTCATTCTTGTTTACAGCTCCGCAAGTTTTGCTTCAATATAGGCCTGGTTGATAGGGCCGGTAAAGATCTCGTTGACAACACCATTTCGGTCGATGAAAACCGAGGTCGGCAGGCCGAGTACACGGTAAAGTTTAATTGTCTCTCCGTTTTCATCCAATACGATTGGGAAGGTTGCGCCCATCTCAGCGACAAAATCGTCAACCAACTCGACTTGATCCGCAGCCGTATGGTTAACGCCAATGATGATCAACTCAGCGGCATTATCGGTAAAGGCCCGCTGAAAATCGGGAAATTCAGCTCGACATGGGCCACACCAGGTGGCCCAGAAATTTACCAGAACCGGTTGGCCTTTGTAATCGCTGAGCCGCAAAGTTGTTCCGGCCAGCGTTTTCAATTCAAAATCAGGGGCCGGGTGGCCGGCTATTGGCGCCGGCTGCAGGTCGATGACTACTCCGGCCTGAGTCAGCCCGGCCTGTCGGGTTACTTGTGAAAAAATGATCCAGACGCCCCCCAACACGACCACCAGGCCGATCAAAATCAGCCAAAATGGGCGCTGCTGCAACAGCAGGGGAGTCCCCACCTGGTTGCGGTTCATCGGTTGTTTTACCTCCTCGTTCGATGGGTCAATAGCCCGGCCTTAGCATCCTACTTTCGCGGTCCAAATACCGTAAGCTATCTTCCACACCCTTTCTCTATTATGACTATGTCAAGTTGATTTGTCAAACAAAAAACGGATTAAAAGTCACCCCTCTGCCCTCACCTCAAGAGGCAAATTTCAATCCGCTGCTCTTCTCGTTCCCAAACCCGGTTAAGGCACGAGAAAAAGTTGCCAGAGTTTATTCGACAATGATTTTTTCGTCGATCAGCTTTTGCTCAACCAGATTTCCCTTGGGATTGAAACAGAAATGCTGCGGATGCATCCGGAACTCGACGTCGAGCATGGCCCGGCCGGCCCGATTCTTCTCCAAAGTGAAGACCACCCAATCCCGGTAGCTGTCGCTTTTGTAGGGGTTGAAGGAAACGTGGTCTTTGGAAAGAATGTGGAACTTATTATTCATAATAATAGCTATATCGCACTCGTAATCCAGCGCCGAACTACCACGCAGGTGATACAGGTGCATCCGCCGGCTTCTCAAGCCTTCCCGATCGGCCGCCACAATCGCCACCACCGGAATGTTGTAGGTCATCGCAATATCTTTGAGGCCCTCAACAATAATCGTCACTTTATCATTTTCGTCAACGGCCCGCTCCGGGTAGATGGCAATTTTTTGCAGATAGTCAATAAACAACACCAGCTTGCCGTTGGTGGCTTCCACAATCTGCCGGGTGAAATCCCGGATGACGTTCAGCGTCGTCACGGCCGGGCTGGCCTTCATCAGGATCAAGCGATCGGAGTAGCGGCTAATTGTCTCGATGGCTTTGGCAGTCTTGGGATGCTGTGATAGAATCTGATAAAGACCTATGTTGCCGTCTTTGCGCACCCACTCGCGAGCACGTTTGCTAACGACGATGTTGTGCAGATCTTTGAGCCGGATGCCACTGCTGACGTTGTCGCTGGTTGGATCGATGCTTTCCTGACAGATAAGCCGATTCAAGAGATGGATCTCGCTGTGCTCGTAGGAGAGGTAGAAGGCGTAATGGGCTTCGTTGAGGGCCAAGTTACGGGCCATCTGCAGCGCGGTAATGGTTTTGCCGATACCCTGGGCGCCGCCCAGTAGCACCAGCTCTGTTCGACGCAAGCCCCCCCCAATCAGCCGATCGATTTGATCAAAACCGCAGGGGATGGGCAGATATTCGTCCAGCTCACCCTGGACGATCATTTGATCAGCTTCTTTTAGGACCTGGGTAAGACTCCTGGGCGTTGAGCCGCCAGCGCGACGCTGGGTAGCCCCCCGCGGGGCCTGATGGGCTGGGGGGGGCGTTGGGGGTGACGAGCCAGCCGGTCGGGCCGGTGATAAAGGCTGAAGCGGTCGCCGTTCGGGCGATGGTTGTTGTTTCTGTTCTAGATCGGTCGGCATATCGGTTGAGGCCATAGGTTTCCTATCAATGTGCAGATGTAATTTGATTTTCATTATACCAGATTGCCCAAGTCAAAACAACCTGACTCTGGGGTGATTTGTGGTTAAGTTCCGGGCAGGTAAGGGAGTGAAGCTATGGTCCAGCCAAAACAAGAACATCCCTTTGTAGCTCTGGCTCGCCAGGCCATTGAAACCTATTTAAGGTCAAATGAGATCATCGATCCGCCCCAGCCGTTGCCGGCAGAGATGGCTCAACCGGGCGCAGTTTTTGTGTCGTTGCATACGGCCGACGGGTTGCTGCGGGGTTGCCGGGGCACCATTTCTGCTACAGAACCGACCCTGGCCGAAGAGATCATCAGAACGGCGATTGCTTCGGCCACCGACGACCCTCGTTTTGCACCGATGACCCTGGCTGAAACTGAGGGGTTGGATATAAAAGTCGATGTTTTGAGTCCGTTGGAGCCGGTGCAGGCTGAGACCGAGTTGAACGAGAAGGTTTACGGGGTGCTCATTCAATCAGGCTATCGCCGGGCCTTACTCTTACCCGATATCCCGGCTGTCGATAGCGTGCCGCGGCAGTTGGAGCTGGTCCGAAAAAAGGCCGGTTTGGGACCAACTGAGCCGGCCGACCTCTTTCGTTTTACCGTGACCCGTTACAAGTAGGAGCGTTCAAGGGTGTACAATTCTTATGACAAGCCGCGTTCTCGCCGTCCCTATGAGAAGAAGACCCTAAGCAAAAGCGGGGCATTGGTATTTGGGTTAGGTTTGGGGGCATTGGCGGCCACAATTATGATCGCGGTCCTGGTCATGCTGCCGTATCTGAGTAGCCGGCTGGAAAATTTACCGTATTACGCCCGCACTTATTATCGTAAACTCATCCCCCAGCCTGAATATCTGCCGACCCCGGCGCCCACCAGGGCTGTCCCGGTTGCCGCCGCCGGCGGCGACCCGCCGCCAATCCTCCCCCTATCGCCAATTCCCACCGCCACTCCTACTCTCTCTCCCACACCGACGATAATCAATGAACCCGGCCCAGCGGCAACCGGCGCGGCTGCCGAAGTCTGGTTAGCGCCCACCCCGACCCCCACTCTGACCTTGCAGCCTATTCTTGAGGCAACCCAATTGACCGGCTTTACCCACCAGTGGCAAACCTGGAACAACTGCGGCCCGGCCACCATCACCACCAATATGAGCTACTTTGGCCGCACCGAAACGCAGGCCGACGCCGCTCAGTTCCTTAAACCCAATAAGGATGATAAAAATGTCAGTCCGCACGAGTTAGCGGCTTACGCCCGGACGACCGGTCTTGAAGCGATCGTCCGGCAGGGCGGCACTATCGACCGGCTCAAAACTTTCCTCAGCCACAATCTGCCCGTTCTGACCGAAACCTGGCTGGTTCACGATGGCGATGGCCTGGGCCATTACCGGCTCATCACCGGCTACGATGATGCGGCCGGCCAGTTCAATACGTCCGACTCGCTGAATGGCCCCAACTATCAAGTGGACTATGACCAGTTTGAGGCCGATTGGCGGGTTTTTAATCATCTTTACCTGCTGGTCTATCCGGCCGACCAGGTCGAGCTGGTCAGAGCGATCATCGGCGACGAGCTGGATGATACCGTGATGTATGAGCGTATTCTGGCTCAGGCCCAGGCTGACGCGACTGCCAACCCCACCGAGGCCATTGCTTATTTCAATCAGGGTGAAGCCCTGACCCGCCTGGAACGGTATCAAGAGGCGGTGGTTGCCTTTGACCGGGCCAGGGAACTGGGCTTACACTGGCGCCGGCTGTGGTACCAGTTCAGCCCGTTTGAAGCCTATTATGCGGTGGGTCACTATCAGGATGTGCTCGATCTGGCCCAGGCTACCCTCAGAGGTACGGGCGGGCTGGAAGAAGCTTATTATTACCGCGGTCTGGCCTTACAGGCAACCGGGCAGCCTGGCGCTAAAGAGGACTTTGAAGCCGCCCTGGCTTATAATCCTTTATTCACGCCGGCCCAAGAGGCGCTCAATCGCTTAGATCAGTAACGCCATCAGCCGTTATGGGGTCTGTTCCAGATTTTAGGACAGACCGGAGGGATTGGGGGGGTGTCCCCCCGTTCCCCCCTGTGCTTCCCAAAATTTGGGACGCACCCACCGTTATTTCTACCGGGGAGAAGAAACAATGTGGTATTTTCGCAGCCCGGAAGTGGTTTTTGGCCCGGACTCGCTCGATCATCTGGCCCAACTGTCCGGTCGCCGGGCAATGATCGTTACCGATCCGACGATGGTCAAATTAGGCTATGTCGATCAGGTCATCGCCAGGCTCGCCGCCGCCAATATTGCCAGCCAGCTTTTTAGCGAGGTCGAGGCCGAACCGTCGCTCCAGACGATTCAACGGGGCGCGGCTGCTATGACCGCCTATCAACCTGATTGGATCGTGGGGTTGGGCGGCGGCTCCTCCATCGACGCGGCCAAAGCCATGTGGATTCTCTATGAGCAGCCCGAGCTTGACATTTTGTTGATCAACCCCTTTGAACCGCTTCAGTTGCGTCGCAAGGCCAGAATGGTCGCCATTACCACCACCAGCGGTACCGGCGCCGAGGTCACCTGGGCCATTGTGCTGACCGATCCGACCGACCAGCGGAAGGTGGCCGTCGGCTCGCCGGCCAATTTGCCCGATATTGCCATTGTCGACCCGGCTTTGGTCGGCACAATGCCGCCCCAACTTACGGCCGATACGGGCATGGACGCCCTCACCCACGCCATCGAGGGTTATACCTCCACCTGGCACAACGATTTTTCCGACGGTCTCTGTCTGAAGGCAATTCAGCTCATCTGCAAATATCTGCCGCGGGCCGTGGCCAATGAGCAAGATCAGGAGGCGCGGGAGAAGATGCACAATGCCGCCACCCTGGCCGGCCTGGGCTTTATCAACTCGATGTGTTCGCTGGCCCACGCTTTGGGTCACAGCCTGGGAGCAATCTACAACCTGTCCCACGGCCGTTGTGTCGGCCTTTTTTTGCCTTACACCATTCAATTCAATGCGCTTGGGGCTGAACCAACCCGTTACCACGACATTGCCGATTTTCTTGATCTGCCGGCTGCCACGCCCCGGCAGGGGGCCGACAGCCTGAGGTGGGCCATCGATCAACTGGCTGAAAAAATAGGGCAACCGCGGACTATTCAACAGGCCCTGAACCTACCTTTGGCTCAACTAGAAGCCGATCTGGAGGAACTGGTGGAGCGGGCTGAAACCGATACCCAAATTGTCACTGCCGTGCGTCCACCCACCACAGACGATGTTCGCCGCCTGTTCCGTTATGCTTATCACGGCCAGGCCATCGACTGGTAGATATTTTCTTGATCTGGCCCGTCCAGGTAAGGAACTGATTCTTGATTCTAGTCACCGGCGCCACGGGTTTTCTGGGACACAACTTGTGCAAATATCTGGCCGGTCAGGGATACCGTCTGCGCGCCCTGGCCCGCCCTACCAGCGATACGACTTTTTTGACAGATTTGGGTATCGAAATCGCCTACGGCGATGTGACCGACTTTGACTCTATTCACCGGGCGGTGGAGGATTGCGTTGAGGTGGTCCACGCCGCGGCTCATTTTCGGCTGTGGGGCGCGCCGGAGCCGTTTGTGCAAACCAACGTGGAAGGCACGCGCCACGTGTTAGAGGCTGCCCTGGCCGCCCGGGTCAAGAAGTTCATCCATATCAGTACCATCATCGTGGTGGGGCCGCAACCTCCGGGGGTGGTTATTACTGAGGAAACGCCCTGCGCCCCCTATCCAAGCGATCATTACGCCAAAACCAAATGTTGCGGCGAGGGACTGGCCCTGAGCTACGCGGCCCGGGGCCTGCCGGTAGTAGTGTTGCGGCTGGGCGCGCTGTACGGTCCCTACGGACATTATGCCTTCAATCGGCTCTTTTTTGAAGAGTTTTTGCGCAATTGGCGGGTGCAGGTGCATCGTGGCCGGCATCTTATTTTTCCCTGTTACGTGGGCGATGCAGCCAGGGCGATTGAGGCGGCTCTCCAGCGTGGGCGAGTTGGTGAAATCTATAATATTGCCAACCAGAGTATCTCCCACCGCGAGGCGAATGAGATTGTCAGTCAACTGGCCAATCGCAGCAGTTGGCGGATCAACTTTCCCGGCTGGGTGATGATTCAATTTGCCGAACTACTCGAATTTTTGGCCAGGTTTACCCACCGTGAGCCATTTTATCCCCTCAACCTGGTGCCTTATGTTTTTGGCGACTGGGTGGTCGATAGCAGCAAAGCGGAACGGGAGTTAGGCTTTAAACCGTCTTCGTTTGCCGAAGGGGCCCAGCGTACCTTAGATTGGTATCGTTCGATTGGCTTCATTGATCGCTAATCGTTTCGTATAGAGCAACTTGCTTGCAAGTTGTCGCTTGGCCTGCCATCTGCTACTTGCCGCTTCGCGTGCTACCTGTTCGCGCCAACCACCACAGCAGGGTTAAGGTCAGGCCACCCATAATCGCCAGGGTAACCAGCTTGAACAAGCGATCCTCGATCAGCAAAGCCAGTACACCGAACGTAGCACAAAAGAGATAATAGAGGAGAACGATCTGGCGCGGACTCAACCCCACCTCGAGCAGCCGGTAATGCAGGTGGTCCCGGCCGGCCTGGGCCGGATTGCCCCGCCGCCAACGCCGCACGGTCAACCAGGCCACGTCGATGATGGGAATGCCCAACACCAGCAGCGCCGTAGCCACTTTGGCCGGGGCCAGAATTGACAGCGAGGCCAGGGCAAAGCCCAGGAACATACTGCCGTTGCTGCCCATAAAAACACGGGCCGGCTGGAAATTAAACGGTAGAAAACCCAGGCAAGCCGCCGCCAGGGCCAGGGGAAAGAGGGCGACCATGGTTTGGCCCAGGCTGTAGGCGTGAATGGCGAATAGTAAACTGGCAATGGCGGTGACGCCGGCCGCCAAACCATCGAGGCCATCCAACCAGTTGACCGTATTGATCATGCCCATCACCCAAAAAATGGTCAGGGGATAGGTGATCCAGGCCGGAAATTTTTCAATATACCCAAAGATAGGCAGAGTGGCCCGTTCAATGAAAATATCAAAACTAATTGCCACCAGCGCGGCGATAAATTGCGCCGCAAACTGGGGTCGGGCCGGCAACTCCCGGTAATCGTCCCACAGGCCAAAGGCAAACATCAATGTGCTGCCGACCAGGACGCCGGTGAGCAGCTTGAGCTCTTCGGCCCGCAGCAGTGGCCAGAAGCCGGCTGCGCTCAACCCAAAGACCAGCAAGCCGGCGCCCATAAAACCGGCAAACAGAGCAATGCCGCCCAACCGGGATATATTACCCTGGTGAGTCCGCCGTCCGCCCGGGTGATCTACCAAACCCAGACGGCGGCCCACGGTCGCGCTCAAGGGAGTCACAATTAGGGCCAGCCCAAAGGCCAGGGCGAAAACGACTACATACATCATACCGATGAGCATAAGATTATTGAGTTAAATAGGCAAATTAGCCGGAGGCGATGATGAAAACGATCTTGATTTTGCGCCATGCCAAATCAGACTGGGGCGATCCTGACCTGGCCGATTTTGACCGGCCGTTGGCCAAGCGTGGGTTGAAAGACGCCCCGCTAATAGGGCAGTTGTTAGCCGATTTCGACTCGGTTCCTGATTTGATCGTGGCCTCGCCGGCCAGGCGAGCCGAGCAGACCACGGAGTTAGTGGCTGAAGCGTGTGGCTATCGGAAGCCAATCCAGTGGGAGAGCAGTTTCTACGGCGGCGACAGCCAGGCCGTGCTGGCTGCCCTGCAGCGTTTACCCGCTGCCGTCGAGCGGGTGATGCTGGTCGGCCATAACCCGACTCTCGAAGAAACCATAGCCGAGCTACTCTGCGCCGCTGAGGTGGGCTGGAGCGACCATTTTCCTGTTCGGTTGCCCACCGCCGGGTTGGTTTGTTTGGAGGTGGATCTGGTTGATTGGGCAGATTTAGAACCGGGTCAGGCGGCCCTGTGTTGGTTGGTGATCCCCAAATTGGTCAAGGCCCTGCTCTAATGTAGACAGGTCACCTTCCGTCAAATAAACCACAAAGGAACACAAAGGACACTAAACTTAAAATCTTCTTTGTGTCTCTTCGTGTCCTTTGTGGTTAAATTTTCTGGCTCAGGTAAGCATTTGAATCGCAAGGTATTAATTTGGCCGGGGTGTTGGCAACTACTTCTCTTTGACCACTTTGATCCGGTCAAAATCGCGGACCACGATGGTATTGGGGAAGATGGCCTGAGCCTCGCTGAGAACATCTTGCTCGCGGTAGCGGCGGGAGAGGTGGGTGAGATAAAGCTGGCTGATCTCGGCTGCTTGGGCCAGCCTGGCGGCCTGGGCCGCGGTGATGTGGCCGAAGCGTTGGGCCATTTCGGCGTCTGGTTCCAGATAGGTAGCTTCGATGATGAGCGCGTCAGCCTGACGGGAAATCTCAATCAGATCATCGGTCCGCCCGGCGTCGCCCACAAACACCAGCCTGGCCCCCGGAATTTCCGGACCGAGAACTTCATCGGGGTGAACCAGCCGCCCATCCGCCAGGGTGATCGCTTCACCGGCGACCAATCGGCGCCGCTCCGGCCCAAAGGGTACGCCTAACGCCTCGGCCCGGTCGTTGAGGAACGGGCGGCGCGGCTTCTCCTGGAAAAGAAAGCCAAAGCAGTCCGGCCCGCGGTGGGTTACCGGAAACGCTCTCAATTCAAAAGAGGGGTCGTCAAAGATAAGCCCCGCTTGCAGCGGAATGAATTTGAGCTTGATGGGCAGCTTCTCCCCTCGCAGCACTACTTTGAGCAGCAAATCCTTAACTCGACCCAACGTCCAGTCGCCGCCGTAAATTTCGATGCCGCTCATCGTTTCCCAGCGATTGAAGGTTGAAACCAGGCCGCCCAGGCCCAAAATGTGGTCCAGATGGCCGTGAGTCAGCAAAATTTTGTCAAGCCGCTTAAAGCCCAAACCGCTCTGCAAAATTTGCCGCTGGGTGCCTTCGCCGCAATCGATCAAAAAGCGATACTCTTTGTGCAGCACCACATTGGCCGAGAGGCCGCGCTGAATGGAGGGTGCTGAGGCGGATGTGCCCAAAAAGACCACTTCAAACATTAATCAATAAATTCCTTCAGTTACTTTGCCGACCCGCCGCGGGCCAAAAAGCGAACCATTTTCCGGGGCCGGTCAATTTCGGCCACCGGGCCTAAAAATTGCTCAACCACCCACAGGTTGGTCAGGATATGTTGGGATAGCTCTGTTGTTGATAAAAGAGCGGCCTGCCCGGACAGGGCCTGGGGTAAGATAAGCTGGTCGGCCAGATGGACATCCAGCGCCGCGCCGCTGCGGTGAAAAGCCAGCAGCGCCTCAACCGCTTCTTCGGCCACCTGCTCCGACGGTTTGCCCTTTTTCCCCAAGGCGCTGAAACCGGCCAGGCTGGACTCATATTCAGCCGTCAGAAAAATGCCGGCCCCGGGCGATTCAGAGCGAACTCGCTGCGGCTCGATGGCCGCGGGTAGACCGGCCTCAGTCAGTAGATTCATGGCCCGATTACGGATTCGTTGAGCGATGTGAGCGGGCAAACTTGAAGCTACGGCGATCCCCCTGATCTCTTTTAACCGGCCCCGGTTCGCGGCGATCCCCCTCAAATTATCGGATTGGTCCGCCTGGTGGTCAGCCAAGCCGGTGACGGTCAGCTCGATTTCACCACCCCCGGCCGGGTACCAACCCCAGGCAATCAATTTAGCCGTGGCCTGCAGGCCCAGTCGAGCCAACATTGGCAGATAGACCTCGCAGAAGTAGTGAAAGGAGGGACTCCACGGCACATGGGTGCCTCCTTTTACGGTTACCAGGCTGGTAGTTTGAGCCTGGGCCAGCGGCAGCAGCACCGTCTGCAAGACCAGGGTGGCGGCGCCGGCGCTGCCGCCCTCACGGGCCTCGGCCACGTCAAATTCGTACAGGCCGGCAATCGGCAAGCTCTGCGGTTCAAAAGTGAGTTGGGTTGAACCCAGTTTAGCGCCGCTCAATCGGGCTCCGCAAATCATGGCGGCCGCATTCACGGCGGTGAGATGCTGGGCCGCCAGGCCGGGATTTTTGCGCCCGGCCCGGATATTTTCCAGGCGGACCGGTTGAGCCAGTATCGCCGACAAAGTGAGGGCGGTGCGAACAATTTGTCCCCCACCTTCGCCGTGGGCGCCGTCAATAACCAGCATAGTCGTTTCTGGAACTAGCGGACCTCGAATAGTTTGGTGGCTACAACGGTGTCGTTCACGTAAAGTTCCAGCTTGTAAAGACCGGGACCTCGCGGGGTGATAAAACTATACGAGTAAGCTTTATCACCAAATGGCCATTTGAATTCTTCACGAGCCAACTCGACACCCTGATGATACCACACGACTGCAAAGTCCAATCCTTTCGACATGCCGCTGAACGGGTAAACTGCATAGACAGTTTTCACGTCTGGTGAGAAAACTGTGCCGGGATTGACGATTTCAAAGTCGTCGGTAACCTCGGCGCCAAACTGGATTGGTCCCATGCGTACACCGGGCGGCGCCGGAGTGCGCGGCGCGGTGGTTGGCACCCGGGCAACGTCGGCCAGAGAGGTTGGGGTTGGAGTCGGGGTGGCCGAAGGGGTTGGGGTTGGAGTCACCGTGGCCGTTGGAGTGTTGGTGCTAGTGGGGGTGGCAGTCGGAGGCGCCGGAGTCGCCGTCGGTGGTTCTGGGGTAAAGGTGGCGGTTGGGGCTACGGTTGAGGTGGGCGAGGGCGGTAGGGGGGGATCGGTTGACAACTCGGCCGGCTTCGGAGTGGTCGGTTCAAGATCATCGGCATTGCTGATAGTTGGGGTTGCCGGCGGATTCAATGCCCCCACTTTCGGAGGATTTGTAGCAACCGCTGCGGCCAAAACGGTGGCGGATGGCATACCTTCTGTTTCCGGGAGAGTTGCAACATCGCTGGTAGGGGCAAAACGAACAGCGGCCAACCAGGCCCCAAAAAATAAAGCGGTGATCGCCAGCCAAACAAAGATGGAGACTCTGGCTCGTTGGGCTTTAATCGCCTCTTCTTCCCGCACAATCGGAAAGATGGCGCTCTTGGCCTCGCGACTGGAACGAATCGCCACCAGAACGGCAATAACCGTGGCGCCCGTGCTCACGGCGGCTATGATCAGCAAAATGGTTGGCAGAGGAGGCATCTACAGGGTTACTCCACAATTTCGATTTGGTCGGGCGAGTCCACAATGATCTCGGGGGCGCCGTCGTACATTTTTATCTGCCCGGTAACCTGGATGCTCTTATCCCGATAGTATTCTTCCGGCGGGGCCGGGAACAAAGGCCAGGCGTCGGGAAAGATGGCGATTTTGAACGTATTCCGAAAGTCTTTATCAAAATTCAGCAGCACAATCTTGCCTGAGTTGTAGGTACCGATCACTCGCCCGCTGACGGTCATAGTCTGGCCCTCGTAGGCGGCCGCGTTCTGCCAGGAGATGATGGCCTGGTCGGCGGCGGCGCTTTCCGGGGCGGCTGCCGGCAGACTTGTTTCAGCGGCAGGAGTTGACTCTGCGGTAACCGCTTCTGTTTGTGCGGGGGTGAGCGTTGGCGCGACGGCCGCGGCCTGAATTTGAGCCGGGATTGGCTGGGGACAGTGACAATCTGCGATGATCGGTTGCCCCAGAGTCAAGGCGACTTCTATTTGCCACGGATCTTTGATAATTATTTCGGGCGCGCCCTTATACTCCTTGATGACGCCGATCACCCTGACCAATTTGCCATAGAAAAGATCTTCCGGCGGGGAGGGGAATTTCGACCAGTCATCGGCAAAAATTACGGCGGTAAAACCCTTGAAATCTGGCGAAAAGTTGAGAAAAACAGCATTGCCGGAGTTATGAGTTCGTATGACTGTGCCTTCAACTGTCACTTTCTGCCTGATAAAGTCGGCGGCATCCTCGCTGGGGATAACATCGTCGCGGGGTCCGGTGGGCCAGACCAATTTCTCTAACTCGGCCGGCGAGAGATTAGCAGTAGACGCCGCCGGAGTATAGGTGGGATAGGGGGTATAGGTTGGATAGGGTGTATAAGTAGGATAGGGGGTAGCCGCCGGTTGCGATTGGCAGGCGATGGTGAGGAAGATCAGCAATATTAAGTTGGTTATCGAGAGTGTAGTCCGCATGTCAAGTTCCTTATGAAGATAGTGTTGGTCGGTTTTGTTAAGAAGTTTTGGGTCTATTCAGGTGACTGGCGCTTTAGCTTTAATAAATCATAGAATGAAACAGTATACTGCCAATGAATTTTGGAGTCAATCACATAGTAAGGGGTATAACCAAATATGTCAAAAATAGCTTGCTCTAGGGCTCGGTGGTGGACTGAGCGCCGGATTGGGGATTTTGTTCAGCCGTTGGTTCCGTGGTCGGGGTTAGCGTTGGTTCGGTGGTTGGCTCGGTGGTAGGTTCTGGGGTGGGCGTTACCGGCGTATTGGTCGCGGTTGCCGTTGGCGTGTTGGTAGGCGTCACCGGCGTATTGGTGGCGGTTGCCGTTGGTGTATGAGTAGGGGTAGGGGTGGGGGTGGGAGTGTTGGTGGGTGGCTGAGTTGTGTTGGTAGGTGTACTGGTTGGCGGCAGCGGCGTAAACGTAGGCGTCGCCGTTGGCGGCGGTACCGTGGGGGTGTTGGAGGGTTGGGTCGTGGGGAAGACCTGGGTTGGCGTAGGCTCCAATGTAGCCGTGGCCGGGCCGACCACGCGCGTAGGGGTATCGGTTGGCAGCGGGGTTTCCTGAGATTGAGGCGAGGGCAAGGTCAAACCGGGAAGAGTCAAGGTTGGACCCGGTGCCTCTCTAAAAGGCGTTGGCGTTGGTAGTTGAATTGGCGGGGCCGCAGCCAACGCGGCGATGCCCAGGCAATAGCAGGGTATCGTTATGAAAATGATGCCCAGCAATAGAAAATAAATATGACGTCTGCCCGCAGGCAAGCTATCGAACCAGTCCGTGAAACCCATAATTGATTAACTATTTTAAGAGAGGCGGAGAAGTTGTCAAAAAAACGGTTAACCGTTGGCCGGACTCCCCAAAGGCAGAATCAGATGAAACTTGCTGCCGGGACACCCTGCCGGGTCATAGCCTGAACTTTCAACCTGGAGCGACCCGCCGTGGGCTTCGGCCACACCCCGGGCAATCGGCAGGCCCAAACCGGCGCCGCCGCCCATAAAATCGGTTTTGCTGCTGCTATGCAGCTCCATATCTCGAACTTCATAGAAGCTTTGGAAGATGGCCTCGTGGTGATCCGGCGATATCCCAATGCCGGTATCACTGATGGTGATCTTAACCCAATCTGCCTGGCCATGCGTAGAGGGCAGCAATTCTGCCTCTATTTTTATTTCGCCCCCGTCGGGGGTGTATTTGATGGCGTTGCTGACCAGATTTCGCAAAATCTGAGTAATGCGCTCGCCATCGACCCACATCATCGGGATGTGTTTGGGGTCGGCGATGCGCAGGATCTGCTGTCGCAGTTGGGCGATTTCGCCAAATTCCTTGCCAATTTTGTTGAAGATGAAGGCCAGGCTGATCGGCGAGGGTCTGAGTTGTAAAGTGCCCATTTCAATGCGGGTCATATCCAGCATATCTTGCACAATCCCTTGCAGCCGGTCGACGCAACTGTTAATCCCCTCGATGATCTCCTGGGTATCGGCATTGGCCGTGGCCATCACCTGGCTGTTTGGCCCGGTGAGCAAACTTAAATAGCCGCGTAGGGCGGTCAGGGGGGTGCGCAACTCGTGCCCGGCCAGGTTGATAAAACGAGATTTCATCAAGTCGGTGTGGGCCAGGGCCTCGGTGGCCTGGTTAAATTCCTGGCTTTGCCGCGCCAGACGCTCGACCAACTGTTGGTTGTATTCACGCAAATAGCTGTTCTCTTCGGCAACGGGGAGGGCCTCTTGCCAGCCGGCCAGATGTTGGGCAATCCGCTCCAAAAATTGGTCCGCTTCAAGCGGTTGAATCAGGTAACCGGCGCAGCCGGCAGCCAGCACTTTGGCGCCGCTGTTTGATTGAGGCCGGGACGCCAACGCCACTACCGGAACAGTCTGCAAGCCTGGCAGGCTCTTAAATCGAGTGGCGACTTCGTAACCGGTCAGTCCGAGCAGATCAAGCGCAATCAAAATGAGATCCGGCGGCTCAGCCTGGGCCGCTTCAAGACCCGCCAGCCCATCTGCCGCCACCATAACGGCGTAGCCGGCGCCGGCCAGAACCTGGCCAACCCATTGGCGACTGGTTGGATTGGGGTCAATGTGGAGAATCTTCTGGATCATTTTTGCCCTGTTCAAAAATGGAGAGCCATTCTTCCACTTCATCTGCCGAAAGCTGGAGGTCGGCCTGAGCATCTTCATCGGCCGGCGCAGCCGAACCGGTTGACAAGTTGAGCAACTGCTGGCTGAATTCCTGGGCCGTAACGACGCGCACCCCCATTTGCCGGGCCGCCTGCTGCACCGACCGGTCAGAGGTAACGACGATCATAGCCTGGGGATTCTTGACTCGGCGTACCTGCTGCTCGATCAGGCGGTCGGCAGTTTGACCGTGGGGGGCAAACTGAACCGTAACGCCGCCCTGTTTCTTCTTGTCGGCCGGTTGGTAGCTTTGCCCGGCATCAAAGACCACGGTCAATTGATGGCCGGTTCTGGCCCGATAGCGGCGCAGATATTGCATCAATTTTTCCTCATCGTTGGGGTCACTCAATTGCAGATTGGGCATATGGCCAATCAAATTGTGTCCGTCTATGAGCCAGTGCATAATTTTCTAAATTATAGCCACCATAGCGCCGCGGCGCAATGGGAAAAGTGGGGCAATGTTAAAAGATTTTACAGGGTTAACTCCTCTTTGTGTCCAAAGCCCCGGCTGTTATCGATCAGGCGAAGCCAGGTTGGTTTGATCTGGTAGAAGGTGACCAGGTTGAGCATCACCGCCAGTAATTTGTTTTCAGCGATAAATGGATATTTAGCCAGGTAAACAGTTTGGGCCGCCTGAGCGGCTTCGCCCTTCAGGGCGGTGCAGACGCCTTCCAGTTGTATCCCCCGGATCGACTGCCAGCTCTGGCCGTCGGCGTAAATAGCGGCGGCCACCCGGCCGTCCCATTTGACGTTTTGACTGTGCCGGCTTTTCTGCTCCGAGATGAAGATCAACGAGAGATCGTCCATTTCAGCAAAGAATACCGGCGCGGCCTGCGGACGGCCGTCGGTCGCAACCGTGGCCAGGGTCAGGGTGGTGTGAGCGGCCAGAAACTGTTTGATTCGATTTCTCAACTCCACTATCGTCGGCCCGTTCCCCGCCTGGGTCGCCTGGAGCGCCGTTTGGGGGAAGTAACGATGTAATCATTCTCACTCTCGTCGATGTCCTGCTCAATATCTAACGTCATCCACTTGGGTAAGCCAACCGTGCCTGCCCTGACCAGGAAGAAAATCCCGGCTCCCAGACTAATAGCGGCCAACAGAACCGCCTCAAACACGGTTAAGTTAGCCTTTATGAACAGCCATAACAGCCAGCCAAAGGAAGCAGAAATGACCAGCAAGAAAAAAGCGACGGCCACAGATACGCCCATCTCTTTCAGCCCGAAACTACTTTCACCGGGAATGTCAACGATATTCTGGATCAGATAGGCCACCAAAATAATCATCCCCAGTGACAACCATAACGCCTGGTTGAAAGCAATGGGTAAGGCCAGGGTAAATAACCAGGCTGCTAACATCGCCGGCAGCGCAAAGCCGAAGATGTTTAGGAGAAGCAAGATTACAAAACCAATCACGGCGCCCATTATCGAAAAACCTCCCTATCGATTTGTGGTTATCAATTGGTCAAGAGGGAATTGAATAATCTCCTCTTAACTGTACAACTGGACCTGTTCAGCCTACCAGATGACGACTACTTTTTACCTGGCTACTGCTCAGCTTCGCGCCAGGGTACCAGCCGCCGCTCCAGGCCGTCGATGACAAAATATAAGCTCAGACCCAACAAACTCATCGCCAGCACACCGGCATACATTTCCGGATAAAGCAAGGCCCCCCAGCTCTCGACCAGAATATAATAACCCAGGCCAGAGGTGGTGGCAAAGCTCTCGGCAAAAAAGAGCACGGCGATGGCTGTGCCGACGCTGATCCGCAGCGCGGTCAACACGGCCGGAATGGTGGCCGGAATATAGACAAAGCGAAAAAGAGCGCGCCGTCCGGCGCCGATAGAGCGGACGGACAAGATTAACTCCGGACGTAGCTGAGCCGCTTCATCTCGCACCACCACCAGAATCTGGAAAAAGAGAATAACGCCGATGATGAAGATTTTGCTGGTGTCGCCCGAACCAAGCAGGATAAGAATGATCGGCAAAAAAACGATCTTGGGAATAGGATGGGCAATGTAGATCAGGGGTGAAAAGACACGGTTCAGGCTGGGCGTCTGGCCCAGGCCAAGGCCAATGGGTACCGCCAGCAGCACGGCCAGTATAATGGCGGCCACCACTCGCCAGGCCGACACCAGGAAATGACGGCCTAAATCTTGAAAAATGGTTTGGAAAAAGACGATTAGCACTTGGGTGGGCGGTGGAAAGACATTCCGGTTCAACAGCAGCGCCAGCAATTGCCAGATCACCAGGGTCGCCAGCAGTCCCAAGAGCGCCTCACGCCATTTCATACCGGCTCCCCAGCCTTGTTTGCAGGGCGTTGCATTGTTGCCAGAAGGTTTCCTGCTGGCGGTAGCCGGAGGCGCCGGCCTGGGGATTGTCAATAATGATCGGCTGGCGGGTCGGTGGTTGGGTTAAGACCAGGATTTTTTGGCCCATAAAGACTGCCTCGTCAATGTTGTGGGTAACGATGATGGTGGTTAACTGGCGCTCGGTCCGCAGTTCCAGGGTGAGCTGCTGCAAATCGGCCCTGGTCAGGGCATCCAGCGCGCCAAAGGGTTCGTCCATCAGCAGTAAATCGGGGTTGAGGGCCAGGGTGCGAGCAATGGCCACTCGCTGGCGCTGACCGCCGGAAATCTGGCCCGGATATTGCCCGGCGACGTGCTCGATGCCCAATCGTTTGAGCCAGTAATTAACCCGCTCCGTTTTATCGACAATTTGCTCATCGACCGGGGTATGTTTGCCATCCGGGCCGTAGAAACGGCGAATATCCAACCCCAAGGCGGTGTTATTCCGCACGGTGGCCCAGGGTAACAGGCCGTAATCCTGCAAAATCAGGCCGGTTTTGGGGCGAGGCCGGCTAATTGGCTGGTGGTCGACCAACACTTGCCCCCCGGTCGGCCGGCGCAACCCGGCGATAAGATAGAGCAGCGTACTCTTGCCGCAGCCGCTCGATCCAATAATGGCCCAGGCCTCGCCTCGTTGCACCTGCCAGGTGAAGTTCTCAAAGATGACTACGCCGTTGGGGTAAGTAAAAGATACGTTATTTAAGCCGACAATTTGCTGTGGGTTAGACATTCGAGCTTATCTGTTTTCGTTCAGCCGTTATGCCTTGAACGTTTGGGTATCATATACGAGAGTTAAGACTGTCGCAAGTTCGTTGATGAATTCACCGATTTGGTGTATTATTGTGTCGATCAACATGATAAAGTGAGGTCGTCGATATATGAAATCTGAACAACCCTTGATCGGTTTGTTGTGCCGGCACGATCGCAGCCTGAACTACAGGCGCAAACCGATCAATGCCCAGGGCGAGCCTTATCTGCGGGCTATCACTCAGGCCGGTGGAATTCCTTTTTTGATCCCCTTGAACCTGCCTGAGTCGTCGCTCAGAACGCTGTACGATCTGGCCGCCGGCGTTGTGCTGACCGGCGGCGGCGATGTGGAGCCTTCGCTGTACGGTAGCCAACCCCACCCAACCCTGGGCGATATCCAGCCCGACCGGGACCGCGACGAGATCACCGTGGCTCGCTGGGCTGCGGCCGACGGTAAGCCGCTGCTGGGCATTTGCCGGGGCATTCAAGTGATTGCTGTGGCCGCCGGCGGCGCGCTGATCCAGGACATCCCGTCCCAATTGCCGGCGGCGACCCTCCACCAATACGCCTACAACACCGAGCGCAGCCAATCCGACACTTACCTGGCCCATACCGTGGCCTTGACGCCGACCTGTCGCCTGGCCCAAATTGTGGAGTCCGACACCGTCTGGGTCAATAGCCTGCATCACCAGGCGGTTGAGGCTGTACCGGCGCCGTGGCAAATTGTCGGTCGCTCTACCGACGGCGTGGCCGAAGTTATCGAACATCCCGAACACCCTTTCTTCATCGGGGTGCAGTGGCATCCGGAAGTGTTGGTGGCCGAGCAAGAGTCGGCCCGTAAAATATTCGCTGCCTTTGTGCAGGCATGTCAGAATTCAGCCGCTTGATACTGCTGCCGAACGAAATTTATTGACCCGAACTCCGAAAAGGATGACCGGCAAGTGGGTGTAACTGCCGGTCATTTTTTCAAAGTGAGGTCATTTTGGCCCAAAACCCCCAAATCTTAGGGTGTTATTTTGCGGCTAACTATGCTAAACTAGCAGCAATAATCAGCTCATTGGCGACAGTCCCGCTTTAATGTTACCGGTAAACAAGGGACTGGTTCGATTGCTATTTTAACAATCGTAATACCTGGGCGGCTGTTATCAGCACCAAACCGTAACCGATCCGGCGCCTGACGTTCCAGGGATTTTGCAGAGTTACAGCTTGCAGAAAGCGGTTTTCAAAATGGGTCAATTAGCAGATCAGGCGGTTCAACCGCCACACCCCGACTTACGATTAAGTATAATGAATCGATTGGGCGCCAGTATCGGCGCCAAGATCATTTTACCGTATCTGTTGCTAACGCTGGCCGTCGCTGGCGTAGGCGCCTTTATCGTCGTCAAGCTGACCACCGACTCATTGCAGGAACGTTTCAATAATCAGCTCATCGATGCCGGCCAGGTCGTCTCTGAGAGGATGGTCGATTACGAGCTGGAGCGGCTAGAGGTCTTGCGTATGGTTGCCGCTACTGAGGGTGTGGCCGCAAGTCTGGCCGCCGGCGACCACACCGGCCTGGCCGCCCGGGTACCCCAAATCATTGCCAATAGCACTGCCGATGCCGTTGAGTTGTTGGACAGCCAGGGACGGGAGATCTTCGGCTGGCAACGCCCACCCTATCAAATTGGTCTCAGCGGCGAAACCCGCCAGGGGGCCGATTTTTCACAACTGGCTGATGTCCGTCTGGTACTGGACGGTCTGGTAGATGAATTTGGCGAAAAACGAATCTTGCTCAGCCAAACCCCTTACGGTCTGATGCTTTTCACCGTCGGGCCCATCTACCACGATAATGAGCAGGTCGGGGCTGTTTTGGTCGGTAGTTACTTGCGGGAGATGGTGGTTGATCTCACCGAAAGCGCCGTCGCCCGGGTGACTTTGTATGACTCGGCCGGTAACGTGCTGGAAACCACTCTCGGTGGCGGCCAACAGGCTGTGGCCGACCTGCTCCAAGAGTCGCCTGAACAATCCGAAACCGTCCGCGCGCTTTTGCATGAGTCCCCTCAACATTACCCTGTCGTCGTCACCACGGCCGATAGTGAAGTCCCACTCAAGCGAATTCAAATTCTGGGGCACGAATATACCCTGGCCTACGGCGATTGGCGGCTGCGAGGCCAATCGCTGGGGCTGTTCAGTGTGGCTCTACCCAGCAACTTCATTGTCAGCGCAGCCGCGACCAGCCGAAATTTGTTGAGTCTGCTCTTTTCTGTGGCGACGGTCGGTGTGTTTGCCCTGGGTTTTGTGATTGCCCAGCGGATCATCCGGCCGTTACACCGCCTGGTTCAGACTTCGGTGGCTGTAGCCCAGGGAGATTTAGACCAGCGCACCGGTATCCAGCGCCAGGATGAGATCGGCAGCCTGGCCCAATCCTTTGACGTGATGACCGATCGGCTGGTGGAACGCAACCGCCAGTTAATGGAGCAGGCCAGCAAGCTGAGGGCTATCCTTAATAGCATTGCCGATGGGGTGATTGTGCTGGATCAGCAGGGCTTGATCATTACGGCCAACCCGGCTGCCCAGTCGATTCTGGCCGAAGTGTCGACCGATTTTTTGGCCGATATTCTGCGTGAATTGCCGTCCACGGCCGTTATAGCCTCTCACGACGAATTCGAACTGGAGCAAGCCCTGGCCCTGGCCAGGCTTCAGCAGCCTCGCCGTTATCAGGTGAGTAGCCGGGTGTTGAGCGCCGCGATTGCCCCGGTGAGAACACCAACGGCGCAAGAGTTGGGCACGGTGGTTGTTTTGCGAGACGTGACCCGCGAGGCCGAAGCCGAAAATCTAAAGAATAGCTTCATTACCACAGTTTCTCACGAGTTGCGCACCCCTCTGACCGCGGTGAAGGGTTACAGCGACTTGCTGTTGATGACCGCCAACGGTACTCTTAGCGAGCAGCAGCACCAGTTTTTGCAAATCATCAGCCGCAATACCGACAAATTACTGCAACACATCAATAAGGTTATTGACATTTCTGAAGTTCAGGCCGGCACCTTGATGTTGTACAAGCAAAAGGTCTGCTTCTCCGAGTTGGTGGAGAAGGTGGTGGAGCAATGGCGCGAGTTGATGCAAAGTAAGGGCTTGTCTCTTGATTTTCAAAAGCTCGCTCCGGCGCTGTGGGTTTATGCCGATTCTGACCGGCTGAGTTGGGCGGTGGACAATCTATTGAGTAATGCTTATCACTATACCCTGGCCGGTGGCAGAGTCACAGTTAGGTTGTCTCGGCAAAATGAGGAACTGCGCCTGGATGTGAGCGACACTGGCATTGGTATGGCTGTAGCCGACCTGCCTTACCTGTTTACACCATTTTTTAGAGCGAATCACGAAGCGACCTTTGAGGTCGCTGGCGTTGGTTTGGGTCTGTTTATTGCCCACTCCATTATCGAGCGACACGAAGGACGCCTGTGGGCTGAAAGTGAGCTGGCTGTTGGGAGCACCTTTAGTCTGGTCTTGCCTGTTTTCCAGGATCAGACCGAGGGTGAACAATTGTCTGAACCCATCTAATTATGGGCACGAATTTGTATCCGCCTGATCAACCCAAAAAACGCTTCCGTCACCGTGAGTGGCTAATTCTCCTGTTGGCCCTGCTGCTGAGTTTTGGCTGCGTTTTCTGCTCCTCCGGGGTGGCGCTCAATTTTTGGCCGGATCGGTTGGCCCCGGCCAGTCTGCTGGCCAGCAGTCAGGCGGATTATGGCCGTGGTCCGGTTGATGAGGTTCAATTTGGGGTGCTTGACCCTGAAGTAGTCGCTCAGGCCGTCGCCGACATCGCCTTCCTGAAAATTACGCCGGCCAGTATCGGGGGTGATGCGCTGGTCCGGGTGGCCATGCTGCCTGCCACCCCTACCCCCACCTCTGGCGCCGGGCCAAACCCGTTGCTGCCGTCCGGTAGCCCGACCCTGCCCACCCTACCGCCAACGTCCGCCGCAACGGTAGTTGGTACAACCACGCCTGTAGTCAACCCCACCGCAACGATAGCTCCACCAACCGCCACGCCAATAAATATTTCTACTCCCACGCCAGCAGCGACTCCAACGCCGGCCCCGCCGACAGCCACATCTACTTCCGCGCCGCCTACGGTCACTCCCGCCCCACTGCCACCCACCACCACGCCGTTGCCTCCCCCGCCGACGCCCATTCCGGCGCCGCCAGACGATGATGACGATGACGACGACAACCCTACACCACCTACGGCCACGCCCACGCCCATACCACCGACGCTCGCTTTCAACCCGGCTACTTTCAATGTGGGCGAGGGTGATGGCCTTGCTGTGATTACCGTTAACCTGAGTGCTGCCAGCGGTCAAACAATTTCTGTTGATTACGCTACCAGCGACCTCGACGCCGTCGCCGGGGTTGATTATACAACGGTGAGTGGCACCCTGGTTTTCCCGCCAGGCGTTACCAGTAGCAGTTTCACTATCCCTATCCTCGATGATCTCATTGCCGAGAGTGACGAACTGCTCCGGTTAACCCTGTCTAATCTGGTCAATGCCGTTATTGATAGCAATAATCCAACCACTCTGACGATTATCGATGATGATCCCCGCCCAATTGTCGAATTTTTACTGCCCACCTTTAGCGTGAACGAAGGCGACGCCGCCGACATTGGCCTCATTGTCACCCTCAATCTGCCCTCAGCGTTGACCGTGACCGTTGACTACCAAACCGAGGATGATTCGGCCAGCGCCGGGGCAGATTATACCGCCAGCAGCGGCACTTTAACTTTTGCCCCCGGCCAGACCAGCCAGATATTCACCGTGCCGATCATCAACGACTCCGCCGACGAGTCAAACGAGCAGCTTACCCTGCGCCTTGATAACCCGGTCAATGCCACTTTGGGAGCTCAGACTACAGCTTCCCTGTTGATCATCGATGATGATCCGGCTGTTGGTTGTTGGCAGAACATCCCGCCAGGTGAGCCAAATATCGGCGCCCCGAACGGGATTATTGCCGAGATTGGCTGCGGCCAGGCCCGTATTATCGACCTGGGGGCGTCGCCGATCACCACTCGTCCCGGCTATGACTTTGTCTACTATGAGTTCGAAAATCCACCTGGTTTTGTTTCAATGGATTGGGTTATCGTCCAGGTGGGGGCAGATTTGAGCGGTCCCTGGTACACTGTTTTCTATTGGGGTGATGGCTTGCCTGATGCCAACACGAACCTGGCAAGTTTGAGTCTGCCCGAAAATGATAATCTACCCATCCCAACCACAGAGTTGTATGGTTCAGCCCCGTATGTCTCCGGCATTACCATTGACGTCGACCAGCGCGCCCCGGCCGGCGTCTACCAATACCTTCGGTTCCTCTCACCGTTTGGGGGGGACAACGACGGCGCCCAGGTGGACGCCATTCAGCTTCTGCCTTGACCTCATAATCCGGTCTTGAAAAATTCAATCAAAGGTTGACGGAGTACCAGACCAGAGGTATTATCAGTCTGGAGGGAGGCTTTTTATGGACAATCTATTGATCTTAGTCGCCGAAGATGAAGAAGATGTCCGCAAGCTGCTGGTTGATGCTTTTGAACTGAGCGGCTTTGACGCCGTTGGCGTAGCCGACGGCGCTCAGGCGGTGGCCCAGGCCAGCAAGAGCCAGCCCGATTTGATCTTGTTGGACGTTCGTATGCCCAATATGACCGGTTTTGAAGCCTGCCAAATCCTCAAGGCTCAGGAAAATACCAAACAGATCCCAATTGTCTTTTTATCAGCTTATGGGCAGGAGGCCGAGGTCAAAACCGGTCTCCTGCTAGGCGCAGAAGAATACCTGCTGAAACCTTTTGCCATTCACGAGTTGGTTTTTCGGATCAAGAAGGTTCTGAGCAAATACGGTAAGGTGTAACTATAAAATGGGACCTTGTTGTGGACAACCATCTCTATCTTGATAGTCATTCTAATTCCCTTTTGGGTGGCGCCAGAGTGAAGCCATAACTGGCGGCTCCCAACAGCGCCGCTTTGGGATTGAGAATGACGTAGATAGGCACATGGCGCAACAGGTCTGAGAAGCGCCCCTTACTTTTGAACGCCGCCAAGAATTCCCCCTGTTCTAACACCGGCAAAATCCGGGGCGGGATGCCGCCGCCCAGGTAAACCCCTCCGGCGGCCAGCACCTTGAGGGCCATATTGCCGGCTTCTGCTCCCAGGATAGAGACAAAAAGCTCAAGCGTGGCCGCGCATAGTTCACTGGATTTGTCCAGAGCGGCCCGGGCAATGATTGGGGTGCGATCTTTGGCCCCGGCCAGTTGGTCCGCCAGCCAGGCCGGTTCCGCGGCATAGCCGCTCTCTTTGAGAAAGTCGTACAGGTTAGGGATGCCCTTGCCTGAGCAGACCGCCTCATAGCTAACGTGCTCTAACCTGGCTTGAAGATATCTAAGCAGTTCTAACTGGTGGGGATTGGTGGGGGCAAAGTCGGTGTGGCCGCCCTCAGAGGCGTAGGCGTGGTAGCGGCGGCCGTCCCAGGTCAGGTAGGCCTCGCCCAAACCGGTGCCGGGCGCCACCACGGCAATTGCCCCCCCGTGGACCGGTTCACCCGGTTTGAGGGTGTGCAAGTCGGCCGGCCCCAGCCTGGGGACGGCGTTGGCAATCGCCACTAAGTCATTCAACAGATGAACAGACGACAAATTCAGACTTTCGGCCAGGTGGGTTTCACTCATAACCCAGGGCAGGTTGGTGATAGTGGCATGTCCCTCTATAACCGGTCCGGCTACGCCAAAGCTGGCCTGTTCGATCCGCTGGCCGGTTTGGGCCAGAAATTCGCTGACGACTGCCTCCAGGCTGGGATAATCCCGGCTGGGAAAGGTGGCCTCGGCCAGCGGCGCTCGCAGGCCGGCCCGGGCCGAGAAGATGGCCAGGTTGGTCTTGGTGCCGCCGATGTCACCGGCCAGCAAAATCTCTGTTTGCATTGTTGTCATTCCTCCTGTTGTCGCATGTTGAGCCTGGCTGCCGCGGCTTCATCCACAAACCAAACCAGCTCGCCGTTACTTGGCCGGACCAGTTGGGCCGGTAATGACCCGGTTGGGGCAGCCGTGTCCCATATCTGGGCCAGGATGTCGGCTTTGCCGGCCCCGGCGGCGACAAAGGCTACTGCCCGGGCCTGGTTGATAAGGGGTAGGGTCATGGTGATTCGTTCCGGCGGCGGTTTGGGCGAGTCAAAAATGGCAGCCACCCAGCGGCCGGTTTCGGTCAGCAAGGGGTGATCTGGGAACAAAGAGGCGGTATGGCCATCCTCCCCCAGCCCCAACAGAATCAGGTCAAAGCGGGGTGGCTGGCCGGCCGCAGGTTGGAAAAGCTGAGCCAGTAGCGTCTGGTAGGCCCGGGCGGTCGCGGCCGGTTCAAGCGAGTCATCGAGAGGATAGATTTGGGTGAGGGGAATGTTGACCCGGTTGAACAGATGCTCTCGGGCCAGCCGAAAGTTGCTGTCGGGATGGTCTAGCGGCACGCACCGTTCATCGGCCCAAAAGACGCGCCAGCCCGCCCAATCGATTTCAGAACGCCACGGTTCGGCTGCCAGGGCCGGGCCAACCAGCCCGGGCAATGAGCCGCCGGACAGAGCGACAGTAAAGCGGCCCCGCTCGGCCAGCGCCTGGGCGGAGAGACGGGCGATATACGTGGCCGCGGCCTGGCCCAAAGTTGGCTCATCTGGCAGGATATGAACTTTTTGCGCCGATTTAGCCGTCAATTTATCCCTTCCTCCGTGATCCATAACGATTATACTGGCATTGGGGTTGCTTGTCACATCTTTGGCCGGATCGAGTCGTCGTTGTTGAAATCCGTTGGCGCAGATATAATACACGTTGGCGAAGTAAATGCCGGGCAGTTCAATTTTACCAGAGGATAGGACTATCAACAATGCGAGCAATTTTGCAGCGAGTCCGCCGGGGAAAGGTGACTGTAGCGGATGAGGTGGTGGGCGAAATTGGGCCGGGTTACGTAATTTTGGTGGGTGTAACCCACCAGGATGGCCCGGCTGAGGTCAAAAAGCTGGCCGAGAAGACAGTTCATTTGCGCGTTTTTGAAGACGACCAGGGCAAAATGAATCTGTCGGCGCTGGACATCGGCGCGGCGATGCTGGTCATCTCGCAATTTACCCTGCTCGCCGATACCAAAAAAGGACGCCGCCCCAGTTTTACCGGGGCGGCGCCGCCTGACATCGCCGAGCCGCTAGTGACTCAATTTGCCGAACAGCTTCGTAGCCTGGGCGTTAAGCAAGTTGAAACCGGCGTTTTTGGCGCCATGATGCTGGTTCACATTGAGAACGACGGGCCGGTGACGATAATTTTGGACACCAATGAACAATGAACAGTCGCTACCCACTGACAACTGATAACTCAAAACTCAACACTCAACACTCAAAACTCCTTTCACTCCATACTCGGAACATACAGCTTGTTGGTATACTCTTTGATCATCCGGGTCATGCTGAATTGAGGCGCGACCGTGCGGATGCACTCTTTGACAAGCTGGAGCCACTGCTGCGGCAGCCCCTGGTCATTTAGCTGGTAAAAGGCAGGTACAATTTCCGTTTCCAACAGTTCGTAAATGGCGGTCGCATCGACGTGGTTTTGGGCGGCTTCATCATCATATTCGATATTGGGATCGCCAATCGACCAGCCGTTCTTGCCGTTGTAGCCTTCGGCCCACCAGCCATCCAGCACAGAAAAGTTAGGAGAACCGTTCAGACCCGCTTTCTGGCCGCTGGTGCCGCTGGCTTCCATGGGCCGCCGCGGCGTATTGAGCCACACATCCACCCCCCCCACCATGTGGCGAGCTACGTTGATGTCGTAATCTTCCACAAAGACCAGATGTCCGGCCAGGCCGGGTTCATGGGCGCGGTGGTAGACTTCGCGAATGAAAGCCTTGCCCGGCTCGTCGCGCGGGTGGGCCTTGCCGGCAAAAATGAATTGAACCGGGCGATGGTCGCTGCCGTGGACGATCCGCTTGAGCCGTTCGGTGTCGTGAAAGATGAGGGTGGCCCGCTTGTAGGTGGCAAAACGCCGGGCAAAGCCGATGGTCAGGGCATTAGGATTGAGTAAACCCTGAGTGGCCTGAAGTTCGTGGGGATGCCGTCCCAGTTGGGCCAGCCGCTGGCGAGTGCGCATACGAACAAAATCGATCAGCCGACCCCGCATCTGGTTCAAGGCGGCCCACAACTCAGCATCTGGGATCAGGGTTACCTCATCCCACATGGCCTGGTCATCGATCCGGCGGGTCCAGTTCTGGCCCAGGTACTGGTCAAACAAGGCTTTCATTTCCGGGGCCAACCAGGTTTCGGTGTGAATGCCGTTGGTCACGTGGGTGATCGGTACCTCCTCAACTTTTTTGTCAGGCCAGAGCCAGCTCCACATGCGGCGAGAGACTTCGCCGTGGAGCCGGCTGACCCCGTTGTGCCGCCCCGACATTTTCAGAGCCAGCACGGTCATACTAAACGTAGGTCCCCAACTTTGATCTTGCCGGGCCAGGTTGAGAAACTCTTCCCGGCTGATCTTGAGATATTCATGCGACTTGGGAAAGTAGCGGTCGATCATTTGAAAGGGGAAGGCGTCGTGGCCGGCCGGGACGGGGGTGTGGGTGGTAAAAACGGTGGAACGGCGGATGATCTCTTTGGCCTGGGCAAAGCTGAGACCACTTTCAACCAATTCCCGGCCCCGTTCCAGCACCAGAAAGGCTGAGTGGCCCTCGTTCATATGGTAAACGGCCGGCTTGATCCCCAAAGCTCGCAAGGCCCGCACCCCGCCAATGCCCAGCACCATCTCCTGGGCAACGCGCATCTCTTCGTCGCCGCCGTAGAGCCGGGCCGACAGTTCCCGGTCCTCAGCCGGGTTGGGATGGATGTCGGTATCCATGAGGTAGAGTGGTACTTTACCTACCTGCAGATGGTAAACTTTGGCGTAAACGCGGCGATCCGGTAGATTGCCCCGCGCCGGCAAGCCCACCGACACAACGACCTCCTTACCGTCGGCTGTAAAAGCCGGCTGCGCCGGGACTTCGGCAAAGCGCACTTTGACGTAAGAGGCTTCCTGGCTGCCGTGCTCGGTGATGGTCTGTTTGAAGTAACCCTGCGGGTACAGAAAGCCTACGCCGATGAAGGGTAAACCTAAATCGCTGGCCTCTTTGGTGTGGTCACCGGATAAAATGCCCAAACCGCCGGAGTAGATCGGCAAGCACTCGTGCAAGCCAAACTCGGCCGAAAAATAGGCGATGGGCTTATCCATCTTATCCGGGTAACTTTCTCTGAACCAGGTGTTTTCAAGGACCTGGTACTCATCGAACCGGGTCAAAACCTGGTGGTAGGCCCGGATAAAATCAGGGTCGTTGGCCGCTTTCTCCACCGATGATTGGCGCACCTCCCGCAAAAAAAGGACCGGATTGTGATAGACATCTTCCCATAGTTGGGCGTCGATCCGGCGGAACAGCTCCTGCGCTTCGGGATGCCAGGTCCACCACAGGTTATAAGCGATTTCTACCAGGCGGGTAATCCGGTCAGGAATGGGGGTAAAACCAACAAATTTCATGGTAAACTCCAGTTGCCAGATTCGGTCAGGGCGGCGCAGATGCTGCAAATACCGCCCACGCTGATGATGCCGCCAAAGATGAGCAGGGGCAGCAGGCAAGAGGCGACCAGGTTGAGATATCCCAAAATCAGGCCGACCAGGGCCAGCCCGTCGCCCCCTTCCCGGCCAAAACTGGCTCTGATTTGGTTGCGGGCCATATGCCCGGTGATAATGGCCACCACTCCCGCCAGCAGCGGCAAAGCGAACCAACTGACAATCCCGGAAATTAAACTGACGATGGCCATTGTGTTAGTGGGCGGGCTGGAAGCGTATTGATTGTTCATAGTTCTACCTATTTCAGATGCTCATATTTTCGTCAGACCGTACCGGCTTTGACCTGACGACCTCGCCACCAAAAGATGAACAGCAACAAAAAGATGACGGTTAACATGACCAGAATCGGGATCAGGATCGACAGGATGGTGGTGATCAACGCCAGAATATCCTCGATAATACTGACCGCCCAATTGCCCGTTCCGGCCGTGGTGGCCGTGACCATCGGCCGGGCCACCGTTTTGGCCGTATGAACGCCGCCGGCCAGCAGCAAGCCGGCGATGAAAGCCAGCACCGGGTGCAAGTCGCCGACCACGCCGGAGCTGGCCGCGAAGAGAATGGCCCCGGCTGCGGGCCGGCCCACGGTTTGGATGGTATCATTCAACGTATCAACCGCCGGAATTTTGTCCACGGTCATCTCGATCAGCAATAGCACCGCCAGCGCGCCGATGACCCACCCACTGGTCATTACGTCCCACGGCTCGTTGAGTTTGATTAAGTTGGTGTATCTGGCCGTGAGGGCCACCACCAGCAGCGGTAAATAGGCGTTCAGCCCGGCTGAGGCCGATAAGCCAAACGCCGTGGCGATATTAGAAAACGCTTCGATCATACCGCCCTTCCTTTCTTACCGATTATATCCCCCCGGCGGCAGTCTTTCGAGCCAGTTGGCCGTACAAATTGGCCGCAACTAGAACGGACCAGAAGCCGGTGAAAACAACTCCAATTACACATAAAATTAGCCCAAATGCGGCTATTAGCGAGGCCACCCAGCCCAATAGAATCACAATGATGTAATCACCAATATTTTTGGAAACAAAACTAAAGATTTCACCAAACTGAAAGGCGGAGCCCAATGTTTCATATTGGGCATAGCGAATGATAGCCGCCGGGAGCAAGGCGTTCCCCAGCAAACTCAAGATGACTTGTACACAACTCAAACAGCCGGCCACCACCACCATCATTTCAGCCATATCGGAATCAAGGTTGGGGGCGGCTAGGTTTACCCCCGCCGACAGGCAAGAAACCAGGAGGGCTGGTAAATTGTAAACCAATCCGATGACGAAAATCATCAAACCTTTGGAAAATAAATTGCCAAAATCGCTCCACTCCGGCAAGGGGATGGGACGTCCATCGCGAACATTTTTTAGAGTTTCCAACATATAACCGCTCAGCGGCAATATTAAAACCAAACCAATCAAAATCGGAGATAAAATTACAGCCGCCAGGGTAATACCCCCGCCAATGGCAATTTTCTTGATCCAATCCTGATCGTCAAACATAAAGGTAAAGGCAGATCCGATATCCATAATTGAGTGAAACCTCCCTCTTACAAGAATATCTTATTTTTAAAGTTAAACAATCAGGGCTTCGTTCATTCTTCTGAATATTGAAACCCCTATTATCCTTAAAAATACTGTTCAGTAATAGAAACTATTCTGATAGCTTTGATCCGGTGGATTGGTTTCTCCGGTCTTTCTGTGGTAACCAATTCAACTCGTTGACCGCAACAGCCGCGGCTATATTATGAAGCGCGTCTATAGCTGCCAGGCCCGTTCGACAGGCTTCTTGATAAGCTTGTTGAACCATTTCCTCAGTAATCTCGGCCCACAGGCTAACTGACTTAAAAAATAGTTCGTAAAATTTTACCTCTGCTAGATTCTTTTGGTAAATGGCTTTTGGCAGTACCTCCAATTTGACCAGATTGCTCGTTGCAAATTGTCGCTCCGGATCGTCCAGCACTGCCAGGGCTCGGGCCGCTAACCCACCCTCGCCTCGTGCCGCCGCAATCAATACGCCTGAGTCGACAAAGGTAACTTTCATAGTTGCCCGCCGCGTCGAGCCATTACTTCCTGTTCAACCTCGGCCTGATTTAAGGTTGGCAACCCCGAAGCTAAAATTTCGACTCGAGCTGCCCAAAGTTGACGACCTAGTTCTGTTCTTGGTTGAAACTGTCCTTCGAGTATGGCTACAACTTCTGCCCAGGTCTGCCAGTCAAGGATGGCCTTCTTTTTCCCTTCGTCATCTATCACTACTTCCACCGACTTGACAATTTCAACGATGCTCATATTTTCTCCGATTGGGTGACCAAAATGACTATCTTTTTAACTTCAAAAAAGGTCAAAAACTCCATTAGCGCGGATGGCTGCTGCCCCAGTAACCACCGCCGGCTGCGCCGAGTGCAGCGGCTACCAACACACTGAGCAGGCAGCAAAAGGCGCCTACCCCCAGCACCGTGGCTATCCCGGCCCCACCGGCCAAAATACTAGGATCGATCCCGACTTCAGCCAGGGCCGCCAACTGGTCTGGGGGGATATCAGCCAGGGCTTGGGCAAATTGGGCCGAGCCGGTGGCGGCAAAATAGATACTGTTTATGATCATACTCACCAGCCCGCCGATCAAGGATGCCACCAGGGCCGCCACCGCCCCATTGACTGCCCCTCCAGAACCGGTGCGCGGCGGGGCCATCCAGTAGGCCGCCAGCACGCCAATACCAACATAGGCTATGAGCGTTAAGAAGAACGTAATACAACCAACACACGGGATCAAACCCAACAACGATAATACCACCAGTATCGCCGCGCCGACGCCGCCGGCTTTGAGAACAGCTGGCATGTCCATCAGATTATTACTCCCTCCTACAGAAGTATAAATTTTGGCCAAGCCCCCCCATTATACCAGAGCTACTCTTGACTGACAATAGCTTCATCGTACATTGTTTGACGAAGCTCGAACGCCCGTGCTATACTCCCTGTACTTGAATTTGTGGATAAACATCCTATTTAGAGTACGTAACTCTGAGTGAAAAGTTGCACGCGTTGCGTACCTCAAAGTGCAACGAGCGATACGCAACACGCAGCATTCTACTTTTAGATACTCTGCAAGATTAGCTCTATTACAGGTTGCCTGCCGTGTTAGTTGAATTGACCATAAGCGACTTTGCCATTATCGATGAGTTGACGCTTCGGTTTGACTCCGGCTTCAATGTCCTCACCGGTGAAACCGGAGCCGGCAAGTCCATCATCATCGACGCCGTCACGACTTTGCTGGGGGGACGAGCGGACACCAACTTTGTTCGGACCGGGAGTAGCCGGGCGCGGATCGAGGGGAGTTTTCGCCTCTCCAAAGATTTGCGGGCGTTGATTGACCCCATCCTTGAGCGAGAGGGTCTGGACGCCGATCAGCCGGACCTGCTGCTGCTAGGCCGCGAAATCCGCGACAACGGCCGCAGCTTTTGCCGGGTCAACGGCAGCACGGTCAATTTGAGCATTTTAGAAGAGGTGGCCCAACCGCTGGTTGATATCCACGGCCAGAGCGAGCATCTGAGCCTGTTGAAAGTGCGCCAGCACCAGCGTTTTTTGGATCGTTACGCCGGCCTGGACGCTCAACGGGACAGCCTGGCCGAGGAGGTCCGCCGGTTGCGCCAAATCCGCCAGGAGTTGGCTACCTTACGGCAAGATCAGCAGCGGCTGGCCCGCCGCCTGGATCAATTGACCTTTCAAGTTGACGAGATCCAGGCCGCCAATTTGCAGCCTGGCGAAGAAGCGGAGCTTAACCTGGAGCGGAACCGCCTGGCCAATGCCGAGCAGCTCAGCCAATTGGCCGCCGAACTCTACCGGCTCCTCATCGAAGGAGACGGCGAAGCTCAGCCGCCCGCAGCCGATCTGTTGGGCGAAGCCGCCCGGCTGATGGGCAGCCTGGTTAAGCTGGATGAAAGCTGGGCTGAGGCGCGCCAACTGCTGGATAATCTGCTCTACCAGCTTGAAGATTTAGGCCGAACCGTGCGGGATTACAGCGAGAATATCGATTTCAATCCGGCCCGTCTGCAAGAGGTCGAGGAGAGGTTGGGCCTGATCTTCAATCTCAAGCGGAAATACGGCAACTCGATTGAGGAGATTATTGCTTTTGGCCAGAAGGCTCAGGCTGAGCTGCAAACGCTTAGCCACAGCGAGGAGCGGATCGAGGAGTTGCAGGAGCAAGAAGAGGTCCAGCGGCGCAAACTTGGGCAGTTAGCCCTGGCCCTGTCGCAGGCCCGCCAACAGGCCAGCCAGACCCTGGCGGAGAGGGTTATTGCCCAATTGGCCGACCTGGGCATGGCTCAGGCTGACTTTGTGGTGGAATTGCAGTGGGCCGATGACCCGGCCGGCGTTTACGTTGAAACCGAAGCCGGTCGCCGGGTGCTGGCTTGTGATGAGCGGGGCATCGACCGGATCGAATTTCTGATTGCCCCCAATCCCGGTGAGGCGCTCAAACCCCTGGTCAAGGTGGCCTCCGGTGGAGAAACCAGCCGGATTATGCTGGCCCTCAAAACTGTGCTGGCCTCGGCCGATGAAACCCCGACCCTGATTTTTGATGAGATCGATCAGGGCATCGGTGGGCGAGTTGGTGGGGTAGTGGGCCGTAAGTTGTGGGAACTGGCTCATCAAGGTTGCCATCAGGTTCTGTGTGTGACCCACCTGCCCCAAATTGCCGGTTACGGCGATGCCCATTATCATGTGGCCAAGCAGGTTGTGGATAAGCGGACCCTGACCGGCGTGCGGACTCTGAGCGGCGATGACCGGGTGGAGGAACTGGCTTCCATGCTCGGGGCGCCCAGTCCCAGTACCCGCCAGAGCGCTCGCGAGATCCTGGCCCAAGCCGCGACGGGCCACGGAGCCAAAGTTCAATGAGCCGATGAGCCAGTTGATTATTAACATTTGCTCATTGTTCATTGCTCATTGATAATTGATCCTATGTATTATCGTCCCAGAGAGAAAAAACGGAGCCTGACCGCGACCATCTTGCTGTCGATGCTCCTGGTAGTGATGCTGGCGGTGCTGGCCGGTCTGTTGGCCATCTACATGGGTTACGTTGACATCCGGCCACCCACGTTGGCCGAACGATTCGCCCCCCCTCCAACGCCAACCCGTCCGGCGCCGCTTTACATTGCCGACGGGGATCAATATTTTGCCGAGGGCAAGCTGTCGCAAGCCATTGATGCTTACGAGCAGGCCATTAGAATCGACCCGACTCTGGATGTGCCCTACATTCGCCAGGCCCGCCTCCTGGTTTACACCCGCAATACCGCCCGGGCCGTGGATCGGGCGGCCCAGGCCGTGCGCCTGAACCCCCATAGCGCTGAAAACCTGGCCCACTATTGCCGGGCTTTGGATTGGGAAGCCCAATATGCCGACGCGCTCAACGCCTGCGCCTGCGCGATCGAAATCGATCCCAATTATGCCGAGGGGTACGCTTTTCTGTCCGAGGTTTATGCCGACCTGGGCAACTGGCGGCTGGCTCAGGCCAATGCCCAAACTGCGCTCGACACCAACTTCCAAAGTATGGACGCTCACCACAATATGGGTTACGCCCTGGAAGTGCAGGGTCGCTACCGCCAGGCTATTGAATTTTACGAGAACGCCATCAAACTGGCCCCGAATTTAGCACCTCTCTATGTGACCGCCGGCCGAATCTATCATAATGGCCTGGGCGATTACGAAAAAGCGGCCGATCGTTACAAAAGAGCCATCAGGCTCAGCCCCTTTGACCCGGAGCCATACGACCTGCTCGGCTGGGCCTACTACTTCAACGGCGAGAATGTCCGGGCTATCGACGCGTTGGAACAGAGCCTGGGTCTCGACCCCGGCTATGTCAACCCGTATCGCCGGGAGAGCGCCTGGGGACACCTGGGCACAATCTATTATACCCGCCAAAATTTTGAGCAGGCCATCGAATTTCTGCAAAAAGCCATTGAGGTCGGCGAGAGTGAGTTCTTGCGGCGAGCCAGGCAGGTTGACATTTACACGGAGTTTCAAACCCTGACCGGTTCCAAAACTGTGCCGGTGCTGCGTGGTCGTTTTAGTGGGGATGGTAATCCCGGTTATGTGGCCGAACTCAATCCGGTCAATCATCGCACCGACTCAAATTTTGACGCCGACCAATCCTGCGGTGAGTTGATCAAGCAGTCGATTGAGAGTGAAACAATCTTACTCGAATCGACCCAGGCGCTCACCTTTACCCAGACCTTTAGCCAGGCCACCGGCACGGCCATGTTTGACCCGGTGGGAGACACGCTCACCCTGGAGATCAGCAATTTGCCCCAGCCACCCGCGACCCCCTATGAAATCAGGGTTACTTTCTGGCCCAACCGCACCGACAGCGTGGGTTACTTCCAGCCCGATCTGCAGGGACAGGTCCGGGTCAATATTCAGTTCAAAGAAAAATTGCCGGCGCCCATCGAATACTATTATCAACTGGGGTTGGCCTACGCTTATCTTGAGCCGCGCCGGTGTGATCAGGCGGTGCCCTGGCTGTTAAGGGCGCTGGAGATCGATAGTTCGCCCTACAGTCCGGCCTGGGCCGGCTTGCGCATTTGTCCCAGCCCCAACTCACCCCCCACCCCCGTACCCACCTGGACGCCCGTCCCCACCGAAGGCCAATAAAAAAGGAGCAGGTCGCCTGACCATGCTCCTTGTGTTGAATTAGATATTACGTTTCACGTTTCACTTGTCATCCAACGCCGCCACGCCCGGCAAGACTTTGCCTTCCAAAAATTCCAGGCTGGCCCCCCCGCCAGTGGAGATGTGGCTCATCTTGTCGGCCAGGCCGGACTGCTCCACCGCCGCAGCGCTGTCGCCGCCGCCGATGATGGTGGTGGCTCCGGCCAGACCGGCCAGGGCCCGGGCGATGGCAAAGGTGCCTTCGGCAAAGCGCGGGAACTCGAACACGCCCATCGGCCCGTTCCAGACCACGGTTTTGGCCGCGGCCAGCCGGTTGGAGAAGTGGGCAATGGTCGCCGGCCCGATATCCAGGATCATCTCCTCCACGGGCACTTCATCCACCGACACCACCCGGGCCGGGGCGTCGGCTTTGAACTCGGCGGCGACCACGCAATCGACCGGCAACACCAGCTTGTCGCCGCTTTCGGCCAGCAGTTTTTTGGCCGTGTCAATGGCTTCCTGCTCCACCAACGACTTGCCCACGCCGTAACCCTGGGCCGCCAGGAAAGTGTTGGCCATCCCCCCGCCGATCAGCAGCGAGTCGACTTTGCTCAGGAGATTGTCAATCACCGCAATTTTGTCGGAGATTTTGGCCCCACCCATGATGGCCAGGAAAGGCGGGGTGGGGTTGGCCAGGGCGCCGCCCAGATAGGCCAACTCCTTCTCCAGCAGGAAACCGGCTACCGCCGGCCGCAGATAGTCGGTTACCCCGGCTGTGGAGGCGTGGGCGCGGTGGGCGCTGCCGAAAGCATCGTTCACGTACACCTGGCCCAGCGCGGCCAACTGTTTGGAGAAGTCCGGATCGTTTTTCTTTTCGGCCTTGTGAAAGCGGGTGTTTTCCAGCAGGGTCACTTCGCCGGGCTGCATGGCTTTCACCGCCGCCTCGACCTCTGCGCCCACGCAATCGTCCAGCTTTTGAACCGGCCGGCCCAGCAGCTCACTCAATTTGGCGGCCACCGGGTCCATGGCATATTTTGGATCGGGCGCGTCTTTGGGCCGGCCCAGGTGGCTCATCAAGACCACGCTGGCGCCCTGCTCCAAAAGATAATTGATGGTGGGCAGCGCGGCCCGAATCCGGCGGTCGTCGGTGACCCGGCCGTTTTCCATCGGCACGTTGAAGTCAACCCGGACTAGAACCCGTTTCCCTTTGACCTCGACATCTTTGATTGTTTTTTTGTTCATCGGGTATTCCTTTCAAATAGCAAATAGCAAATGGTAAATGGCAAATTAGAAATGGGTAGGTTACAGATTATTCCTCATTTCTCATTTTTAATTTCTAATTGTTCATTTCTTTCGACCGGCACCGGGATGAATTGGGGGTTGCCCACCCCGGCGACAATGAGTTCGACGTGGCTAAAATCCTCTAAATCGGCGTTGAAGCTATAGGACACCTCTATTGTTTGCCCGGCGACATAGCTCTTTTCCAGGCGATAGCCGCTGCTGGGAACGACCAGATTGCGTTTGGGGATGCTCAAAGTCAGTTGCGAGCGCAACTGCGCTAAAAAGGGTTCCACATCCCGGAACAGGCTGGCGGGCAACTGGCGCAGGATTAACTGCACCTCGGCCTGGGCCGGCGATGAATTGGGCGACGGGTTGGCCTGCAGCGGAATGACCTCAAAAGTGAGCTGCTCACCCCGGTAGGTCAGGTCGGTTGTCAACACCGTCCAGGCCTGGGCTGTGGCGGTGGCCGCGATCATCGCCGCCGGATCGACCAGCGGCGACGGCGCGGCAATCGGCTCGATCTGGCCGATGTCACTGACTTCCAGCCTGAACTCGTGGCTGGGCTGGTTGGCCTGGCCTTCGTAAAGCAAAATCTCTGATTTTAACAGCGCGCCGGTTTCATCGTCGATCCAAAGGACGCCTCGCAAATCAACCGCCGCGCCGGCCGCCAACTCCTGGCCAAAGGTCTGGGCCAGGTTGGCAACAACGTAGTCCAGCCGGTAGCGGCTGACGGATCGGTTGTTAAGGGTCTCGTGACCGGCCGGGGTGGGCGCGGCCCCAAATTGAGTCAGCCAGCGCATCGAGTCGGTCAGGGAGATTTCGCCGGCCAGCGGCAGTTCAGCCGCAGGAGTCAGGCCGCCGTCTAGCCAGCCGGCGTACTCCGGCTCATAGCGATAGGCGCGCCCGTCGACCACGTACAGTTCGGTCTGGCTGCCGTCGGGGGCCTGGCGGCGCCAGTAAAGGTTGCCGGCCGGATCATAGGTTGTGGTGATAATCACCTGGCTGCCCGGTTGGCCGGCCTCGTCCCGGACGAGGTGGCGAGTTTCCAGCCGGTAGCCGGGCAAAGTTGCCATTGTCTGGTAAGCTCTGGCGATCAACTGGCTGTTGGCCCGCACCACGGCGGCCTTGCTGCTGGTCGCTTCCGGTTGTTGGCCCGCCGGGCGGAGGCGCTCCAGGGGGCTGCAGGCCAGCAACACCATCAAAAGCGCCGCCATTACAACCTTGTGTCTTTCAATTTGTCCAAGCGGCCCCATCGTGCTGTCCTTTCAAAGCCGCTTCAATTTTACTCTGCCCCCCACCAAAGCACAAAAAACAGCCGGCTTCAAGCCCCAGCGGGTCTGTCCAAATTTTTAGGTGACCGGCGCTTACCCTATGACTTCTGAATTGAATCTCAGCCATTTGGCCGTCAATTCCAGGCCAAGATTAGTGGTAAGTGCCGGTCACCTTATCAGAAAAAAAGCCCGGCATAGTTGTCTCTCTGGACGCAAAGGGTTATACTTGAACTATTATGTAAATGGTTGCACTTCGTTCAAGGATGGTGACTTATGGCAGGCGGCATCAGCCTACGAATTTCCGAAATTCCGGTCAAAATGGTATTGGAGCAATTTCTGCTGGAGGGTAAGCTGAAGACGGTTGGGGCGTTGGACGACGGTCTCAACAATGAAGCTTACAGTTATGTGAGCATGGTCGAGGTGACGGCGACGCCGTGGCATCAAAGCAACCCGCTTAAGCCGATGAGCTGCGCCGAGATGCACCTGAAAATTCAGGATATCTGGGTGGTCTATCCGGTCGATCCGGCCGGCCAGGCTGCCGTCAAGTTGCTGCCCCACCATGAGCGGGTGATTGTTTATCTGGGCGGCTTTGCGCTCAACGGCAACCTGTCGATGGGCGCCGATATTCCGCTGAGTGGGGTGATGGAGGCCTTGCCCAAGCGTTTTCTGCCCATGACCCAGGTCTCGCTCTTTCCTATGTTTCCCCCCAAAGCCTTGTTGCCGGGGGCCATGCCGATAGCTCTGGTGAACAGGCTTAAAATATCGCACTACTATGCCGCTGAGGTCTGAATTAGCGGCTGCGGTCCACCCCAACCCGGTCGCAAAATTCCGCCACCGGGCAGCGGCTGCACCACGGCGACACCGGCGTACAGAGGTTCTGCCCAAACGACACTAACAGGGCGTTGTACTCGATCCAATAGCGCGGCGGTAGTTTTTCCCGCAGGGCAAACTCGGTTTGCTCCGGGGTCTTGGTTTGCACGTAGCCCCAGCGGTTCGAGATGCGGTGTACGTGAATGTCGACGCAGATGCCCGGCTTTTGAAAGCCGGCCGTCAGAACCAGATTGGCTGTTTTGCGGCCAACGCCGGGCAGCTTGAGCAGTTCATCCAGCTCGTCGGGCACGCGGCCGTCATAGGCGGCGATGAGTTGGTGGGAGATGGCCAGGATATTTTTGGCCTTGTTGCGATAGAAGCCAACCGGGTAGATGACCTGGGCAATGGTCTCCTCGGAGTGGCGAACCATAGCCTGAGGATTGTCGGCCAGACTGAACAATTTGGGGGCAATCTGGGCGGTGAGCGTGTCTTTGGTACGCAGGCTCAGAATCGTGGCGATCAGAATCTGGTAGGGAGTCACTTCCCGCCGCTCAGCCATCCCGTCGACCAAAGCCGGCTGCCAGCTCTGCACCTGCCGGCGCAGAATTGCTATCACCTGATCAATATCCTGATCTCTCACGGCTCACGCTGGCCCCTTTTTGGCCTCATAACGATTGTTCGGCACCTTACCGTCGCCGCGAACCAGGAAGCGCTCGTACTCAAAACCGCCGCCGCGGAACTCTACATAAGCCCCACCTGCATGAGTTTCCAGCCGGGCCAACTCTTTGGTGTGGAGACCCTGTAAGATCACTTGCAACTGCTGCTCCGTCAGCTCCCCGTCATTCTCTTGAAAATCGGCCAGTTTAGCTAAAAAGTTACTGAGCCGGCGCAGGTCGTCCGGCTTCAAGCCGGCCAGACCCCGGACGGCCGCAGTCATCTGGCGCGACCACTGCACCGTAGCAAAATCAATCACTCCAGTCATTGTGGAAATTCCCTTTCACCGCTCAGCGTCTAACACTACATGTTAACCCTGCCCCCATCGCTCCGCCTGCAACCTACAACCCTGCCACCTGTTACCTGCCACCTGCTACCTGCAATCTGTCGCCCACCTCACTTCTTCGGCCCAAAGAAGCCTCTGGCAAAGCGAGAGCGCCGTGGCCGGTTGACCGGCCGGTAATCGGGCGGCAACTGCGCCCCGTCGAAGATGGCCTGGCTCACATTGGCTGCGTCGGCCAGGTCGGTCTGGCGCAGGTCAGCCTGGCTCAGATCAGCCCGAAACAGGATTGCCCGGGCCAGTTTGGCCCCGGCCAAAAGAGCCTGCCTGGCCCGGACCAGCGACAGGTCAGCCTGGCTCAGATCGGCCCGGCGCAAATCGGCCCCGCTCAAATCGGCCCCGTACAGGTCGGCGGCGCGCAGGCTGGCTTCTCCCAGCCCGGCGCCGATGAAGTTGGCCCCGGCAGCGATGGCCCCGTGCAGGTCGGCCCGCTGCAAGTCGGCCCCGCTGAAATTGGCGCCCGGCATCGAGGCGCCCACCAGCCGGCAGCCCGCCAACCGGGCCTGGCTCAAATCGGTATCTCGCAGCCAGGCCCCGGAAAGATCAAGCCCGCTCAGATCAGCGCCGCTCAGGTCCAGTTGCTCCAAACGGCGATTGCGTTCCCCGGCCGCATAACGCCGGGCCAGTTCAAGATGAGCTGGGTTGGCCATAACGGTCAAAAGTATAGCCGAAGGTAAGCTCCATTTCAAATTGCTCGGCTGAGGAACTCGCTTTGAATTGGCCGGGATTTGGCTGACCGGGTGGCCTTTAAGCTGCCCGTTACAGAGTAGCAGGTGGCAGGGTCGCACGCGAAGCAGCAGGTAATAGGTTGTGTAGGTGGCACGCGAAGTGGTAGATTGCAGCATCGCCTATCAGCAGTCATTGGGTCTGTAAGTACAAGAATTTTGCCGACTTGTCAGGATGTCCGCCACTAAGTTTGGTGGTATAATTCGTCAACTGACCGTCGTTCGTAGACGGTGGCAATATTTCTAGCCAACCATCCGGTTCATCGGCAGCTAACCATTCATACTTAACCGTTCACTATTCACCATTCACAATTAATATGTCCACAACCGTTCAGCTCAGCCGCCTTGCCCGGGCCGCCTCAGTGGTGATGGTCCTGTTTGTGGTCAGTCGCCTGTTGGGGCTGGTGCGGGAGATGGTGATTGCCCACCAATTTGGCGTCAGCGCCGACATGGACGCTTATCTGGCCGCGTTTCGCCTGCCCGATTTTCTTTTCTACGTGGTCGCCGGCGGCGCGCTCGGCTCGGCCTTTATCCCCACCTTTACCGGCTATTTGACCCGTGACGAACTGCCCGCCGCCTGGCGGCTGGCCTCGGCCGTGATCAATTGGGTTGTTTTGATCCTGTCGTTCCTGGGCGGGCTGGCGGCCATCCTGGCCCCCTGGCTGGTGTCGCTCTTCTTCCCTCACTTCAGCCCGGCCCAACAGGCCCTCACCGCCCAACTGATGCGCTGGATGCTGGTGACCCCGGTGATTTTTGGGGTCAGCGGGGTGGTGATGGGGATTTTGAACGCTCACCAGCATTTTCTGCTGCCGGCCCTGGCCCCGGTGATGTACAACCTGGCCATTATTCTGGCCGCCTGGTGGCTGGGGCCGATTTGGGGCGTGCGCGGTCTGACAGTGGGGGTGGTGGTGGGCGCGGCGGCCCACCTGCTGGTGCAGTTGCCGGGCCTGCGCCAAAAGCGGATGCAGTACCAACCGGGGCTGGCGGCCAGCGATCCCGGCCTGCACGAGGTAGCCCGCTTGATGGCCCCGCGGGTGTTGGGACTGGCCGCGGTCCAACTAAACTTTGTCGTCACCACCATTCTGGCGGCCCGCCTGTCGGCCGGCAGTATCACCGCCCTCAATTACGGCTGGATCATCATGTTATTACCCCAGGGGGTGATTGCCCTGTCGGTGGCCACAGCCCTTTTTCCGACCCTGGCCGAGCTGGCTGCCCGCGGCGACCAGGCCCAACTGCGCCGCGTCTTTGAGGCGACCCTGCGCCACCTGCTCTTTTTGACCCTGCCGGCCGCGGTGGGGTTGGTGATGCTGGCCGGGCCGCTGGTCCGGCTGCTGCTGGAGCGGGGCGCTTTCGACGCCGCCTCGACCACGCTGACCGCCTGGGCGCTGGCCTTTTTTGCCGTGGGGCTGGTGGGCCACGCCGTGGTGGAGATTGTTACCCGGGCCTTCTATGCCCTCAAGAATACCAAAACGCCGGTGGGCGTGGGCATTGGGGCCATGATCGTCAATGTTGGGCTGAGTCTGCTGCTGCCGGGGCTGTTTGCCCGGCTCAACTGGCCGCCTCACGGTGGGCTGGCCCTGGCCAACTCGCTGGCGGTGACCCTGGAGACGGCGGCGCTGCTGTGGTTGCTGCGGCCCCACCTGGGCGGTCTCGGCGGGCCGGGGTTGGGCCGGGCCGTGGGCAAGCTGGCGCTGGCTGCGGCCGGGCTGGCGTTGGCCCTGGGGGCGCTCCTGCCCTTTTTACCGGCCAGTCCGGCCTGGTTGGGCGGGCTGGTGGGGGTGGTTGTGGGCGGGCTGGTCTATGGCGGCCTGGCCTACACCCTGCGGGTGGAGGAGCTGCGCGGAGTGGTGCGGCAGATGGCCCGGCGGTGGGTTTGATGAGGGTAGGTAGTTAGTTTACTCGACCATTTCAATTATCAGTGGTTTTGCAAATTTAACACTTGGCCGGAAAATGGCTCACGGATTTTCACAGATTTACACGGATAAGGCTTAAAAACAACAAGAGATCTGGGCGCTGCGCGGTCCGTGTGTATCCGTGAGCGTAACTATTCACCTTGCGCGACTAAAGTCGCACTTGCAGGGCTAAAGACAACCGGCTGTCCGCCTGCGCGGACAGGAAAAAACTCGACCGCGTAGGCGGTCGACCGGCTTTAGCCTTGGAGGAGCGATTTCAATCGCTAATAAGGTGAATAGTTACCCGTGAGCTATGTAAAAACTGCAAAACTACTGAATTATCTAAAAGCATCTTATCCAGGTTAAAGTAGAAAATACCCCGAATTTTCTCCGGCTCTTTAAGATTTCCTTATGTGGCCGGCCGCATTCGAATCCGCTACGAGTCCGCTACGAGTCCGTTAGGAGTCCGTTACGAGGCCGACTGAAATAACGTTACCACTCAGCCATGTCATTTCGAGCGACAGCGAGAAATCCCTGAAGCTGCTGCCATAAAGCCTGGCGTCAGCTAAAAAGAGAAATAAGTCAAGGTGCGGGACTGAAGCCACCGCACTGAAAGGGCAAAGCTCTCCGAGCTAAAATACCAGCCCGTTAGGGCTTGGCTCTTTCAGCACGACGGCTTTAGCCTCGTGCCTGTAGCTTTTTTGGCCATTCGGACTGAGTAGTAATAAATGTTACCAAAAATCATCAACAATTGGGGTTCAAAAAATTGTATTGTTATAGTATAGTGATGGAGTTTGCGCCATCAATCTTGATCTGCCATAGCTAACAGGAGGTTAGGTGATATGGCCAAAATTAGAGGGGCGTTGTTCAGTATGGACGCCAGCGGTAGTTTTGGTGAGATTATTTTTGATCGCCGTGGTTACGCTTATTTCAAGCCCAAGCGCGAAGATGCGCAGTCGCCGGGCCAGGGCAATTACCGGCTGGCCATCGCCCTGGTGCAGAAATGTGTTAAGGTGTGCGGCCAGGCCACCCGGCAGCAGCTTAGAGCAATGGCCGATGATCCCGGCCACTGGAGCAGCTACCTGGCCAGGCATATGATCGGTCCGCAGCGCATAACCTTGCTGAATACGCTGGCCCGCTATACCGACCCGGCGGTCGATCAGGCGGCGTGGGAAACCGCCGCCGAGAGTCTTGGCATGCGGGAGGTTTTCATTCCCTATGCCCAACATGGCCCCATTACCCCCGGCGCGCAACTCTTTGTTCTGGCTTCAACCTTATTCAGCCTGGGGCTATACGCCGGCCTGGGCCAGCCCAACGGTAATGCGGAGGTATGGAAGGACAGCATTACTTCGTGAGCAAAGAGAATTTACGGGTCAGTCTCAAATTTTGGGCCGGTAGGGGCGACCGGCCGGTCGCCCCTACCCAATTACCTAAAATCTGGGTCGCACCCAGAATTTACAACAAGGTTGAAACATTGGGGTTGCTGTGTTAGAATTGGGCTAGATTTTGTCAAGGATTTGAGGGCTAATGGCTGCGAAAAAGTCTGCGCCTAAACCGTATCATCAGACCAACCACGGCCCGGAGATTTTTCCAACTTTTTTCATAAAGGTACGGATATGAAACGTTTACTACAAATAATTCATATTCAAGGTCAGATTGAGAATTGGTCTGAGCAAACGAAACAGGCTTTCGAGGAATTATTTGGAGCCACAAGTGGTCGTTACTCGGCCAGAGCAAATAATGTTGTATCTCTACGAAATCCGGAATTTCAAAGTGGAAGTGGTGTTCCATTTGCGGCTTTTATTCATCCTGCCAATAGTGCGACAGGCGCCTATGGCGGAATGAGTTTTGTGATTTTTCCGGTACCTGATGCACCTTGTTTAGTTTCAATGGTAGTTGGAACGCAAGGCTTGAGTCCCGATGAGGAAGTACTCGGACGACCCGGTCATGCTCGTAAGCTTGCCGCTATATGTGCTTGGCTAAATAGAAAATATGGTCAGGGCAAGATGTTAGCTTGGGCTAAACAAGACCCAGTCCGAATAGACACGGACATTCCTCAAAAGGTTAGAAGCCTTTTCCCAGAGTATAATTCAGTTTTTGATCGTTACGGTAAGGTCATTTACGCCCTTTTTGTACCAAATGATAATACGGAGGCTACCAAAGATGCATTGAAAGCCTTCCTTGACCTTATGTTTGAGGAGCGAGGACAATATCCACTTAAACCTTCATTAGAAGATGCAAATGAAATTCGAGCTCAATATTTTGCCTATCTTATGCCCGATATTTCTGAAGAAGAAGTTGTTAGACTATTACAAAATCGGTATTTTGTTATCTTGGAAGGGCCACCTGGAACAGGTAAAACTGAGTTAGCTTTGCGGATTCTGAAATACAAATATCAACAAAATGGAATGACCATTCAATTTCATCCTAATATCACCTACGAAAATTTTGTGGGGGGTTTAGCCCCTGTACACACTACAGACAGTTTGGGCTTCCAGTTTGCTCCGCAGAAGGGCTATCTAATGCAGGCTTCGGAAAATGCATTAGCCAATCCAAACATTCCCTTTTTGTTACATATTGATGAGATCAATCGAGCAGATCTAGCAAAAATACTTGGAGAAGCTATTTTTTTGCTCGAACCGCAAGCCAAAGAGAAACGAGAATTAAAGCTATCCTATGATTTTGGGAGGCCATTTTCTAACAGATTATGGTTACCGCATAACTTGCATATCTTGGGAACAATGAATAGTTCAGACCGAAGTATAGCCATTGTTGATATTGCTGTTCGACGACGTTTTGCGTTTGTCAAACTTTGGCCTCAAATAAAAGTTGTTCAAGCCCACGGAAGCCGGTTAATGCAGCAAGCGTTTCTTGAGTTAGTTTCAATTTTTGTTGAATATGCCAGCGATGATGCTTTTAGTTTAATACCTGGACACGCCTATTTCTTAGAACAGGATGAAATCAAAGCAGCAGAGCATCTTAATGTTTATTTGGTTCCTCTCCTGGAAGAATATTTAGCACAGGGATATGTAGCCAGCTTTTCAGACCAAATTCGAGCTTATCTCCAATGGATAACCAGTTATGTCAAAGACGAAACATAAGTCTTGGCATCCCGTAGCCTTCAAAGCACCTGTATTATCAAGAACGATAAATGCTTCATCCTGTTTTGAAATGGTTGACTCCTCAACAGTTTATCTACCCGCTACATTTCTTGTGCAAGGGGAATTACCCCGTGACCCCCAAGCCCAAGCAGCCCATTTAGCCCATCAATTCATTCGTCGAAATTATGGTTTGTTGAACAATTTTGGTATTGCAGTCGATGTGCATTATAACGGAAATACGGTTCATTTAGTGTTTGAAGCTAATACAAAAATTGGGGCTCTACCTTTATTATCGCCTACGACTGGTCGGCCAGATTATGGGTTAGTGATTAAACCTCGCTTTGATTGGTCAGGACTTGGGCCAATGCTGGTGACAATGGGATGGCGTGTTATCCCTACACCCTTGAGACTACCTCAATTGCCCCGTTCTGAACACAAAATTCCACCATGGGTCTTGTCCTCAATTATTCTTTTTAGATTAAAGAATCTACTGGATAATCTAAACCGACGGTTTGCGATGACTGAGAGTGAGTTGTCAGCACCGCGTGGGCAGGTAAATTGGTCCCGTTATGCTATCTCTCACATATCCTTAGCCCAATTTCTACGTGTGCCTTGTCGTTTTCCTAATTTATCAAATGACCAAGAACTGAAAGCTGCTATACATTTTACTCTACGCAAACAATTGGCTAGTTTAGAAAGTCAGCGTACGGCAGGTATTGTTGTCTTAAACTTAATAGATCTGTGTCAATCACTATTGGCTCATGTACAAGATGTATCGCCACGGCAGCCTACCCCAAAAACTATCGAGGCATGGTATCGAGGAGCAATGAAAACTGATGTTTTTAGAGAAGGTCTACAAGCTATTGAATGGACGGTTGATGATCGGGGCTTAGCTGGATTGGCTGATTTACAGGGCATCCCGTGGATTATGTCTATGGAAACATTTTTTGAAGCGTGGGTAGAAACAATATCTGAAAAACTGTCTAGACAGATAGGGGCGAAATTACGTATCGGACGGAAACAAGAAACAATTTCACCTTTCGTGTGGCAACCATCCTATATGGGCTCTCAGAAATATTTATTACCAGATTTTATTCTTGAACGTGAAAACGAGACGATTATTATTGATGCCAAGTATAAGAGCCATTGGGAAGAACTCAGCCTTGGTCGTTGGCATAACTTTGCCGATGAGTTACGAGAGCAACATCGAGCAGATTTACTGCAAATTCTGGCTTACTCTACTCTCGCAACTACGACTAAGATCATCACTTGTCTAGCTTATCCTTGTCGGCAGGATACTTGGCAATCATTGCAGAGACGAGGCCAATTATGGCATAAGGCATCATTGTATGCCGGGCCAAGAAAAGTAGATGTTGTCTTAATTGCTTTACCCATGTTTGCTGACATTCCTCAGGTTGTTCAAGAGTTAAAGGAAGCGATTGCTCATACCGTATAGCACAAAGCTCAAAGTTTCCAGATTCTCACTCAAAACAAAAAAGACCGGATTATTTCGGTCCTTTTATAGAATCGACTGATCTCAGGCACTGGTCACCTCGGCCTTCAGCGCAGGAAACATCTCTTCAGCTTTCTGGCCAGTCAGTTGTAAATAAATTGCGTCCGGGCACAGGTCAATCTCATCACTCCAGGCAATTCGCCGCCCCGGCCCAAGGTAAACTTGTTCAAAAGCGTGGTAGTCATTCCACAAAGCAAAAACTCCCTGGCCGACGAGATGAGATAGGTCAACCGTACCGGCAACGCCGTTAGAGTATTTGACCCATAGCCGGTAGTTGGGTAAAGCTTTGATTTCAATTGGTTTCAGCATCAAGAATCACTCCAATCCTTACGCTCACATCCCCCCACTCGCCAGCCACCACAGCGCCAGGCCCAACTGGCCCCGGCCCAGGAACAGCCCAAACATCAGGGCCAGGATGATCAGCAGGGCGATAATGGCCACAGCCATGCAACCCGATGAGCAGTAAAATCAGGCTGCCAATGCTGGCTGCGCTTCTACATACGTAAAGGGTATCTGTTCCGTAGGTGAGGCCTGAAAGTGAGATAATTTTAAGAATTGGCTTACCGGCACAGAGGTTATTACTTGTAAGACTAGCTCACGTAAATCTTCTGGTATTTCAGCCAACTTGTCCAAAGGATAGCTGCGCGGCCCATACTCAGTCCGCTCGGCTAGAATGGAAAAGTGTAAGAGCGTCAAACTGATGGCCCGCCGCGTCTGTAGGTTAAGGCGCAAGATAATGTAATCGGTTAGCTCGACGCCCGTTGCTGCTTCATTCTCGCCAAAGAAGATTTCCATGATATCGGCTTCTTGATCATACACAAAGCGGACGAATGTACCATCATTGGCCGTCATCCTGGCCCGGTAAAGTTCTACTTTATTCATACGCTCACCTTTTGGGGTGGATATACCTGGCCCAACCTGTAACGACAAAGTTGTTGGCTACGTACTGCCCTTGTTCGTCGAGGTGCATTTTGAAAACGACGATGGCGACCAAATGGTTGTTTTCCGGCAACAGTTCATCAAACCGTTGGTAATACCGGTACTCGTTGGGGATGAATAGGTCTTGCTTGCGACGTCCGGTACGAATTGTTTCAAGAAACTTATCCAGATGCGGCTCCAATTCAGGCCGGGACTCAAGGATATGTTGCCAGCGTTCTTCTGTGAAGTAGATGGTGTTACCATAGCGATCTTGAACAACCCATTTATTCATCAGAGTTTCTGTCTTGTCGTTAAACCTGCACCTACTTTACGATATTCTAGCCAAAACAAACCATAAGATCAATCATCCCGTATCTTACTCTTGGTTGCCTAAAAAAGAACCATAGCCGCTCTTTTCACCACCCCCCACTCGCCAGCCACCACAGCACCAGCCCCACCTGGCCGCGGCCCAGGAACAGCCCAAACATCAGGGCCAGGATGATCATCAGGGCGATGATGGCCACGGCCATGCAGCCGATCACCAGCCAGACCGGGCGATTGTCGCCGGCGAGGAACGGCTGCGGGGTTGTCACCGGCGGCGAGGCCGATGATAGAGCCGGGCCGGCCAGTTTGATCTTCTCGATGGTGGTCGGGTCGGGGCGGCTGCTGGTAAACAGAAAGGTGGCGTCGCCCAGGGTGATCTTGTCCTGGTGGCGCAGCCGGGTTGGTTGGGCAATCTGCACCCCATTCACGTAGGTGCCGTTGGCGCTGCCCTGGTCGTAAATCACATAGCTGTCGTCAATCGGTTTCAGCGTGGCATGATGGCGCGATACCTTCTGGTCGGCCACCACAATGGTATTGTCTTTCTCCCGGCCCAGGAGCACTTCGCCCCGCAGCGGAAAGGAGTGGCTGATCCGGCCCTCCACCAGCAGCGACAGGTGCGCGCTCGGCGTCGACTCCTGGATTGTTAAGAAATCATCGTCGTTCTCAGAGATATAGCGTACCAAAGCCCGCCCTACCCTCCGTTTGCAGCGATTATTGCGCCTAATTATAGCATAAGTGCTGGCTGAAATCTATTCCCATTTGGAAAATACTACTTGACCATAATTAGAAATAGCGTTATTATATAATTACAGTTTGAATCATTCCCGGCAGGAGCTAGAGACTATCATGGAGACAGAAAGCGGGCAATCGAACAATCGGCTTTTTATGCTGCTGGCTGTCGCCATGATCGGCCTGATCTGCATCGGTTTGATCGGTTTGGGCGGGGTTATGTTTGTGACTCTCAATAGCCGGGCGCAGGAAGAAGTGGTGGTGATCCCGACCTTCACCCCAATTCCGCCCACGCCAACCCTAACAGCCACCCCCACCCAAACACCCACGGAAATCCCGCCGCCCACGCCTACGGCTACCCTGGTCATCCCGATTAACGGCGGGGAAGAGGCCGGCGCGGCCACACCCGTTCTGGAAGCTACCGCTCCGCCCACTCCGCTCCCCACCAGAATTTTAGAAGGCACCCCTCCCCCTGAGCTGGCTGAGGCGCCGGTGCCGACACCTGTTCCGGCGGTCGCTATGCCGGGTAGCGGCGGCGTGTTGTCGGCAGGGAACGGTTTGTTAGGCTGGGCCGGAGTTGGCCTGTTGCTTCTGCTCGTTCTGGGCGTGGCCAATCATTTCAAGCTATTTTCGTAACGATTTCGACCATACCCAACCGTCAGCGTAACGCAAAAGCGACACCTGCAGGTAGGTGTCGCTTTTATTATGGCTGGATATTTGGCTGTGGTACCGGCTCCTGCCGGTCTATTCTTTTAAGTAGCGATTGATGGTAGTCAGTAATCTGTTCAAGTCGACCGGCTTGGTGAAATGCTCGTTGGCGCCAACTTCAATCGCTCGTTCCTTGTGTTTGGCGCTGGCCCAGGCAGAGATCGCGATGATAGGAATTGCCGCCGTCTCCTCTTCGGAACGGATAATCTTGATGGCTTCAAAACCGTCCATCCGGGGCATCCGCAAATCCATCAGGATCAGGTCGGGTCGCCAACTGCGAACCTTTTCCACACCTTCCAAACCATCGCTGGCAACTGCAACTTGAAATCCATTCAGCTCTAACATTTGAGCCAGAATATCTCTTTGGGCAGGGTGATCCTCTATGTATAGTACCTTTGCCACGCAATCGCTCCAGTCAAAGTAATCAAATATACCTAATTATATATCTACTCTCACGAAAAGAAAAGGATACATTTTTCCCAGAGACCAATTCAAATCAAGACTATCACAACTGTAACAGTCTGTCAAACGGAGTAAGCGCCAGTGAATTTGAGCGGCGGCGTCAATTTTCCCCCGTTTTTTTAATCTTAGTTTAATCTTTGACTCATTTTTCTTTAATCTTGATTTTATATGATGCAGGTACACTAAACTGTAGTGTAAACCCTCCCTCCTAATTAAGGAAAAACCCGTGTAGTGGCAGCACGGGTTTTTTCTTTTTAAAGCGTTTGACCCCACTCGAGGCAAAGCTGGCTTTACTGCCGGGGAGTCAGGTCAGGGTTGGCGACTCCGGCCAGGCAGCCGTAGTTCGGTCTGCGGCTTGGGGAGAGGCTTCAACCCCGGCCGGTTGAGCCAGCAGCGTATTGACCAGCACGACCAGGGTGATCCAAATCAGGTCCGACAGCAGCAGGTGGAGCAACTGCAGCCAGATTGGCGCCAGTAACACCACATTGATGGCTCCGGCGGCCAGTTGCACCAGGTAGAGCGCCGTTAGCAGCCGCCACAAGCCTTTGGCCAGAGGCGCAGGCCGCTGCGCCTGGCCATAGGCGCCCACCGCGATCAGGTAGACGCCCACAATGATGGCAGTCAGCGGGTGCAGCAGCCGCAACCGGACCAGGAGGTGCGCCGCCGGCGAGAATTTCTGCTGCAACCCTTCGGCCAGCGAACCGGCCGGAAACAGGGTATCGCCCAGGGCAGTAACGCCGCCGCTGGCGCCTAAAATCAACATCGCCGCCAGAGCCAGGCCCAGCAACCAACCCAGCGTCCCCTGCCCTTGCCAGCGGCCGGGCCGGCCGCCCGAAGCCCACCAGGCCGTCAGGGTCAAGGCGCCCAGCAGCAAAAAGGTGTTGATCAGGTGGAGCGCCATCACGATGGCCCGGGCCAGCGAGGTATTGTCGGCGACCAACTCAAAGAGCACCAGCCCGGCCCCTACCAACGCTTCGGTAATCATAAAGAACATGGCCAGGCTGGCCGCCCGGCGCACGGGCTGCCCCTTGGGATAAGCTCTAAAGGCCCAAATCAGCAGGCCAATCACTGCCAGCAGGGCCACGCCGCTGCTAAGCCGGTGGGAAAACTCGATCAGCGTCTCGACCTGTTCCGCCCGGGGCACCACCGCGCCATTGCACAACGGCCAGTGACTGCCGCAGCCGGCCCCGGAGCCAGTAGCCCGCACATAGGCCCCCCACAGAATCACCCCCAGGTTGTAAACCAGCACAACCCAGCCATACAGCGCAAAGCGACTCAGTTTCATAACAGCCCTCGATTTCGCCAGTGTCATTGCCAGCCGTGGCCAACGGCAAAGCAGTCCCCATTGGCAATGACGGTTAGATGCCGAAAATTGAGCCTGAGGTGACGTGCCGCAGTTGAGCCATCAAATCCTGGCCAGTCAAATTCAGGGTCGAATCGTGGTCGATGTCAATGCGGAATGAGTGTGTTTTATAGAGCATTCCGGAGAGGTTTGCCCCCAGCTCGTTCCCAAACTCAGTTTGGGAACGAGGAGAACGAGGAGAACTTCTCAGGCCGCGACAGCCACCGGGGCCGGCTCGTTTTCCTGTTCCGACAGCCAGCGCTCGGCGGCAATGGCTGCCGACGCGCCCATCCCGGCCGAGACAATGGCTTGCCGGAAAACGGGATCGGCAATTTCACCGGCCGCCCAAACGCCCTCCACCCTGGTGCGATAGTATTTGTCGGTGATCAGATAGCCCTGCTCGTCGATGTCAAGCTGGCCCTTGAACAGGCCGGAGTTGGGGATGTGGCCGATGGCGATGAAGACGCCGTCGGTGGGGTGAGTCCAGCTTTGGCCGGTTTTGAGATTCTTCAGGTCGATGCTGGTGACTTTATCCTCGCCGTTTATTTTGGTCACCACCGTATCCCAGATGAAATCGATCTTGTCATTGCTGCGCGCCCGGCTTTCCAGGGCATAGCCGGCGCGTAGCTCGTCGCGGCGGTGAATGATGGTGACCTTCCGGGCGAATTTGGTCAAAAAGAGGGCCTCTTCCAGGGCGCTGTCGCCGCCGCCAATCATTACGATCTCTTTGTCGCGGAAGAAGAAGCCGTCACACGTAGCGCAGTAGCTAACGCCGCGGCCGGTAAGTTCGGCTTCACCCGGGACGCCCAATTTGCGGAAGGAGGCGCCGGTGGAAATGATCAGGCTCTTGGCGTAATACTCCCCGTCAGACCCCACCAATTTGAAGGGCCGCCGGCTCAGATCGACTTCCGTAATATAATCAAATTTGGTTTCCGTGCCAAAGCGATTCGCCTGCTCCTGTAATACTTCAACCAGTTCCGGGCCGGTCGCGCCGGTAAAGCCGGGATAATTTTCTACTTCGCTGGTGGTGCCAATCTGGCCACCAATCTCATTGCCGGTGATCACCAGCGGATTCAAATTCGCTCGGGCTGCATACAGGGCCGCGGCCAAACCGGCCGGGCCGGAACCGATGATGATTAAATCGCGCACTTCACCGGCCTGGCCAGTCGATTTGGCCGCCGGGTTGCTCAAACTAAAGTCAAGATTCATTTTGCATTGCCTTTCCGTTATCTTGGGGTAGAGGTTGTTTTCGCCGTGGAATTCTGCAGAAACTCATTTATATATACCAAACTTTTGTTGGATTTGTGATTGATTTTTGTTAGATTTTTATTAATATCTGACCTGGCCAGAACCGTTCAAGCAGAACCAACCGGTCTCACTGACCACACTCTTATTATATTATAGCCAGCGTGTCCCTTTCGGGCTAATTGTCAGCCAACTCTGCCTCGAATGCAGTCTCCCTGTAGCAGACTGGCCTGGCTCTTTGCCAGAGGTCAGGTTTTGTGGGAATGGTTTCAGGGATTTTTCGCCATCTGCGACGGCTCGAAGCCTGTCCTGAGCGAAGCCGAAGGATGACATGCCTGAGTAGTATTCATCAACTCAGACGCAAAAAGCGGCTCAAGTCTTACGTGGAAATGGTTTAGGTGTGTTTAATTTGAGTCGAAAACGTAAAACGTGAAACGTAATGGTTTTTTGAGCTAAATCATCACGTTTCACGAAAACTTGGATTTCTAACTCATTTTGCACACCCCCAAGTGGTTTACAGGTGAACCTTTTGAGCTTTCATGACCAGCTCAAACGCTTGGATAGAGTCGAGCACACTGTCCGGCACGTCGCTGTCGACGCTGATGAAAGAGATGGCCAGGCCACCCGGCTCGGAGCGCCCGGTGCGCCAGGTGGCAATATTGATGTTGTGCTCGCCCAGCAGCGTCCCCACCCGGCCGATGAAGCCGGGCCGGTCGTGGCTGTGGGTCACCAGGATAATTCCCTCGGGCCGCACGTCGACCCGGTAGCCGTCAATTTGGACCAGCCGCGGCTCGCCCTGGCTAAAGAGCGTGGCCGACACGGTCCGGCTGCCACCGGGCCACTCCACCCGGCAAGAGATCAGGTTGGGATAATCGGGCGTGGGCAGGCTGCTGGTTTGAGAAATGGCAATGCCGCGCTCGTGGGCCAGGTGAGGCGCATTGATATAATTGATCGTCTGGTGAAGAATAGGTTCCAGCACCCCTTTCAGGATGGCGACCGTGATCGGCTTGATCTGGTCGCCGATTTCCTCGCCGTCAACCTCCACCTCAACCCGCCGGATAGCCCCTTCAGCCAACTGCGTTTGCAAACTGCCCACCTTTTCGGCCAGGTGCAGAAAGGGGTGTAATTTTTTCAGCAAGGCGGCGTCGGCGATAGGCATGTTGATGGCATTGCGAAAATCGTGACCCTGGAGCGCCTCCAGCATCTGCTCGACAATTTGGGTGCCAACATCCTGCTGGGCCTCCACCGTGCTGGCGGCCAGGTGGGGGGTCAGCACCACGTTATCCAGCTTGAGCAGAGGACTATCCGGCGGCAGCGGTTCCTGGCTATACACGTCCAGGGCCGCGCCGGCAATCTTACCCGACTGTAAGCCCTCCAGTAAAGCAGTTTCATCGATCAGGGCGCCCCGGGCGGCATTGATCAGGCGCACGCCATCTTTCATCTGGGCAATGGCCGCGGCGTCGATCATTTTTTTGGTCTTGGGGGTCAGGGCCGCGTGCAGGGAGATAAAATCGGCCCGAGCCAGCAGCTCCGGCAGGTCGACCCGTTTGACCTTCAACTCGTGGGCCAATTCGTCGCTCAGGTAGGGATCGTAGGTTAACACTTCCATGCCAAAAGCCTGGCAGCGGCTGGCCATCTGCGCCCCAATCCGGCCCAACCCGATGACGCCGATGGTTTTGCGGTAGAGCTGGACGCCCAGATAGCTTTTGCGATCCCAACGCCCTTCTTTCAGGCTGGTATGGGCCTGGGGCACGTGGCGGCACAGCGCCAGCAGCAGGGCCAGGGTGTGCTCGGTGGTAGCGATGGTATTGGCCCCAGGGGTGTTCATCACGATAACGCCGCGGCGACTGGCCGCCTCGACGTCGATGTTATCGACGCCAACCCCGGCCCGGCCAACGACCTTCAGCCTGTCAGCCGCGGCAAACACTTCTTGAGTCACTTTGACGCTGCTCCGCACAATCAAGCCGTCGTAACCGGGGATACGTTCGGCCAAAGTCTCCGGCGTTAAGCCTTTGACCAGGTCAAATTCAACATTGGGATTTTGTTCCAGGTAGGCCAGCCCCTGGGCCGACAGGTCATCGGTAATGAGGATTTTGTAGGTCATTGCGCTGCTCCTGAGTTCATTGTTTAAAGCTTACTTGCCCCTGTTGGATTAACCACAGGCCCTTGTCCAGAGTCGCCTGGTGGGGTGTACCGGCCAGGGCGCGCTGCTGCTGCGCCGCTGCAGCCAGCGGCAGCAGCGGGGCCAGGCTATTGCTTTTGATGAAGACATCGGCGGCCGCGGCGACGCGGGCGCGGCTGACCACGCCGCCAAAGCCGACCACCCAGTCGACGGCCGGCCGGGCAGCCAGGTCGCTCACCCCGTCGCCAACGAGCATAGCCCGGCCGGTGCGCCCCTGGCGGAGCGCCCGGATCACGTCGGCTTTGCCGTGGGACTCGATCAGCGGCGTCTGTTCGGGGTCCAGATATTCCACGTCGGGCCGCGGCCCCCAGCGATCCTGCTGGTAATCCCACCATTGGCCCGATAACTCGTTGTAGCGCACCTCGACCGCCCGGATATTCTGGCCAGGGATGCCCAACCACAACCCAAACGGGCGTATGGCCGCCAACAAGCCGCCGCTGACAATGAAGAGTTGCTTGCCCAGGTGCTGCAAAGCGCCGATCACGGCGAGGGCGTCCGGCGTCACCGTCTGGCGATAGAGCTGTTCCAGTTGGCGGATTTCGGCTCGGGTGGGGGCCAGGAGTTCCAGGCGGCGGTCATAGATATTTTGCAGGTGGATTTCGCCGTCCATGGCCGCGTCGGTTAGCTTTTTGACCTGGTCGAATTTGCCTTTTTGCCGGGCCAGCTCGTCGATGCCTTCAATCTGGCTGAGGGTGCTGTCGCAGTCAAAAAAGACCAACTCGAAACCCGGCCAATCAGGTTGAAACAGCTCGATTTTTGGCATCGTCACCCCAAAAAAAAGCGGCCACACGTTTTGTGCGTCCGCCTTTGGATGCCCCAACAGGTATCAGACAATTTTTGGACTTTAACTCTTTACAATTGGCTAATATTATCATATCAGCCAGGGATCAGCAAACTCTCTAAAAATGGCTCATGATTGCGGCCAGCGTGTCCCACGCCAAAACTATGCTCAAACGGTAAATCGAGGCGGCCGATGCCGGGATTGACCGGCTGGTCTACGAACTGTATAATCTCAGCGAAACTGAAATCAAGATTGTCGAGGGGCGACCTTAGGGTCATTTCGGCGAGTGCGCCTTCTTTTTCATGTCATTTCGACGAGCGCACTTTCTTTTTCATGTCATTTCGACGAGCGGAGCGAGGAGAAATCCCTGCTGAGCCGCGATGAACGGCGTCGTCAACGGCTAAAATTCGAGGTCAAGAAATGAGTTTATCAGCCACATCGCCCCTCCAGGCAATGCCGCAAGGATTTCTCACCGTCTGCGCCGGTTCGAAATGACATGCTAATTGTGTAACCACTTTTTGATTGGCAGCACCAACGTGTCCCTTAACTCGATTGTTCTCCCTGGCCAGGCGGTTATCCCCATCGGCATAGCCGTCGCCCATATTGTCCTCTGTCTCTATGTGCTGTTTCGACGCCAGCTCGATGACACCATTAACCGCCTGTTCCTGGCCTATTTCCTGCTGATCATCCTCTGGAATATCAACTTGATTGTTGTCGTGGCCAATGTCTCCACCTTGCTGCCGCTGATTAGTTGGTCGCAACTGGTGCCCTACGGTTTGATCATTTTAGGGCTGGTCTATTGGGCTTTTGCCCGGGCTTTTTTGCACCTGGCCTGGTGGGTCAAATGGGCCTGGATATTGGGGCCGGTTGGCTTGTTGGCAGCCATCAGCCTGGATCTCTTCAGCTTGAGCTGGCCCGCCGCGACCCTCGATTTCAAGAAGTTAAGCTTTGGAGTGGGGGTGATCTGGTGGGGACTGTTTATGGGGCTTACCCTTGTTACAATCCGCCGGCAACAACGTCTTACGCAAAGCCCGGCTCACAAAAACCGGATTCAATACCTGTTTATCGCCACGCTGCTGCTGATGAGCGGCTACATTCTTTATTTGGTCCAACCAGAGCAGTTCTGGCCGCCCGGTTTGATGATGATTTGGGTGGGGAATGCCCTGCTCACCTATATTGTAGTCACCGAAGATTTGGTCGATTTGGGGACGATCTTTCGCCGGACCGTCCGGTTTCTGGTGGTGGTCATCGTGACCGTCTCCATCTACCTGGCCGGCATCTATCTGGTCCAGATTTTCCTGGGCGATTTGCTGGCCTCGTCCGGGTTGAGCCGCTATCTACACCCCACCTTGTTGGTGGCCGCGGTTACGGCCGTGCTGCTGACCATCGTCTACCCCCCCCTCAGCCGGATTAGCCAACGTTTGACCAACCGGCTGCTGTTTGGACAACATTACGATTACCAGTTGGTGATCCACAAATATAGCCGGGCGATCAGTCACATCCTGGAGCTGGCCCAGTTGGCCAGAGCGGCCCTGACTCAGATCAATTGGGCCTTGCCGATGACCAAGGGGGCGCTGTTAATTCTGGATGCTGAAACGGCCACCGCCCTCGAATTTCGGCTCTTTCCGGCCATCGGCGACCAGCCACTCCCGGCCCTTATCTCGCTGCAAAAAGAGACGGCAGTCATCACTCGCTTGCAGCTCGAGCGCCAGCCCCTGGCCCAATATACCATCGACCTGTCGCCCCAATTCAAGTTGATCCCGGCCGATGACCGCCAAACATTGCACGAGCTGGATTTTGAGTGGTTTGTGCCGATTCTCAAACAGCAGGAGTTGCTAGGAATTTTTGCCCTGGGGCCGCAAATCTCAGGCCGACCTTATACCGTCCGGGATCTGCGCTTGTTGGCTACATTGGCCGACCAGACGGCCCTGGCATTGGAAAATGCCACTCTTTTTGATCGGTCCCGGCGCAACCTGATCGAGATGACCGGCATGAAGCACCTGATGGACAATGTTTTCAACAGTATCGATAGTGGGGTCATTACCATCGCCACGTCCGGCCAGGTCAACTTCATCAACCAGGCCGCCAGCTCGATCCTGGCGATTTCGGCGGATGGCTGCTTGGGTCGCCCCTATCGTGAAGTTTTGCCGGCGCTGGCCGAGACCATCATCGCTAATTTGATGCGTAATGTCATCAACCAGGGCGAACATTACTCCGGTTATGAGCTGGTGGTGAACGTACCCGGCCGGGGCAAAGTCGATCTCCGCTTAAGCCTGACCCCCTTGAGAAATGCGCACAACCAGCCCCAGGGCGTAACGATTGTGCTGGATGACATCACCGAAACCAGGCGGTTGCAGGCCGTGCATGATATGTTTCGGCGCTATCTCTCCCCGGCCGTGGTCGACCGGTTGCCGTCTGACCCGGCGAACTTGCGCTTGGGCGGGCATCGCCAGGAAGTGACCATTCTGTTCGCCGACATTCGCGGTTTCACCACCTTTAGCGAGCACCTGCCACCCGAAACGCTGGTAGACAACCTCAATCAGTACTTGTCGATGGCCGCGACCTCGATTTTAATGTATGAAGGCACCCTGGATAAGTTTGTTGGGGACGCGGTGATGGGTATTTTCAACGCTCCCCTTAAGCAGGAAGACCACACCCTACGGGCAGTGCGCGCCGCCGCCACTATGCAGCGGGCCATTACCGATTATCACCACAGCATCGGCCAGGCTCGCCAGTTGAGCTTTGGGGTGGGCATTCATAGGGGCGAGGTGGTGGTCGGCAACGTGGGTATGTCGGACCGGATGGATTACACCGCCATCGGCGACGCGGTCAACGTGGCCAAGCGCATCCAGGAAAACGCCCCCGGCGGCATGGTGCTGCTGAGCCAGGCGGTCTACGACGTGGTCAAACCATCGGTCAAGGCCACCTTTTACCAGGAGATGAAGCTCAGGAATCGCGAGCAGCCGGTGCCGACGTATGAGCTGCACTGGACGTAACCTCGATTGAGGTGACCGGCCCTTCAAAGCCCGGTCACCTACCCCGGTTAATTCTTGAAGATGAGCGGCAAATAGATTGACCCCACCTTGAAGGCGGCGCGGGCCGTTAGCCTGACCGGATCGCCATAGCCGTCGGTGGCGTAGGCGACATTATCAATGCCGTACCCGGCGCGATAGCTGATGACGGCCCGATAGGTCAGCGTGGCCACCCCACCGCGGGTCAGGGGCGTCGTCCAGGTCAGCGTCTTCGCTCCGGCCTCCACGTTGCCCTGGCTGGCCCCATCCACGGTGAGCAGTTCAAGTGGATGGGGCAGGCTGTTCGTCGTTGTCACCGCCGGCGCATCCACCAGCCCGTCATTCCTCAGAACAATCGTATAAGTCAAGATATCGCCGGCCTCAACGTCCTGCGCCGGTGTTACCCTCATCCTTGAGCTGCTCAAATTCGGGAAGTTGACCTGAACGACGGCGATTCGGTCGAAGTGGATGTTGTGCTCCGGATAGGCCAGCCAACTGGTCTGCTCAACCAGCGTACCGATGGGCAGAGGGTCGGCAATTGTGGCGCTGTAGGTGAAGACCCTGGCCTCATTTTGAGCCAGCGGGCCAGACCAGCGCAGCTCGTCCCCGACCAGCGTCAAAGCCGGCGAGAACGTTTCCCAACTCAGCTCAGTCGGGCGGGTGGCGGTGAAGTAGGCCGTGGCCAGATCGTCCCAGCCATCGTTGATCAGGGTGGCCGTGTAAACCACCGTCTCCCCGGCCAGCGCGGCCGAGATGCTGGGCGTCACCGTTGAGCGGCCCAGCCAGCTCAGCCAACCCACGGCGCGCTGCATCAGCCGGTTGCGGTCGGCCGGAGCCAGCAGCTCAAAGCCGTAGGCCATAAAATTCGTGCGCCAATTCCGCCCGGTTGGGCCGACGCCGGCCTGGGTGAGGGCATTGGGCTGGTCGGCCTGGCCCCGGCTGGCGATCTGAGCCGTGGCCGTTGGCGTTAACGCATCCGTCCAATTGTTGTAACCCAGGGGGAAGGTGAGCGGGTACGGCCCTAGCCGGTGGCCGACCGGGCTGCCCGGCTCGCCGATGGTCAGGGTGCTGCTAAAATCTTCGATGTGGCCGAGCACACCCAGATAATTCCGGGCAAAGGGGCCGGGTTGCCGGTTCGGCTGGTTGTAGAGGTAATCCTGGCTGCTAAACAACAGCCGGCCGCCGCCGTCCAGGTAAGCGGCCAGGCGATTCTCTTCCTCCAGAGTGAGCGGTTGGAACCAGTCGTAGGCGGTATACCAGACCGTCAGCGGGTACAGTTGCAGGGTGGCCAGCGGCGGGCTGGGCGGCGACGTCCCCGTCCACGACTTTGGCACCAGCCAGTAATCGTAGGCAACCTGGTTAGCCTCCAGGCTGGCTTTGTATTCGGCTGCAAAGCTGTACCAGCGGTCATCGTCAACCAGCAGCAGCGGGGCCGGACTCTTGGTGGTGCGCGTTGCGGTTGCCGTGATAGTTGGATCGGCGGCAGATCGAGCTGTCACAGTCAGGGTATCGGCGCTGTGCCAGGCCGTGGTGTTGACAGTTACGGCCATCGTGATGGTTCGAGTCTGGCACGAGCCGAGAACTACGTCGCCGGCCGGCTCAACCCGATAGGGCCAAGCGCTGTTGAAAGCCAGGCGGTAGGTATCCGTAGTTGCGCCGGTGTTGCGCAGCCGGACGGTGTGTGAGACCACCGCCCCAAAAGCACCGACGCGGGTCTCGCCGGGCGGAGTCAGTTCCAGCCCGGCTGCCGGCGGGGCGGCCTGAAGCCAGTCCAGAGTTCGCCCCAGCACCTCGCTGCGGTCGCCGCGGCTGTTGATGGCCTCAAAACCAAAGCCCAGGAAAGTGGCCCGGTAGGGGACGCAGCGGTCCACCTGCAGGCCGGCCAGGTCATCGGCCGCATACGTCAGCAGGGGCGCGGCAAAATCCGGCTCGCTGATGGCGACCACATCCGGGGTCAACTGGTTATCGGCCCCGTCCCCGCCGGTCAGAGTCAGGCTGAGGCCGGCCAGCGGTTGGTCGGCCACGCCGGTAACGGTGTCAACCCCGGCGTCATCCCGCAGAAATCTGGCCTTGAGATAGTTGCGGAAATAAGCCGCCGACCCAAAGAAGGAGCCGCCCCCGTCAAAGTAGGCCACATCCTGGCCGCTTAGTAACAATTTGCCGCCGCCGTCCAGAAAATCTGCCAGGGCCTCGTCTGCGCCAATGTAACCGGGCGAGTCGAGCGGGGCGGACCAGATGACGATATCATATCTAGCCAGGTCGGCTGCGGTCGGGATATCGTTGGGGCTGCTGAAGGGGGCGCTGATCGACCAGGTGTCGTAGGGGTATAGCAAATCAGCCAGGGCCTGCTGGTAATAACCAATCTGGCTCTCCTGATACCAGCGGCCGCTATCAACCAGCAGGATGGCCGGGGCCGGCGCCAGCCAGAAATTCTGGGTAACGGTTTCCCCTTCGTGGATGGTGATGTTGGCGGCTTTGGCCACGCGGTGGGCCGGCGCGGTTACGGTGACTGTGTAAACGCCGATGGGTAAGCCCAGGTTGTAGTTGCCGTTTGGCCCGGACAGGGTGCTGGCCGGCGCGCCATCGATGGTAATGGTCGCCATCAACGGGTTGTTGCTGCCCGTTTCCCGCACCGTCCCCTGGAGGGTCCCGACCGGTTTGGGTTGTAAGGCAAAATCCTGGCTGGTGGCCGCGCCGGTGATGACCGCCAGGTTAAAAACTGTGGCGGATTCAAAGCCAAAGGCCGACGCGGTGGCGTCGTAAGCGCCGGCGGCCAGCCCCTGGAGGTAGTTACCGGCGGCGTTGGTAGCGACGTTGAGGGTCGTCTCCGGGCTGCTGCGCCGGGTAATTTGGACGGCAGCGTTGCTGATGGCGGCGCCGTTGCCGGCCCGGGTTACCCGCCCTTGCAGCGTGCCCACCGGCGCGACCGCCATGACCGCGTTGTAGGCGTCGATACGACCCCAGCCGTAATCGTTGTTGGGGATGGGACTACCGAGCGGCACGGCGGTGGAGGTCATCACCCGGGTAATGTTGCTCAAATTATTAGACAAAGCCGGCGACGCCTGTAACAGCAGCGCGGCCAGCCCCGCGGCGTGCGGCGCGGCCATCGAGGTGCCCTGGTAGGTGGCGTAGCTGCCGCCGGGGATGGTCGAACGGACATCTTTGCCCGGGGCGGTCACTTCCGGCTTGATTTTGCCCCACGGCGATGGGCCGCGGCTGGAGAAAAGGGCAATTTCGTCGTCAATGGTGGTGGCGCCCACGGCAAAAGCGTTGTTGTAACTGCCCGGCGAGCCGACTGTGCCGGCCGCAGGGCCGTTGTTGCCGGCGGAAAAGATCGGCAGAATACCGGCGCTTAACAGGGCGGTCACATCGGCCTCAAATTCGGTGCTGGCCCCAAAATCGCTGCCCCAGGAGTTGTTGACGATGTGGGGGGCCAGGGCCGGGTTGCCGTTGGGGGCCAAAACCCATTGGAACGCGGCGTGCAGCCAGCTATTCAGACCCCCGCCGCTGCTATCAAAGGCTCTGACCGCAATCCACTGCGCCCCCGGGGCCACGCCCAGCCCAAAATCGCCGACCATCGTGCCCATGGTGTGGGTGCCGTGGCCATAGCTGTCAACCGGGTAGGCGGCCCCCAGCCCGGTGGCGTCGTGCCAGTTGCCCAGGTGTAGCGGCAGGTGACCGGGTCCGGTGTAGCCGCGATATTTGCGCTGCAGAGCCGGATGCAGCCAGTCAACCCCGGAATCGATATTGGCTACCACCACGCCGCGGCCATCGATGCCCAAGGCCGTCTGGACCAGATCCGCCCTGATTTTGGCGATGCCCCATTCGGGTTGGGGAGTTGTGAATTGTGAATTGTGAATGATGAATTGTGAATTAGAGATTGATAACTGATCATTGAGCTTGATTTCTTTGTCTAGCCGGATGAGTTCGACGTCGGGGCGGGCGGCCAGGGCCAGCAGCATGGCCAGGTTACCTTTGGCCGCCACCGCGTTGACAATCCAGAGCGGCCGGATATCGGCGGCGGCGATGCTCTGGCCACTGAGGGCGCCGGGCGGCGGGGTGAGCAGCGTTTGGAGCAGGCCGGCTTGGCTCTGGTGGGCGGTCTGTTGCAGGGCCGCAACAATGGCAGTCCGCCTGGCCAGCGGGTCAGCTTCAGTTTGAGCCTGGTGGGTTGAGGCGGCCGTGGTCAGGTCGGTTTTGGCCCGGAGGTAGGCAATAAAAGGGACGGCTTCACTGTCGCCGGTCAACAGCTTTTTGAGGAGTTGAGGCTCGATCTTGCGCAGCAGCGCGCCATCCAGGGTCTCACCTGAGTCGTCCGGTCCAGGCGGGGCGGGTTCCAGGATGGGTGGTGTTTCTGGTCCCTTCGGCGGCGTCGATTCTGGCTCCTGGGCCGAGGTCGGCCCGGCCAGCAGCCAGATCGAACCGAATAATAAAAGCGTCGAAATTAACAGGGCCGGCAGTAATCGGCGCATTGGTTCCACCTCTCCCACAACCGCCGGTGCGCGGCGTTTGATTCTCGTTGCGAAACTCAGTTCCGCAACGCAGGTGGGTGTCCGGACTCAGTTTGGACACCAGCCACCCGTTGTGATTTGAATATGTTTCATTCCTGAAGCCGGGTGGTGGGGAGGGTAAGCAGCGGCCGGCCTTGTAAGGCTGACCGAACTGCCTGCCGGTCGTCCCACGGGTATTCGATCTGGCCGAAACACATGCTTTGCTCGTGTCCCTTGCCCAAAACAATGACCACATCGCCGGGTTGGGCCAACTGAACGGCTCGAAAAATGGCCCGGCCCCGGTCGGGAATCCGTTCGAAGCCGGTTCCCTCGGCCGCGCCCGCGGCCAGCATGGCTTGGGCGGTCTCCTCGATAATTGCCGCCAGCGCTTCGGTGCGGGGGTCCTCGGCGGTGATGATGGTCAAGTCGGCCAATTCCGCGGCGATCTGGCCCATCATCGCCCGCTTCTCCCGATCCCGTAGACCGGCGCAGCCAAAGACAGCGATAACCCGGCCCGGAGTCAAAGTGCGGGCCACGGCCAGGGAGCGGCGCAGGGCGTTGGGAGTGTGGGCAAAATCGACGATGGCCGTAAATGGCTGGCCGGTATCGATCCGCTCCAGCCGGCCGGGAATGCCCGGCAGGGCCTCGATTCCCCGTTGGACTGCTTCTGACGAAAGGTCAAATAGTTCAATAGCGGCCGTGGCCGCGGCCAGGCAATTGCTCACATTATAATCGCCTACCAGGCTGGTCTGGACCTCGACTTCATACCTGGAGCTGCGGATGGTGAAGCAGGTTTTGTCCGGGGTAGATGAGATGGCGTGAGCCGTGACCGTTGCTTCCGGGTGGCCGGCCAGGCTGTAGCCCAGCCAATTGAGCCTGGCTGCGGCCAGTTTCTCCTTGAGAAAGGTGAAGGAGGAGTCGTCGCAATTCAGGATGGCTGTTTTGGGGAAACCCTTGGGCTTGGCCGTAGCCAGCGACTCAAACAACTTCGCTTTGGCCGCCCGGTAAGCCGCCAGTGAGCCGTGGAGGTCGAGGTGTTCGTGGGTGATGTTGGTGACGATGGCTATGTCGAAATCGCAGGCGGTAACGCGATGGTGGGCCAGGCCGTGGGAGGTGACCTCCAGCAGGCAGGTGTCGACCCCTGCCGCGACCATCTGGGCCAGGTACTGCTGCACGTCCGGGGCATCGGGCGTGGTGGTATGCAGGCCGGTTTCCAGGAGGTTAGGGCCAATCACCGCATTGACAGTGTTGATCATACCGACGGGGATATTGGCGGCGCGCAGCAGGTGGTAGAGAAAGTTGGTGGTGGTCGTTTTGCCATCGGTGCCGGTAATGCCGACCATGCGCAAGCGTCGCGCCGGAAAATTGTGCCAGGCCGCGGCCAGATAGGCCAGGGCTTCGCGACCGTCAGGGACGCTCAACCAAACTGGAGATAGGAGATCAGACGCTGCGGGTGGAGATGGGGAGTTTGGTTTATCCTCTTCAGTAATGATAGCGGCCACGCCCCGGATCAGCGCGTCGGGGATGAAGCGGTGACCATCCACATTGACCCCTTGATACGCCACAAAGAGGCTGCCCGGTTCCACCTGCCGCGAGTCGGCAGTAATCCTGGTGATATCGATTTGAGCCAGGAACTGGTTAAAGGGCGGCGAGTCTGAAGTGGAGAGCAGCCTGAAACGGGGCAGCGCGGCTAATAGATGGGCAAGTTTCATGGGGGTTACCGGGATATCGGCTGCGTGGGGATTGGCTTCGTTTTGGGCGCGGCAAATTGGCCCGGTTTAAGCGTATGGCTGGCGTTGGGGTCGGGCCTGGTGGGCAGCCAGAGCGTAAATTCAGAACCCTGGCCCAACTCACTCTTGACCGTGATTTCCCCGCCGTGAGCCTGGGCAATCCATTGGGCAATCGACAACCCCAGGCCGGTACCCTTCTGGTTGGCCTCGTTGGCCTGGTAGAATCTTTCAAAGATATGGGGTAGGGCCGCGGGTGCAATGCCGCGGCCGGTATCCGCCACGATAATCCGAACCCACTCCGGCTCGCGGTAGAGTGAGAGAGTTACATTGCCGCCCGAGGGAGTATGTTTAAGCGCATTGGTTACCAGATTGATCAGCAGCTGCTTGAGCCGGTCTGGGTCGCCCTGCACCAGGGCCTGATCTTCGTGGCCGAGCTGCAGGTTGACGCCATTGGCAATGACCCGGGCCTGGCGGAAAACGTCGAGGATAATTGTGTCCAGTTCGACCGGTTCCATCCGCAAACTCATGCCGGCGTCGGCCTGAGAGAGCAGCAGCAAGTCGGCCACAATGCGGGACATGCGGTCCAACTCGCCATCGATGACGGCCAGGGCCTCGAACAGCTCAGCTTCGCTGCAAGCCGCGCCCCGGCGCAGCAGGTCGACATTGCCGCGAATGGCGGTTAGCGGGGTGCGCAGCTCGTGGGAAACGTCGGCGCTGAGGCGGACTTGGGCCTGAAAGAAGTTGTCTAGCCGCTCCAACATATCGTTGATCGTTACCGTAAGCCGTTCAATTTCATCGTTGGTGTTGGAGGTCGGCAGCCGCTCCTTCAGGTCCTGGGCGCTCACAATTTGGGCGGCGGTTTGGGTGATTTTTTCGATGGGACGTAGGGCGGTCCAGGCCAGGAACGCGCCGACCATGGCGGCCAGAATCAGGGCGACAACCGTGCCGCTCAGGAGGAAAAGTAACACCTGGTGGAGAGTGTTTTCTACATCGGTCAGCGATTGGCCAACCTGCACCGCTCCGACCACCTGGTCTCTGAAGAATATCGGCGTGCTGTAAATTCTAACCGGACTGTCGCCGACCCTGACGGTTTTAATGGTCGATTCTCCCTGCAAATTGGCGGCTAAGATGTCCGGGTCAGGTGGAAAGCGTTGCGTACCCAGGTTATCGGCGGCGCTAACGATACTGCCATCAACGCGCACCACCTGGATAAAGGTTGAAGGCGAAGAGAATACGTTGGCCTGCGGTACGAACACTTCGCCCGTCTCTAAATTGACCACAGCCTGGGCTTCAATCCCGGCCATAACTTGTTGGGCGCGGTCTTCCAGGTTACCGTCGATCTGGGCATGCAGGGAGAATTTCAACACCAGGTAGAGCAAGGCGCTAAAGGTGATGAGGATGATCCCCAGTAAAAACGTGTACCACAGGGTTAAATGAATGCGAATAGGCATAACAATGAACAATTATCAATGAACAATTATCAATGAACAATTATCAATGAACAATGAAATTACTCATTACTCATTGTTCATAGATAATTGGCTTTAGGCTTCTCGCAGGGCGTAGCCCACGCCGCGAATGGTGTGGAGCAGCCGCGGCTCATTGTCTTGCTCCAATTTTGAGCGCAAGTAACGGATATAGACTTCAATAATGTTCGACTCGCCGCCAAAGTCGTAACCCCAGATGCGGTTGTAAATTTGATCGCGCGTGAGCACCTGATTGGGATGGCGCATGAAGAGTTCCAGCAGTTCGTACTCCTTGGCGGTCAGTTCGATGTAGCGGTCACCCCGCTGGGCCATCCGGGTGCTGGGATTGAGGGTCAAATCGGCAAAATGGAGAGGCGCATCCGACTCGATGGGGGCTTTGCGCCGGCCCAAGGCGCGAACCCGGGCCAGCAACTCTTCAACGGCAAAAGGTTTAACCAGGTAATCATCGGCGCCGGCTTCCAGGCCGGCCACCCGATCCGGAATGGCGTCTTTGGCCGTCAACATCAGGATGGGGGTTTGCAGCCCGCCCTCTCTGATTTGACGACACACACTCAGGCCATCGATGCCGGGCAACATGATATCCAGAATGATGATGTCGGGTAATTCGCCAAAAGCCAGGTCCAGGCCGGTTTCGCCGTCAAAAGTTTCGACGACGTTGTAGCCTTCTCGACGTAGACCCCGGCTGATAAAGCCGGCGATTTGCGGTTCGTCTTCAATGAGCAGAATCTTGTCGTTCATCATAGTGAGGCTGATTTCCCTCCGTCTGGCTCAACGGTTTGACACTGGTATGATTATACCAGAGGAGATCAGGGACTTCAATTAACTTCCTCCAATTGCCCCAGCGAAACTGAAAACAGTTTGGCCCGCTGGCGAAAGTCAGCTTCGTAATCCTCCCAGTCGGTGGTGGTCAACAGGGCCTGGCCGGCCTGATCGACCACCTTGATCACCTGCCTGCGCCGTTCGGCGTCCAGTTCGCTCATCACGTCGTCCAGGAGCAGGACCGGGGTTTCGCCGGTGGTTTGCTGCATCAGCGACACCTCGGCCAGTTTGGTGCTGAGCGCGGCAGTGCGCTGCTGTCCGCGTGAACCATATAGGGTCATATCGATGCCATCGACCAGAAAGTGAAAGTCGTCCCGGTGCGGGCCAACCAGGGTTATGCCGCGGTTGATCTCTTCGGCTCGAACCTGGCGGAGGTAGGCCAGAAAAATCTGGCGCACCTCTTTGACCGGCGGCGCAGCCGCGGTATAGGGGGCCAGCTCTTCCAACAGCAGCGGCAACTGGTAGTTGGGGCGGGGACGCTGGTGGGGGTCAAAGCTGGGGGCGTAGTGCAGGCGCAGCCCCTCTTTGCCGCCGCTCAACTCGCGCTGGCGCTGCCGGGCCACCGCGTCCAATTCCAGGATGGTATTGTGGCGCTGAACTACCAGGGTGGCGCCGTCATGGGCCAGTTGTTCATCCCAGTAGAGGAGCTGGTCGGTATTGCCGTTCCGTTTGAACAGTTCCTTCAGCAAGGCGTTGCGCTGCGTCAAAACCTTGTTATACCGGCTGAGCGCCTCGCAATAAGTGCGGCTAATCTGGCAGAGGGTGCTGTCCAGGTAGCGGCGTCGAACCGCCGGCGCGCCGGTCACCAGCTCGATGTCTTCCGGCAAGAACATGACCGTGTTCAATTTACCGATCACATCCATGGCCCGTTTTTTGGCCCCGTTCAAGCGGACGTCTTTGCGCAGACCATCGCCCTCCTTGACAATGGTGACGGCCAGTTGGAAACTTTCGGTTTGGGTGTGAACGGCGGCGACCACACGGGCAAACGGTAGCGGTTCGTGCCTGAAGACGAGCCAGTTAATGAGCTGCTGGTCGGCGCGGGCGTGGACACTGCGGGTGGTCGACAGGAAATAGATCGATTCCAGCAGGTTGGTTTTGCCGTTGGCATTGTCGCCGCGCAGCAATACCGGCCCCGGCGGCAGGTCAAGGGTGAGGCGGCTGAAATTGCGATAATTGGTGAGAGACAGTTGGCTTATGTACATAATGGTGCATTATAGCACGATTAGGATATTGTTTCGAGTTCTGCCAAAAAAAGTGACCGGCGTTTCAAAACGCCGGTCACTTCATCTCTCAGTTAAGAGAAAAGCCCTCGCTATTGAGGGCTTTTTCTAAATTGTTTTGTGAGAACGGGTCCTGTATTGACAATTTTTTGAGGGCGGCGGGTTTCTCCTTTGAAGCCCTGGCACAACCCTGCTTCACTTGTTTATAGTTTGACCCCGTCTCGCCATTTCAGGATAACCGTGAACCAGTACTTTGGGCTAGTGACAAATGTCATCACATTCTGGTGACATTTGTCATATTTGAAGCTTTAACCTGGCAGCCGGTTGATTTTCTTTAATTCGGCCAGCCGCGCTTCCACCTGACCCCGGCTGATATTCAGGGCGTGGAGGCCGCCAAAACCCTCGATCACAAACGAGGCTGAAACCGTGCCGTACAAGGCCGCCTGGACCACATCCCTGGTTTGCAGCCAGCCGATGGCAAAACTGCCGCAGAAAGAGTCGCCTGCGCCGGTCAGATCGGCCACGTCGGCCGGATACGGCGCGATTTTAACAAATAGATCTCGTTTGCGGTCATAAACGCTTGCGCCATGGTCGCCCTGTTTGATCCCCACGATCTTGGGTCCGCGGGCGGCAAATTCCCGGCAGAACGTTTCGGTCTGATAGCCCGGTAGCAAACTTTCGGCTTCGACTTCACTGGGCATAAACGCGTCGGCCCGACTGAGCAGGCGGCGAAGCTGCGGGTCATCCAGATTGCCCTGCAACGGGTAGGGCAAAATATCGACCGAGACAAAAATGTCCGGTTTGGTCTGTAAGTAATCAAGCCAGGTTAGAATTGTCTCCAGCCGCATGGGGCAGAGGTGGATGGAGTCGACTCCCCAGAGATGGGCCGGCAAATCACGCGGCAGGGGCGAATTGCGCAGGTGCACCTGGCGGGCGGCCTCACTGAAGGCGGCTGCTTCGGCGGCAGTCAGGGGCGTGCTGCTATAGGGGCTGGGGGTTAGCAGCGCCACTTCGGTATTGCGTGAAAAGTAGCGCCGGTAGCCGCTCAACTCGTAGACGGTCCAGGCCCGCAGCGTTTCAGCATCTTTGTGAACCAGGCCGGAGGTATCAATGGAGCTTTGGGCCAGAGTGTCGGTGTAAGCGGCCGGCCAATCGTAGCCAACCACGGCGACAAGGCCAACCTGGTTCGACCAGAGGCTGGCGCCCACGGCAGCATAGAGGGCGTTGCCGCCCGGATCGGCCATACTGGTGCGGCCGTCGGCATAGACGGTGTCGTTTAGGGCCAGATTGCCCACAAAAAGATGTCTAACCGCCACAACCTGTCTCTATTCCTCTGGCAGATTTAGGACCGCCCGGATCTTTTGCAGCATCTCCTCGGTGCGACCCTTGACGAAGTAATCGGCGGCCCCTTTGTTGAGACACATTTTAGCCGTGGCCACTTCGTCCCAGGCCGAGTTGACAATGACCGGGATGTCGGGCGCGGCGGCCCGGAGATGCTCCAGTAATTCCATGCCGGCGTATTTCGACTCCTGGCCGGCAAAGTTGGGCATATTCAAATCTATGATAATCAGGTCGAACGGCTCGCCGTCGCGGGCGGCGGCCTGAACCAGCTCAAAGGCCGGCCGATTGCCGTTAGCCGTCTCGACCTCAAAACCTTCGCGGAAGAGAGTTTTGGCGATGCTGCGGAGCAGATTCTCTTCGTCATCGACGACCAAAATTTTAGGTTCAACGTCCATGGCAACGATACTCCCCTGTGAGGAATTAGGCTCAATTGCGCCTCAGGTTAGGCCGAATGACTATGCCGGATCGAGCTGACCGCCCTTCGGACCTCCGCCAGTAAGCTGGCCGGCGTGTAGGGTTTGGCAATAAGGTCGTGCAGCCCCAGCAATTTGCGCTCTTTGGTCCGCTCGACCCGCGGGTTTGAGCTGACCGCCACCGTTTTGGCAATGACGCCGGCCTTTTTGAGGTGGCGCAACAGGCTTAGCGAGTCCTCATGCGCCAGCAGGTCATCGATCAGGATAAGCTCATACCCGGCGGAGGGGTCGATTTCATAATTCTCTCCGGCCGTCGACACCCGGTAACCGGCTGCTTCCAGCGTCGCCAGGGCCAACTGCTGCCAGCTATCGTCATCGTCGATCAGCAGGATTTTGCCCCGGCTGGATTCGATCCGGGTATCCTCGCCTTTGAGCTGATACGCCGGGATGTCAATGGTAAAGGTAGCGCCCTGACCCGGCTGGCTCTCCACCGAGATGTGGCCGCCGATATGCTCCAGAATCAGGCGACAGGCGGGTAAACCCAGGCCGGCCTGGCCCTGAGCGGCTTTGCTGGTGTGGAAAGTCACCCAGATTTTGTCCAACTCGTCGGCCGGGATGCCGGGACCGTTATCGGCAATCTTGACCCGGACGAAGTCACTGTTTTCGTCCGTAGCCAGGCTGACCGTAATGCTGGGCGCAGGTCGGTCAACCAGAGCCTCCTGAGCGTTCTGCAACACGTTGGCAAAGACCCGGGTCAACTGCACCGGATCGGCCAGCGCCGGCGGCAAGTCATCAGCCTGGTCGATTGTGACCAGGTTGGGGGGGAATGCCAGGCCGCTGAGGGTATCTTTGAGCACGTCGTCGACCATTACCGGCCGGGGCGCCTGCTCCCGGGCCGGCCCAATAAGTTCCTCTTTCACTTTCAAAATCAAGGCCGCGGCGGTGTCGATGATCTCTAAATCTTCCAGAATCGAGGCCAGGCTGAGCCGTTTCTCCAGCTTGGCCGGCGGCCAGTCGGCCAGTTTTTGGGCTGTAGTTACCAGGTCGGGCTTGCTGGCTCGAATAGCTGCCGCCTCTTGGGCCAGTAATTGGGCCAGCGGCCGGCTCCGGATTTCCGCCGGCGCCTGGGCCAAAAGATCGGCGCTGGTCAAGGCCAGCAATTGGACATCCTCCCGGATACGCTCCACAGAGGGGCCGATGGGTTCGGCTTTGTTGCCAATCCAGTGGATAGCGTCGCCGGTTGCGGTGGCGACCGCCTCAAAGGTTTTGGCTCGCAGCAGCTCGGCGTGGGCTTGTTCCAATTCACGCCGCCGGTGGGCATTATCAATGGCAATAGCCAATTGGTTGGCCATTGCTTGCAAGGAGGAGACGTCTTCAGCGGAAAAGGCGGCCGGTTCAACGCTTTGCACCGTCACGGCGCCGATGACGTGATCCCCAATGGCCAGCGGCAGAGCCATCTCTGAGCGGGTATGGGGCAAAACGGGGTTGGGATACCAGATGCGCTCGGTATCGACGTCTAGCGAAATGCGGGCCTCATTGCGGGCGGTGCAGGCCCCAATCATCGAGTTGCCCCCGACGGCCAGTTTGTGATTGTTTTCGATCATGATCCGGCCTGGCTCGCCCCGGCCGGCGCGCAGTACGGCAAACTCGCCGGCCGCGTCGAGTAAGAACACGCCGGCATAATAAAAGCCGTAAGCCTCGCAGATGATATCGACCGTTTTGGGGAGTAATTCGTCGATATCCAAAATATGGGTAATGTTTTGACTCACTTCGGCGGCCGCGGCCAGCAGATTGGCCCGGCGAACTGCCTGGGCCAGGGTGATGTTGTCCAATTGGGCTGGGTCCATAGTTATCTACCTCGGGCTGATGGGATGGGCTTTATGATAATATAAGCAGCCTGATTTGTAAAAAGCATGGCTTAATGTAAGTTACGACATCTCTTCATCATCACCGGGACGATAGACCGGCACGTGCAGGGTAAAGGTTGAGCCAACGCCAACCTGGCTGACCACACTGATCTTACCCTGCATCCGTTCCATGATCTGGAGACAGGCCGGCAGACCCAGGCCGGTGCCGCCTTTCTTGGCTTTACTGGTATGGAAGGTCAGCCAGATCCTGGTTAATTCAGTTTCAGGAATGCCGCAGCCGTTGTCGGCCAGCTCAATCATAACATAATCCCGATTCTCCCGGCGAATAGCCACGAACAGGTGGGGCTGGGGTTGGTCGTCCATCGCTTCCAACGCATTTTTGACCAGGTTGATAATCACCCGGCCCATCTGCACGGGATCGACCTTGACCGGCGGAATTTCCCCATCGATGCTGTACAGCACGCTGGCCGGAGGTCGGATGAACCCTTTCACGTTCTGTTGGACGATTTGCACGATATCGGCCGGTTGGAGCTTCATCCGCCGGGCCGGGCCGATCAGGTCCTCTTTGATTTGCAGGATGGTGTTGCCGCTCTGCTCGATGATATCCAGGTCTTCCAGCATCGACTCAATGGCCAGCAGCCGCTGCAATTTGGGCAGCGGCTTGCCCCTGAGCTTCTCCACCGACTTTTCTAACTCCGGGTAATGCTCCTTGAGGTATTGAGCCGCGGTCACGATGAGTTGGGCCAGGGGGTCGTTTTGATGACCTTCAGGCAACTGCGAGATAAATTTGCCACTCAGATAAAGAAACCGGCCCAGGTCCTCCCGCAGGCGAGCCACACTGGCCGGAATGGGCGCGGCTTTGTTGCCAACCCAGTGAATAGTTTCACCTGTGGCCGTAGCAATCGACTCGAAAGTTTTGGCGCGGACCAACTCCTGATTGGCGGCTGCCAAATCTTGCAGCAGCCGGGCATTGTTGATGGCTACGGCTAACTGGTCGGCCATCATTTGCAGGGAGGAGATGTCCTCTTCGGAAAAGGCGGCTGCTTCCACGCTTTGCACGGTGAGCGCGCCGATGGCTTCGCCCGTGATGATAAGCGGCAAGGCCATTTCTGAGCGGGTGTGGGGCAGGTAAGGGTTGGGATACCAAACCGCCTCGGCATCGACATCCAGGGCTATCCGAGCTTCCCTGGTGGCGATAGCCGCGCCAACCATCGAGTTGCCGCCAACCTCTAATTTGTGGCCCAGCTCGACCATTTTTCGCCCGGCTTCGCCCCGGCCGGCCTTGAGCCTGGCCCAAATCCGGCCTTCTTCGTCGGGGGTGGGGTCAACCAGAAAGATGCCGGCGTAGTAAAAGCCATACTCCTCGCAGATGATGTAAACGGTGCTGCTCAACAGCACATCAAGGTCTAGAATAGAAGTGATATTGCGGCTGACCTCGGCCCCAACTTGCAGCAGTTGGGCCCGCCGGGCCGCCTGGCGGAAGAGTTGCTGGTTTTGTTGGTGCAGGCGAGCATTGTTGATCGCCACGGCCAGTTGGTCGGCCATGGCTTGCAGCGAGGAAACGTCTTCTTCTGAAAAGGCGGCTTCCTGGGTGCTCTGCACAGTCAAAGCGCCGATGACCCGGCCGCCGATAGCCAGCGGCAGGGCCATTTCGGAGCGAGTATCGGGCAGAAACGGATTGTTGAACCAGACTGCTTCCTTGCCCACGTCCAGGGCGATGCGGGCTTCATTGAGGCTCGTGCAGGCGCCCACCATCGAGCGCCCGCCGACCAGCAACTTGTGCTGATGTTCGATCATCAACCGGCCGGCTTTGCCTCGCCCTGCTTTGAGGATAGCCCAATCCTGGCCGTCGGCCAGCCGTTCGATGAGAAAGATGCCGGCGTAGTAGAAACCATAGGCATCGCAGATAATATCGACGGTGCGGGCCAGCAACTCCTCGGGGTCAAAAATGGAGGAGATGTTGCGGCTAACCTGAGTCGCGGCTTTGAGCAGAGTGGCCTGCCTGTTTAATTCATCGTCCGATTGCGCCGTCGTTGGCTGCTCTGGCTCCATTGGGCGCGGCCTCACTCGGCGATCACAGTCCGAATCCGGCGCAGCGGTTCTAACAATTGCTCACAGCCGCTCCCGGCCAGCATCTCGATCAAGAAGTCAAACTGCTCCTGGACCGAGGCTCGCTGCCGGGCCGATACCCAGGCGCCGAGCACGGCGTGATAGCGTTGGGCAATTTCTTCCTCCCGTTCGGCCAGGTTACCCGTAACCAGGGCCAGCAGCAGATTGGCATCCGGTACGGCCACGCGAGACCAAAAGTCGGCCTGGGCGGTCGCTTTGGCTATGGCCGCTTGCAGGCTGAGATTGACCTGGTTGACCAGCTCTTTTTGTTGCGTTTTGTCTTTGCCGGCGCAAGCTTTGAGAAAGCAGATGGTAATCCAATTGAGGGCGTGATAAGGGTCGATTTCTCCGGCCGATTTGCTCAATTCGTAGGCTTTCCGGTAATACTCCTCGGCTTCATTGAGCGAGATGCCCCGAGCCTTGCCCTCGCTGACCAGGGCCGCTCGTTTGAAAAAACTGCCCAGCAGGGCCAGCCGTTCCGGCGTTTGGCCGGCGGCTAAAACCCACTCCAGCCAGTTGCGGGCCTGCTTCAACATTTTATCCGGTTGAGGCTGGTCGGCCCGGCGAGCCTCAACCGGCTCACCCTGCCGTTCCTGCTGTTTGAGTTGGACGGCGTAACGAGCTTGCAGGTTGCCCAGTTGCTCCACCATCTTGATCGGCACATCACCGCCCCAGGATTTAAGCCCCTGCTCGTAACAGTAAATTGCCTCCTCAAAGGCGCCCAGCTCGCCAAAGGTTTCACCCAGGTGATAGAACAGTTCGCCGGTCTGCCACTCGTGGCGCAGGGTGCGCTGCAACTCTCTCACCCGTTCCAGGCTGGCTTTGCGTTGGGCCGGGCTGCCGGCGGCTGCGCCGGCTTTGATATCCTGCAACTCTTTGATGACTTCGTGGCCGGCCACCGGTTCGAGCGCGCCGCCTGCGGCCGGTCTTGCCCCGGCGTCAAGCACAAAGCCGGGATCGCCGTAACATTGGTAGGCGCCCCAGGTATTGGTGGCCCGGTGCTCCTGGTAGGTTCGCTTGCGGGCCTGGTGGACGGCCTGGCCAAACTGCTGGCCTTGCCCAAACATCATCTGCCGGTAGAATTCGGCGGCAAAGGTTTTGGCGGCGTCGTCGTTAACGGCCCACCCGGCGGCAATAACCCCGCGCACGCCGATATCGATCAGTTCTTCGGAAATACTGGCGGCCAGCTTGTTCCAGGCTCGTTCCGTTTGCCGGAGGGCCGCGCTCTCGGCGGCGTCCTGGTCTATTTGGCCCAGGTGACAGCAGTTCAAGAAGACCAGGTCCGGCACCACCCGCAGTTGGCGAATCTCATTGGCCGTGAGATGAATGTCATCCCCAATAATCACCCCGCTCTCCGCCGGGCTGTCCGGCTTGTAGATGCCATGACCGGCGATGTGCAGCAGGCGGTACTCGCCGGTAAAGAGAGCATTCAGAATGGCGGTGGGGTGCGCCTGTTCGCCGACCAGCAGGGTGACATCGTAACCATGCTGTTCCAACTCGGCTTGCACCAGTCTGGCTTCAGCCTCAGCCCCCGGCAGGTCGGGGTAGGGCGAGTTGGACCCCAATTTGGGGTTGCCAATCACTAAGGCCCGGTTGCCCCGCGGCGGCTGGACTTTGGGCCGGAATTGGGCCGTTTTCAACTGGCGCAGCACCCCGATGCGGATGGCCAGCGGTTCCATCTCCCGTTCCTGGGTCGGTTCCACCAGCATCTCCCACGGATATTGGGCGGCGTGACTGTCGAGCACCAGCACCAGGTTGGCTGTTTCTTCAGACTGCTCTTTTAAGGTGTTGGGCATCAGCAATTCATACAGCGTCGCCGGCAGGTCGTCTGAGGCGTTGGGGTTGGTGATGGCCTGGCGAATAAAGCCGTCGATCAAGTTGGCCTGGGTGGCCTGCAACGTTTCCTCGGCCCTGGCCCGGTCGGTCAACATCACAAAATTCAAAGCTCGAGCCTTTTTTGAAGGGTCCGTCGGCGTTGAACCGGTGATCTGGAGGCGACGCCACCAACCCTGGTCGTATTGCAGGCTCGGCCGGCCCTGCAGCCCGCCCCGGCCGAGGTGCAGGTAGGGCGAGCCGATAAGCTCCTCGTTCTGTTCCAGCAGCAGCCGGACATGGGTATTGATATTCTTGACGACGTGAGCGGCGTGGGTGGCCAAATCTTGGTACAGTTCAATGAATTCGATCTGGTCGATCCGGACTCGCTCCCACAGGCCGCGGCCTTGCAGCAGCCGGTTGGCCAGCACCGCCCCCTTGACGATAGCCGAAATTGCGCTTTCGATGCTTAAAGTTCGGCCTCCATTCGTCCCGATCAGCACAGCGCTGAAGGCGGCCGAGCGCCAGCCGTCGCTGCTATCAGCCCAGTCCGGCAATTCGGCCACTTCCAGGGCCAGGCGCAGCGCCGCCTCTCTGATACCGGTGGTAATCTTCTCGGCGGTAAGCTGCCCAATCTCACCCAGGCCGATGATCAGCGCGCCTTTGGGTGAGCAGTTCGGGGCCAGGATGACTTCGCTGGTGTTGTCAGCGCCGGGATAGAGATTCAAATTGAAGCGATCCAGCAGCCGTCCATTCAGTTTCCGATCCAGAAATTTTTCAGACCCAACAATCAGATCGCCGTAATAATGGCCTACCGCCACCGGATATTGGGCAAACTCCAGGCTGCCGTGAGTTACCGATATCCGCAAGGTGACAAATTCTTTTTTGTCTTCAGTTGGCGGTTGATTGTACAAAGCCGCAGCGACCAACTCCTCCTCGGTGGGGAAGAGGACCAGCTCCGATTTGGGCAGATCGATCAGGGTATCGACCTCAGGCGCCAGCGGCTTAACCGATAGTTGGCCGGTGTGGCCCTGTTCGAGCAGTTCCACCAGGGCCGGAAAGGCCGGCTGGTAGCGAGTCATCTCGCCGTGGCCGGCCCGTATGTACCAGGTGGGCAGCTCGGCTAAGGTCGCCAGCCGGTGGGTCACAAAACCATCCCCCAGGGCCGAGCCGCGGAAGACTAACCCCTCGGCCTTGTTCAGGCGCACTACGCTGGCCGTCAGCGGGGCGCTGCCAAGCACACAAAGCATGTGGTTGGGGTCAACCGCCTGGGTCAAACTGGCCCGCGCCTGGCGAGCGGTCGCCAGGGCCTCGGCAAAGGCGGGCGTGTCTGCCCCTTTGACGCCGGCCTGCTGCCACCAGCTAACCTCCCAAAAGTTGCTGCCGGGCAGGTCGGGCAGCAGCTCAAGCAGGCCAGGCCAGGTGAGCAGGATGCTGCTCAAATCGGCGGCCTCGCGTTCGGGGTCAAGCAGGGCCAGCATGCCGGCCAGCCGGCCCTGGCCAGTTAGCAGCCGCAGCACTTCGAACGAGCCGTGCTGGGGCGTGCCCAACATCACCAGCCGGCCGCCCCGGTCGCACAGCCGGTGCCACACCTCTCGATCTTGTAGCAGCATAGCCCTGGCCACCAAACCGCCCGTCGAGTGGGCCAACAGATGCACCGGCTGCTCCCGCTGGCGCAGAGTTTCGCCAACCACCGCGGCCAGTCGCCGGCCGGTCGTCAGCGCCGACTGCCGCCAGTCATAGGGGAAGTCGATGGCCTCGTAGCGAGCCGCCAGGTGGTTGAGCAGTTGCTGGTAATTGAGGGCCATAATTTCATCGGGGACCAGTTGACTATTGGACGTAGTTCCGTCAAGGGCCAGTTGGTCGAGCTGGCCGTCGGCCAGCCTGGCCGGATTCAGCCACAGCCGTTCCTGTTCATCTTTGAGATGGGTGGCCATCAGGCCGGGAATGACAAAGACGACCGGCGCGTTGGCCTGCTTGGCCCGAAACGCGCCTCGGGACAACTCCGGGATGCCTTGCCGGGTCAAAGGTTTGAAGCCGGCCTGCTCCAACTGTTTCTCCGGCTGGGTGAGGCCGGCAAAAACGCGCTGGCGGCTGCTCTCGTTGCTAAAGTAGTTGAAATGGTTGACCTCCGGGCCGTGGCCGAACCAAAATCTGGCGCCCCCGGCTCGTTCGATGCCCTGATACATCGAGGCGGTGTTGACCACCAGGTCGTGGTCCTCGCGGAAGAACAGATTGGTGGCCATCGCTTTGAGCAGGCCAAATAAGCCTTTGCCTTCAACGTCTCCGGCGATGACGGTCAGATCAGCCTTGACCTTGACCCCATAGGGATTGACCAGCTTAATGAACGGTGAGGCCGGCATCATCGCTTCCAGGCCGGGGATGGCGGCCGGGTCAGATCGTTTCTTGACGATGGCCATTAAGGTGGCCTGGATAAATTCATAGATGGGATTGTTTCTGAGACCGGGGATAAGGCTGATCAGGTTGAGCAGAATCGAGAAGTAGGTATCGACGCGCTCCGAAGCCAGCAGCGTGCCCCGGGCCGGACAGGCCACCCGCACAAAGCGTTCGATTTGAAGTTGCTTGTCGCGCAATTCCTCGCTCAGCTCCTGCAAAATTTCCAGGTCCGTGGCGCGATTCTGGACCGCAAACGGGGCCAAATCCCTGGCCGACAGCGGCCCACGACAGAGTAATTCACCCACCAAACCGCCGCGGGAGTGGGAGACGAGGTGAAGCCGGGCCTGGCGGGGTAATAACCGGACCAGTTCCAGGGCATTTTGGGCCGGGTTCAGGCTCAGGGTGCGATGTTCCAGCGCCAACAAACGGTCCCGGTACATGGTTTGGAGCTGTTTCCACTCGGCGGTCGGTTGAAAGAATTTGTCGGTCGGGTCGGCGTCGAACAACTTGCCAAAGCTGCCCGCAGTGGAGGAGGCGGTGCCGTGTAAAAAGACCAGGTAGGGCGCCTCTGCGGCCGGCAGGGGGGTCTTGACCGGGTCGGCCAGTTGGCCGGCGGTGGCCAGGGTGTAGAGGCCGGGCGGGCGGATGCCGGGTTTACCAAAATACTTATCTTCAATGAATTCCACCATTTTGGCCGCGGCCAGGTTGGCAATCGGGTCGACCGGGTCAATCTTGAGCAGCTTCAGCCCTTTCAACGTCCAACTGACCACGCCGCGACTGCTGCGCTGTTCCAACGCCGGGGTCAGATGCAGCCGGGTATCGTCGACCAGCTTGGGGTCGATCTGTTGGAGCCGCTGGCGCAAATGTTCCACTCGAACCCATTCGCGCACGCCGTACTCCAACTCGATTTCGACGACATCATCATCCTCGGCCCCCTCCAACTCAAGATAGTCGGCCTTGCCCCGTTTTGGCTCGCTAATCCGCACGGCATGCTCGGTTTTGACGTTGAGGCCAAAATCTTGCAGGGCCGGCTCGGTTTGAGCGCCGGTTTCAATTTCATAACCCGGTACGATGATTTTGGTCGACATGCTGCCTCCTCTGTCTGGGTCAGAAGTGCTATTTTTTGAAAAGGTCTTTGCTTGTCAGGTGCGGACGTTACCTGTGATAACTTTCTTGGAATTACATCCCGGCTAAAAACCCCTCAATCTTGCCTTGCCAATTTGGCGCGGGCGTTTACCGGTGATGCCCCATTCCAGATCATCCAGGGCCTTAAGGTCATTAATTTTAGAGAAGCGAACCTGGTTAATGTCTTCAAGAAAAGGTAACTCATCTGGAAGTTCATCGACGCCCGGCAATAGCACCGGGATTACCGGCAGGTCGGCGTCTCTTGAACGGCTAACTAGCGAGTGCAATTCCACAGTTTGCCGCTTGTCCAACTCTTCTGGCCCGATGAAAACCGCCACAGATTTGACTTGTGCGAGCGCCTGGTCAAGAACATCTCGAAGCAACTGGCCTGGCCGGATTTGCTCTTGGTCCAACCACGGCTTTAAACCGCGTTGTTTGAGTTCGCGGGCAATGGTTTGCACTTCGGCTTTATCCTGGTTGTTATAGGCCAGGAATACATCAAAGGCAAAGGTTTCCAACTCCTCCCATGGCGTAGCCAGTTTAACTAATCGTTCCGTGAAGCTTTCATAACTGCGTTTAAGATCGAGGCGGCCGGTACTCGGTCCGGCCAATGCGGCAATCTTTTCCCCATACGCATAATCGGAGACATGTTGAATCTGTACTTCGCTGAAGTAGGTTTCAAGATTACAGCGAGGCAGGCCATAAACTTGTTCAAAGATGCGCTCAAATTGGGGTTGATAGCCGACAATGCCTTGCTCAGAGTCGCCATAGCGCCAATCTTTGTGTAAGGATTCTTTGGTAATATCAATCCGTGAAGGTAGGGGAAACACGACCAGGGGGCGTAAATCATCAGACTGTTTGCGATACTCGGTGGCCTGTTGGATGAGTTCAAGGGCCCCGGTGAGACTTTGGCGATTTGGGGTAAATACCAGGACGAGTTTTTCAGGCATAAGCATGGTGCAAATACCGCTGGTATCGGTGATGCCGGTGCGGGAGTCGATGAGGATGTACCGGTACCTTTCGGCCAGGTGTTCCGCCAGGGCGCGAATCAGCCAGGGCGACCGATCATAGAGGCTGTCCCATTCAAAGGTGGTGACACGGTTAGAGTATTTGGCGTCAAAGCGACCGGCTTTAAGCAGATGAAGAAAAGGAATATCCGTTTCTAAAATGAATCGTTCTGGTTCAACTTTATCAAGCAAGGCTCTGGCAGCTGTTTCGGTCTGTCTTTTGTCCGTTCCGTTAAACCTGTGAGTGGCTTTAGCCAATTCCCAAAATAGATCAATCAAGCCTGGTCGTTCATCGAGGGCCTGGTCAGGGTCGTCAAATTGATGTTCAAACTTATCCCGCAAAAACCAATGCAGACCCGGCGCTTCAAGGTCCCAATCTATCATCAGTACACCCTTGCTGCCCTCAATTTGACGTTGCGCTAACAGGCAAGCTACGTTGACCAGGGCCATCGTTCGCCCGGTGCCGCCTTTATATGAATAAAAGGTGATAATTTGACCTGGTATTTCTACTGGCATTATTGCTCTCCCTCACGTCCCGGAAATGGAGCGGGCGCCGGCTGGATTGTCTTCAACCAAATTTTAATATGCTCTGTCGACGGTAAGGTGAATTCGGCGCAATTACCGGTCAACTCTTGGGACAACTGGTCGAATACCTGGCAGCGACCGGCAATGTATTCGGCCAACTTTCTGATCTTGGGGGCGTAAACAGGGTTTTCGATCATCTCAGCTTCATACAAAGTAAAGGTCTCAAAATCAAGAGGCGTCCGTTGCTCAAGTTCCTGGGGCATATTTTTTCTACCTCGAAAAACAATAGGGATGATCAGTCCGTATATCTCTTCGCCTTGTTGGTCCAATTGAGCCAGCCGTTCCTTTTCTAATTCCACCATCGCCTTGTATTCGCGAGCGCAATAGTTATGTTCTATATCAAAATAGGTGGGTGTATAGACTACGATCATACAGACACTTTGACAAAGCTCTCTGGCTAATGACTCATCGAGGAGGTAGCCGGCTTCCAGGCGTTGCCAATCGAGGAAAATCTCCTTACCGGTCAGAAGTTCAAGTTCACTGGTGAGAGCTGTGTAAAGATCATTGATGATTCGCCTGGCCAATTTGCCTTGATGATGACGATAGCTGATGAAGCAGGAATACTTAAACGGCATCTTATTCCTCTCCTGAGTACTGGTGGTTCATACTTGGATAGGCCCCTCATGGTAAAATGATACCACACTGCAGCCCTACTCGACAATCATATCTATTTCCCCATAGGTGTTTTTGTTAGCTTACCCCTTCACCACCGCAATCGGTACCAGCCGGGCCACCTTTTTGGCGATGCCGGCGCCGTGGACCACTTCGACCACCCGGTCCACGTCTTTATAGGCTGTGGGCGCTTCTTCGGCCAGGCCCGACATACTGCCGGCGCGCACGTGGATGCCGCCGGCCTCCAGCTCCTCGCGCAGTTCGGCCCCCCAGATTGTCTTTTTGGCCTGGGAGCGGCTCATCGTCCGGCCGGCCCCGTGGCAGGTGGAGCCAAAGGTCTGGGCCATGGAGCCGGCGGTGCCCAGCAGTACCCAACTGGCCGTACCCATCGAACCGGGCACCAGCACCGGCTGGCCGATATCCCGGTAGACGCCGGGCAGCACCGCTGAGCCGGGGCCAAAGGCCCGCGTCGCCCCCTTGCGATGGACACAAACTTTAACCTTGCGCCCATCGATCTCATGCTCCTCGATTTTGGCCATATTGTGGGCGATGTCGTACACTTGAAAGACATGGTGGTTTTTGATCTTGCCCGCCAGGGTCTCCTCAAAGCTGCGGCGGATGTGGTAGGTCAACACCTGCCGGTTGGCAAAGGCATAGTTGGCCGCGGCCTTCATCGCCGCCAGGTAATCTTGCCCTTCCGGGCTGTTGAGTGGCGCGCAGACCAGCTCCCGGTCCGGCAGGCTGATGCCATATTTTTGCACGGCCTTTTGGAACAGCTTCACATAGTCCGTGCAGACCTGGTGGCCGAAGCCGCGTGAGCCGCAGTGAATCTGGACCGCCAGCCGGCCCGGGGCCAGCCCCATGCGCTCGGCCGCGATTTCATCAAAGATCTCGTCCACCACATCGACTTCGATGAAGTGGTTGCCGGCGCCTAACGTGCCGACCTGATCATTGCCCCGTTTCTTGGCCCGCTCGCTGACCTTGCCGGCGTCGGCCCCGTCGATGCAGCCCTGTTCCTCGGTCCGTTCCAGGTCGGCCTCGGTGGCGTAGCCCCGCTTCAAAGCCCAACGCGCCCCCTGCTCAACCAGTTTGTCCAATTCGCCCGGCTTCAGTTTAATATTACCGCCCTGGCCCACACCGCTGGGACAGTTGGCATAGAGAGCTGAGGCCAGGTCGTCCAGGTAGGGGTCGGCTTCTTCTTGGTCGATGTGCGTGCCCAGCAGTCGTACGCCGCAATTGATGTCGTATCCGACGCCGCCGGGAGAGATAACCCCATCCGGTAGCTTGGTGGCAATGACCCCGCCGATGGGAAAACCGTAACCCTGGTGAATATCCGGCATGGCCAGGGCATACTTGACGATGCCGGGCATAGTGGCCGTGTTGACCAACTGCTCCAGGCTTTTGTCGCCGAGCGCGCCCTCCAGCAACTCCGGATCGGCGTAAAAACGGGCCGGTACCCGCATATCATTCCGAAATTCCGGGGGAACTTCGTACAGAAATTGGTCGATGCGTTTGAAATCTTTACTGCTAACCATCGCGTCTACTCCTTTGTAGGTAGCAGAGTAACAAGTTGCAAGGTCCCAAGTTGCAAAGTCGCAGAGTAGCAGAGTAGCAAACATACCTGCTACCTGCGACCTGCAACCTGTTACTTGCCACCTGCCCCTGCTCACACGTCAAACACTATCGTTGTCTCCAACCCATTTTCTGTTTTCACAATTTCTAAATTGTGGTAGGTCACGGCCTTGATATGTTTTTTGAGATCAGCCGTCTGGCCGCCGTGGACGGTTGCTTGCAGTGAAGTTGAGGTCACGGCTTGCAGGTCGAATTGGTGAAAAATCACCCCTTCTGTTTCGGCCCAATAAGCCAGCTCACTCAGCCAGTCGACCAGCAGACTTTCGGGGTCGATGGATGCCAGCTCAATCTGCCGTTTTACGTTGGTGGGGATGGCAGCGGGGTCGGTTACCACCAGGCTAACCATCCCCCGGGCAGCGTTGACCAGCAACTCGGTCAAATCGCGCCCGCGGACTCGCAGCGCCCAATCGGCGGTGTGCTCGATCTCCTCAAAATCGACGTTGTAAGCCGGCTCTGAGTGCAGGTTGGGGGGGGTATTTGCCATAGCGTCCCTGCCCCTTAAGGTTTCTTAACCTATAGTATATCATAGTTGCGGAGGTATCTCAATCTGGGCTGGCCGGTTGGAAGTAATGTCGTCGGAGTGGGGGGCTATTTTTCGGAGACAGGCGGTTCTATCGATCTTGCCGGTTGGCGTTTCTGACAAGGTGGAGAGAAAATAGAATGTGCGGGGGATTTCGTATTTGGTGAGGGTCTGTCGCAGGATCGACCGGATTTCGACCTGCTCTGCCGGGGAAAAGGGTTCGCCCTCGATGATGGCCACTACGGCTTGGCCCAATTGAGGGTGGGGCAGGGGACCGATCATGAATCGCCGTCCGGCGTAGCGACCGTGGCGCAGTGTGTGGAGCACTGTTTCTAAAACCGCTTCTACTTTTTCAATCTGAATTTTGACCCCGCCGGAATTGATGACGTTATCGATTCGGCCCAACCACTTGAATGAGCCGTCGGGGCGCAGTTCGGCCAGGTCATTGGTGTAGACGGTCTGATCATTGGTGACCATCGCTTTGATCGTCAAGCAGCCGCGCAGGTCGAGGCCGATCTCGACGCCCGGCAGCGGGGTAAAATAGTCGCTGGCGTGGGGACCGTTGAGTCGTTTGAGCGCGATATGGCTGACGGTTTCGGTCATGCCGTAGGTATGGTAAATGGGGGCAGAAATTGTTTGTAGCTGCTGTTGCAGAGCCGGGCTAATGGGAGCGCCGCCAATCAGAATGGCTTTCATACGGTTGAGAATGTCTTGCTTGTCGGGCGATTCAGTCAGAATTTGCTCAAGTTGGAGGGGCACAAAGGCGCTAAAATCAAAGTGAGTCTCCGGTGGAAATTCGCGCAAGGGCTGGCTGGACGGATTAATGATGGTCAACTCCAGATCCAACTCGAACCCTCGCACCAGCATCATCATGCCAGCGATATAGTGGATCGACAGACAAACCAGGGCCTGGTCGCCCGGTTGCAGGCCCAGGGCTTGCCCGGTCAAGCGGGCGCTGGCAATCATCTGTTGCCGGGTTAACGTGATTGGCTTGGGGCGACCGGTCGAGCCGGAGGTGGTCACCGTGAATATCTCTTGCCCTGCCAGCCACTGCCGGCAAAAACGCGCCACATCTTTTTCGTAGGGAGATAGGCTTAGCCGCTCTATTTCCAGAGAGGGGTCAAGCAGCCAGGCCAGCCGGTAAATTTTGTGGTTGAGGTTGATTGTTTTCATGGCCGTCTGTTGGCTCAGGCCGGGGCTACCAGCTGTGAAACATCCCAACCCACCGTTGTATCGTAAACCAGCAATCCCCTGGCCAGTTTAATCGGACTTGGGATATTGTTGGTGTAGAGTTGGCCGTTGCCCAGCCCCTGGATGATGGTTGCGTTCAGCGAGCTGGTCCATTGGCCCAGCGCATTGAGGCCGATATTGGACTCCAGGGCCGAGTTGACCCACCAGCCAATCCCCAATTCCTGGGCCAGGGCGAGCCATGCTTCGGCCGCGGCGAAGCCACCCAGCAGGGCCGGTTTGAGCACAAGGTAGTGGGGCTTAATTTTTGCCAATAGCTCTTTTTTTCTGGCCGTGGAAGTGATCCCAATTAACTCTTCATCCAGGGCAATCTTGATCGGGCTGCGGGCGCAGAGTCTGGCCATAGCCGGCCATTGGCCCGCTTTGAGCGGCTGTTCAATGGAATGGATTTGAAATCGAGCTAAATCAGTCAGGCGTTCCAGGGCGATATCGGGGCTGAAGGCGCCGTTAGCGTCCAGGCGCAGCTCGATTCGCTCCGGAGGGTAACAGCGGCGGACCTCGGCCAGCAAAGCCCGCTCTGCCTCAAAATCGAGCGCCCCCACTTTGAGCTTGATACAGGTATGCCCCTGGCTGACTTTAAGGTGAACTTGTTGGAGCATGTCAGCCGGCGAGTCCAGCCAGATCAAACCGTGGATGGGGATCAGTTTCCGTCCCCGGCTGAACTCATTCTCAAAAAGCTGCCGGCTGCCGCCATGTTGCCAGTCGCGCCAGGCCATCTCCAGTCCAAAGGCCAGGGCCGGCCAGTCGGCCAGATCGAATTCTGTTGGCGGTTGCCCCGCCTTGAGCGCCTCACATACCTCGGCCAATTTGGCTTCAAAATCAGGCCGGTCATCGACGCTCAGGCCGGGCCAGGGCGCACACTCGCCCAAACCCACCCGGTCAGGCTGGCGACGGTCGCTCAAACGGATAAAATAGACGGTTTTGGCCGGTAATGTTCCCCGTGAGGTAGCGGCTGGTTTCTTAAAGACCAACGTATATTTTTTATAGGAGGCCACCACAGAACTCATTGCCAATAGGTCCGATTTTACCTCGTTCCCAAACTCAGTTTGGGAACGAGGTAAACGAGGTAACAAATTGCAGCAAAGGCAAGGGATGCCGTCCGACAAATTTTGCTCTATTCATTATGGGAATCTAGGAAATTTCGAGAAATCAGGCCGGCGTTTCTCCAGGAAAGCCTGCTTGCCTTCTTGCGCTTCCTCGCTGAGGTAGTAGAGTAGGGTAGCGTTCCCGGCCAGCTCCTGGATACCGGCCTGGCCGTCTAACTCAGCGTTGAAGGAGGCTTTGAGCAGGCGGATTGCCAGCGGGCTTTTGTCCAGAATCTTACGGCACCACTCAATCGTGGTCGCTTCCAGCTCCTCCAGCGGCACCACCTTGTTGACCAGCCCCATTTCCCGGGCTTCCTCAGCCGTGTATTGATCGCACAGGTACCAGATTTCGCGGGCCTTCTTTTGGCCGACGATGCGGGCCAGGTATGAGGCCCCAAAGCCGCCGTCAAAGCTGCCCACTTTGGGGCCGGTTTGGCCGAAGCGGGCGTTGTCCGCGGCGATAGTCAAATCGCACACTACGTGTAGTACGTGACCGCCGCCGATGGCCCAGCCCGCCACCATCGCAATGACCGGTTTGGGGCAAGAGCGAATTTGTCGCTGCAAGTCTAACACGTTCAGTCGGGGGACCTGATCGGTCCCCACATAGCCGCCCACGCCCCGGACGCGCTGGTCGCCGCCGCTGCAAAAAGCCTGGTCGCCTGCGCCGGTGAGGATGATGACCCCGATGCGAGGGTCTTGACGGGATAATTCCATCGCTTCAGACATCTCCATCACGGTCAAAGGGGTAAAAGCATTGTGAACTTCGGGCCGGTTGATGCTGATCTTGGCGATGCCGTCATAATATTGGTACAGAATCTCTTCAAATTCCTTGATCGTTTCCCAGGGAATATTGCTCTTCATTTATTTTCTCCTTTGGTTACTACTTCGCCAGGTCAGTTGAGGTGGGTGTCAAAATAAAAATTGGAGATGAGGCAAAATTACCAATCTCTAATCTCCAATCTCCCCCAACATATAACCTGACATTTCTACAGACTTAAATTGGCCAGCATTGTTTTGAATTGCCGGTAGGCGGCGGCATTGACGGTGCTATCCGTATCAATCTCTAAAATGGCCGCGTTGCGGCGGGGGGCAAAAAATTCGTTAAGCTGTTGGTTTAAGGTTGGCCGATCCTGGCAATAAAAATAGTCGCAGTCAAAGTCGGCCGCGCTATTTTTGGCGGTCAAAGGGTGGGGAGTGAAAAAATAAGCCTCCAACTCAGCAGCCGATAGGCTGGTGGGGCCGTCGATCAATTTGAAGATACCGCCGCCGTGATTGTTCAGAATAATGATCCGCAAATTGGCCGGCACGTGACTGTGCCACAAGCCATTCCGGTCGTAGAAAAAGGCCAGGTCACCGGTGATGAGCGTGGTGATGCGTTCCGTGGTCCAGGCCGCGCCCACGGCGGTACTGAGGCAGCCGTCAATGCCGCTGACGCCTCGATTGCTATTGACCTGGATATTTCGCTCCGGCAAGCCAATCAGGTTGGCATAGCGGATGGGCATGCTATTGCTCAATTGCAGGCGGCTCGCTTCCGGCAGGGCCTGGAGACAATCGTACGCAGCCTGAAATTCGTTGAAGGGGGCCTCAGCCATAAAAGAAACAAGCAGTTTGTGCGCCTTTTGTCCCAGGCTGCGCCAGGCGTCGAAATAGGTCGAGGGGGCGCCGGCGGGCACATGGTCGCCGCCTGGTTGGTCGGCCAAATGCGCCAACGTCTCAAAAAAGGTCGCTGCGTTCAGCGGGATCACCTGCGTCAAACTCTGGAAGGTGTCGATGATCTGGCCACCGGGCTCGATGTGCCAGTGGCTCCGAGGTTGATATTCGCGTAGCAATGATTTTAATGTTTTTGACACCACCGGCCCACCAAAAGTGACCAGCAGGTCCGGGGCCAGCCTTTCCCGGATTGGCGCCGATTTCGTCTCCAGCGCCAGCTCCCAATAGGGCAGGCGACCACCGGTTTGGTGGACATTCGCGGTCAAATCGGCGATGAGCGCCACTGAGGGATCGTGTTGCAAGCGATCCAGAGCGGGAGGCGCGGCGGGATGCATGCCGCCCACAATCAGTTTTTTGCCGGCCTGTTGCCAGGTTGAGCGCAACTTTTGCCAGTCGGCCTTAGCCAGGCTGGCTTGAACCGCCACGGTTCGGATGATCTTTCGATTTGGCTGAGGTTCAACCGCTTGGTCGGCAGCCGGGTAAAGTGGTTCGCGTAGGGGTACATTTATCTGAACCGGCCCGGCGATCGGCCCCAAAGCTCGATTGATCGCCTCTGAGATGATCCGTTCGGCGTGCCAGCGGGCATCGGGATGGGTATAGTCGACCGGCAGGTTGAAACTGCCCCGGCAGTGGGGGAAATAAAGATTTTGCTGGCGGATGGTTTGCCCGTCCTGTTGGTCGATCCATTCGGGCGGTCTATCGGCGGTGAAGATGAGCAGCGGGAGTTGTTGATAAAAAGCTTCGGCCACCGCCGGGCCATAATTGAGCGTCGCCGTGCCCGACGTACAAATCAGGCCGACCGGCTTGCCCGTTTGTTGGGCTAACCCCAACGCCATAAAACCGGCGGCCCGCTCATCCATCACCACCCGGCAGCGCAGGTCCGGGTGACGGCAAAACGATACAGTCAATGGCGCAGAGCGTGAGCCGGGCGAAATAATGATATCGCCCATCCCGCTCCGGGCGCAGATATCGGCAATATTGGCTAAGGTTTGAAATTTCTGCATTTTTACTGACGCTTAACTCAGCGGGGCCAGTTCAGGTTCCAGGATGGCGAGTAGCGTTTTGGATTTTAAGACCGTCTCTTCCCACTCCAACTCCGGCACGGAGTCGTGGGTAATGCCCGCGCCAACGTACAAAACGGCGCGGTCTCGTTTCAGTTGCATACAGCGCAGGTTTACAAAAAGTTCAGAGTGGTGCTGCATATGGATCGGTCCCAAGAAGCCGCTGTAGAAGGCCCGGTTGTACCTTTCATTCTCCAAAATAAACGACAGGGCTTCCTGCTTGGGCATCCCACAGACGGCCGAGGTAGGATGAAGCTTATGTAAGATTTGATTGGCCAGGTGCAGTAACTGGGCCGGCGGCAGGTTGATCTCGAATTTGGTTTGCAGGTGAGCCACATTACCTGCCGCGACAGTTCGGGGCCCATCCTCAGCAAAATGGGGCAACCCTAGTTGGCGGAAGAATTCACGGATATAATCGCTCACTAACGCCTGTTCCTCAATCTCTTTCGTCCCCCACCTAACGGCGGACAGCGGCAGATCGGGTGAGTAGGCCCGGGTTCCGGCCAGCGCCACGGTGCTCAATTTTTGATCCGACAGGCTGAGCAGAAGTTCCGGACTGGCGCCTAGCCAGGTACCCACGCTTGGAATTGAGACCAGCGAAACCAAGGCTTGGGGGTAGCGCCGGCACAATAATTCGAAGGCGTTGATTGGGTCGAAGTTGGGGGGCAGTGGGATCTCGGAAGCCCGTGAGGTAACGATTTTTTTGATGCCGCTGGCTTGAATATAGCTAATCGCTTTTTGGACCAGATGGCAAAATTCTGCTTGGGTCGAAATAGCATCCGTCTGGCGATCAGGCGATGCCATAAACCAGGCGCCGTCCGGTCGGAGCGGCTGGTCCATTAGCTCTTGAAAAGTATCTAAAAACCAGCTTTTGCGGCGCATCTGATGGCCGTTACTACCGGTCAGTTTTGGATTAAAATGAATCCCCGTTCGATCAAGACGAAGATCGGCTTTGATGAACAAGGTTTCTTTGCCGCCGTCATTCACAAAGGGCGCAAAGGCAAAGCCAGATGTTTTTTTAGTAAAATCAATTGTCACCGGTTGGGCCGCGCCGCTTAAATCAACTACAGCCTGGGGGGTATCCTGCTGAGGATTGCGCCAAAACGCCGCCGGTAAATTGTGCTGAACACTGGCCCGATAAAATCCGGCCAACGCGTCCCGGTATTTATTTGAAACCGGACTATTGTTAGGCTTTGCCTTCGTCGCGAGCATCTTTAGCTACAATCATCAAGGTTAATCGGCTGATACAAACCAGTTTTTGGCTTTCATCGGTAATCTTTATTTCCCAAACGTGGGTGCTGCGGCCCAGGTGAATTGGTTTGGCTGTGCCGTAAACATAGCCGGCCTTAACCGGCCGGAGATGGTTGGCATTGATATCTAACCCGACCGCGTAATATTGGCTCACATCCAGGCAGAGGGTGGCGGCCACACTGCCGACAGTTTCGGCCAGGGCGGTTGACGCGCCGCCGTGCAGAATTCCAAATGGCTGCCTGGTTCGTTCATCCACCGGCATCCGGGCGGTCAAAAAATCCGCGCCGGCCTCAATAAATTCGATCCCCAACTGGCCGGCCAATGATTTCAGGTTCACAGTATTGAGGATGTCAAGATCAACAGGCGCTTTGAAGATCATAGGTATGTGTCTACAATTTGCAAGTTTCGATAAAACTTGAAAGTTCTGAAAAAATAAAAAGCTAAGGACTGAAAACATATCATAACCAAAAGGGGGAGTCAAATCGGCTCGAAAATTTCATTGGGTACTTTAAGCCGGCTGTTGTGTGCGTCCAGCCCTGGCTACAACTTTTACCCGACGGTTTAGCTACGTTTTTCCCACGGTTCGCGGATGGTGTCACAATCAGGCGCAGGTTGCTCAATTGCAAGCTTGCCGACTATCAAACCCAGGCCAATCGTGATAAAATAACGGCGTATTGCCGGTTGCGTAACCTGGCTAGAATACGCTTTATGTAACATCCAACTCAACTTACGTTTGACGTCTTATCAAACTATGAAGCCAATCTCACGAAAACGACAGATCGCCACCGTTTTAATCACCATCGTCATTCTGATCGTTTTGATCATAATTTCTGCCATCCAGCACTGGTTGCTGGTTGACCTGCCCCGGCCCGATGAATTGTACCAGTACACCTCCGCCCCCTCAACCAAAATCTACGACCGGCACGGCACCCTGCTCTACGAGATCACCGATCCCCACCAGGGGCTCCATACCCCCTTGGCGCTGGAGGAGATTCCGGCTGCCTGCGCTCAGGCCACCATCGCCACCGAGGACGCCAGCTTTTACCGTAATCCCGGCGTCGATGCCTGGGCTATTCTGCGGGCGTTGTACCTCAACCTCAAAGGCGGCGAGGTCTTGAGCGGTGGCAGCACCATCACCCAGCAGTTGGCCCGTAACCTGCTGCTATCACCCCAGGAGCGTAGCGAGGTTAGCCTCACCCGGAAGCTGCGCGAAGCCATTTTGGCCTGGCGGCTGGCCCGTACTTATTCCAAAGATGAAATCCTGACTCTGTACCTCAACGAAACCTATTATGGCAACCTGGCCTACGGTCTGGAAGCGGCCAGCCGGACCTACTTTGGCAAGCGCGCCGCCGAGTTGGACCTGGCCGAGTGCGCCATGCTGGCCGGCCTGCCCCAAAGTCCGGCCAACTACAATCCCCTGGAAAATCCCGCCGCGGCCAAAGCCCGCCAGAGCATCGTGCTCGACCTGATGGTCAAGCAGAACTTCATCCAATCTAGCGAGGCCGACAGCGCCCGCCGCGAAAAACTCGGCTTTGCCGCGGTGTCTTTTCCCATTGAAGCGCCTCATTTTGTGATGTTCATTCGAGGTGAATTAGAGCGCCGGTACGGCCTGGAAGCCATCTATCGCCAGGGTTTGCAGGTCTACACGACCCTCGATCTGAATATGCAGAACACCGCCCAACGGCTGGTCCGTTACCGGCTGGCCGATTTGACCAAGCCCCAGAGCGGCCAGCCGCCCCGCAACGTGCGCAATGCCGCCGTGGTGGTGCTGAACCCCACCACCGGCGAGATTTTGACCATGTTGGGCAGCCCCGACTATTTTGATCCTCGCATCGATGGCGCGGTCAATGTGACTATGGCCACCCGCCAGCCCGGCTCTTCGATCAAGCCGATCACCTACGCCGCGGCCTTTGACCCGGCCATTGCCGCCGCTTACGGTTACCAACCGTTCACCCCGGCCTCAATGCTGGTGGATGTGCGGACCGCTTTTGTGACTCAGGAAGGCCAGCCCTACGTGCCCCAGAATTACGACCGCGCCTGGCGCGGCCCGGTGTTGCTACGCCAGAGTTTGGCCAGCAGCTATAACCTGATTGCGGTCAAGGTGTTAGACGCCATCGGCCTTGAGACCATGATTGACCTGGCCCGCTCGCTGGGTATCACCACCTTTGATAACAAAAACTTTGGCTTGGCCCTGACTCTGGGTGGGGGTGAGGTGCGGTTGCTGGAGTTGACCGCGGCTTATGGTGCCTTTGCCAACGGCGGCCGCCGGTTGGAGCCGGTTGCCATTACCCGCATCACCGACCACGCCGGTAGGGTGATCTACGAGCTGCCCCGCAATCTCAATCCCGGCCCGCCGGTGCTGGACGAGCGGACCGCCTACCTGATCACCGATATTTTGAGCGACAACTATGCTCGCCGCTCCACCTTTGGCGAGGGCAGTCCCCTGCGCCTCTCTCGCCCGGCCGCCGCCAAAACCGGCACCACCCAGGATTGGCGGGACAACTGGACGGTTGGCTTCACCCCCGATTTGATGACCGGGGTCTGGGTGGGCAACGCCGATAATGAACCGATGCGCCACGTCTCCGGGGTGACCGGGGCTGCGCCCATCTGGCGCGACCTGATGGAGGAACTGCACAAAGGCCGCCCCGTTCGCGACTTCCCCCGCCCCAACGGTTTGGTTGAGCGAACTGTTTGCGCCGATAACGGTTTGTTGCCCGTAGAGCGTGGAGCGGAGCGCGTGGAGCGTAGCGATATCACCGCGCCGTATGCGGTACGTCAGGCCAATATTCTTCAAACCACTCAATATCCGGTCTCTTGCCAATACACAATTACCGAAAAATTCATTGCCGGCGTCGAACCACAGCGGATCGATGATTGGCATCAGGCCGTTGCGCTGGACCGGCGCAATGGTCTGCGGGCCGGTTCCGGCTGCCCGCTCGATTTTGTGGAGTTCCGCACCTATACCCTCTACCCCGCTGAAGCCCGGGCCTGGGCCAGCAAACAGGGCATCCCTAGCCCGCCGGATATCTACTCGCCTCTCTGCCCCAATCAGGGAATCGGGAATGACGAATCAGCGAATCAGCGAATGGCGAATGGCGACTCCAACTCTATTCATCCTTCATCCTTCAGCCCTCATCCTTTAGTATTCACCTCCCCCGACCAGGGCAGCGTTTTTCGTCTCGTCCCCAATATCCCGGCCGACAAGCAGAAGATCCGGGTCAGCGTTCGCCCGGCCGATGGCGTAAATGTCCGGGAAATCGCCCTGCTGGTCAACGGCCAGCGGCTGGCCGATGGCTTTGAAACGCTGTGGCAAATGCATCCCGGCAAGTATACTTTTGAGGCGGTGGGCGTGGATCACACCGGCAATCTGGTGCGCAGCGCCAGCGTAACCGTGCGGGTGATGGAATAACATTTCAAAGTACAGCTGCCTTTCCGTTGGTAAAAACATGGAGAACAGGTTAAAATAAAGGTAAATCCGGCTCTTTAAGGAGATAAGATGCTCGATCGAATAGTTCAACTCCCCAATGGAGCTCATTTTTATAGGGCAGATCTGCATAATCATACTCCCGCTGACCCGGCTTTTCATTGTGGGGGGTGGCCGGTAAATACCGAAGAGCATAAACGGACTTTTGCGCGTGAATATGTCCGTTTTGCCAAAGAAGAGCAACATCTTGATATTATGGCTATTACCGACCATAATGATGTTTCCTGGTTGCCTTATATTCAAGAAGCGGCTAAAGAAGTAGGTTTAGTTGTATTTCCAGGGGTGGAGTTAAGCGCGCTTGGTGGTAGAAAATCGGTTCATATTCTGGCAATATTTGATCCCCAAACGGATATTCAAGAAGTTGATCACTGGTTGAGTCTTCTTGGTCTAATGCCGCAGCAACGTTTTCATTCTGATGGTACACCTTGCATAGTGCAAAAAAGTCCTGCGGATTTAATTATGTGCATCCATTCGTCTTGCTTTAAAAGTAACCTTAAACCTATAGCTATTGCTGCCCATGCCTTTGGTAATAATGGGATATTAGGCAATAAAAGTATTGAAGGAGAGGCGAGGGCCATTGCTTATAAGTGTCCATATTTATGGGCTATTGAAATTCCTGGAACTCGGGAGGAACTAAGCGAATTTGGCCGAAACGTGGTTTGTGGCCAACTTGAGGCATATGGATTTAAGCCTGTAGCTTGCTTGAACAACTCTGATGGACGTGGTTTGAATGAAGTTGATGAAGATCGGCTGGCTGTGGGGGCGCGAAGTACCCGCATTAAATTGAGTAACTTTACTACTGAAGCTCTACGTCAGGCATTCTTAGATCATGACTCTCGTATCAGATTGGAGAGTGAGTGGCGGGAGGAGAAATACCCCAGAATCTTGGGTATGGTAATTGAAGGCGGGTTTTTAAGCGGCGGCTCTTCTGACAAAGATGAGGTCTCTGATGAACCGTTTATGCTCCATTTTAACCCCAACCTGAATACGATTATCGGTGGGCGCGGGGTGGGCAAATCGGCTCTAATTGAAGCTATCCGTTATGCTTTTGATATGCCGCCGCGTACCGAAGCGAACAAACAACAGGCCGATCTCCTCCTGGCCAGAACGCTTGGGCCACGCGCAAAAGTTACCATCTTTTATGAATTAGCCGATCAGACTCGTTACCGTATTGAGCGCACTTTTGGTCAGTTGCCCAGGGTTTATGAGGTTGACAGCGATGTAGAAAAAGACGTTCAGCCTGCCCAGATTCTACCCGGCGGCAATCCGGTTGAGGTTTATGGGCAAAAGGAAGTGTATGAAATTTCTCATAACCTGGCTTTTCAGTTAGAACTGCTCGATCACTATATAGCTGAGGAACTCAGAACGATTCAGGCTGAAGAAAATGAGATTTTGCGCCAATTACAAACCAATGCAGAAGACATTTTGCGTTTACAACGAGATGTCGAAGACTCCCAGCAGCGTCTCCAGGAGTTGGGGGCCATTCAGTTGGAATTGGAACGGTTTGAAAAACAAGCAGTCATAAGTCGCCTTGAACGTAAAACTCAGTATGACCGTGAGAAAACGTTACTTGACGCTGCTGCTCAAGCTGTCGATCAGTTGTGCCGCGATTTAGAGCAGTTTAATCGTGAGCATCCCCCGCTGGCAAATGCCTTGTTAGGTGAAAATGTTCGATCAGGTTTGCCTCATCCCGATTTGCTCGAAGCTCATGCCGACCTACTGAGTCGGGTTGATGCAGTTGTTTCCGCTGCTCTGACCGAGTTAGGCCAACGTTTGCAAACAATTTGGGCCGAAGGTGAAGCGGATCGGGCAGCCTGGCAAAAAGAATATGATCAAGAGGAAGAAACTTACCAGAGTTTGTTGCGTGAAATTCCCGATGCCAGCGCAGATCGTTATCTAAAACAGCAAGCTCGCTATAATACCTTACAGAAATTGGCTGGTGAGGTCGAAAAACGACGGCTGCGAATTGCAGAATTGCAAGATGAGCGTCAAGCCAAACTGGCTAACTTACGAGAGGCTCGAGAAAAAGCCTCCCTTATCCGGCAGAACAAAGCGCAGCAGCTTACCGGGCAGCTTGGCGGCGCTGTGCAAGTTAAGGTAGTCTTGGCCGGTAATCGGGAGGCTTATGCTGAGGAGTTGACCCGACTATTCACCGGCACGCGCTTGCAACGTGAAACTATCCGCCAGATGGCCCATAGCCGTTTATCTGATGATACTTTTGCCGATCCTATGCACTTGGCGGCGGCTATTCGCGCCGAACGAACTAATTCGGCCGAAGCAGATAGTATTTTGGCTCAAATTTATCATCTCAGCTCTGCATTTCGCGCCCGGTTAGCCGCCCTGGATGATGAGTTATTATTTGGTCTGGAAACGTATCGAGTGCCGGATCGCCCTGATATTCGTTTGAAAGTAGGGACGCAATATCGCCCCTTAAATCCGGAGCGGGGTGAGGCTGGCCTTTCGACCGGTCAGAAATGTACGGCTATTCTGTCGCTCATTTTGGTTGAACATAACAGACCGTTGATTATCGACCAGCCTGAAGACGATTTAGACAATCAATTTATTTTTGATGAAATTGTAACCACCTTACGCCGCGAAAAAGAGCGACGCCAATTCATCATTGCCACCCATAATGCGAATATCCCCGTTTCCGGTGATGCCGAACTAATCATAGTTTTGGAAGCTGACGAACGGCATGGTTGGTGCGCTCATTGCGGCTCCATCGATGATCCGGCTATTCGGGGACCGGTTGAAGATATCCTTGAAGGTGGGCGTGAGGCATTTAAGATTCGCCAGGCCAAATATGGGATTTAATGATGGACAAACTTGAATTATATCAGGTGATTGCCGGCGGTGAAGATAGCTTTACTGAATTTAAGCGCGATGTAACTCAGCGGACTGATTTTGCCGACGAGATGATTGCCCTGGCTAATACGGGAGGTGGTCGAGTCCTGGTCGGTGTGGACGATGATGGTGCCATCCCAGGAGTCGCCGATGGGCGTCAAACGGAACAAAGTATTATTAACATTGCTCGGGACAACTGTAAGCCTGCTTTGAACGTTACCATTGATAGGGTGGAGGCCGATGGACGAGTGGTGCTGGTAGTCTCTGTGCCGCGCCGCAGCGGTCCGCCTTACGAGGACAATAGTGGACGATGCTTCATCCGGGTTGGTTCCAGTAAACGGATAGCCACGCCTGAGGAACGCGCCCGTCTTTTGCAGGCAGCCGGCTTAGTCCATTTTGATGAAACACCTGTTTCTCGCACCGGTCTTGAGGATTTGGATATTGAGGCTTTTGGAAGGTATTATGAACGCATTCTTAACCAGCCTTTGTCAGAGGCGGAGGTGCCTTTAAGCCGGATGCTGGAAAATATGCGCTTTTTGGTTGAAGACCTCAACGGTGATAAGCGATTATCCGTGGCCGGCTTACTTCTGTTTGGTAAACGTGTCCGGGAATTTATGTATCACGCTCGTATATCGGCCGTTCGTTGGGTCGGCAATGAGGCAGGTGAAGATATCATAGATCGTAAAGAGTTTGCCGGTTGTCTGCCTGACCAGATTGAACAGACCGAAGCCTTCTGTCTGCGCAATACCCGCTTATCGACCCATATTGAGTCGGCGCGTCAAGAGGATATTTATCAATATCCCCGCCCTGCCCTGCGCGAAGCCATTGTCAATGCTGTGGCTCATCGCGATTATAGTCTCACCGGTGCTCAAACTTTGCTTTATATCTTTGATAATCGCCTGGAAATCCGTAGCCCCGGCTCGCTCCCTAACAGCGTTACCCTCGATAACATTCGGACACATTATAGTAAACCACGTAATCAATTGATCGCTCAGGTTCTTTTTAATTTGGGTTATGTTAATACCTTAGGTTCCGGTATTCCTCGTATCATTCGTTTAATGCGCGAGCGGGGCGCTCCTCCGCCTGATTTTGAGGTGTCCTCAAGTCAGTTTTTGGTTCGTTTGTGGTCGGCTCCAACAAGATAACTTGCCACGCCACTCATCGCCAACCCTTGTCTACCCCAGGCCAAATCGGCCTTTTGGCTGTTGGTCAATGATGGGATTTTAGTCCGGCAGCGTAAAATCAACTGTGCTATCATATTGAAATTTGGGATGTGTCCTTACGTTTCACTCATCACGTTCTAAACTGAGGTAACCTATGAAAAAGCTACTCTTGATCGTTCTTCTTGTCCTGGCCAGCTCTGCGGCCGCCTACACCTCCACCGCCGTCTCCTCACCGGCGACCCATCCACCCGCCCAGGCCGCAACTCCTACGCCGGCCGACTCTTTCCCACCGCTGGTGGTTAGCATCCTGCCGGAACAGGGGGCCGAGCAGCCGCTCGATCAACCGCTCGAGCTGACCTTTGATCAGCCGATGGAGCGGGACAGCGTCGAACGGGCCTTTGCCATCGAGCCGGGCGCCAGCGTTGATGGCGTGTTCACCTGGCTCGATGACCGGACGGTGCAGTTTGCCTTCAACGATGGTTTCCAACGGGGCGAACGGTACCGGGTGCGGGTGGTCGAAACGGCCCGCAGCCAGGCCGGGGCGCCCTTAAATCGCCCGTTCGAGTTCAATTTTAGCGCGGTTGGTTTCCTGGAGGTCGCCAACGTCCAGCCCGCCGCCGGTGCCACCGAAGTTTTGGTTGATACCACCGTAGTGGTGATGTTCAACCGGCCGGTGACGCCGCTGGCTGCGCTTGGCCAGGGCGGCGCTCTGCCCGACCCACTGACCTTTGTCCCGCCGGTCACCGGCCAGGGCAAGTGGCTCAACACCGCCACCTATCAATTTACTCCCAACAGCCCCGGCTTTCAGCCGGCTACTGCCTATACCGCCCGCGTTGCCCGGGGTTTGACCGACGTGACTGGCCAGGCCGTGCTGGTCGACGACTACGAGTGGCAGTTCACCACCGTCAGCCCGGCCGTGGCGGCCAGCATTCCGGCCAACCGTGATATCCACGTTAGCCCGACTCCGGTCATCAGCGTGGCCTTCAACCAGTTGATGGACCATCAAAGTGTGGAGCAAAATCTGCTGTTGCTCGATGATGCGACCGGCCAGCCTGTTGCCGGCGACTTTGGTTGGCAGGCCGGCGGTCTCTTGCCTCCACTCAACCCGACAGAAATGGGCGGTTACTACGGCGAAGCACCGCCTGAACCGCAGCCGGTCGGCCAGGAAACGGTGATGTTCAGCCCGGCCGAGCCGCTGACGCCCGGCGCAGCCTACCAGCTTTTTTTGCCCAAAGGCGTCAGCAGCAGTCTCGGCACAGTTACCAGTAGCGACTACAGCGCCACCTTTACCGTCTCGCCCCAGCCGGCCGTGCTCAGCAGCAACCCGGCCGACGGCGAGCAGTTCGCCGATATCTGGCAGGGGCTGGAGATCACCTTCAACGCGCCGATGAACCCGGCCAGCGTGGTTTTGGGCCAAAATCTCATCATCGAGCCTAAAGTGGCCGCTACGGATGTCTACACCTACTGGTCGAGCAGCGACACGGTCATGAGCGTCAACTTTCCTCGCCGGGAAAACAGCGCCTACACCGTCACCCTGCGCAGCGATATCGAGGGGCGCTACGGCCAGCCTTTAGGCCAGGAGACGGTCATTCGCTGGCAGACTTTGCGCCAGTCGCCTTATGTCTTTCTGGTCAGCCCCAAAATTGGGGTCTATAACGGCTACCAGCCCGAAACCTACATTTATATGACTGTGCGCAACGTCAAGCAGGTCAATTTTGAGCTGTATCGCCTGCCCGCGGCTGACTTTCTGCGACTTAGCCCGCAGTCATACCGGGGTTTTCAGGCCGGTTACGAGTGGGATCAGTACACCCCCCAGGCCAGCGACCGGCTCGGCCAGTGGCAGCAGCCGGTAGAGCCGGCTGCGTACGAGAACTACGTCTACAAAGTGGACGTTAGCCAGGCCGTGGCCGCAGGTCAACCGCTACCGCCCGGTCTCTACTACCTGGAAGCGTCGGTCGATCCGGCTGATTTTTATCCAGAGGCCCAGGGCAGCGACCCGGTCAGGGCCATCGACCGCCAGATTCTCATCGTGACCAAGCGTAGTTTGATTGTCAAGCAAGGTCGTGGCGATATCCTGACCTGGCTAACCGACCTGCAAAGCGGCCAGCCGGTCGCCAACACCCCGATCAGTTTCACCAGGCCGGATGGGCAGTCGAGTGAAGGCGTCACCGATGACGAGGGGGTGGCGACCTTTACCTACCAGGTGACCCCCGACAACAGCTACGCCGAGATGTTCGTTTTCAGCGGCAACTCCGCTGAGCCTGACGACGACTTTGCCGTGGTCAGTAACAACTGGAGCGCCGGGATTGAAACTTACGACTTCTCCTACCTGTACGAAGGCGGCGGCTTCACCTACAGCCGGCCTTATGGCGGCCTGATCTACACCGAACGCCGCCTCTATCGTCCCGGCCAGACCGTCTACTTCAAGGGTATCGCCCGGCTCGATGACGACGCCCGTTATCAGGTGCCCACCGGCCTGACCGCCACGGTCAACATCTACGACTCGCAATACCGGCAAGTTTACAGCGAGGTCCTGCCCCTCAACGATTTTGGCTCATACAATGGCTCTTTTGGGCTGGATGAAGAGGCCAGTCTGGGCGGTTACCAGATCGAGGCCAACCTGACCGATCCGGTCTGGCAAACGGTTAGTGTGGGCTACAATAGCTTTAATGTGGCCGAGTATCGTAAGCCGGAATTTCTGGTCGAGGCGACCACCGATAAGAGCGAGTACCGGGCCGGTGAAACCATCAAACTCGAGCTGGAGGCCAGCTTCTTCTCGGGCGGCCCGGTGGTCAACGCCCCCGTGCGCTGGACGCTCCTCTCGGATAACTACTATTTTGACTACCAGGGTGAGGGTTACTACGATTTCACCAATGAGGATAACATCCGCTCCAACGATTTCAACCCCAACTACGGCTATGGTTTTGGCCAGCAAATCGCCAGCGGCGCCGGCCAAACCGACGCCGACGGCCGCTTCAGCCTGGAAATTCCCGCCGATCTGACCGGCCGCCTGACCAGCCAGACCTTTACCTTTGACCTGGCCGTGACCGGGCTGAATAACCAGGAGGTTGCCACCCAGGTGCGGGCAACCGTCCACAAGGGTGACTTTTACGTAGGGTTACGCCCCGTCAGTTCCGTTGGCCGCATCGGCGAGCCGAATGAAGTGGAAGTTTTAGCGGTCGATTGGCAGAGCCGGCCAGTGGCCGGCCAGCCGGTCGAAGTGGTGGTCACCCGGCAGGATTGGTACAGCGTCCAGCAGGTTGACCCCGAGGCCAGCCGCCTCAGCGCCGATGAGCAATATTACTGGACCAACCTGGTCGAAAATGTGGCCGTCTTCACCACCACGGTGACCACCGCCGCCGATGGCAAGGCCGTCGCCAGCTTCACCCCCGATGACGGCGGCAGCTACAAGGTTTATGCCCGCGCTGTTGATAAAAATGATCAGCAGCTTTTCGCCTCCACCTTCATTTGGGTGTCCGGCTACCAGTACGTCAACTGGGGCCAGGAGGATCACGACCGGATCGAGCTGATTGCCGACAAACCCGAATACAGCACCGGCGACACGGCCAACATTCTGGTGCCCCATCCCTACAGCGGCACAGTCACCGCTCTGGTCACCCTGGAGCGGGGCCACATTCACGACCATTTGGTGACCCAACTCCAAACCAACAGCGACCAGCTCGAAATTCCTATCACCGCCGACATGAGCCCCAATATCTACGTGTCGGTGTTGATGATGAAGGGCATGACTCGCTTAGCCGGGGAGGGCCAGGGGGAGGAACTGCCCAGTTTCAAAATGGGCTATGCCCGGTTGAACATCAACCCGGCCGAAAAACGACTGAACATTACCCTGACTCCGGTTGCTCCCCCCCCTGATCAGGGGAGGGCAGCGGCGGGGGTGCATGCGTATCTCCCCGGCGACACAGTCAACTATGAAGTCAAGGTGACCGATTTTCAGGGCCGGCCGGTTGAAGCCGAGTTGTCGCTGGCCCTGATCGATAAGGCCGTGCTGACCCTGGCCCCCGACATTCCCAACCAGTTGGATAATGCTTTCTGGCAGCGGCGGGCGCTGGACGTGCGCACCGGGGCCAGTTTGACCCTGGCCCTGGACCGGATCAACCGCGCCCTGGATGAGCGCAAAGGCGGCGGCGGCGGCGAAGGGCCGGGCGGGCCGGACTCGGTGCGGCAGAACTTTGCCGATACGGCCCTGTGGCTGGCTGACTTTACGACCGACGCCAACGGCGAAGGCAGCTTTACGGCCACCCTGCCCGATAACCTGACCACCTGGGTGCTGCTGGCCAAGGGCGTTACCGGCGATGACACCCTGGTCGGCGAGGCCAGCGTGGAGATTGTCACCAGCAAGCCGTTGCTGGTGCGCTCGGTGACGCCCCGCTTCGTGGTGGTTGGCGACCAGGTGCAGATGGGCTTGATTGCCCAGAACAACACTGCCGCGACATTAACTGTGACCCCGGTGTTTACCGCGACCGGGTTGGAGATTGGGGAATGGCGAATAGCGAATAGCGGTGAAGCGTGGCAACCGGCCGGCGAATTGGCCGAAATCGAGCTTGCGCCGGGAGCAGAGGCCAAAGTGGAGTATCAGGTCACTGTGCCGGAGGCCGAGGAAGCCCGGCTGACGATGGGCGTGAGCGCGACCGGCGGCGACTACAGCGACGCGGTGGCTTTCAGCCTGCCGGTCTACCGGCTGAACACGCCGGAAACGGTGGCCACGGTCGGGGTGATGCCGGAGGACGGCACGCGCCAGGAAGGGATCGTCTTGCCGCCGCCTGGCAAGTTCGATCCCAACGTTGGCGGGCTGACCGTCAACATCGAACCCAGCCTGGCCGCCGGGATGCAGGCCGGCCTGACCTACCTGCGCCACTTTCCCTACGAGTGCGTCGAACAGACGGTTAGCACCTTCCTGCCCAATATCTTTACTTACCGGGTTGCGGACCAGTTGGGGTTGGCCCAGTCCGGTCTATCTGATCAGTTGAGTCGCCAGGTGACGATCGGCCTGCAAAAACTGTATAGCCAGCAGAACGTCGACGGCGGTTGGGGCTGGTGGCCCGGTGAAGCCAGCAACCCGACTTTGACCGCTTACGTCACCCTCGGCCTGGTTGAAGCCCGGCGGGCCGGCTTTACCGTGGAAGAGTGGGTGCTGCAAAATGCCCTCAGCTACTTGCAGGCCAGTCTGGTTACGCCCCAAGACATTGCCGCGTCGTGGCAGGCCAACCAGCAGGCTTTCATCCTGTACGGGCTGGCCGAGGCCGGCCAAAGCGACCTGGGCCGGATGGTGACCCTGTTTGACCAGCGTGAGCAATTGGACTACTACGGCCGGGCGTTCCTGGCTCTGGCCATGCACCTCGCCGACCCGACCGTCAGCCAGATCGATACGCTAATCAACGATTTGACCAGCGGGGCGGTGACCAGCGCTACCGGGGCGCATTGGGAAGAGCAGGGGGTCGACGCCTACGCCATGAATACCGACATACGCAGCACCGCCATCATTATCGCCGCCCTGGCCCGGATCCAGCCCGATCATCCCCTGCTACCCGAAGTGGTGCGCTGGTTGATGACCATGCGCCAGCAAGCCGGTTACTGGTCGACGACCCAGGAAACGGCCTGGGCGATCATCGGCCTGACCGATTGGCTCGTGGCCAGTGGTGAGTTGCAGGCCGATTATCGCTGGCAGGTTTCGCTGAACGGGCAGCCGTTGGGCCAGGGGCAGGCCAACTCAACCAACCTCGACCAGACGACTACTCTGACTGCCTCCATCAGCACCCTGTTGGCCGGCGCAGTCAACCGGCTGGCGGTCGAGCGAGACTCACCCCCCCCTACCCCCCCCGCAAGCGGGGGGGGAGAAGGGGGGGGTAGCTCCGGACGGCTCTACTACGCCGCTTATCTGACCTACGCCAAACCGGTCCACGAGGTCAAGGCGCTGGATCGGGGTATTATCGTTTCTCGTCAGTATAGCCTGGCGACTCCCTCCCCCTCTGAGGGGGAGGGGAGGGGAGGGGGTCCCATCAACGAGGCCAACGTGGGCGACTTCGTTCAGGTCAAGCTGACTCTGATTGCCCCGACCGACTTGAATTACGTGCTGGTGGAGGATTACCTGCCGGCCGGCGTCGAAGCGGTCGACAGCAGTTTGGCGACCACCAGTGTGGTTGGCCAGCCGCCCGAGTTTAGCCAGGCCGGCAACGCTGAACCGTGGGGCTGGTGGTACTTCACCCACACCGACCTGCGCGACGAGAAAGCGGTGCTGTTTGCTACCTACCTGCCCCAGGGGGTGTACGAATACACCTACACCGTCCGGGCGGCCATTCCCGGTGAGTATCGGGTCGTCCCCACCCACGCCGAGCAGATGTACTTCCCCGAAGTCTTTGGCCGCAGTGATGGAGGGGTGTTCAGGGTGAATGAGTAACATTAAAATAGTTGGTTAGTTTGATGGTTGGTTAGTTGGTTGGATGAACAACCAACCAACTAACCAACCATTCTTAAGTTAAGGTAGCCCCGACAGTTTTTACTCCACTCTTTTCCCACGCTCAACCGTCGCCCGGCCCGTCAGCCTGAAGCGGGTTGGCGGTTTAGCAGAATCTCCGAGCTTGTGATAGCATGAACCTAATAAAATGAAGCCTCTAAAGGTTTTGTCCATCTCGTTGTTATCTCGTTTACCTCGTTTCCACCTCGTTCCCAAACTCAGTTTGGGAACGAGGTGGAGAACTCAGTCTGGGAACGAGGTGGAAGGTTTTCAAAACCTTTAGGCTCTAAATTATTCTACTAGCGAGGTCAGCCATGAAAAAATTAACTTTTTTCCTATTTTTTATCCTCATTGGTTTAATGACGGCCTGTTCGACTCCCCCACCGCCGGTAGACCAGGCCCAAGCGGCGGAGAATGAGACTGCCCCGGCGGTAGAAGCTCCTGCTGCCCAACCGGCCGACCCCCTGCCGCCGGTCGTCTTGCGGACCAGCCCGGAGCCGGGCGAGGAGCAGCCCATCGACGCGCCCATCGAGATCGTTTTTGACCAGCCGATGGATCGCAACAGCGTGGAAAAAGCCTTCGCCATCGAGCCGGGGGCCAGCGTGGACGGCGCTTTTGAATGGGTCGATGACCAGACGGTCCGTTTTGCTTTCAAAGATGGCTTCAAACGCGGCGAGCGGTACCGAGTCCGGGTGATCGAGTCGGCCCAGAGCCAGGCCGGGCTGGCCTTGCAACGTCCCTTTGAACTGCGTTTCAGCACGGCCGGCTTCCTGGAGGTGACCAACGTGCAGCCCGCCGACGGCGCAACCGAAATTTTGCCAGACTCGGTGGTGACGGTGGTCTTCAACCGGCCGGTTGTCCCCCTGGGCGCGATCGAAAACGCCGCCGGCCTGCCCGACCCGCTGACTTTTGTGCCGCCAGTAACCGGCCAGGGCGAGTGGTTGAATACCTCGATTTACCAGTTCACCCCTGATGTTGGTTTTGAACCCGCCACTGAGTACCAGGCCCGGGTGGCCCAGGGCTTGGCCGACGCTGCCGGCAACGCCGTGCTGGCCGATGATTTTGAGTGGACTTTTACCACCGTTACCCCGCAGGCCGTCGGCAGTATCCCGGCCAACGGCGACATTTACGTCAGCCCGACGCCGGTCATCAGCGTCACCTTCAACCAGCCGATGGACCGCCGGAGCGTGGAGCAGAACTTTAGCCTGCGCAATGAGAACACCAACGAGGTCATCTCCGGTAAATTTGCCTGGGTGGAGCAGGGTATCAGCCAGTCTAGCAAAGATCAGTCCGGTGATTACTACTACTACGATTATGCCTATGACCAGGGCGCAGGTCCCACCGAAGTTGGGGTCGAGACGGTTATGTTCACCCCGGACAAAACCCTGGACTTCAACGGCATTTATGCGGTAGTTTTGCCGAAAGAGACCAGGGGTAAAATCGGTCAGGCCGAGACTACAGCTGAATTCAAGGCCACCTTCACCATTATCCCCTACCCGGCCATCGACCGGACCTATCCGGTCGATGGGGACGAGCAGATGGAACCGTGGCAGTCGCTCCAGGTAACTTTTAACGGGCCGATGAACCCTGACACGCTGGTGTTCGGCCAAAACCTGGTCATCGAGCCGACGGTGGCTGTGACTCAGGTTTACACTTACTGGTGGAGCAGCAATACCAGTCTGGAGCTTAGCTTTCCCACCCAGGCTAGCAGCCAATACACCGTCACCCTGGGCGCCAACATCGAGGGGCGTTACGGTCAGAGGCTCGGTAAATCGACCCGGGTGAGCTGGCAAACCCGGGCCGAGTCGCCGCTGGTTTACATGCACAGCGCCGGCCGGATTGCTACCTACAATGCCTACACCGACACCCTGGCCTTTATAACTGTGCGCAACGTCGGCCGGGTGCAGTTTGGCCTGTATCGCCTGCCCAAAGCTGATTTTATCCGCCTTAACGCCAGCGATTGGTGGGAGGCCTGGGATCGCTACAACCCCGCCGGCGACAATCTCATCAGCGAGTGGGAGTTAAAGACCACGCCCGAACTGGACGACAACGTCATCTACCGGATCGATCTGGGCCAGCGCAGCGGCCTGGGCGAGCGGTTGCCGCCGGGTCTGTATTATTTGGAGGCTTCGGTTGACCCGGACGATATCTATCCGCAGGCCACCGGGCCGAATTCCTATCTACCTTCCCCGGAGCGCAAAATGCTGGTGGTCAGCAAGAATAATATCACCTTCAAGACTACCGGGAGCGAAGGATTGGCCTGGCTGACCGACCTGCAGAGCGGCCAGCCGGTTGGAAATATGCCGATTGACTTTGTCACCACGCCTTACGGCAGCAGTCCCTTGGATTTGGGGCAGGCCAGCACCGCTGCTGACGGTGTGGCCCAAACCGACTACAGTGAGTCTGGCGACCCCTTTGAGGCCAGGTTCGCTTTTGCCGGCGACCCCGACCAGGGCGATGACGACTTTGGGGTGACCGTGAGCAACTGGACCGACGGTATCGACCGCTGGCAGTTCGATAATGTCAACGTGGAGGATTACCAGCAGCCCTACAACGCCCAGTTCTACACCGACCGCAAGATTTACCGGCCCGGCCAGACTGTCTACTTTAAGGGAGTCATCCGCTCCGACGACGATGCTCGCTACAGCCTGCCCACCGCCTTCGACACGGTCAATGTGACCATCACCGACAGCCAGGGCAAGGAAGTCTTCAGCGATGACCTGCCGGTGAGCGAATTCGGCACGGTCTACGGCTCCTTTGACCTGGACGCCAACGCCGGGTTGGGTTTCTACTCCATCCAAATCCTCTTTGAGGAAAATCAATATTTCTATACCGACTTCCAGGTGGCGGCCTATCGCAAGCCGGAATATCTGGTCGAAGTCACCACGGATAAACCGGAATACGTGCAGGGCGACCAAATCAACGTGTCGGCCTCAGCCGAGTTCTTCTCCGGCGGGCCGGTCTCCAATGCCAAAGTCCGCTGGACGCTCCTGTCTGATGACTACTTCTTCCAGTACACCCCCCCTGTCCCCCCCCTTGTAGGGGGGGGAATAAGGGGGGGGTACGACTTTACCGACTACGACTTTAGCCGCCAGAGTCAAGGCAACTACTTCCCCGGTTTTGGCGAGAAGATGGCCGAAGGTGAGGGAGTGACCGACGCCAACGGCCGCTTCACCTTTGAGGTGGAGGCCGACATCGCCGCCAAGATTGCCAGCCAGCGCTTCACCTTCGACGTGGTCATCACCGACATCAACAATCAAGAGGTCGCCAGCCAGGCCCAGGCAGTGGTTCACAAGGGGCTGGTTTACGTGGGGTTGCGTCCGGAGGAGTATGTGGGCCAGGTGGGCCAGTCCAGCCTAGTCAACGTGCTGGTGGTCGATTGGGACAGCGAGCCGGTGGCCCGGCAGGAAGTGCAACTGGTCTTTTCTGAACACAACTGGTACAGCGTGCAAAAGCAGTACGAGGATGGTTCGTTCTACTGGGATAGCGTGGTCGAAGATATCCCGGTCTTTACCACCACCGTCACCTCCGCTGCTGACGGCCAGGCCGTGGCCGACTTCACCCCGGAGCAGGGCGGCGTCTACAAGGTCGCCGCCACGGCAATTGACCGCCAGGGTAACGAGGTCCGTTCCTCCACCTTTATGTGGGTCAGCGGCAGCGAGTACGTCAACTGGCGGCAGGAAAACAACGACCGGATCGACCTGGTGGCCGACCAGCGGGAGTACCGGGTCGGCGACACCGCCACTATCCTGGTGCCCCATCCCTACAGCGGCACGGTCCAGGCCCTGGTCACCCTGGAGCGGGGTCACATCTACAACCATTATGTAACCGAATTGCAGACCAACAGTGAGCAGCTCCAGATCCCTATCGAGGAGTGGATGATCCCGAATATGTATGTCTCGGTAGTAGTGGTTCAAGGTAGTACCCCCCCCGTTAACGGGGGGGGAATGGGGTGGGTGTTACCTAGCTTCAAAGTGGGCTACGCCAGCCTGCCCATCAACACCGCTGAAAAACAGCTCAACATCACCCTCACCCCCAGCCCCCCCCGTAATCCCCCCCCTCAAGAAGGGGGGGGCTGGGGGGGGTACCAGCCAGGCGATACTGTCGAGTATCAGGTCAAAGTGACCGACGTCAGCGGCCAGCCGGTCAAGGCCGAGTTGTCGCTGGCGCTGGTCGATAAGGCGGTGCTGTCGCTGGCGCCTGAGGAGCCGGGCCAACTCTTGAACACCTTTTGGCGCAACCGTGGCCTGGGCGTGCAGACGGCCGGCGGACTGACCCTGGCCATTGACCGGATTAATCTGACCGTCGCCCCGGAGGCCAAAGGCGGCGGCGGCGGCTTTGACGAGGGCTTTGGCGTCATTCGGGGCGAGTTCAAAGATACAGCATTGTGGCTGCCCGATCTGGCGACCGACAACAACGGCGAGGCCACGGCTGAGGTCAAGCTGCCCGACAACCTGACCACCTGGACCATGACCGGTAAAGGCGTCACCGGGGCCGACACGCTGGTTGGCGAGAACACGGTCGAGATTGTCAGCACCAAGCCGCTGCTGGTGCGGCCAGTCGCCCCGCGCTTCTTTGTGGTCGGCGACGAGGCCCAGGTGGGCATGATCGTGCAAAACAATACCGACCAGCCGCAGGAAGTCGAAGTCCGTTTTGAGGCGGAGGGGGTGGAACTGGGCGAATGGCGAATAGCGAACAGCGAATGGAGCGATCAGGGTGAACCAACGTTTTCAGTTGGGGCCGGGGAACGGGTCAAGGTGGACTACAAGGTCACGGTTGACGATGTCGAGAGGGTCAACCTGACCATGGGGGCTAAATCAGAGGGATACGGTGACGCCCTGACCTTCGACTTGCCGGTCTACCGTTTCAGTACGCCGGAGACGGTCGCCACGGCCGGGGTGATGGTCGAGGATGGCACCCGGATTGAGAGCATCGTTCTGCCCCGCAGTTACGACCCGACGCAGGGCGGCCTGACCGTCAACGTCGATCCCAGCCTGGCCGCGGGCATGCGGAACGGGCTGGATTACCTGGAGCACTTTCCCTACGAGTGCACCGAGCAGACGGTCAGTCGCTTCCTGCCGAATGTGGTTACTTACCGGGCTTACCAGCAGTTGGGGATGGATGTGAATCCCACTCCGAACGCGGCTGAACTGGCCGACAAATTGCCGGGGCTGGTCAGCGTGGGCTTGCAGCGGCTCTACAACCAGCAACATTTCGACGGCGGTTGGGGCTGGTGGACCGCCGACGAAAGCGACCCCTACCTGACCGCTTATGTGCTGCTGGGGCTGGTCGAGGCGCGGCGGGCCGGCTTTGCCGTGGATGAAGTGGTCATCGACAATGCCGCCAATTTCCTGCAAGCCAGTCTGGTCGCGCCCAAGGATGTCGACGCGGCCTGGCAGGCCAACCGGCAGGCTTTTGTGCTCTATGTGCTGGCCGAGGCCGGCTACGGCGACCTGAGTCGCAGCAACGCTCTATTCAAAGAGCGGCCCAAGCTGGATATCTTTGGCCGGGCTTACCTGGCCATGGCCATCTATCTATTGGATGAGCAGGCCAGCCAGGTCGATACCCTGCTGGATGATATCACCAGCGCGGCCATCGTCAGCGCCACCGGCGCGCACTGGGAAGAGGCTCAGGTGGATTACTACGCTATGAACACCGACACCCGCAGTACGGCCATCGTTATTGCCGCCCTGTCTCGCCTCCAGCCCGACCATCCGCTGCTGCCTAACGCGGTGCGCTGGCTGATGAACATCCGGGAGCACGGCGGCCACTGGGAAACTACCCAGGAAACAGCCTGGGCCATCATCGGCCTGACCGACTTTATGGTCGCCACCGGTGAGTTGGAGGGTAACTATCAGTGGCGGGTCAGTCTCAACGGCGCCGAGATGGGCCAGGGTACGGTGGACCAGAGCAACATCGACGAAACGACCCAACTGCGGGCCGACATCAGTGAATTGTTGGCCGACGAAGCCAACCGGCTGGTCTTTGAACGGGACCCGGTAGGCAGGGATATCTCTGGCAGTCCGGGCCGGCTGTATTACGGGGCTTACCTGACTTACTACAAGCCGGTGCCGGAGGTCAAGGCGCTGGATCGGGGTATCGTCGTCTCACGGCAATATAGCCTGGCGACCCCGACCCTACCCTCCCCCTCAGAAGGGGAGGGCCAGGGAGGGGGTAAAGCTATCTCCCAGGCCAAAGTGGGTGACGTGATCCAGGTTAAGCTGACCATCATTGCCCCCAACGACCTACACTACGTGGTGGTGGAGGACCCGCTGCCGGCCGGGGCCGAAGGCATCGACACCAGCCTGGCCACCACCAGCGTGGTCGAGCAGCAGCCGGAGTTGACCCGCACCGACCGGCGCAACCCCTGGTCGGGCGACTATGGCCGCTGGTATTTCTCCCACACCGAGCTGCGGGATGAGAAAGCGGTGCTGTTTGCCACCTACTTACCCAAGGGAACCTACGAGTACACCTACACTATGCGGGCCTCCCTACCGGGCGAGTACCGGGTCATCCCCACCCACGCCGAGCAGATGTACTTCCCGGAGGTCTTTGGCCGGGGTGATGGCGGACTGTTCAGGATTACGGAGTGACGACCGCCGACCACTGACGGCAGACCGCCGAATGGTACGAAGTTAAGGTGAAATATAAGCAACGCCGCCGGGTGTTATGCCGGGCGGCGTTTCTGTTTGGGTCAGAACTATGGTAAAATTCTCGCAGAGGTAAAATGGCTGAGGCTTCAGATCTTTCAACTCTCAAGGAGCGAGTGGGACCCGCCGACAAGACCCAAATCCGGTTATTGTTGCAGGTGTCGCCGGCTCAACGTCTCCAGACGATGTTGGAGATGCAAGCGGTTGTTCTCAATACCTGGCGCGCCCGGCTGCGCCAGGCCCATCCGGAGTTAGGCGACCTGGAATTGTGCCGGCTAATGTTTGGGCGATTGCAGAACAATGGTTAATCCCAATGATGTAAGGTAAAATCCTATTTACAGAATATGATAAGTCGCGTTAATGAAATTCGGAACAAAATAGCTCCAATCTTGAAACGGCACGGCGTGATTCAGGCTGGCCTCTTTGGTTCATTGGTTCGGGAAGAACTCAGAGCTGACAGCGACATTGATATACTGGTGGATTTGCCGCTGGAAAAAAGTTTGCTTGATCTGGTAGCCTTGAAGTTGGATCTTGAAGACCTCCTGGGGCGTCCGGTCGATTTGCTCGAATATCCAATGATTCACCCTCGTTTGAGAAACCAAATCCTTAAGGAAGAGGTGCCGGTTTGGTAAAGCGAGATGTTCGGTTGTTTCTTGAAGATATCCTTGAAGGTATTTCTCGGATCGAGGAATACAGGGCTGGAAAGACTCAAAAAGAGTTTTTGCAGGACTATCTGGTGCAAGACGCCATTATCCGCCGATTGGAAATCATAGGAGAAGCAACCAAGAATATTCCGGAGGATTTTCGGGCTAACTACCCGGATGTGCCATGGCGTCAAATCGCCGGACTCTGGGATGTGTTGATTCATGGCCATTTTGGGGTCAATGTGAAGCGGGTGTGGCTTATTGTTGAAAAGGATTTGCCAGACCTCAAGTTGAAAATTATCGAGATACTGGAAACGATGTAAAGGCAACTGTTCAGCAAAATCAAACGCCGCCGGGGGCTATACCTGGCGGCGTTTCTCTTTTGGTTTGTAGCTTACAGCAGTTCCTCAATTGGCGTGTATTCGAGGCCAAACGCCTCGGCTACGCCCTGGTAGGTGACCTGGCCGTTGACCACGTTGGCGCCCCGTTTGATTTCCGGATTCTCCCGCATGGCCTGCGCCCAGCCTTTATCGGCAATTTCCAGCACGTAGGGCAGGGTGGCGTTGGTCAGGGCAATGGTCGAGGTTTTGGGCACCGCGCCCGGCATATTGCTGACCGCATAGTGCACAATCCCGTCGACCACGTAAGTGGGTTGGGCGTGGGTGGTTTCCCGTGAGCTTTCAAAGCAGCCGCCCTGGTCGATGGACACGTCGATCAGCACCGCCCCCTTCTTCATCGTTTTGAGCATCTCCCGCTTGACCAGGGTCGGGGTGCGGCTGCCGGGAATCAGCACCGCGCCGACCACCACATCGGCTTTGGTGATGAGCTGGCGGATGGTCGCCGGGCTGGACATCATGGTGATGCAGTTGCGGGGCAGCACGTCGCTCAGATAACGCAGGCGATCCAGGTTGATATCGAGCACGTAGACCTTGGCCCCTAGTCCGCTGGCCCGTTTGGCCGCATTGATCCCGACCATGCCGCCGCCCAGAATAACCACAATACCCGGATCGACGCCGGGCACGCCGCCCAGCAGCACGCCGTCGCCGCCTTGGGCCATCTCCAGATATTTGGCCCCTTCCTGAATGGCCATCTGGCCAGCCACTTCGCTCATCGGGATAAGCAGGGGCAGCGAGCCGTTGGCTTTTTGGATAGTCTCATAAGCGATATTGACGGTTCGACGCTCGATCAGGGTTTTAGTTAACTCTTCCGCAGCGGCCAGGTGCAGGTAAGCAAAATAGATTTGACCCGGCCGGAGTAGCTCGGTCTCGGCCGGCTGAGGCTCCTTGACCCGTAAAATCATCTCCGCCAGGCCAAAAATCTCGCCGGGTGTGGTGATGATGTCAGCGCCGTGATCGGCGTAGTCGGCATCCTCAAAGCCGCTGCTGACTCCGGCCCTTGTCTCTACCAGGATGGTGTGGCCGTGCTGGCGCAAGACCTCGACCCCTTCCGGGGTCATCGCCACCCGGCTCTCGGAGGGCTTGGTTTCCTTCAAAATTCCGATAATCATAGTTTGGCTCCCTTGTCAAACCGAAATTGGGGATATGAGATTGGCGATTGGAGATATGGAGATTGGAATGAATTATCCAAATCTCCAAATCTCCAAATCTCTAAATCTCCTGATCCGCTTTTCATTTAACCGACAAACTCGTCAACAGGAGTGTACTCAAGGCCAAAAGCCTCGGCCACTGCTCGATAGGTGATCTTGCCGTTGATGATGTTGGCCCCCAGCTTGATTTCAGGATTCTCTCGCATCGCCCGCTGCCAGCCCTTGTTGGCAATTTCCACGGCGTAGGGTAGGGTGGCGTTGGTCAAGGCAATGGTGGAGGTTTTGGCCACCGCGCCGGGCATATTGGCCACACAATAGTGAACCACCCCATCGACCTTGAAAACCGGGTCGGTGTGGGTGGTGGGCCGGGAGGTTTCAAAACAGCCGCCCTGGTCGATGGCCACATCAACCAGCACCGCGCCCCTCTTCATCGTTTTTAGCATTTCGCGGCTTACCAGCTTGGGCGCTTTGGCTCCGGCCACCAGCACCGCGCCGATGACCACATCGGCCTCTTTGACCAGCTTGCGAATGGTAGCCGGGCTGGACATCAACGGAAAACAGTTGCTCGGCATCACATCCGCCAGATAGCGCAGCCGATCCAGATTTTTATCGAGAATATAGACCTTGGCCCCCAGGCCACAGGCCATCTTGGCCGCGTTGATCCCCACCACCCCACCGCCGATGACCACCACTGTACCGGGATCGACTCCCGGTACCCCACCCAACAGCACGCCGTGACCGCCCTGGACCATCTCCAGGTACTTGGCCCCTTGCTGGGTGGCCATCCGGCCGGCCACTTCGCTCATCGGGGTCAGCAGCGGCAGGGAACCATCTGCTTTTTGGATGGTTTCGTAGGCAATACAGATGGAGCCAGTTTTGACCAAGGCCAGGGTCAACGTTTCCTCAGCGGCCAGATGCAAATAGGTGAAGACAATCTGGCCCGGCCGGATCAGCCCGTATTCGGACGGCTGCGGCTCCTTGACGTGCATCACCATGTCGGCCCGGCCAAAGATTTCGGCCGGGGTTGGCGCAATCTCCCCGCCGTGGGCCACATAATCCGCATCCTCAAAGCCGCTGCCCATCCCGGCGTTTTTTTCAACCAGGACGGTATGGCCGTGTTCGGTCATAACTTCCACGCCGGCGGGAGTCATGCACACTCGATTTTCGGCAGTTTTGATTTCCTTCAGAATTCCGATAATCATAATCATCCTCCCTCAAATAGATATTTTATCATACCATAATTGGCAAGTTTCAAAAACCTGTTGAACTTTTGTGGGCGAGCCAACTTGACACAGCCAGCCGGATAATCTATTATTGTCTGTAGTGAAACAAATCACACCTTGATTCTCCTTAGCCGGAATTCTCCTATCTCAAACTTTTCAAGGTTCATCTAAAAACAAAGCCACAGTTAGCCAAAATTTAATCAAGTGAGGGAAGATAATGAGGTCTGACCTGGAAACGATCACGCACGAAGTCATCATTGTGGGCGCGGGTCTGGCCGGTTCCTGGGCAGCGATGGTGGCCGGCCAGCAAGGCATTAAGGATGTGGCGGTGATCTCCAAGCTGCACCCGCTGCGCTCGCACAGCAGCGCGGCTCAGGGGGGTATTGCCGCGGCCTTGAACAACGTTCGCCCGGTGGCCGGCGGTGGCCCGCGCGGGCCGCTGGAACCGGTTCCTGCCGGGGCCGACCCACCCGATAGCTGGGAACTTCATATGTTTGACACTATCAAGGGTTCGGACTGGCTGGGCGACCAGGATGCCATCGAGATTATGGTCAAAGAGGCCATCGAGGTGATCTACGAGTATGAGCACATGGGTTGTGTTTTTAGCCGCCTGCCCGACGGCCGGATTGCCCAGCGCCGTTTTGGCGGCCACAGCGCCCCGCGGGCCAACTACGCGGCCGACTTCACCGGCCACGTGCTGCTGCACACCATCCACGAGCAGGCGCTGCGCCACGGCGTCAAATTTTACAGCGAGTGGTACTGCCTGGATTTGATTGTCGAGGATAACATTTGCCGGGGCATCGTGGCGATGGATATCGCCTCCGGCCGGCTCCACACCATGCGGGCCAAGGCGGTGCTGTTCGGCACCGGCGGCTACGGCCGGGCCTACAAGATCACCTCCAATGCCTATGCCAATACGGGAGACGGCGTCGCTATCGCCTACCGGGCCGGCGTGCCGCTGATGGATATGGAATTCGTCCAGTTCCACCCCACCGGCCTGTACAAGCACGGCATCTTGATGAGCGAAGCCTGCCGCGGCGAGGGCGGTTACCTGGTCAACAGTCAGGGTGAGCGCTTCATGGAGAAGTACGCCCCCGACAAAATGGAGTTGGCTCCGCGCGACCTGGTCAGCCGCTCCGAGCAGACCGAGATCGATGAGGGCCGGGGGATTGGGCCGGATGGGCAAGGGATTTATCTGGACCTGCGCCACCTGGGCCGGGAGAAGATTCTGCAACGGCTGCCCCAGGTGCGGGAACTGGCCATCGATTTTGTGAATGTCGATCCCATTGACGAGCTGGTGCCCATCCAGCCGACCGCCCACTACAGTATGGGCGGCATCCCCACCAACGCCGACGGGCAAGTGATTACCGACGCTGCCGGCGCGCCGCTGGTCGGTTTTTATGCCGCCGGGGAGTGCGCCTGCATCAGCGTCCACGGGGCCAACCGGCTGGGCACCAACAGCCTGCTGGACGCCTCGGTCTTTGGCCGGCGGGGGGGCTATAGCATCGCCAACTTTGTCAAGAATGGGGCCAGGTTGGAATCGATCAGCGGCAACCCGGCCGAGCAGACCCGCCGGCGGCTGCAGGCCCTGCTCGACAATCCGGGTCGCGAGTCGGTGGATCAGATTGCTCAGGCTCTCAAGCAGACGATGACCGACAACTGCGGCATCTTCCGCGACGAAACCCGGCTGAAACAGGCGCTGGCGGACATCAAGCAGTTGCAGGAACGATTCAAGCAGGCCCGGGTGATGGACAAGAGCCGCCGTTTCAACACCGACTTGCTGACGACGATTGAAGTGGAGCATCTGCTGAACTTTAGCGAGGTGATTGTGGCCGGCGCGCTGGCCCGCACCGAAAGTCGCGGGGCGCACTCCCGGACCGACTATCGCCGCCGGGACGATCAAAACTGGCTCAAGCACACCCTGGCCTACCCGGCCGAACCGGGCGAACCGCCCCGGCTTGATTACAAGCCGGTGACGATCGATTGGGAAAAGTATCCGCCGCAGGAAAGAAAGTATTAATTGTGAATAATGAATGGTGAATTATGAATTAATAATTGAGTATTGACAATTCACAACACCTGCACTGCGCGCAGGCGCAAGTGTTCACAATTATCAAGGATGTGAAAATGGCTAATCATAATTCTGACCAAACCGCGACCATCCGGGTGCAACGGTTCAACCCGGATACCGACAAAAAGCCCTATCTGGCCGAATTCAGGGTGACCATGACCCCGGACACCACCATCCTGGATGCGTTGCACCAGATCAAGGCCGAGCAGGATGGCAGCCTGACCTTTCGGCGGTCGTGCCGGCATGCCATTTGCGGCAGTTGCGCTATGAATGTCAACGGTCACAACCTGCTGGTCTGCAAAACGCCGCTGCGCAGCCAGCTCAATGGGCAGGGCAAGGTGACCATCCGGCCGCTGCCCTACCTGCCGATCATCAAAGATCTGGTGGTCGACCGGAGCAGCTTCTGGGAGCAGTACCGGCGGGTCAAACCGTGGCTGGTGCCGCCGGACGACATCCCGGAGAAAGAGTTTCGGGTCAGCCCGGAGGAGGTGGCCGCGCTCAACAACGCCGAAACCTGCATCATGTGCGGGGCCTGCTATTCGGCCTGTGCGGTGATTGGGATGACCAAGAAGTACATTGGCCCGCACGCCCTGCTCAAAAGCTTTCTGCGGGTGATCGATCCCCGCGACACCATTGTGGGCGAGCGGCTGGCCGACCTATCCGGCGACGACGGCGTCTTTCGCTGCCACACCATTTTCAACTGCATCGACGCCTGCCCCAAGAATCTGGACCCGACCAAGGCCATCGAAACCCTGCGTAAGTTGGTTCAGAAACGGCTGGCCTACGAGCAAGCCCGCCGGGAACGGCAGAAGACGCTGTACGTGAACAATGAACAATGAGTAATGAGCAATGAACAATAGTCAGTAATCGGTTGACCACTGATCACTGATCACTGATAACTGATCACTGATAACTGATAACTGACCACTGACAACTGGCAACCGGCCACGAGGAGGCTATAGAGATGTACAAAACAACCGGCTTTATCAGTTTTGTGCTGCGTCGCTTTACCGGCGTGGCGCTGGTGCTTTATCTGTTTATGCACATGTGGGTTATCGGCTCGGTCAACAGCGGGCCGGAGGCGTTTAACGCCCGGTTGGAGTTTTTCCAACTGCCCATCTTCAAAATCCTGGAGATTGGGCTGCTGGCCGCGGTCGTCTATCACGGTTTCGACGGCCTCCGGCTGTTGATCGTCCACTATTGGGGGGTGACCGAGTACCGCAAGAGCCTGTTTTACGCCGCTTTTGCCGTGTCGGCTTTATTAACGGTTGCCGGCGGCATCCCGATTTTGCTGTTCATGCTGGAGGGTTAGGAGGCAGACCATGCGAATTTTTCAAATGCAGCGTTACAGCGCCATTGCTCTGGTGATTTTTCTGGCCATCCACATGATTGTGGTCCATTATCCCCCCTTCCACATCGACTTCAATCGCATTGTGGAGCGGCTGGCCGACCCCCTCTGGAAAGGGATCGACATCGTTTTTCTCTTTTTTGTGTTAATGCACGCCCTGACCGGGGCCTACATGGTCCTGACCGATATCGAACGGGTGAATGTCTACAAACGGGCGCTGGCGATTTTGGCCTTGGTTATTGGGATTGGGGCGTTCATTTACGGCGTGCAGACGATTATGGCCTTTCAGCCGCCGGGGTAGCCCTACCATGTCATTTCGAGCCGTTGCAGACGGCGAGAAATCCCTGAGCCGGTAGGCTAAAATCCAGGGTTGTCAGGCGCACCTTCAAGGTTGTTGTTTTGGCCACCCAATGCGCTTAGCCGAGGCGCGTCTATTCTATCATTGACCGGCTGAAGCCTCGACTCCAGCCTGCCTCGGAGTCGAGGCTTTAGCCGGTGGGGGTGTATGGTACAATTGACCGGATGAAGCCTCGACTCCAGTGCTGACTCCGGAGTCGAGGCTTTAGCCGGTGAGGGTTCAGCGTACAATTGACCGGCTAATCTCCACAGGGTGGCTTCGCTCAGCCTCGACTCCAGTGCTGCCTCCGGAGTCGAGGCTTTAGCCGGTTTTGGCCTTATTTTCACCGGCTAATCCCACGGGGAGGTTGGGCGAAGCCTCAATTCCAAAAACATTTCACCTTCGCACGATAGACAGCCGGGCCAGGTTAACGTATACTACGAAACAACAAGTTCCTTTATCGGATTGCGGGAGGCCCCTATGGAACCGATTACCACCGCCGCTATTGCAACTGCGCTCGGCCTGGGCCTGGGCCAGGTAGCCAACAAGCTCCTGGAAAAAGGCATGGTGGAGCCGGCCCTGGAACCGGCCACGGAGAAGCTCAAAAAGTTTGTTCAGCGTGGCCCCACCGGAGCCAAAGCCGACCAGGCCCTGGTCAAGGCTGTCCAAACAGCCTTCAAAGAGGCCGATGTCCCCACCCAGGATGAAGATAGCCTGCAACGCTGGCTCAAAAACGTGGGTCTGGACCGGCTGACCGCCAAAAAGAACCAGGCCCTGCGTCGCCAGTTGGCCCAGGCCATTTTGGGCCTGACCGACCCGGCGGCGGCTCCGCCGGAAGAGCTGGTGGTGGCCCTGGGCTGGCCGCGCACCCAATTGACCCAACTTAGCCAACTGCTGGCCAGCCTGCGGGCCGAACTGTACCGACTGGATGACTGGCGCGCTCCCATCGAATACGCCGACGAGGCGGCCAAACTGGGCCAATTGAGCGGAATTTTGGCTCACCTGGCCCGGCTGGATAATGTCTTTGTAGAGACAGCGGCGGGCGAGGCCCTGCGGGTGGTGCTGGTTCAGCAGGGTTTGAGCCAGGCTGAGGCGGCGGCCATCGAGAGCCGCTACCGGGCCGAATTGACTCGCGACCTCAAGTGGCACGATTTTCGCGGCATCGTCCAGATCAAAAAAGACATCCGGCTGCCCCTGGTCGATATCTACCTGGAGTTGGGGCTGTTGAGCGTGGATGATGAGGAGGAGCGCCGGCGGGCCAGGCAGCAAATGGCGGCGATGCGGGAGGCCGAACGGCTGGCCGCCGCCGAAGAGCGGCTGCGCCAGCGGCGAGTGACCGAGGCGCTCAGCCAGGCTCCCCGCCTGGTCATCCTGGGTGAGCCGGGCGCGGGCAAAACCATCTCCCTGCGCTTTATCACCCTATTGCTGGCCCACGGTTACGGCGCCGCCCGCCTGGGGTTGGCAACCCCGTTCATCCCGCTGATGGTGCGCCTGGCCGACTTTGCCCGCGCCCTGGAAGCCAACCCGGCTCTGTCGCTGGACAATTTTCTACTGGCCGCGGTTGAGCAGGAGCACATTATTCCCCGCCTGGGCGAATTTATGCGCCTGGCCCTGGAAAAAGGGGCCTGCCTCATTTTGCTGGACGGCCTGGACGAGGTGGGCGACGACCCGGGGCGCGGCCAAACCCTGCGCCAACTGGTGGTCAAACAAGTGCAGAAATTTGCCAACCGCTGGTGCAGCGAGCCGCCGGAACAGGCCAACCGCTTGGTCGTTACCAGCCGGATTGAAGGCTACTGGAGCGACCCGCTGCTGGGCGTTAGCCATGTTGAGCTTAGCCCGCTGCAGCCGCCTGGTGAAGTGGCCGACTTTTTAAGGCGCTGGTATCTGGCGCACGAAACGGCCCACGACCCGACCCTGGCTATCGAGGCGGCCCAGACGCGGGCCGAGAGCCGCCTGGCCGAACTGTTGCCTCGTATTATGGAGTGGCGCAGCGTTCGCTCGCTGGCCACCAATCCCCTTCTGCTAACCATTCTGGCCCTGATCCACGATAACATCGGCAAACTGCCTAACAGCCGGATCGAGCTGTACGACATTTGTACCCAAACCCTGATCGAGTCCTGGCGGCAGGCCCAGACCGGGCTGGCCAGCCAACTCCTGGCCGAACTGCGCGGCAAAGATGTGATCCGCATAATGGCCCCGCTGGCCTATTGGCTGCACCGGGAAAATCCGGGCGGCACGGCCTCGTTGGAGCAGTGGCGGGACCGTCTCGAGGAGATCTTAACAAGTGAGTTCTGCGCCGAGGTGGAAGCGGCTGCCCTGGCCGGTCGTTTTCTGCACCACGCCCGCCAGGAGGCCGGCCTGCTGGCCGAGCGTAGCCTGGGCCAATTTGGCTTCTTTCACCTGACCTTTGAAGAGTACCTGGCGGCGCGGGAGATTGCCCGCCAAAAGGTGGACAAGCAGCGCGAGCTGCTGCTGGCCCATTGGGAAGATGCGCGCTGGCACGAAGTCATTTTGCTGGCCGCCGGGCAGTTGGGCATTGTGGAATCCAAAACTGACGACGCCAGCGAGTTCATCGAGCATCTGCTCAAGGCCGAGCCGGTCGACCCGGCCAACGCCGGGCGGCAGGTGGTTCTGGCCGGCCGCGCCCTGGCCGACATCGACCCGCGCAGCGTCAACCCCCGCACCCGCCACTGGACGCTGGAGGCTCTGCGCGAAACGATGCAGGAGCTTGACCCGGACTCGCAGCGGCCGGTTGAGCCGCCCCGCCTGGCCGTCCGCACCCGCTACGAGGCCGGCGAGGCCCTGGACGAACTGGGCTGGCTGCCGCCCGACCTGAATGGCTGGCTGCGCTGCTCCGGCTGCGCCGACGGCGGCGGCGACCTGCTGGCCCAAAAATACCCGGTGACCAACGCCCAGTTCGAGCGCTTCATCCTGGCCGGCGGCTATGAAATCCCGGAATATTGGGGCGGTGAGACAGGCGTAGCCTGGCAGTGGCGGCTCCAGGAGAATTTGGGGTACGGACGACGAGGCCCGGCCCTGGCCCCGGAGTATTGGCGCAATCCTCGCTTTGGCCAAGAGCGGCGGGGCTACCCGGTGGTGGGCGTTTCCTGGTACGAGGCCAACGCCTACGCCGCCTGGCTGGCCGGCCTGTTGGAGCAGCTCCGGGCCGGCCGCAGCAACCTGTCGTCGGTAGATCACGGCCTGGTCCGGGATTTGCTGGCCGGCGGCGGCGCGACCGTGCGCCTGCCCACTGAAGCCGAGTGGGAGCGGCTGGCCGGCGGGGCGGCCGTTAAAGAGCGCTATCCCTGGGACCCGCCGGCCGGCCCGGCCACGGCGGAGAAAGCGGCTATTCTGGCCCGGGCTAATACTGAAGAAGCCGGCTTGCAGGGCACCTCCCCGGTGGGTATGTATCCCTTGGGGACCAGCCAACCTTTTGGCTTGCTCGATCTGGCCGGCAATGTGTGGGAGTGGACGGCTACCGAAGATGGTGGAATGAAGGTGCTCCGGGGAGGTGCGTGGTACTTGCAGGCAGACAGCGCCCGGTGCGGCGGCCGTTCCAGGTTCAGCCCGCACGGCGGGTACTACGACAGCGGGTTTCGGTTAGTCTCCCCCGTTGGTGCTGGCTGCTGAGTTCTGAACTGCTGAATTCTGAATCCGGCGGGGTCTGCCCGGCGGAGCGGGGGGTTGCGTCCCTGAATTGCGGAGTCGAGGCTTCAGCCGGAGAGACTTCATTCTACAATTGACCGGCTAATCCCACAGGGAGGCTTCGCTCAGCCTCGACTCCAGTGGCATAAATTTTCAAAATGTTATTGACCCTTACAAATTTTAGCAATTTTTAACCTAATCCGTGCCAATCAGGGCGCTTCGCGGTCCGTGAGCTATTTCTGAAATGTGACAATGTCAAACTAAAAGGAGAACATTATGTCAAAAATAATTGTCATTGGCGATGGCCCGGCCGGGTTGAGCGCGGCCTTATTTCTGGCCAAGAATGGGCAAAATGTCATCGTTTTTGGTTTGGACAAGACCTCGATGCATTACGCTATGTTGTATAACTATCTGGGGATTCCTGAAATTACCGGGAGCGACTTTCTATAGATGTTCAGAAAAAGATTCGTGCTCAGAAACCCGTTTTCTCCGAGAAAACGGGTTTCTATACCCCGAAACATTATCTGAAAGACTATAGAAGTCGCACGCGAGCAAGTTCAAAAATTTGGGGCTGAGATTCGGGCTGAGGAAGTCAGCACTATCGAGCCGAGCGGGGCTGGTTTTACAATTACCACTGCCGGCGGCGACAAATATGACAGCAACTATTTGATCGTCGCTGAAGGGAAAGGCTTGAAACTGGCCAAAAGTTTGGGTCTGCCAACCACCAGCGCCGGTGTTGAGGTGGACCGCAATTACCGGACGTCTGTTGCGGGTCTGTACGTCATCGGCCGAAGCACGAGGATACAAAGAAGCCAGGCGATCATCTCCGCCGGCAGCGGCGCCGTGGCCGCACTGGATATCCTCTCCACCGAAAAAGGTAAGGATTTTAACGATTTCGATACAGTGGAAAAATAACAGACAATTTGAATATTAACCGACCGTTTTGGAATGATCAACCGCCTTCACCGCCAGATAGCCGCCGTGGGAAATTGCCAGCAGGGTGCTGAGGCTGGCCGACAGCGCCGGTAACCAAACCCCCACCGGGTTGAAGAGCGCCCCTTGATCCAATAACAAGTTGTACAGCCCCGCGCCGTAGGCCACCAGAATGACCAGCGTAATGGCAAACATCTGGACTTTGGACAGGTCAACCTGATCGAAATTACCGACCTCATCCCCCGTGAACAGGTCTAGCAGCGACGCCTCCGTTGGTCGCCAATTCAGCTTGATGACTCCGCTCCGGGGTAGCTCCATTAAAGCCCGCAGGCTTTGCTGGCTGGCCTGTAAATTTTGTTCGGCTTGGCCCAGTTCCGCCCGGGCCTGTTCAACCTGGCTGCGCAGCTTTTGCTGCTGTAACTCCACTGTGGCCGGTTCCTGCTTTTCCGCTTTGAGCGCGCTCCATTTGGCCGAGATTTCATTCGTTAGTTGACTTAGTTCCTGTTGCCGGGTTGAGACCTCGGCCTGGGCGACGGCGACTTTGTGCTGCAGCTCGCTAATCAGGCGAGTCTCCTTGCCGGCTTTGTTGCTCTTGATGAAGCTGGAGCCGGCCAGAGAAGCCGCGCTGAGGCCCAGGGCAGCCAGTAGTTCGGTCGGGATGGTAATATTGAGCGGCTGTACGATGGTTCGGCTCTCACTCAAAGCTTCCGGTAGGGTGCGGGGCAAAGCGATGGCCAGGAAGGCCGATAAAACCAGGATTGTCCACAGCGTCGTTTGCAACCGAGCCAAGCTGATCCGATTGCGCGAGTCAATCAATACCCCCAGCACGCGTCCCTTCACCCTCAGACCCAGCGCCATCAGTAGCACCGCCATCACGCCAATGAAGATCAACCACAGCCAAAACGGTGATACGGCAAAACCAAGCAACATCACCACGATCACAATAACCGCGACAGCCAGCGCCAGAATCAACAATAATCTCATCCACCCGACCAGACGTAGATTTTGGTCGGCTGTCTGGCTTTGACTTAAGGGGGTGCTCTTTTGAGTCATATCTTTGCCTCCTGGCGGGGTGTGGTCCTGATTATTAACAATTATAACATAACTTGCCCAATTTTGCCTGAATTATGTTAGGGGCCGGTCACTTTTGCCCTTGTTCTGAACATGAGCCAGGATTGGGATACTGGGGCCATCTCTGCTAAAATAGTGAGCCGATGTTGACCAAGTTGCGCGTTCAGCCGAATCAAATAGTTGCCGTGGTGGCGTTACTTGGCCTCTTGGGTGTGGGCCTGTGGCTGCGCCTCCGCTTCATCCACGCCGTCCAATTGTACCCGGATGAGTTTGTCACCTTGTTAGCCGTGCGCATGATCGGCCAAAAAGGGTTGCCGATCTTACCCTCCGGCCTCTTTTTTGAGCACGGCCTGTTATTCTCTTACGCCGGCAGTATGGCCGCCTGGTTCGGACCGGCTCGCCTGGCTGTGCGTTACGCCAGCCTGTTGTTTGGGCTGGTCACGCTCGGGCTGACCTTTTTTGTGGGCCGGCGCTGGTTCTCGACCGGGGTAGCTTTAATTGCCGTGACCGGGCTGGTTGTGGCGCCCGCGACCATCCAGTGGAGCGGTCGAGCCAGGATGTACGCCCTGCTGCAACTGCTGGTGCTGCTAACCATCTGGCTGGCTTACGAGGGCATCCTCTATGATCGACCGCGCCGGCGCTGGGCCGCGCTGCTGGCTTACCTGGGCGCAACCCTGACCCATTTCAACGCCGTGGCCCTGGCGCCGCCGCTGGGGTTGGCCGCAGTTGGGCTATGGTGGTTTAAAATCTGGGCAGAGCGGCAGGCTTCGTCCCGAGGCTCAGCCCGAGGGGGGGGCAGGGGGGCAGGGGAGAGTATCAAGCTAATCCGGCAAAAACGGCTGTGGCTTGAAGTCGTGGCGCTTGGGCTGATTTTGTTGATTGCCTTTTACGTCAAACGGGCCGGCCAGCCCAAGGGGGTCGAGGCGTTGGCCGCTGACAATGCTCTGGCCGGCCTGGCCCAGGTTTTGGCTATCTACGGCGATCTTTCCCTGAATCTAGCGGCCGGCTGGCAGGCCATCAATCCTTTCTATCTCACCCGCCCTGCGCTCTTTTTTGCCCCCTTCGCCTTACTGGCCGGTGGGTTGGCGTTGGTTCAGTTAAGCCGGCCTTCCTCACGGCAGCAAATCAGAATGTTCCTGGCCGGCCAACTCGATCAGCCAGCCGGGCACACCGCCGCCTGGCCCTGGCCGGCTCGACCCCCGGCTATCTTCCTGACTCTCATTTTGTTCGCCACCACGCTGGAGATGATCCTCTTTGTGTCGCCTGAGCGGCGTGATGACAAATATCTATTCATGCTGCTCCCGCTCCTCTTTCTCCTCGGCGCTCATGGCATGGAAATCACCTTTCGCTACCTGTTTACCGCTGCCCCCCAGCCCAAAAGTGTCCCTCATCCTCCCTCCTCCATCTCCAATCTCGAATCTCCAATCTCCACGCCTCATTCACCATTCACCATTCACCATTCACAATTCACAATTATCTCCCTGCTCATCGCCGGCCTCATTCTAACGGCCACGCAACCGGCCGTACGCACCCTGCTGGCCAACACCGGCGACGATTACGATACGGCTTTTGCTTACGTGCAAGCTCACTGGCAGCCCGGCGACGCCATTCTGACCGGCACACCCGCGGCCGCCGCTTTTTATCTGGATCGCAACGATTTCTACAGTGTGCAGCGCCGCGGCGGGTATGACTACCGTCTTTTAACCGTCAACAACCGGCCGGTTGACCGCTGGCTCGGTTCGCCCGCCATTCGCACCGAGGCGGAGCTGCACCAAGTGCTGGCCAACCAGCCGGTTTGGTTGGTGCTGGAGCGCTGGGGCTTGCAGCGAGAATATTACGATCTGCCCTTCTTGCAGCAACTCCTGGCCCAAACCGACTACGTCAGCGAGGTGCAGGCCCAGGGTATCTTTGTGCTGCGTTCAAAAGCCAACCCCCATCCGTTGGCCGCCGAACCGGCTCACCCGGTCGAGGCTCTTTTTGGCGACCGGTTGCATTTGTTGGGCTACACTGTTGAACCCAAGCTACCGGCGCCGGGCCAGCCGGTCCGCTTGACGCTCTACTGGCAGGCTATCGCCCCGCCGGAGCACGACTACACCGTTTTTGTTCATCTGCGCCAACCCGCCGGCGGCAACGTGGCCCAGGCCGATCACCGGCCCCTGGGCGATCTTTACCCGACTTCGCTCTGGCCGGTTGGCGAAACGATCCGCGAGACCAGCGAATTGCTCCTACCGCCGGATTTACCGCCCGGCAGTTATCAGCTCTGGGCCGGCCTGTACCTGCTCGAGACCGGCGAACGGTTGCCCCTTCAAAACGATGCCAGCGGCGAGAATGCCGTCAGGCTGGGGACGGTGATCGTGGAATGAACAATGAACAATGAACAATGAGATCTGGACCATCTTGGAATAACAATCAGTAGATTGAGTGTGCCATCACAAAAATTCGTTCAAAACTCAAAACTAAAAACTAAAAACTCAAAACTCGATTGGTTGCTGCTGAGCTTGCTCATCTTCACTCCCCGCCTGCTCAATCTGGACGTATTTCTGACCGCCGACGAACCCCTCTTTCTGGAGCAGGCCCGCCAGTTTGGCCGCGGTCTGGCCAGCGGCGATCTCAGCCAGACTCTCGGCATCGGCTATCCGGGGGTGACGGTAGCCTGGTGGAGCGCGCCGGTGGTGAGTCTGGCCCAAACCGAGTTGGGCGCCTACGTGGCCGGACGGCTGGCTATCGTTGTAGCAACTGGTCTATTGCTGCTGCTGCTGTATGGCCTGAGCCGTTCTCTGTTGGGGCGCTGGCCCGCTTTTATTGCCGTGGCTTTGTTGGCTCTTGATCCCTACAGCCTGGCTTACGGCCGGCTGCTGCACATTGAGGCGTCGCTGGCGCTATTTATGGTTTTGACCGGGGTCGCCTATCTGCACTGGTTGCACCAGGCTGGCCGGCGCTGGCTGCTGTTGACCGGCCTGTTCGCCGGCCTGGCCCTGCTTACCAAATCGACTGCCCTCTTGCTGGGGCCGATGCTGGTTGTTGCTCTGGCCGGTTGGGGCGGGCTGACCGGCTTGTGGCGGGCTGGCCGCTGGTGGCTCAGGCAATTCGGCGCGTTCTTGCTGATTGGTCTTGTCGCTGTGGTCATCTTTGCCGCCCTCTGGCCGGCGATGTGGATCGACCCCGCGGCGGCGCTCGATCTCACCTTTGGCAAACTATTCACCGACCAGGAGGCTGGCGCCGGCAATCTGGGTATGTTCTGGCTGGGCCAATTCGTCGAGGATCCGGGTCCCGCTTTTTACCCGGTGGCCTTCCTGCTCAAAGCCACCCCCTGGTTGCTGTTCGGCCTTGTTCTCAACCTTGTCTTCACCTTCAACTCAAAACTCAAAACTCAACATTCAAAACTCACTTCCGTTTTCCTCTGGCTGTTCGCCCTTACCTATCTGATTCTAATGACGGTCGCCTCCAAAAAATCGATCCGCTACATGCTGCCTGCCTTCCCCGTATTCTACCTGCTGGCCGGTCAGGCCTTCTACCAAGTGGTTGTGTGGGCCAATAGTCGTCTGAATAAATGGCAGCACAAGCGATTGTCTTACAGTGAATCTGCGAATAGTGAATTGGCCGCGCTGTCCGGCGACTATCCAGGTCCCGCTCCCCGCTCTCCGCTCTTCGCTCCCCGCTCCCCGCTCCCCGCTCCCCCCTTCCCCCTTCACACCTCACGCTTCACATTTCACGCTTCACGTTTCACGCTCCTCATCTTCCTGATCCTGTTCACCCTCTTCTACCATCCCTACTATTTCACCTACTATAACCCCCTGTTGCTGGGCTGGCGTTGGGCCCCCCAAACGATCCTGGTTGGTTGGGGCGAAGGGCTGGACCAGGCCGCTCGCTACTTGAATACCTTGCCTCCCGTCACCGTGGCGGCCTGGTATGAGTGGCTGTTTCCTGTTTTCTACCAGGGCCAGACCGAGCCGGTAGTACCGCCGGAGAATCTCCTCACCGCCGACTATGCCGTGCTCTACATCAACCAGGTTCAGCGGGACATTCCCGGCCCCAACATTATCCACTATTTCCGCAGCCGCCGGCAGCCAGAACAGACGATTCGATTGGCCGGCATCGACTATGCCTGGGTTTATCCCGGTCCTATCGTCGGTTTTCAATCCGATCCCGCTCTCCAATACCCGCTTGGCGGCGACTTTGGGGGCGAAGTTCAACTGCTGGGTTATAAGCTCCACCCGCAAGCTCAATCCGGCCAACCGCTGATTGTAACTCTCTACTGGCGCATCTTGACCGTTCCGCCCGGCGACCGCTTTGTCTTTGTTCGGCTGGTTGACCAGGCCGGCCGTCTCTGGGCCAAAAGCGACAGCCCGCCCGTGATGGGCCTCTGGCCGGTCGAGCGCTGGCAGCCCGGTATGCTCATCGAAGATGCGCAAGCATTGCTAATCCCGCCGGGTACGCCGCCGGGTCAATACCGGCTGGAAGTCGGCTGGTACGAGCCGACTTCAGGCCAGCCGTTGCCGGCCAGTGGCCAGCCGGTTGGCCAGGGCGGCGGGCTATTGCTGGGCGAGGTAGAGGTGGCCTGGTTCCCGTCGCCAGGTGCGCCCGACCTGCCCTATCAGACCGACACATGGCTGGCCCCCAATGCCCGGCTGACCGGCTACGATGCGCCGCCGCCCGTGGCGACGACCGGCGATATCTTGTCGCTGCGCCTGAGTTGGCGTGAGGCCAAGACATTATCGTCATTTTGGGCCGCGCCTAATGATTGGGTGCTGTTCGAGTGGCGACTCGATGGCCGGCCCGTCGCCGAGCAACTCGATCAATTGCCCTGGCCGGTTGACCAATGGGGCTGGGGGGCTACTTTGCTCTCGCAGCATGATCTGCTCGTACCTCCCAGCTTGACCAGCGGGCGTTACGAGGTGACCATGAGCCTGCACACCGGCAGCGATCCGGCCGGTGAACCGTTTTCACTTGGCTCGGTTGAGGTAACCGCGCCGCCGCACCAATTCGAACTGCCGGTTGGAGCGACTACGCCGGCCGGTCCGGCTCAGTTGGCCCAGAACGTAACACTGGCCGGCTACGAGGTTGCTCTGGTTGATCTGGCGCTGGTGTTGCATCTCTACTGGCGGGCCGAGGCCCCGCTGACCAGTCGCTATAAAGTCTTTGCCCAATTGTTGGCCGGCGATAACCGGGTGATGGCCCAATCCGACAGCTTTCCGGCCGCCGGGCAGCGGCCCACAACCGGCTGGCTGCCGGGTGAGGTAATCAGCGATACCCACACCCTGCCGTTGCCCCCGGAACTCCCGCCCGGTCCGTACCGGCTCATTGCCGGGTTGTACCAGCCGCTCACCGGGGAGCGTGTGCCCGTCGTCGCTGGATATGGTCACGCGTTGCCCGATGCCATTTTGCTCACCGAGGTCAGGCTGCCTTAATTTTGAACCGTAAATTGAGGCCAATGTTGGCCGAATCTCTTATTCCATCAGAACAGAATCTGTTCAAAACGCGGCCCCAAAACAAGGTTTTCGGCTGTCGTCGATCTCTCTATTTTATGTTATGCTAGAGTTGGTATGATTTTGCCAGGCCAGGACAACCCCACAACTGAATCAAAGCTCATTTCGTCCTCTCCGGGGGGACGCCATCGGCTGGTTGATGGCGCTGTTATCTTGTTGATTGTGCTCTTTGCCGCTTTCTTCGGCGCGCTGGCGGTGCAGCAGCATCGCACGTTCCAAACCAACGGCCTGGACTTGGGCAATGTCGATCAGGCGCTCTGGAATACAGCGCAAGGTCGCTTTCTTCATTTTACGTTGATGGCGCCGGTCCAATCCCGCCTGGCCTTGCACGTGGAACCGATTCTACTCCTGTTCGTCCCGCTGTATTGGCTCAATCTGGGCCGGCCGGAAACATTGCTGCTGCTTCAGGCCGCTGTTGTCGCTGTGGGAGCGTGGCCGGTGTATCAAATTGCCAAACAGCAATTCTGCCGGGGGGCCGGGGAGCGGAGGAGCAGGGGAGAAACCAGCGGCTCGCCTCTGCCCCGCTGTCCCTCTGCTCCCTTGTTGATTTTTCCGCTGGTCTACCTGCTTTGGCCCACCCTTGAGGCTGCGGTGCTGTATGACTTTCACGCGGTCACGTTGGCGCCCACGTTCTTGCTGTTTGCTTTTTGGGCGTTGGTGCAACAGAAGGATGGCTGGTTCATTGGTTTTGCGCTGCTGGCGCTGGCCTGCAAAGAGGATATGGCCCTGGTGGTGGCGATGATGGGTTTGTATGCCGGTTTGGCCCAGCATCGCTGGCGGCTGGCCGGTCTGGTGATCGGGCTGAGTCTGGCCTGGTTTGTGATTGCGGTGATGGTCATTCAACCTCGCTTTGCCGCCGGGGGCAACATCCAGCTCGACCGGTACGCCTGGCTGGGTAGCACGCCGCTCGAGATCATCACCACCGGTATCACCCAACCCGGCCTGGTGTTCGAACACCTCTGGTCTCAGGTCGATCTGGTAAATTACTTGACCGCTCTCTTCTGGCCGACTGCCTTTTTAGCCCTGTTCAGCCCGTTAACCCTATTGCCACTGCTGCCGACGTTGGCTGTCAACCTGCTCAGCGACAACCCCTTTACCTGGCGACCGGAAGATTTTCACTACGGCGCTCCCCTGGCCCCTTTCCTGATGATCTCGACCATCTACGGCGTCAAACGAATCGTCACCTGGCTAGACCTGACCAATCGGCCAACCGTCCGCCCAACTGACCAGCTAACCAATCATCCAACTAACCAACCATCCATCCAACTAACCACCCCCCTCTTTGTCTCTCTTGCCATCTTGCTGCTTCTCTTTACTGGCACCTATCATTACTATCGCGGCTTCACCCCCCTGGCTCGACCCTACCGGTGGCCGCAACTTACCGGCCACCATCAACAGGTGGCGGCATTGCTGCCAACCATCCCGCCCGATACCCCCCTCTTCACCCAATCCAACCTGGCCCCTCACCTGACCCACCGCCAGACTATCTATTCTGACTTTGCCTACTTCACCGATCCCGATTTTCCGGCCCTACCTGTTGAAGATATTCTGCTCGACGTAACCTCATTTGAAAATTTGGGCGGTCTCCACCAGTTTTTGCAGCAAATCCTGTTGGCCGGCGGCGATTACCAACTGGCGACCGCCCAAGACGGTATACTGCACTTCAGACCGCTGACCCCTCGGGCTGAGCCCCTCGGTCTGAGCCTCGGCACGAAGCCTCGGGACGAATCCGCCGACCACCGTGAACTAACCCAACCGGATAACACACAACCTCCAGTCATCAACCCCCAATCTCCGAATCTCCAATCTCCCAATCTCCAACTTCCTTCTCCCTTCTACACCTTCACCCAGCCTACCACCCCATCGGATTATGAGATCACCGTTGATTTTAGCGACGCCGTCCGGCTACACGGTTACTCGCTCTATTTTAACCGGCAGGAAGAGGTGCAGGTCAGCATCGATCTGGAGGCCCGGCAGCCCCTCACCGATCTCCGCCCGGTGCTCTACCTGCTGGATGAGACCGGCCAACCGGTTGGTGCCACTATCGACTTGCAGCCGGGGCTGGTCTGGTTCCCGCCCGATCAGTGGCCGGTGGGCCAGCCGGTGCGGGTACATTTCAACACACTGCCCTGGTACACCCGGGCTACTCCCGCCTACCGGCTGGCTCTGGGGCTGGTTAGCGGGAGCGATGTTTGGGCGGTCGAGCAGCGGCAGCGGCCGGTTGTACAACAGGCTGGCCCATATGCGCCGAGGTTGCCGGCCGGCGGTACGCTGCTGGAACTGGCCCGGTTTAACCAGGTGTGGAATATGCCTGCGGGTGGCCCCATGCGACGACAGTTTGCTGCCCCGCCGCCCCCCTACAAACTGGCCGCCAACTTTGCCAACCAGATCAATCTGCTTGGTACTACCACCCCCCGCCTCGATCTTCCTCCCCAATCTCTCAATCTCCAATCTCCCAATCTCCCCTCCCACCTCTCTCTCACCCTCACCTGGCAGGCGCTCACCACACCGGAGACCCTGATTCGTTTTGTGCAGCTTGTCGGCCCGGATGGCCGGGTCTATGGTCAAAACGACTCCAGCCCGGAGGATGGCAACTATCCCACCCGGCTCTGGCAGCCCGGCGAGGTGGTCGTGGAGACGGTCATATTCCCCCTTCAGGCCGTCCGCCCGTCCGGCCAATATATGCTTCACGTTGGCCTTTATCGACCGGAGACCGGCCAGCGGCTGCCCCTGCTGGCCGGCGGCGACCACGTTGAAATTCCGGGTTCATTTTTCAAGGTTCAATAATCAGTGTATACTGGCTGGCTTGGGTGAAGACAGGACATCAAACGACGAAAGTTCATAGCCTGATCTGGCTGGCCCTCTGGTTGCTCATCTTTGGCGTCACCCTGGCCTGGCGGGCCCAGAATCTCGCTGCCTTCAGTTCCGTCAACGACGAGGGGGCCTATTTGATGTGGGCCAGGCTGCCCGTAGATGGTTATCCGTTGTATAAAGAAACAACAGCCGTTCAGCCGCCTCTGTTTTTTGAATGGCTTGGGTTGGCTTTTCGGTTGGGCGGCTTTACGGTGCAGGCGGGCCGCTGGGCCATGCTGCTCGGTTATATACCATTGGCCGTGGCGCTGAGCTGGTTGGCTCAGCGAGCCGGCGGCTGGCTGGCAGCTAATGTGACCATGCTGTTGGTTGGCATCGCCCCGCTGCTCTTTTTTTATTCCCGGCTGGTAATGGCCGAGGTGGCCGCTACCGGGCTGGCGACTGTCTCGTTGGCTTTGGTTTTAGTCTATTTGGAGCAGTCGCGGCGAGGCTGGCTGATCCTCTCCGGTTTGATATTGGGGTTGAGTTTTCTATTCAAACTCCTGAACCCGTTTATTGCCGTGCCCATTGGGCTGTTGTTGTTGTGGCGTCATCGGTTGTCCCGCTCCGGCGCCGGGAGGAGTTATGATTGGTCAGGCTTATTTGCGGATGGACTCTACTTTGTCGCGCCGTTGTTGCTCCCGCTGGCGGCTGTCTTCGCCATCTACGACCCGGCGGCGCTGTATGACCAGGTAGTCGTCTTTCGTGGCGATTTACGGGCGGTGATTCCCGGCTCCTGGACTGACACCTGGACTCAATTTGCCCTGTTCTTGAGCAGTCACTGGGGCTTTTGGATATTGGCGTTTGGGGGTATAATCTCGGCAGTTTTGTTGTGGCCGGCCAGGGCCGACGAAGTGGCGGGACCAGCGCCGACAAATAGTGCTGACCAGACTGACCGGCGTCAGCGTGTACCGACTGGTCTTTATCCGATCGTCTGGGTGGTCTGGCTGGCGGCCGGTGGGGTTATGCTGGCCTGGCATACGCCGCTCTTTTCCCACCATTTGGTGGTGCTGCTGCCGCCGCTGATTTTGCTCGGCGCAGGCTTTGTGGCCGATCTGGCGATGATGTGGCGGCTAAAGTTGAGTTCTTTACCAGTTAGAATAGCTCTGACGGCGCTCCTGGCAGCGACCATTTTGCACCTGCCGGCAGTGTTCAAGGCTAATCAGAACGCCGCCGCCATCGTGACCGGTGGACGGGAAGCCGAGGCGTTAGCCCTGCTGCAAGCGGTTTCCCTGCCGGCTGATTTTCTGATGGGTGACAGCCAACTGCTGATTTTTATGGCCGGTCGCCGTACCCCGCCGCCATTGGGCGATGTGGCCCTGGTCGCTATCAAGGCCGGGCGGCAAACATCGGCCCGGATGATCAACTTGACCCGGCAATATCAGGCCCCGGCGGTGGTGCAGTGGAGTTTACGCTTGCCCTGGCTGCCCGAATACCTGGCCTGGGTTGAGCAGAATTATCTGGCCCGCCGGGTGTGGGACAATGACCATATCATTTACTTTGCGCCTCGCCTCTATCCCGATCAGATCATTCCGAATGAACAAACAGTCCGGCTGGGCGACTCACTGGCTCTGCGCGGTTTTCAGCTCGACCGGTCCACGCTGGCGCCGGGCGATCAATTGCAGTTAAAGGTTTTTTGGCAAAGCCTGGCTCCTCTAACGGCTGATTACACGGTTTTTACCCAGTTGTTAGATCATCAGGGCAGGTTGGTAACCGGGTGGGATAGCCAGCCGTTGGGCGGCTATTTCCCTACCAGCCGCTGGCCGGCCAACGAAATTGTTACTGATTTAGTGCAATTGCCTTTGCCGTCCGATTTACCGCCCGGTGACTATACATTGATTACCGGGATGTATCTCTTGAACACCCTGGAGCGTTTGACCACTCCGGCCGGCGCCGATCAGATCACGCTCACGACTATAAGAGTGGAGTGAAGAAAATTAGAAATGAGAAATGAGAATTACTTTCACCTTCTAATTTGCCATTTCTAATTTGCTATTTGCTATGGATATATCGATTGGCCGGCCCTCAGCCGGCCGGCTGGTCTTATCAAAATTGAATCTTAACCAACGCTGGTTGCAACTGGCTTTGCCAGTGGGCGTATTCTTGCTGGTGCTGTTGCCGCGCCTCCTGAGTCTGGATACGTTCCTGACCGCCGATGAAGACGACCAGATCATGTTTGCCCATCACTTTCTGAAATCGGCGTTGCGGGGCGATTGGGCCGGGGCGCTGGTGCTGGGCTATCCTGGCGTGCCGACGCTGGTTTTGGGCGCAGCCGGGGTTGGCCTGCGCTATGTGGGCCACTATCTGGGTTGGCTGCCGCTGCCGTGGGTGACCGCCGACTTACTTCCCACCCTCGACCGGGTTACAACCCGGTTTGGCATGTTTGATTACCCGCTTGATTTCATCTGGTGGGTGCGCCTGCCGCTGGTCCTGGTTGCTGCCCTGAGCATTTTGGTCATTTATCTGCTGGCTAAACGGCTGGTGGGTGGGCGAGTGGCGCTGCTGGCCGCGCTAATCATCGCTTTTGATCCCTTCATCCTGGCCCATACCCGGATCATTCATGTCGATGGGCCACTCTCTTACTTCATGTTTCTGTCGTTCCTGACCTTCTTGCTTTACCTGGATCAGGGCGCCTGGAAGTGGCTGCTGTGGTCGGGTCTGTTTGGCGGCCTGGCCGTGCTGAGCAAAACCCCGGCGGCGTTGCTTGGTCCCATTCTGCTCGTTGGTGGAATTTTCTACGCCCTGTTCCCGCCGCCGGAGCTACCTCGCTCGGTCCGCTGGAAAAGATTGCTCCTGGCTCTGCTGGGCTGGGGGCTGGTCGCGACGGCAGCTTTTTTTGCGCTGTGGCCGTCGATGTGGAGCCGGCCCTGGTACGCCGTGAACTGGCTGATCCGCAATATTCAAAGCGTCAACAGTAGCGCCCACCCCACCACCGGCATTTTCTGGGGCAACCAGCCAAGCGACCAGAATCCGCTCTATTATTTGATCGTTTTGCCATATCACTTGACGCCGCTGACGACAGTTGGGGTTGTGGTCGGCGTGGTGATGATTGGGGCCGGTCTGGTGGCCCGCTGGCGTCGGGTTGATAATTGGGTGGCCCGTCAATTGCCGCTGGCCCTGGCCCTGCTGGCCTATGTCCTCATTTTTATTGCCCCGGTCTCAGCCATCTCCCGGCGAGGCGACCGCTATATTTTGCCGATCTTTTTTGCCATCGGGTTGCTCTCAGCCCTGGCTCTATGGTGGCTGACCGGCCTGGTTACCACCTATCTCGCATCGTACATTGGCCGACTCAAGTTAAAACCTATCCATCTACTCAGTGGGGCCGTTGCGCTGCAAGTTTTGGTGGTGCTGCTTTACCACCCCTACTATCTGGCTTATTACAATCCCGTTATGGGCGGCTATCGCACTGCGCCTTACCACATCAACATCGGCTGGGGCGAGGGGTTGGATGTAGCCGCCCGCCAGCTCAATCAGTTCACTACTGAACCAAAGCCTCAGGTGGCGGCCTGGTATGCCGGCCAGTTCGCCCCCTTCTATCAGGGCCACACCCTTGATTTGTCGGACGAAAGTTCGGCTCTCACCGGCGAATATACCGTTTTCTACATCAATCAGGTGCAACGCGGCTTTCCCAGTGGTGAAATTCTGTCCTATTTCTGGCAACGCGAGCCGCTGTCCGTGATCAAATTGGGCGGCATCGACTACGCCTGGATTTACCCGGGTCCGGTCGTTAGCCAGGCGCCGCCTAAAACTTATGCCTTCCCGGCCGGGATACTTCTTGGCGGCGGGGCTTTGCTGGTTGGACTGGACGTGCCCCGGCTGACCATGCCGGTTGACGCCTACTACCTCTCCCCGGCTGAGATCGAGCGAACATTCCAATCGCCATATGCCCGGGTTACCGGCGGCATCCCGGTGACCCTGTTTTGGGAAACGCTGGCCCAGATTCACGGCGAACACAACATTTACATCCGGCTGGTGGATGAGCAAGGCGTAGGCTGGGGGCAGGTCGACCGGATGATTCTGGCGGGGCTGTGGCGGCCCGATCGCTGGTACGAGGGTTATTTTCTCCGGGACGAGTATAAGTTGCCAGTCGACCCGGCCACCCCGCCCGGAACCTACCATTTTGAGGTGGGCATGTATGATTTTGTGACCGGTCAAAGCTACGGCGTAGCCAACTCCGTCGGCTCCATTACCCTGACCCCGCCTGAGAAGATTCCTCAGCCCGACAGCCTGCCGCTGGCAACCACTTCGGCCAACCCCATTGACAAAGCGCTGACTCTGGTCGGCCATACCTATACCGATCTGACCGTCCCGCCCGGCGCCGAGATTGTGGGCAAAATCTTCTGGCAGGCTACTCAGCCTACCGACCAGGCTTATAAGCTTGAATTCGCTCTGCTAGGGGCAGACCAGGCCAAATATGTGATTGCTGAGCCGCCTCTCTCGCCTACCTACCCGGTGGCCGAGTGGCGGCGTTCCGAAGCGGTCGGCGCAGCCTACAAGTTTCGCATCCCGGCGGTAGCCCCGGCCGGCAACTACCCGCTTATCGTGAGCATCGTTAATGCCCAAACCGGCGCCTATATTGGCCCGGTTACCGGTTTGGCCAGGATTACCGTCACCGCCCAACAACGGAATTTTGAGCTACCTCCAAACGTCACGCCTATTTCGGCCGTTATTAATGATGAAATTGAATTGGTTGGCTATCGGCTAGATGACCAGACCGTTGCGCCCCGGGACAGTTTTGGCTTGACCCTTTACTGGCGCAGCCTGCAACCGGCTCGCTCCAATTATACCGTCTTTGTCCACGCCGTTGGGCCGGATCAGGTGATGCGCGGCCAATGGGACAGTGTGCCGGTCCAGGGGCAGGCGCCCACCAGCGGCTGGTTGCCCGGTGAAATCATCGAGGACCACTACGAAGTGCCGATGGCCAAAGACGCGCCGCCCTGGAAATATGATATCTTCGTCGGGATGTACAACTCCGCCACCGGTGAACGTTTGCCGCTGACCAGCCTCCAGGCCCCCACCTCCGACAACCGGGTTTGGTTGACCCGGGTGCAGGTGATAGAACCCGACTAGGCCGTAGACCGTTTGATTCTCTGCCAGAGAAAAAGATGCGCTCGACCCGCCTGAAAACCGGTATGTTCCCCACTTTGTTGGCTCAACGGACATGGGCTATTCTGGCTCTTTTTGCTGGTCTCACCCTGATCATGCTCTATCCCCTGTCTGTTTCATTACTCCATATGGTGCCCGAACCGACCGATCCCTTGCTGAATGCCTGGCGAATGCAGTGGCATAGCCAGGCCCTGCTGCAGGGACCGCAAGGGTTCGCCAATCTCTTCAATACGAACATCTTTTATCCCTTTCCGCTGACCCTGGCCTACAGCGAACATTTTTTGATGATCTCCTGGCAAGCCCTGCCTTTCCTTCGCCTGGCCGACAGCCACCTGTTGGGGATGAATCTATCTGTTTTGGCCACTTTCGTTCTGTCCGGTTATGCCGTCTACTTATTGGTGACCGCCTGGACCGGCCGGCGCTGGGCTGGACTGGTGGCCGGGGTGCTCTTTGCCTTTTCGCCGCAGCGGTTTGGCCAACTCAATCATCTGGAACTCCTGGTAACCCAGTGGTTGCCGCTGGCGCTGCTGGCCTTGCACTGGACGCTGACCCGGCCCGGCTGGCGTTATCCTGCTTTATTTATACTGTTTTTTAATCTCCAGGCTTTGTCCGGCTTTCACTTCACCCTCAACCTGACCCTCGCCTGTCTCCTGTTGGCGCTGGTTTACGCGCTGGCCGGACGCGTTTATTGGCGGCGAGGAGTGTGGGTAGCCGCCGCTTTATCAATTCTGGTGACGCTGCTGCTCAACTGGCCCATCTGGCGGCTGTACCTGCGGTTCAGCGATGTGATGGGCGCAGTGCGCACACCGGGGGAGGTCCGTATCTACAGCGCTGCCCTGACCGATTACCTGACCGCCATTCCGTACAATCTATTGTATGGCTGGACCTTTGGGCGCTGGCAGTCGCCCGGCCATCAATTTCAACCGTTGATGCCTTTCGGCCTGGTCGGCCTGCTGCTGGCCCTGGTCGCCCTGGTATTTTGGTTTGCCCACCCCAAATTGCAAATTGCAAATTGCAAACCGCCTCTCCTCATCTTCGCCCTCCTGCTCATCCTGATAGCGCTGTTGTTCTCATTTGGTCTCAATGAAAATGCTCTTGGTCAAAGCCTGGCGCCATTGCTCAAACGATCTCCCTATTTCTGGTTGTATCATAACGTGGCCTTTTTCCAGGGCATCCGCGTCCCGGCCAGATTTGGGGTATTAGCTCTGCTGGGGTTGACCATTTTGGTCGGCTGGGGTACGGCGGCGCTTCTCCAATTTGCTCAAAACAGACTCACCGGTTCTGGTCGGGCGCAGTTGGTCCGGCCGGCCTTGAGCGTTGGCCTGATTACGCTCATCTTGCTGGAGTCCTGGTCGGCGCCGTTGGCCGGCCCAACCTTTCCGGGAGGCAAGTCGCTCCCCCCGGTTTACGATTGGTTGTGGCGGCAAACTTCCCCTGAGACAGTGGTACTGGAGCTGCCTTTCCAGGGGCCGTCGGAATTCAGCTATGAGTATTACTCCTCGTACCACTGGCGGCGTCTGGCCAATGGCGGCAGCGGTTATACCCCGCCCATTTACAAGGATCTGCGCGGCTGGTTCAACCGTTTTCCCGATCCCCGCTCGGTAGATGTGATGCAGCAGTTGGGGATCGATCTGGTCATTCTCCACGCCGACTCTGACCAGCCGGGCGACTGGTCGCGTCGCCTCGATGATTTGCCTCGCTATTTGCCGGCGGTTGAGCAGATCTGGCAGGAGGGCGATGCCCTGGTGCTGCGGCTGGCCGAACCGCATTGCCGGCCTGACCCCGGCCGGATTCTTGTGAGTATCGCGCCGACAACGCTCGATGGTTGGCCAGACTCGCTGGCGGTCAGCTACCACAACCCCAATCCAGCCGCCTTTGTCGCTGACGTGCAGCAAGTTAGCCGGCTAAACCTGGCCGGCCAAAGCTCCAAAAACTTTACGGAGCCGCTGGTGACGCCCGCCGGTGAAACCCAAACGGTGGTCGTGCCGCTGAAGGCCGGCCAAAGCGCCGATCTTGCCGGGGCCTGGCTGGCCACGCTCCAGCGGAGCGTGACCGCGCCGGGGGACCAGGCCGGCGCAACACCGGTTGAACCCCCCCGGCCAGGGGAGGAGGTTACTGCCTGGCAGTCCCTTGGCTTAAAGTTTGCCGCCGGCCCCGAACTGGCGGCTTACAGCGTGACTCCTGAGACGCCGACCGCCTGCCAAATCCTGACGGTGAGCCTGCAATGGCTGGGCGGCCAGCCTGGTGATACGGCGCTGGTTCAGTTGCTCGATCCTTTTGGCCGGGTGGTGGCTGAATCGGCAACTCAACCCTGGGCTGCGGGGAACTCCTCGCCGGTGGTGGACGTGCATCCGTTGCCGCTCGTTGGACCGCTGCCGGCCGGACGTTACGGACTGCGGGTCAGAGTCCATGCTGCCGATGGCGCTGAACGGCTGCCGGCCGCAGGCGACGACGGTGTGACCATTCCGCCTGACCAGATTCCGCCCCTACCGGTGGTCATTCATCCGGCTTGGCCCGGACAGATTACAATTGACTCGACCTCACCGCTGGCCGTTTTTGAGCAGGCCATCACTCTGCTGGGGGTAGAAGTTCAGCCGGAACGGCTTGCGTCGGGCGATTGGCTGCGCTTTTCGTTGATATGGCAGGTGGAGCAGCCGGTTGAAACGGAACTGACCGTCTTTACCCAGTTCATCGGCCCGGATGGTCAAGTCTGGGGCCAGCGTGACAACCAACCCGGCGGAGGCTGGTATGGTTTCCCTTTGTGGTTGCCCCATCGCCCTGTCATCGATGAGTATGCCTTTCGGGTTGAGCCAGGCGCTCCGCCGGGAACCTACCGCCTGATTGCGGGGCTGTATCAATCAGACACCCTGACTCGGCTGTCCACCTCAAGTGGGGCTGATTTTGTTGAGTTGGGGACAGTCACGGTGGCGGCCGAATGACCACCCGCTTGCGACTGATTTGTCCCGGCCTCGGTTATGCCCTGGTCGCTCTGGCGGCCACCTGGCCGCTGCTCCTCCATTTGCAGGGCTGGGTGCCTGGTGTGGGTGATTGGGGCCAGAATATGTGGGCGCTGTGGTGGACGCAGCAGGCCTTGCTGTCGCTGGCCCAGTCCCCTTTTTACACCAATTATCTCTTTTACCCGGAGGGGGTAACGCTTCTGTTTCATCCGCTGGACGTGTCCGATGGGCTGCTTGGGCTGCCACTCTACGGGTTGGTGGGTGGCGATGTCACTTACAACCTGTTGGTTCTGCTCTCCTTTGTCCTGGGCGGTTGGGGCGCTTATCTGCTGGCGCTCTATTTGACCGGCCGGCGCGGGGCCAGCTTTGTGGCCGGACTTGTCTTTGCCCTATCGCCCTACCACTTTTTACGCATCCAATTGGGGCACCTGAATTTGTCGACGCTGCAATGGATTCCGTTTTACCTGCTGTTTTTGTTCAAATTTGTGCAGCAGGGTTCTAAACGGTCGGCCGCGTTGGCGGTCTTTTTTCTGGTTGTGATGGCCCTTAACTCCTGGTACTACGTGATTTACTGCGGCCTGTTGTCTCTTGCGATTATTCTTTGGCCTGGTCCAAAGCAGCCAAATCAGACCGCCGGTTCCTACTTATTCTTTATTCCTACGCTCTCCCTTCGACTTGGTCGAGTAGGTCTGGTTTTGCTGGCTGCGATTCTACTGTTATCGCCCCTGTTAATCCCAATGTTTCGACTATTGAGCAGTACCACCCTGGTTGGAGAGCACGACCCCCTGCGTCACTCGGTCGATTTGCTCAGTTTCTCGGTGCCCGGCCCACCCTCCACCTGGGCCGGCTGGTTCGAAGATGTCTGGACTTCCTATGCCGCCCAAAATCGGGAGCCGGGCGCGTCAGCTTATCCCGGCTACGTGGTTCTGGCTTTAGGTTTCATTGCCGTCTTTGACCGGCAGCGTCGACGGCAGGTGGGTTGGTGGTGGGCCGTTGCCCTGGCCTTTACCCTGCTGGCCCTCGGGCCGGCGCTCCAAATCGATGGCCAGATTTATGATCTGCCCCTCCCTTACCGGCTGCTGGCAGCGGTTATCCCGGCATTTGCGCTGACCGGTATTCCTGGCCGCATGGTGGTGATGACTTCTCTGGCCCTAGCGATACTGGCGGCCTACGGGCTGTCGATGCTGACCCGTTGGGCCAAGAATCGGTCCAGTATTTCCCAAACAACCCTCAATTTTTGGCTCTGCCTGGCGGCCGGTGTGTTGATTGGTCTGGAATACCTGGCCGTGCCGCTCCAGCTAAGCCAAACCAGCGTTAACGATTTTTATCAGATAATGGCTGAGGATAGCAAACCCTACGCCGTAATTGACCTCAAGTGGGATGCCAATTTTCTGATGCATGCCCAGACGGTCCACGGCAAGCCGCTAGTTGGCGGTTGGTTGGCCCGGTTGCCGGTCGAGCAGGCTGCCTATTTGAACCAGGGTGGTTTGGATAAGACCTTCCTGGCTTTTTTGGTGGGGTGGGAGTGGCCGCAACTCACCGCCCAGCCGGAGATGTTGCCAGGCGCCCTGCAAGCCGCCCTGGCCAAGCGGCAGGTGCGCTACATCATCGCCCACGACCGGGCGACCGGGCCCTGGTTGGAGCAATGGGTTGGTTGGCCGGTGGTATACGAGGATGATGAAGTAGTGGTGTACGGGCCTTGAGATTCGGGGCCGTTACTCCACCACCTCGATATCCCCCAGCCACAAAAAATCATCCCCTATCTGGCTGCCGGCGGTGATTGTGAGCCGTTCCAGGTTGCCGGCTTGATAGAGGCCGATAATCAGCGGGTACCGCCCCGGCGGAGTGTTAGGCTTGATAGGCAGGCGAAACTGGCCCATACTACGCTGGCCGGGCCGCCAGATCGAGGTGGGCAGGCGACAGGCCGGTTCGTCGTCCTGTTGGGCCCACAACGTCTGGCCGTCGGTGAGGTGGACAAAGGCGCGGTAATTTTCAGCCGGAGTCGCCAACGCCTGCCAATAGAGATCGAGATAAAGCGTCTCCCCCGCGGTCACAAACGTGGCCGGTAGGGTGTAGCCCACCAGCTTGATGGCCGGCCCAAACTCCACCCCCAATGGCCGGGCCGGCTCGCTCTGGCGGGTGAACTGCTCGGGCGTGGCCAGCCGGTCAAATGCCGCCTCGTAATCCTCCAACGCGTAAATTACAGATTCCACCGATTCGGAAGCGTTGGCCGAGAAAATATGCAGCCGGATTTCAGCCTCCCGCGCCACCTGGCCGACTTCGGCGTAGGCTATATTTTCCGGCGATACCTCCTGGCCGGCGGCGCGCCCGAAGAAGTGGGCCGGGGTGTCGTAGCAGGAGCGGGGCTGGCCAAAGTTATACCAGATGGGGATAATGAAATCCTCGTTGACGCTGCGGAAATCGCCGGGAAAGTGGCCGTCCGCCCGCAGCGCGCCGATGGTTTTCCAGCCTTCTCGTTTTGGGTAGCCAAAATATTTACGCGGATCGGGCAGATCATCATAGATGGTCTCCCAGGTTGAATTGTCCCAGTCGCGCTGAATCTGGCTCAGGGTTGACTCCCGCGACAAGAAAATGATGCCTTCGTACCCAACGATTAGACCTATCCACACCCCCCCAACGATTACGGGCAACAACATTGGTCCCCAAGCCACAGATTGACCTATTCGCCTATTCGCCCATTCGCCCATTCGCTCATTCGCCCATTCGCCCATTCGCCCATTCACCCATTCACCCATTTGTCTCTTCACCCACCCGCCGATGTGCATCCAGCCGGCCCCGGCCAGGAGTACTGCGCCCGGATAGATGATGTAGAGATGGGTGCGCGGATCGTCGACCAAAAAGACGTAACCGATGAACGGCGCGCCGAACAGCAGCCAGGCGGCCTTCAATTCGGGACTGGCCGACAGCCACAACAGACTCAAAGCCAGCAGCCAGGGCAGCACCGCCAGCGTGAGTGAGCCAACTCGCCATGTGTTTGGCAGCCACAGCGTCGCCAGGAGCAGCAGGCCCAAGCCGGCCAGCCCCCAGCGCCAGGTGGGGGTATAGGTAAGGCTCTGTTGGAGGGCCAGGCCAAATATCCCCAGCGCCAGCAGGGGCAGGTAGAAGTGGGAGCTGTAAGTTTGATCCAGGCGTTGCAGCAGGCTCAGATTGTTGTAGAGCAACCCCGGTCCAACCCGTGACCCGGCCAGGTAGCCGGCTGTATTCTGGAATTCAGGGTCGAGCAGGTAGGGGACATAAAAGGCGGCGACTATTCCCAGAAAAAGCAGTAGGGCAATCGCCCCATTAATCAACCTGGAGCGATCCTCAGACGCAGCGTTTCCGCCTTCATCCTTCATCCCTCCCCCCCCTTGCAAGGCCAGATAGGCTGCTGCCGGCAGTAAGAGCAGGGCGTCGAAATGGGCCAGCAGACAAACGGCCAGCAGGATGGCGGCCAGGATTTGCAGCCTGGGCTGGCGCTCCTGCCAGGCCAGATACAGGCTGTAGAGGGCCAGCGGCCCCAGAAAAAAGATCAAAGCCTGGTATTGGGCCATCCGGCCAAAGGCGATGGCGTAGCCGTTGATGGCCCACAGGCCGGCGGCTGCCAATCCGGCCGGCCAGCCAAACCAGCGCCGCCCGATCAAAAAGAGGCTGACCACGCTCAGGCTGCTGCTGAGGACAAAAGGCAGGCGGGCCAACGCTTCGGTAATCCGGCCGCTGAATAGCCACACCGCCAGTGGGGCCAACATCTGGGCCGGTCCTTTGCGATGGAGAAAGAGGGCGTAATCCTCGCCTTGAAACAAACGGACCCCCAACATCAACGCCTCGGCCTCATCTTCGTGGAATTCGGCGTAACCGAGGCGGGGCAGGCGGAGAGCCGCAGTTAATAACAACAGACAAACCAGAATCAACGGGAGGTAGTGTTTTAAGGCGGGAGAGCAGGGGAGCGGAGGGGCAGGCTTTGTCCCGAGGCTCAGCCCGAGGGGGGAGCGGAGAAGCAGGGGGGCAGAGGGGCTGGTTGGAAGCCCTAGCCGCCATTTGGCGAGCAAACCGGTGATGATAACAAGGTTTATGGTGATGAGGAGAGAGACCAGCGTGAGGGGGCCGGGCAGGTAGACGACCAGCATAGTTGTCAGAATCGTCAGGGCCAGCGACAACCCGGCGGCCAGGGTCAGCCGTTCAATCAGACCGAGCGATGACCTCAAGAACGCGTCGAGCCACAGCCAGCCGGACAAGCCAAACAGTAGCACCAGGCCGGCCGCCAGGCGAAGGCTGAGAACTTCGCTGAAAAGTAAGCCATTGACGCAAATCAACACCAAGAGCGGCCAAAGGTAAGGCCATTTTGATTTCAATGGGGCAGACATCACGAAGCCTCAGCACCTCCTTTCCTGGCTCCAAAGGAGGGAGGGATAAGGAGATATTAGGCAATTGCCGTCTATAACAGTGCGTAGGGGCGTTCGGCCGAACGCCCCTACATTAGTATTGGTAAAATTCGATGATTGCGCCGGCCACAGTGCGAATCTGTTCTTCGGTCAGGTCAGGATAAATGGGAATGGCAATGGTTTCGGCGGCGGCCTGCTCGCTGACCGGGTAATCACCCGGGCGATAGCCCCACCCGGCAAAACATTCTTGCAGGTGCAGCGGCACCGGGTAATAAATCTCGGAACCGATCTGCCGTTCTTGCAGAAAGGAGCGCAGGGCGTCCCGGCGGTGGCCGGCCCGTAGCACATACTGGTTGTAGATGTGGCGATAACCGGCAAAAGGCGGCTCACTGCCCCGGCGATGGGCATATTGGCCCGGGTCACCGGCCTCGAATGGCAGGGTTAAAGCGGGAGCGTTATCACCGGCCGGTTCGGTTAGACCGGAGGCAGCGAGTAGAGTATTGTACATCACCGCATTGCGTTGGCGGCCGGCGGTCCACCCATCCAGGTATTTGAGCTTGACCCGCAGAATGGCGGCCTGCAAGGCATCGAGCCGGAAGTTACCACCCACAAATTTGTGATAATATTTGGGTTCGCCGCCGTGAACCCGCAAGATTCTCATCCGCTCGGCCAGATCGGGATCGTTGGTGGTCACCGCGCCGCCGTCGCCAAAAGCCCCCAGATTTTTGGAGGGAAAGAAGGAGAAGCAGCCAATATGGCCGATGCTGCCGGCCCGCCGGCCTTGATATTCTGCGCCAATGGCCTGGGCTGCATCTTCAATCACGTATAGTTGATGACGGTTGGCCATAGCCATAATCGAGTCCATCTGAGCGCATTGGCCGTACAGTTGGACCGGGATGATGGCCTTTGTTTTGGGTGTAATGCTGGCCTCGATTCTGGTGGGGTCGATATTGAAGGTTTTGGGGTCGATATCGACAAAAATCGCTTTGGCCCCCAGGCGAGCCACGCAACCGGCCGTAGCAAAGAAGGTGTAAGGGGTCGTAATGATTTCATCGCCCGGCTTAATATCAATGGCCATCATCGCCAGCAACAGGGCATCGGTGCCGGAGGAGACCCCCAGAGCAAAGCGGCTCTGGCAGTAGTTGGCCAGTTCTGTCTCCAGGGCTTGTATTTCCGGTCCCATAATGAAATATTGTGAGTCGCAGACGCGCTTGATCGCTGCCTCTACTTCCTCTTTGATGAGGGCGTACTGGGGTTTCAAATCTAGCAAAGGTACAGTCGTCATTGTCTTTCTCCGGGTGATTGGTATGGGTTACAGCAGCTTACTCGCCAATGGTTGAAATGGGCAAGAAGAGCTGGAACAAAAATTGATACGAAGTCACCGCATCCATAAACTCTTCGGCGTTGTCGTTCCAGCCGCCGATGGCGTAGATCCTGGTGTCGGTGGCAGCCAGCCCCATGTTGCGCCAGGGATGGGTGAAGGGTGACTCAAAAGTTGTCCAGGTATTGCTTTTTGGATCATATTTCTCATTACTGGTTAAAGGCTGATCCCAACCTCCGCCAATGGCGTATAGACTGTTGGCGACGCTGATCAAACCTAGCCCGCCCCGTTTCTGCTGCAACGGCGCTTTTTCTAGCCAGGCTCCCTGGCCAGGCTCAAAAATGTGGGTGTGGTTGAACTCATTCTTGCCATCAAATCCGCCAACCACGTAGATTTGGTCATTGAGGGTTGCCACGCCGACATAGCCTTTGGCCTGGGGCATAGAGCTTGTTAAAATCTCCCACTCATCGGTGGCGGGGGTATAGGCAAAAATGGTGTCGACAAAGTCTTGGCCATCCCAGCCGCCAAAAAGATAGAGTTTGTCCTTTAGCGTGGTCAGCCCATAGGCGCAGCGTGGCTGCGGTAGAGCCTGCCCGCTGGTCCAACTGTCGGCCTGGGGGTCATAGATTTCCAGCGACTCAAGGGGCTGGCCGTCATCGGTGCAGCCGCCGGGTACGTAGATTTTGTTATCATAGAGCACCCCGGTCAGGCTGGAGCCGGCCGTCGGTTTGGCCGCGCCTTCTGACCAACTGTCGCTGGTTGAGTCGTAGATTTCGACCAACCGGGTCGCTTTGTGGTTGCTCCTGACCCCACCGATGGCAAAAAGCCGGCCCTCAAAGGCGACCAAAGCCAGGCTGGCTCGCTGGGTCGGCATAGGAGCCTGGGCAACCCAGGCGGTTGAGCTGGTCGTAGCCGGCGCAGGAGTCGGCGGTTGGGCATAAATGACGGGTAAATTCGGTCTGGCCTTGGGTACAGCTTTTGGAATCAGAGGCAGGGTCATAACGAGCAGAGCCAGCAACATCGCCCCAAGCAGGTAGATTTGTTGCCACTGGCTTAACCCTGCCGGGGCCTGAGGGTGCAGGAGATACGTTTTAAGGGGGGGCGGATTGTCCTCGCCTGGTTCAGCCGTCTCGTCGACGGTGATCCAGCCAGCCTGGATGGCCCGGAGAATAGCTTCAGTCCGGGATTGCGCCTCCAATTTCTCAAAGATATTGCGCAGGTGAACTTTGACCGTGTTCACGCTAATGACCAGTTGGCGCGCAATTTGCTGGTTGCTGGCCCCGGTGGCCGCCATCTCCAGGACTTCAAGCTCACGTTTACTTAAAGGAATGGTTGTTTCGTCGTCAGACACCGCCCAAACTCACCGTTCAGGTTGCCAAAGGGTAGTACCGCTAGAGTACCGCTAGAGTACCGCTAGATTATGGCATAATTTCTTGAGCTAAGCAAGGTTACCGGAGTCCTCACTACTGGAAACAAACTTAGCTCCGGCAGACTCCCCAGCGCAGTGTTTCGGCCAGCTCCTGCACCTGATCGTGCACAGACCAGAGCATCAGCGGCAGCTCGCGCTGGCCCAATTCAAGCCGAAGGCGAGCGATGATTTTGAGCAAAGGCTGGCGCGCCGCCTGAGCCGCAACGACCGCCTCGGCGTAACTGCACTGGTACTGCTTCACCGTCAACTTTTCTCCGGACTCAAGGCGTTGTTGCAGTCTGGCGGCGGTTTGGTTGAGGGGAGGAACTATTTGTAAACAACTCGTCCCAATTTCGACCAAAATATCTTTGGCCGGCCCATCAAATAGTTCGGGCGTGATGACCAGGCTGGCTGCCGTCTGTTGCGGCGTTACCCTACCCAAGTCTTTATCCAGGATGGTGGCAAAGCCTTCCTCCAGGCCGCCGATTGAACTCATTGCTTTTCTGAGCGCGGCGTCGGCTTCACGCAGACCCCGGCGGGCTTCTTCGAGCGTACTGAGGGTGTGGGCCGGTGGTTTTGGGGTAGCGCCGGGAGCAAGACCCTGGGGGGGCGCCAACAACTGGCCCAGTCTGGCCGCCATGGCCGCCGACCGGGTCAGGGCCTGGTTTTGGGCGGCCAACAAATTAATCAGGTAGGTCGAGGGAAAGTTGGGGAGGGCTTGACTGGGGTTGGCCAGGAGCAAAACCAGGTCGGTTTGCGCATGCTCATCTTCCACCTGGTAGGCGCCGCTTAACTTGCTCCGACTCACCTTGAGCAAGTCGGCCGCCAGCAGCTCACCGTTCAGTTGCAACCGGTAGACGGCCGGTTTTTCGCCGGTGGCGAGATTTAGCTTTAGGGTGGTATCGCTGCCGCCGGTGATGATGGTGGCCTCGTCGAAGGTTGCCTGCGCCATTGTGCCGGAGATTTTGGTTTTGGGCAGCTCGGCCGACCAGAGCAGTTGCCGCACTTGCCAAAAGCTACGCCGGACCGAGCCGTCAGCCCGGATGGGGGCTTGAGCGGCCCAGGTGGGCCTCTGGCCAACTTCAACCGGCTCCGGGTCAACCTGGATTGGGCCGTGGAAGTTCACGATTTGGTTACCTGGCTTCAGGTTGAGCAGCTCGCCAACGGTGGTCAGCGGCCGGGAGAGGAGAGCCGGCAGCTCCGGCTGTAATTCGCTGGCGGTCGGATAAATAGGAACCGTCCAACCGGCATCGATCAGAATTTGGGCCTGGTGATGCTGGCGGTCGCGGCGGACTTTTTCCAGAAACTCGGCGGCGTCTTTTTCCAGGGGAGTGCCGGCTGCGGCCCAGGTTAGCGGAAATTTGACCTCATTGACGGTTTGATAGTTGCTATCATAGGCGGCATTCAAGACGTCGATATTCTCGTAATGCTTGCGCAGCCAGATACGCCATTTGACCTCAGTGAGCTGGCTGCTCAGCCTAAGCCGGGGTTCAGCCGGCGTTTCACTGTGAACCTGCAAGGCAATAATAGGGCCATCGGGCCACTGGAAGTCGGTTAGATGTTTGCTCAGGGTTTTGAACCAACTCTCGATGGCCGTGGGCAGGGCTGTCTCAAGGCTGTCCGGTTCGGTGAGCAGCCATAGCGGTAAACCATCGCCTAAAATCTCACCGGGATGGTAGGGGCCGGGACTGAGCAGGCAGTGAAAGTTGAGAGCCTGGCATAACTGGATCGCCCCAAGTAAGTTTCGGCGGGAATTGGTAGCGCCCTTCAGATCGAGGCTTCCCTGGCTGGATTCGTGGAAACCCCAGGGGATCGAGAGAGTTACAAGATTAAAGCCCAACTGCTTCAGCCGGATCAGCATCAACTCCCATTGGGATGAGGGAATGCGGAAATAGTCAAAGTCGGCTGCAAACAGCGGGAACCTGGCAGTTTCAAAATAGTTAGGCATCGTACCATCCTTGTTATTTGGGTCAAACGGGCTTAAATGTTAAGTGAAGTGACCGGCGCTCAAATATTCCAGCGAAACGCTCTTAATTAGTGAAAAGTACCGGTCATTTTTGTGCTTGTGTTGGACGTGAGTCGACTCTAAATCCTGGCCAACGCCTCAATCCATTCGAGCGTGACATTTTGCAATCCATAAACAACCCGGTCCGCCTGGCTAAAATCGAGCGATTGGGTGATGGGACTGGGTACGGCCACCACGGTCATACCGGCTGCTTTGGCCGAGCAGGCGCCGGCCCAGGAGTCTTCAAAAACCAAGCAGCGTTCCGGTTCAACGCCAAGTTGGGCTGCAGCCAGCAAATAAACGTCGGGGGCGGGCTTGTTGCGGTTTACTTCCTCGCCGGTGGCGATGGCCTGGAAGTAGGTCATCAAGTTGAAGTGGCTTAACCAGCGCTGCACCCAGGCCCGGTCGGAGGCAGTGGCCAGACCCAGCGGATAACCGGCGGCCTCTAATTGGGGTAGCAAAAGAGACACCCCCGGCATCAATATCATCTTGGGTAAGGTTAAGTCCCACAGTTGCTGCAGGCGTTGCCACAATTTCTCTTTGGTGATCCCATTGTGACTGGCCAGCATAAGCTCCTCAAACAGCTCCTCATAGCCATCGGTAACCCCAACGACCCTTTCGGCCCAGTATTCCAGACTCAGGTTGGCGCCCAGTTCTTGATAGAGGAGTTGGCACGCTTCAAAATCGACGGTTTCGGTATCGATGAGCGTCCCATCCAGATCAAAGATGATAGCCTCAAAGGAATGGTTGTGCATCAGTTGATTTCCCCGGTTGTTACGGCTTAAAGGTCTGTTTTAACATTGATTGATATTCTCTTAGGGTCAGCGTTAAAGTAGTCCCCCCCTCAACCGGATCGCTCTTGATGACCAGGTTGGCCCCGATAGCTGAGGCGCGCTGTTGGATGTTGGCCAGGCCGCGATGACCGTGGCGGATTTCTCTGGGAACTTTGAAGCCGACTCCGTCATCTTCAATTTGAAGAATCACATTGCTCTTGGCGTGGGTTAGTTTCAGGGTGACCTTGCGAGCTTTGGCGTGCCGAACTGTATTGGCCAGGGCCTCGTGGGCAATGTGAAAAATGTGGCTGGCCTGTAGTTCACTCAGATAGGTATTGATATCCGGCGCAATCTCGGCATCGACCACCAGGATTGTGTTTACTTTTAACTCCTGGATTAAACCCTGGAGCCGGGCGTATAGCCCCTTGTCTTTCAAAGCTTGCGGACGGAGGTCAAAAATGTAATTCCGAATGTCAGTAATGACATTGGCCAGGCTTTTCATACTGAATTCGATCTGTTCGATCGCGGCGTTATTTTCAGGTGAAATGGTGGCTTTGACATTGTCCAGCGATAGCCCAACGGCGTAGATTGACTGGATAATGCCATCGTGCAAATCTCGTGAGAAGCGTTCGCGTTCTTCCAGGATGGCCAGGCGTTGGGTTTGTTCATAGAGGCGGGCATTGTCAATGGCAATGGCGGCGTGGATGGCCAGCATTTCGATCAACTGCTGATCTACTTCAGAAAATTCAGTGCCATCTTCTTTATCGGCCAGATACAGGGCGCCAATTAACTTTTCTTTGGACAGAATCGGCACGCCTAATAAGCTATGCATCACCGGGTGGTGGCTGGGAAAGCCAATCGAGGCCGGGTGGCTGGCAATATCCTTGACAATAATGGAGCGACCTTGATAGAGAAAGATGCCCAGCAAACTGTGACCGACCGGTAAGGACCCAATCTTGTCGTGGGCGGTCGGGTCAATTCCGGCGGTGATAAAGCGGGACAAAGAACTGCTGCCATCGTGAACGCCGAGGGCGGCGTATTTGGCCTTAATCAAATCCTTGGCGGCCTGGGCGATTTTCTGCAAAACCTGTTCCAGGGAAAGTTCAGAAGTGATGGCCCGGGCTGCCTCAGTTAGCGCATTGAATTGTGGGTCCAATTGATGGGTGGTTTCTCCCATACTGACACCTTTCAAAATTGTTTGGCTTAATTGCAGTCTAAAATTTTATTGTACCATCAACCGGCTGAAAATGAAACTTGAATTTTTTCAGCGATTTTGCCCCCTAATTTGTGGCCGGTCACGACACGGTCCGGATTTATCCGGCCGACCAAAGGTTGGAATTAAACCCTTTTTTGTAAGGGTCAATAACATTTTGAACGCCGGGGAAAGATTTACGCCCCTGGAGTCGAGGCTTCAGCCGGTCCCAGGGCTTTCTTACCGGCTAAAGCCTTGACTCCAACTGTTCAATATCATTCTGACCCTTACAAATTAAACCCCTTTTCCATCAATTTGACTCTGGCGCGAAACCGTTTCATAATACCGGTGGCCGAATTTCCACGGGGGATACCCGCATCATGCTAAGAGTGCTGTTGAGCTGACCAGTGCTCAGGTAGCCAGTAGTTAGATACTTTAGGTTACTAAAAACAAACAATGGATGCACATACGTTACGTTTGATGATTGTGGACGACCACGAGGTAGTCCGCTTTGGGTTGAGTAGTCTATTGACCCGTCGACCAGGTTGGGAGGTCGTTGCCGAGGCTGGAACGGTAGTTGAGGCCATCCGCCTGGCGGATGAACACGCGCCCGACGTGATTGTGATGGATATTCGTTTGAGTGATGGCAGTGGCATTGATGCCTGCCGTGAAATTGTCAAGGCCCACCCCAATATTAAAGTGATTATGCTCACCTCTTTTGCTGAGGATGATTTGCTCTTCAATGCCATTTCGGCCGGCGCGGTAGGCTACGTATTGAAACAGGTGGGCAATGACGACCTGGTTCGGGCAATCGAGACGGTGGCCCGGGGTGATGCTCTGTTAGATCCGACAGTTACTGGCCAGGTACTGGCCAAATTAAGGGATACCACCCGCTCCGAAGCCTTTACTAATTTGACCGATCAAGAGTTAAGGGTGTTGGCCCTGATTACGCAGGGAAAAACCAATAAAGAGATAGCGGCTGACTTGTACCTGGGTGAGGGTACGGTTAGAAACTATGTCAGTAATATCTTGGACAAGCTCAGTCTGTCCAATCGAGCCGAAGCTACGGCCTATGCAGTGCGTCATAACCTTGATGAGTATTTGAAGATGTTGGATTAAACGAACTTTCGCGAAAAGTGAATAGCCGTTAGCCTGGTTCGCCCTCCCCCAAGAGGGCGATTCTTTGTTTCCAAGTGGCTCAGCATCTGATCGGCCAAAAATAAATATGACGATTGTCGGTACTTTAGATGACATCTGTCACTATAAAATTTACCCATTTCAATATATTCTTAAACTTGTAGGGGAAATAATTATGGAAATTGATCCCCAGTGTTTTCTATTGTGATATCGCAATTGATTACAAAAGAACGGGGGGTGGAACTTTTTTCCTGCTTGCCCCGCTTTTTATTTGCTGGTGCAAGTAGGTTCAGCCAGGTCAAGATAACTGTTAGCTCATTGAAGCTAATCCAGATTTTTTGTATCCTAACCTAGGGAGGCGCCATGATTATGGAGTTCAAGGCATTGCGTGTTCCTGCCTTAACCGAGGAAGTTGCAGTAAATCTTGAGGCGCTACTGAGTGACTTACCCGGAATTGAGCAATTTACTATTGCTTTAGAAACACAGGAGTTGACCATCAGGTTCGACGATGACCGGCTGGGCTTCCAAACCCTGGCTCAGAAAATGGCAGCGGTTGGTTGCTCGCTGCGTAATATTGATGCAGCTTTGTTATTGTAGACTGATATCTGATTGAGGGGGATCAATACGGTCAATTCAATAGTTGCTTGAATGAATCCAAAAAGCCACCTTGCATGGTTGCAAAGTGGCTTTTTGGTTGACAAAGGCTTTTCGATTGTTGACCTGTTACTTATTAACGAATTTCTGCTTCTTCTTCTTCATAATTGTTGATCATTCTGCCTGGGGTCTTGACGACACCTTTCTGCCATTGGGCATAGCCAAAAAAAAGTAGCAGGGCGATCAACAGAATTAGAAAGAATAGCTCCATAAATCTACTCCTCCCCTCCCTTCTCCTCTCTGTCGCCAATTCGAACAAGTTCCCGAAATTTGAGCAGGTCACAGTTAAATCATCGAGAGATAGGGCAATGAAGTCTCTCTCGTAACTTGAACCTTATTATTATATTTGGCCGCATTTGGAGCGACATCGGTTAAGGCGCGTAATTTGTGTGTTTGTTCACTAAGCTCTTTGGCTTATTGTCTGGATTTTCCTGATGTTTAATCTACGCTTTGTCTACGATTAAACTACTACTCTGGAGTTTAGCATTCGGGGCAATCAGGGGGGTATGGATTTCAAGCTGTGACAGTTTTGACTGCCGTGGTATAACCAAATGAATGGTTGTCCCTTTGGCCGGTTCCGACTGAACCACGACGTTACCGCCAAAGAGTTGAGCTCGCTCTTGCAGGCCCATCATCCCAAAACTGCCGCTGCTGGCAAAATCGGTCATAGCTTCGGGCACTTCAAAACCCTGGCCATTATCCTGAACGGTCAGGATAATTTGATCCTCTGAAAAAATAGCCGATACGTTAACCTGGGTCGCTGCGGCATGTTTCTTGACGTTATTCAATGTTTCTTGCAGGATGCGGTAGATCGCTACTTCCATATCTGCCGGTAAGTCTCTGCTTTCCCCCTCAACGTGGAGATGCACGTCTATGCCTTCGCTCTGGGCCAGTTGATTGACTTGATACTGGATGGCTGGAATGAGACCTAAATCCTCTAAGGTTAAGGGTCGCAAATCCCGGCTGAACTGGCGCACGCTGGCAATCGCGCCGGTGACCATTGTTTTCACTTCATTCAAGATAGAACGGGCCTCGGGTGGGTCGTCCAGGCTGGTCCGGGCCAGTTCCAGTCGCTGGTTAATAGCAATCAGTGATTGAACTGTGTCGTCGTGCAATTCTCTGGCAATACGTTTACGCTCTTCTTCTTGAGTTCGCGTAATATCGGCCACATATTGTCTAACCCCGGCTCGATACTTGCGGATCTGTTCCACCATATCGTTGAAAGCCATGCCCAATTCTCGGATCTCTTTGATCCGACTGAGCGTCACTTTGGCATCATAATCGCCGGCCGCAACCTGGCGGGTTTGGGTAACCAGGTTCTGAATGGGGTCGGTAACGCGCTGCACCCCCAACGCGACAAAGATGGCAACCGTAATCAAACCAACAATCAGGACCACAACAACCGGCATCAAGGCATCTTGAGCCGGCTGGACGGCCTGCGCCCAGGGCTCAACAATCACTAAGCCCCAACCGGTCACATTCACAACGGCATAGCCTTCTACGGTGCCGGGCTGGTTGCGAGTGGTCACGGCCCCGGCATCTCGGCTGCTCTGTAATTGTCTAATCGTCTCAAAATGACTGAAATCGGTGCCAATTAATTTAGAAATTGGATGATAAATGACCCGGCCGGTTCGGTCTACCAGATAAGCAATACCTTCGTTACCCACCTTTAACTTTTGGATTTCCTGGCCTAACCGCTGAAAACTGAGGTAAAATCTGCCGGCGATAACCCCATTAAAAGCGCCGTCGGTGTTAACAATAGGCACGGCAATAACTATAACCTCCTGGTTAGTGCCGGGTTCTTTGAGGATGTCAGAGAATAAGAAGGGTGATTCAGGAAAAGCTCTGGCCCGCTGAAAATAAGTTTCGGTCGAGAAATCCTGTCCAATGAGATCAGGTCGAAATGGCTTGGTCACACTCACAAAGCCTTGGCGATCCAGAATGATGACCCCCCCGTCATAGTTGGTGAAATCGGCAATAAGTTCGCGGCCTCGCTCCAGGGTTTGTTCCTGCAACGTGGGTTCACCCGATTGCATTTGATCCTGGTCGGCCAGAATTCGCAACCCCTGGGCAAAACCGAGCATACTCTCAGACAGTCTCTCAGCCGAAATTTTGGCCAATTCCTGGTCGCGGCTTTCGGCCAGGGATTGGGCCACCCGCTGATAGGCTAAAAAGGTAACTCCAACGGTGAGGAGCAGGATTAGCGATAACAATAGGATGATCAGCAAAATAGCCTGGGAACTTAACTGGCTGATCCAATCTTGGAATTTTTGGTTAAATCGTTTGGCCGATTGCTTCACGGTGTCGGTTCCCTCACTGGAATTGTGCCAGCCACCACATTTTGCGCTTCATTGAGGGACTCGGCCGGATTGGCTCCATAAAACGAGGCTTTAATGGCCGTGGCATAGGCCATTTCGGCGTTGGGGAAGAGGTCTAAGTGATAAGGCCGCGCCGCATTCAGTTGATTAAAAAATGGCAGCAGGAGCAAATTCTCGGTGAAATAAGGCGAATGCTGCAACCATATTTTGGCCGGATAGCGGCCTAAGCGCCGGCCCATGGCGATGGCGTAACGATCACTGGTGGCCCACTTCATAAATTCAAAGGCCAGCTCTTGATGTCGAGCGCCGCGGGGGATAAAGAAACCGGTGCTGCCCAGCACCGAGGCAGCTCTGTCTGCGGCCGGGGTTTGGGGCAACTGGGCTACACCCAGGGGAAAGTCCGGATAAGTTGATTGGATGAGATGAATATCCCACGGCCCGCCCATATACATTGAGATTTTTCCCTCCAGGAATAGCTGGCGGGTATCTTCATAATCGCGAGGCCGAGTTGTGGGTAAGGGACCATAGCCGGCCCTGGCCATATTGGTCAGATAGCGCAGGGCATCGATATTACTCTCCGAGTTGAGGGTCAAATTGAAACCGGTCTCAGGTGAGCCGGACAGGACCTCTCCGCCGGCATTGGCCAACCAGGTATAAACATAGCGGGGATCGGTGGTAAAACCAACCCCGTAGCGCCCCTCCTCGGGCTTGGTCAAGACGACAATGGCCTTGTGTAAAGCAGCAAAATCATAGTCACCGGTAGGATAGGGCAGATTGGCTTCATCAAAGTGGGCTTGGTTGTAAAGCCATACCAGGGTGTAAACTTCAAGCGGAATGCCGTACATTGTGCCCTGCCAGGTGACTTCCTCCAGGGCCGCGGGCAGAAATTGTTCTTTGGCTTCAGTCCCCCACTCTTCCCAAGATCGATTCAACGGTTCGGCCAGGCCCTGCCCGGCCATCGCGTAGACATGTCCCAGCACTACGTCGGGGGGGGTGCCTACCAGCACTGCCTGCTTCACCTTTTGGGGCATACTTTCGCCCACAAAGGATTGAATGTTGACTTTCAACTCCTGTTGGTAAATTGCCTTGTAAGCTTCCTCAAAATCCCTGGCTATCTCCGCAAACAGGGTATCATCTCTGGTAAAATCCAGATCAAGCCAGACTTCCAGGGTGATGCTTTTTTCATCGGAGGAAATATTGGGATTAATTTGGGGTGGATCACCGATGATCGGATCCGCAACTCTTTGCTCGGCCGCCGAGGAGCCGCAGCCGGCCGCCATAGCGCCGAGCCAGATCATCATCAGTCCGCTGAGAATGAAGCGCATGATCATTAGCCTGAGGTTGTAATCCAGCCCTTGCGGACGGCATACATCACTGCCTCGGTTCGAGAACTCACCCCTAATTTGGAGAAGATATTAGATAAGTGGGCCTGCACAGTTCGGTCGCTAATGAAAAGTTCTTTACCAATCTGCTTGTTGCTGAGACCCTGGCCCACCAGTTGCAGAATTCCCAGTTCCCGCTCGGTCAAACCTTCGTATTGATCGTGGGCATTGGTTAATAGTTCTGGCAAGTTTTTGCCGCTGGTGAATTGGGCCACTACTTTACCGGCAATGGTTGGGGCCAGCATAGACTGCCCCTGGGCCACAGTTCGAATAGCCTTGACCAATTCATCGATGTCCGCGGTTTTCATCAGGTAACCGTTAGCCCCGGCTTGAAGCAGGGCAAACACATATTCATCGTCATCGTGCGCCGTTAAAATCAGGATTTTGACGTCCGGGCACTCAGCCTTGATCCGCCGCGTGGCCTCCACCCCCGACATTCTGGGCATCCGCACGTCCATCACCACCACATCCGGCTGAAGTTCCTTGGCCAAGCGCACGGCTTCTTCGCCATCGCTGGCTTCGCCAATAATGTTCAGGTCCGGCTGTCGCTCCAGAAGCTGGCGAGTGCCGGTTCTGACCATAGCGTGGTCATCGGCTAAAATCAAACTGATACGTTTGTCTGCTGAACTCATAATTTCCACCTTCTTTATGTCGTGCTTTCCATCTATTGATTATACCATCTTCAGCGAGGCTGACAAGACCCGGAGGAAGTTTGTCGATCCATTTTGTCAAGATACCACAATTTTTGTATCATATTTCGTAACAATTATTGTCCGGTCAGATGGCCGCGACTTTTGGTCGAGTTGTAAACAAATGTTAATCGGAATTGTCTTATGGACTCACTGAACAAACCGCGCCTCCGCAACGTCAATGTGCAACGAATTACGTACCAGGGTGAACCGGTCTTCTTAATTCAGGATCCGCTGAAACTAACCGAGGCAGTTATTCTGCTGCCTCAAGCGCTGGGACCTCTGGCCTTGCTGTGCGATGGCCAGCATACGGCGCCGGAAATCGGGGCGGCTTTAGAAGTGCGGTATGGCCTGCGTTTGCCGCAAACGGTCATCGAGGATTTGTTGGAGCAATTTGATCGAGCCTTATTGTTGGAAAGCGTCACTTTTCAGCAGGCCAGGCAGCAAGCTGTTGACACATTTCGGGCCGCGCCGTTTCGCCCCCCGACCCTGGCGGGACCTTCTTACCCTGATGAGCCTGAGGCTCTGCGCCAGATGTTGCAGGGATATCTGGATCAGGTCAATGGTGTGCCGGCTGCGCCGAGTTACAGTCGCGGCTTGATCACTCCCCATATCGATTATCAGCGGGGTGGGCCAATTTACGCCCAGGTTTGGGCCAGCGCCGCCGAGGCGGTGCGCCAGGCCGAGTTGATCATTATTTTTGGCACGGATCATAACGGCAGCGCCGGAACTCTAACCCTGACCCGTCAAAACTACGCCTCCCCGCTGGGGGTCATGCCCACCGATACCGCTCTGGTCGACCGGCTGGCCGAGGTATTGGGTCCTGATCAGGCCTTTGCCGAAGAGCTGCATCATCGGGGTGAACATTCCATTGAATTGGCGCTGGTCTGGTTACAGTATCTCCGCAACGAGTCGCCGTGCCAGGTGTTGCCGGTTTTGTGCGGCTCTTTTCATCATTTTATGGTCGATCAGGCCGATATCGAGGCTGAAACCCGGTTCAAAGCGTTTGTTGATATCCTGCGTGATGAAATGAGCCGGCGTCGAACCGTGGTGGTGGCGGCCGGTGATCTGGCCCATCTCGGTCCCGCCTTCGACGGTCCGCCGTTGGACCCCATTGCTCAGGCTCAGATGAAGGTTGATGACGAAGCTTTGATCGGCAGTCTGTGCCGGGGTAGTGCAGCCGAGTTCTTTAGATTTATGCAGGCCGGCCAATATCGACGCAACGTCTGTGGTCTCTCCACCTTCTACTTCACCTTAAGGGTATTGGACCAAACTCAGGGGCAGGCCGTTGCCTACGAGCGCTGTCCGGCTGATAACCGGAACACCTCTTTTGTGTCTGTTTGCGGTATTGTGTTGGTATAATAGCCAAAGCCCCCTATGGCTGGCCGGACGCTCATCTTTTGCAAGCCTTACAATGTGTTGAGTTCTTTCACCGATCCGACCGGTCGCCCAACCGTGGCCGATTACGTTGATGTGACCGGGGTTTACGCCGCCGGGCGCCTGGATTATGATAGTGAAGGCTTGCTGCTGCTCACCTCTGATGGCAAACTGGCCCATCGTATTACCCACCCCCGCTATAAATTGCCCAAAATATATCTGGCCCAGGTCGAAAACATCCCGCCTGAACGCGCCCTGGAGCAACTGCGCCGCGGCGTAATAGTCAAAGGCCAGCGCACTCGCCCGGCCGAGGTCAGACTGCTCAGGCCGGAACCAGAAATATTTCCTCGCTTTCCGCCAATCCGGTCCCGCAAAAGTACCCCCACCGCCTGGCTGGAAATTACCCTGCGCGAGGGCCGGAAGCGCCAGGTGCGCCGGATGACGGCCGCCGTTGGGCACCCCACCCTGCGCCTGATTCGGATCGCCATCGGACCAATCAAGTTGGGCGATCTCAGCCCCGGCCAGTGGCGAGATTTAAGCGGGGCTGAGTTAAGCAGTTTGTGGGCTCAACTGCGTTGAAGCCGCCGGCGTCTGTTAAACATAATGAGAATTTAGATTTGCTCCTCTCAACCCCCAATTTTTGGGGATTACCAACCCCCATTTTTTAGTCTAATCCTGAGAGCCGATTCCTGATATCATATGAGTTGTCCGACCAGACTCGATCAGGAATCCAGGCATGTCAAACCTACTATTTCGACCTATCTCTCACGTGATCGTCTTGGGGTTTCTATTCTTCGGTTTCAGCCTTATTTTGAGCGTTACCGACGTTGGGGCGTTGATTGGCTGCCAGGCTGAACCGGTTCAGGCCCAGGGTGCTCTGGTTGTTGACACGGGCAATACCGTCCCGACGTTTATCTTGCTGGCCAGTTCCAGCCAGCCGCAGCTACTCCAGCTACAGGGGTACATCCAGGCCAATGGTGGTGGAGTTACCCATATTTTTCCCTATCAGGCCCTTATTGCCCGGCTATCAACCGATCTCGGTAACGAATTGGCTGCCTGGCCCGGGGTCGCTATGGTTCTGACCCAACCGGCCGAACTGGCCAATCTGGACCCCTATGGTCCTTCCGCCCGCCAACTGGTCAGGAGCTGGAATGATTTGATCGCTCCTCCCCCGGCCGTGTCTCCGGAGTTATCCTCGGCAGAAATTGGGCCAGAGCTTGAAGATGCCCTTTTAGCTCCAGACCTGCCCCAGGCCGAGCTGTTGGCTCTTGAATCTGTCCCCTCGCTTAGCCCCGGTTATTATCAGACCAGTGAGTTTATGGCCGGTTCCGTGGCGGTTGGCCTGGTTCTGGTTAAAAGCGATGGCCGTGTTGATCCTTCCACCGAAGATTGGACCCCCGACGAAAGGCAGCAAGTCTTCAGCGAAATTGTGGCGGCCTTGAATTGGTGGGCTGAGTTAGAACCACGGGCCAACCTGACTTTTGTCTATGATGATCACTTTTCCAGTCCGCTGCCAACCCGGGTAGAGCCGATCACTCGACCCTATCGGGATCAGGCATATTGGATCAGCGACGCTATGAGTGCGCTGGGGTACGATGGCTCTTTAAACTATTTTGGTCTGGTTCGAGATTACAATAATGACCTCCGCGACAAGTATGGCACCGATTGGGCTTTTACCATATTCGTCGTCGATAGCTCGGCTGATGCCGATAATCGCTTCAGCGACTATTATTTTGCCTATGCTTACCTGGGCGGGCCATTTATGGTGCTGACTTACGGCAACAATGGCTACGGTCCCAGTAATATCGACGCCGTAGCCGCCCATGAGATCGGCCATATTTTTTTTGCGCTCGATCAGTATTACCAGGCTTACCAGCCGTGTGACCGGCGTTCCGGTTATCTATACGTTGAAAACCAGAATAGCCAATACGGCGCCTGCGCCTCAAACCGGGCCAGTATTATGCGGGGGTCAATCTTTCCCTATATGATGGATGCGATTGATGAATACGCGGCCGGTCAAATCGGCTGGCGTGATAGCGACAGGGACAATATTCTCGATCCGCTCGATACTCCCCTGCCGATCAGTATTGACACCCTGATTCAGGTAGAAAATAGCGTGACCGTAACCGGGCTGGCCCAGCTTATGCCCTACCCTACCGCCCATCCCTACCGTTCCAGCGTGACGATTAATACCCTGATCGGGGTTCGATACCGGCTCGATGGCGGCGCCTGGTTTCAGGCGACCGCCGCTGACGGGGCTTTTGATAGCGCCACCGAGCCTTATACCTTTACAGTTGAACCGCTATCGCCCGGCCTTCATCTGCTGGAGGTTGCCGCCATCGACTCGGCCGGTAATATTTCTGCGCCTGGTGCTGCCCAAACGATCACCGTGTTTGCTCCGGTCAACAGCGGTCCTGAAACCCTCCTCTTTGCTCCAGGGGGGGAGTTGTCCGGTCAAGCAGTGGCCCTTGAGGGTGTATCTTACCACCTGGCCGGTCAGGTTATTAGCAAAGTTGAGTATAGAATCAACGGCGGCCCCTGGCAGTTGGCCCTGGCCCAGGATGGCCGTTTTGATAGTGACTATGAACCCTTTACCATTCCCCTTGATTTTTCTACCCCTGGAACTTACCTCATCGAAGCCCTGGCTACGGATGCCGCCGGGAATGAAGGAAGCGACCCTGCTCGCCAGGAAATTGTCCTGACGAATGGTCAACCCAATTCGATCTTCTTGCCGCTTGTTATCCGCTAATCCGCCAGCCAGGCACGACGAATTACCCAAAAATGGTGATACCCATTTGTTTAAATTGTAGTATAATAAGACCGGGGTCCAGGATATTCAGGTAAAGGCTTTGATTTTACCGGTAATGAGTCCCGAAACCGCTTTCCAAAATCGTATCGAAAGAATAGTTTATGGCTGAAATTGATGTTCGGCCGGATCAGCGAATGCAAGCGCTGATAGAGGCATTTGATCAGGACTTGGTCAGATTGGCATCCTCCCTGAAGGGCCGGTTGGCTTCGTCTGAGGAAGAGATGCTGGCCAATCTACTTCAAACTCAGATGGAGTTGCGTAACTTACTAAAAGATAGGGTCACAACAACCTCTCCCCCAGCGGTTGATGCTGCCACGCTTGAACTCCTTGCCGAACCGGCCAAGGTGATCAACAAAGAGGTGGATAGTATTGTCTATGCTCAGGCCATGCAATACGCCCGTGATCTGGTCAAAGCGATTCGTCAGAAAAAAGAGCAGCAGCGTCGCCTTGAGTTAACCTCACAGCAACTCATTCGAGCCGAAAAGCTGGCTACCATTGGCCAGGTAGCCGCGACGGTCGCGCACGAACTGGGCAACATTCTGGCTCCTTTGCTGATGTATGCCAAATTGATTCATGAGGAAGCCAGTGGTCAGCCGGAGTTGGCGGAAATCGCCGAGTTTGCCGAACAGATTACCAAAATTGCCGGTCGGGCTTCTGACATGCTGCGCCAACTCGTCGACGCGGCTCGCAGTGAACCGGCCATGATGATCCCGGTAGACCTGCGCTCTGTAATTGACAATATCCTAAATTTGCTTAAGCCCCGCATTAAACAACAGGGTATCAATATCCATTTACACTATGCGCCAGATTTGCCGCAAGTGATGGGACGGCCTGATCAGTTGGAGCAGTTGCTTATCAATATCACCCTCAATGCTTTTGACGCTATGCCGACCGGTGGAAATTTCACCGTTTCCACAGTTTTCGGGAACGGTCTTGAGCAGCAACCGAACGAGATAAGCCACATCACCATTCGCTTAACTGATACCGGCGTTGGGATTCCCCCAAACGATATCGCTCTTCTGTTTGAACCGTTTTACACAACCAAGGCCCGGGGCGTCGGTTCCGGTTTGGGGCTTTTTGTCAGCTATTTGATCATTGACCAGCACGGCGGGACCATTGAAGTAGAAAGTGAGCTTGAAAAGGGCACAACTTTCATTATAAAATTGCCGGCAACCGGTTAAGGGGGAAAAGATCAATGGAAGCCATAAAAGTTTTCATCATTGACGATGATTTTTTTGTGCGCCAGGCCACCACCAGCTTGCTCACCAAGGACGAGCGGACGGAAGTAATTGGTTCAGCCTCCAGTCTGGCGGAGACGTTTGAGGTGATTGAGGAAACGCCAGATATTATCTTGTTAGATATGGATTTCAAGCATACCCGCGAAAGCGGCGTTGATGCTATTGGCCCCCTGAAGAAACGGTTTCCCACGACCAATATCTTGATTTTCTCGGTTAGCCGGGATGAAAACATGATTTTGAAAGCGATGCAAGCCGGCGCCAATGGTTATATTTGGAAAAATGATGCGGCTGAAGGGTTAGGCAGCGCCATTGAACGGGTTCAGCGCGGCAATTTCGTGGTCACCGAGTCGGTCGCGCGGCTCATTTTTGGCAAGTTAAATGATTATTTGGGCCGGCGCAGCCCGGAGGTTTTACCGGAAGGAAAACGTTACGTCGATTTGACTCGCCGGGTGGAGCAGGTGATGCGCCTTTTTTGTATCGACGGGATGTCGGCTACCGAAATTGCAGAAGCCTTGCATATTGCCGAAAACACGGTTCGCAGCCACATCAAAATCGGCTATGAAGTTGTTGGAGCTACCAGCCGCCGGGAAGCATTTCAAAAATTGGTGGCTCGCTCAGATGAGTAGCCCTCTGGTTCACAAGGAGAACAATCAATGACCGACGACCCCCTGAACAATGTCGAATTAGTATATGCCCAGGCTAGAAAATTTGGTGAGGATGTAGCTCGTCTGTATGCGGCGGAAAAAGCTCGTCGTAAAGAGTTGGAAACAACGACCCAAAAATTGCAGGCTATTTTCGATACCGCTCCCAACGGTCTGGCCGTTGTTGATAATACCCTGAAAATCATTGAAGCCAATCCTCGTTTTTTGGCCTTGTTTCAGCAAACGTCTGATTGTATTCAACAGCCGCTGGCTGATTTACTGCCCATCGAGCCTTTGCAGCAAATTATGGAGTCGGTTAAAAATGATACCGGTGATCTTGCTTTTGTGGAGCTAGAGATCACCGAGCCTGTCTATCGAACTTTGCTGGTGAATCTGGCCCCGCTCAGCGACGAGCAGGGTTGGGTTTTGATTCTGCATGATCTCACCGAGCGTAAACGGCTGGAAGGCTTAAAGGATGAATTTGTAAATATTGCCGCTCACGAATTACGCACCCCCCTGGCCGGCGTTATCGGTTTTGTGGGGGTGCTGCAAGAGGAATTGAAGCCGGTCGATGACCCGATGATGACCAATTTGATCCAACTGATTTTGAAGTCAACGGATCGGTTGAAGACGACCATTGACGAGTTGGTTGACTTTGCTACCACCCAGCGGAACTCAGCCAAAAATTTGCACATTGCCGAGCTAGATATCGGTCGACTCCTGCGCCAGTCGGTTGATCTCTTGCAGCCAAGAATGGAGGCCAAGAGTCTTACCTGCCACTTTAATCTGCCCGACCGCGAGCTGATGGTGCGCGGTGATCGCTTTATTTTGGACGACATCTTTTACCAACTTATCAGCAACGCGATTTCGTTTAACAAACCCGGCGGCGATATCATTATTCGTGGTTACCGGCTTGACCAGGCCGCCGCGGCCGCAGCCCAGCTTCAAGCCGGCACCACGGTTATCGAAATCGAGGATACCGGGATCGGCGTCCCCTCGACCGATCTTGAGAAAATATTTGATAAATTTTACCAGGTTGAAGAACATTTGACCCGGGGGGTGGGCGGCCTGGGTTTGGGTTTAACCATTGCCCGGCGGGGCATTGAACAGCACGGGGGGCAATTAAGCGTAACCAGTCGCCTGGGCCAGGGTAGCATCTTTCGGATAACTTTGCCTCCGATTATCCAACTCAACGAGGTGTCCATTGATAATCGGCTTGATGTGGCCCACCAGCAAATGCTCACCTATGCCAAGGATATGGCCCAGGCCATTGCTTCAGAACGCCGCATGCGTAAGAAGATGGAGCAGATCAGCGCCTTAAGTTCAAATCTGGCCAAAGAACTCACCCGGTTACCGATTGCGTCTAATCGTAACCCGGCTAACCTGACTGAACAAAACGCCCAAATTCTTAGCCAGGTTCAGAATATGGTGCAAGAGTTGATGCATCTTTCGCAACAAGATGCGGTTTAAGCCTGTTGTGTTGGCCACAGGAGATTTACCTTGATGCCTGACCCCGAAACCAGTAAGTTGCAGTTGACTAAACTTGTCGAAGAATTACGCCATCAGGTCACTGCCCTCGAGTCCTCAGTGAGTGGACTGCAGGAAGAACGCCAGATTATTGAGAGGGGGCGCGATAATCTCCGCAAACTCATCGAGCAGCTCCCAATTGGGGTGCAGATCTTTGATCCCAGCGGTTTGTGCGTGGATGTTAATGATGCCCTGCTGCGTATCCTCGGCGTTAAGCAGCGCGATCAGTTGATTGGCCACTACAATTTGTTTACCGACGAACTGGCAGAACGAGTTGGGACCCGGGCGGCCGGATATGAAGCGTTGGCCGGTCGAGTTGTCCATCTGCCGGAGGTGGTGTTCGATTTCAATCAGGCCGACCCTCGTTTTAGCCGGACGGATGGCCAACGTATCCTGTCGATTACTTTTGCCCCTATTTTGGTCGGCGCCGGTGAAGTTACCCAAATTGTCGCCTTTAGTGAAGATATTACAGAACGCCAGCAAGTCAAAGAAGAGTTGCGCACCACCGAAGAGCGGTTTCGCCAGGTAATTTCTTCTGTTAGTGATCATATTTACGTCAGCAAAGTCGATGACAAAGGGCATCGGATCAATCTTTATCTTTCGCCCCACGTCGAGGCAATGACCGGCTACCCCCACCAGAAATTCATAGAGGATTGGCGTTTTTGGCCCAATCACGTGATCCATCCCGATGACCGGGCCGCCGCCGCCGTTCAGGCGCAGCAGTTGGCTCAAGGGCACGATAGTGAGGTGGAATATCGCCTGGTGCGCGCCGATGGCAAGGTGATTTGGGTGCGTGACCGGGCCAGGGTAAAACGTGAAGGCAATGCCAACGTTATTTATGCCCTGGTAAGTGATATTACCACTCATAAGCTGGTTCAGTTAGAGCGGGAATGGCTCACCAATGAGCTGCGCGACATCAACCAGCATCTGGATGAGCGCGTGAGAGCCAGAACAGCCGAACTGCAGGCTATTTTAGATGCGGCTGGAGAAGGCATTGTGGTCACTGATCTGGACGGCGTTATCCAGTATGTCAATCCGGCCCTGGAACAGTTGACCGGATTTAGTGAAGCCGAAGCTCTGGGCTATACGCCGCGGTTGTGGAGTAGCCATCACCATAATAAAGCCTTCTATGCCCAAATGTGGCAAACGATTCGCATGGGCCAAACCTGGCGGGGGGAGGTTAAAAATAGGCGTAAAGATGGGACGTTCTACCATGCCTTATTGACGATAACCCCCATTCGCGGCCCGGATGGACAACCGTTTGGTTTTGTTGCTACCCAAAATGATATTACTCCTTTAAGAGAGATGGATCGACTTAAAAGTGAGTTTATCTCGACCGCCGCTCATGAATTACGCACCCCCTTGACCTCAATCCAGGGTTTTAGTGAAATCCTCTTGACCCGGGAGTTGAATGCCGAGCGCCAAAATCGCTATTTAACCTTTATCAATCAACAGGCCAGGGCTTTGGCTGCCATCATCGATGATTTGCTTGATCTATCACGGCTTGAGGCCAAACAGAGTTTTGAAATAGCCGATGAATTGGTCAATCTCAAAGAAATTGCCGAACAAACCGTTTTTGGTTTTCAGGAAAATAATCCCAAACATAGTTACTGTATCAAGGGCCCCGAGGTTTGGCCTTTAGTCAAGGGTGATCCGGCCAAGTTGGCTCAACTCTTCAAGAATCTCTTCAGCAACGCTACCAAATACTCTCCCCACGGCGGCGAGGTAACATTGGAGGTAAACGCCAGGCCGCAGTATGATTTGCTACATTTGACCTTAACGGATCAAGGCGTCGGCATGACCCCGGAACAATTGTCGCACATATTTGACCGATTTTACCGGGCCGATACTTCTAATACGGCCATTGGCGGCACCGGCCTGGGTATGACCATCAGTCGGTTGCTTGTTGAGGGACATGGCGGAAAAATTTGGGTGGAGAGTGAGTATGGGGTTGGTACAACGGTTCATCTGTTGCTGCCGCTACCGAATCGGGCCAGTTATATTCTGGTTATTGAGGATGACGAAGTATTGCGCGAGGTGCAGCAGCGCAGTTTGGAGTTACATAACTTAACAGTTTTGGTTGCACCCGAGGGCAAAACCGGTTTAGAATTAGCCAGAACCGGTTTGCCAGACCTGATTCTGCTGGATTTGGCCTTGCCTGGAATGACCGGATTTACGGTTTTGGATAAGTTGCAGGCTGATGAGCTGACCAGGAATATTCCCGTAATCATTACCTCAGCTATGGATAAGCCGGAAGATATCGAAAAAGCGATTGCCAAAGGGGTCTTTGACTACTTGGTTAAGCCGTACAGTATGAGTGACTTGACGGTTCGAGTTAATCGGGCCCTGGCAGAGACCCGGCGCGGCGTTTGGTCTTCAACTTAGTTGAAATTGCCATAATGTTGAAAAAAGCCTTCACAAATTCTCCCAAGGAGCGTTCAGGTTCTTATGAAAAAAATCCTAATTGTGGACGACCAGGTCGAGGTCCGGGAGTTGGTTCAGGTCACCCTTGAGATTGGTGATTATCAAATCCTTTCCGCCGAAAATGGCCAGCAAGCCATTGAGATAGCCCGGCTGGAACACCCCGACATAATTCTGATGGATATTATGATGCCCGGCAGTGATGTGGACGGTCTGGAGGCTTGCCGACGTCTCAAGGAAGATCCGGCTACCAGCGATATTACGATTGTCATGCTCTCGGCCAAAGGCCAGGAGAGCGACCTTGATGCTGGTTGGGCGGCCGGAGCCGACGACTATTTCACCAAGCCTTTTAGCCCTATTGCCCTGATTGAGAAGGTAGAGGAGGTGATGGAAGAAGGTTAAAATGAAGCCGGCCCTGTTAACCGAAATAATCGACCGGTAAGTTGCGCCTGCAACCGGCGTTGCAGTTGGGCGATGGTAATTTGCCAGCCTGTCCGCCTCGGCCTGCCTGACCTTGAGTGGATCTATGGAATCAGGACAGTGTTCCTATAGATTTCCAGGGTTAAGGATGTTATAATGGCCTAAAAGTAGTTGATTAACAAGTTTAAGGCAGGAGGAATTGTATGCCTGGTCAAGGAGCACAGCCGGAAATGGTTGAGGTTAAGGGGATAAAACTTGATGTCAAAAAGTCTACCCTCAAAAGAAATGGAACCGAAGTACACCTTACCCCAAAAGAAACAAAATTGATGCTCCTGCTCATGCAGAATGTTGGAAAGGTTGTCAGCCGCAGCGAATTGATGCAGGGTGTCTGGAACACTGAGTACCTGGGCGATACTCGCACATTAGACGTGCATATCTGCTGGTTGCGACAGAAAATAGAAGACAATCCTCGTATCCCTGAGCTTATTCTAACTCGTCGCGGCCAGGGTTACGAGCTGCGGCTGTAAAATTCCAACTGGTTACCAATAGCCTAACTTAACTTAGCCCAATAAGAAAACGACCGGTGCCTCTGAAGCGCCGGTCGCTTTTTTGTGAGCGCGTTAGTAGGGACGGAGATATCCCAGCGCCCTACTCTCCTCTGCATTCATCACCACCCGCAATAATCTACCCTGACTGGCCCGCGGCACATGAATCACTTTAATATAGTCACTGTAGACGCTATCTGATGGCAGCAGCTCAGCCAGGCAGTTTGGTGAGTCATTGAAAAATTCTTGATTGAAGACGACATTGGGGTTATCAGGGTAAAGCGACAGTGGATAAATTTTGCTTTCAACCAGATCCTGAAAAAAGTGGGTGCCGTAAGAAACCTCGGGGATGATGCCGTTACGGGCCACGGCAATTTCAATGAGCATACGAGTATTGTAGATATCGGCGTAAGTCACCTTTACCCCCAGGTCGATATTGGAACTACCCCAACGACCCGGCCCCATTAAAATGAATCTTTCCCCCGCCAACCGTTTGTTGAGCCGGCCAATGGCGCGGGCAATCTCCAGGCGAACCGGGTTATCGGCAATCCGGCTGTAAGTGATCGGATTAACATAAACGATATATTTTATTTGGTCGACAATACCGTGGGGCACCAGATGATTGGATGAAAAAATTTGATCCACTAATGGAATGTTGGCGGGCACTACAATATTTTGATCCCACTCCTGATTACTGAGTGGCCGGCACTGCAACAGGCTAATCTTAAATTTGGGCTTCGGATAGTCGGGCATAAGCTGTACGGTGAATTCAATATCTACCGGTCGCTGGTAATGCCGCTCCAATTTCTTGAGCATAGTTTTCATTAGCTTGACAAAGTCGGTGTTTTTGAGCAGGTTCTCAAAGGTGAGAATTAATTTTTCGGGGGCAATGGTTGTGCCCAGCGAAAACATCGGTTTGACGTAATCCCCTTCGTCCACCGAAGCCAGATATTGGAGGCCCGGAAAATCACCGGATAATACATTCGTAATTGGTATCGTGGCTAGCGAATTTTCCTTAAGGTCAATGACATCCATGAATCGCTGCGAATATCGTTTTATCTCGGCGGCCCCCTTGACCGGTCGCAATAACGGGTGGCTCAGCCCGATCATGCGCGGATAATCCCGATCGACCCGCTCGACCGCCCGGGTACCCAGGCCAACTACAATTCGTAAAAAGCCATCCTCTCGTTTGAGTTTGCTATTCCAAATAAAAGGATTCCGGCTAAAACCAACCCCGGCAACGTAGGGGAAAAAATAACGGCCATGCTGCTCGCCTTCCACCTTTTGGATCAGGATCGCCATTCGTTCATCGTAATCATCCAGCCCTTGCATTTGTCGATAAAAGAGGGCATCAGGGCTGATGACACTGGCATAGACCTGGACAATGGCCCGGAGTAGAGCCGCCAGGTTCTCTTTGGCCGAACCCTGGTTAGGCAAAAAGAAGCTATCATATTTACCGGCAAAGGCGCTGCCGAAACTGTCTTCTAACAAACTGGAGGAGCGGACGATCAGGGGAGCTTTACCAACCTGTTTCAAAAGCTGGCTCAATTTTTCCACGGTCTCATCAGGAAAACGCCCCTGCAAGTAGACCTGACGGATGCGCGGGTATTCCAGTTCGATCTCTTCGCGGGTACGGTATTTCTGGCTGATGGTATATTCCAGGTTGTTGATCGCCTTAAAATTGTAGTAAACGTCGCTGCCAATAAAGTACGTTTCGGGAATAGTGACACAGTTACTCAGGTCAACCTCATCGTTGCCATCGGGTTGGGTAATAATTTTGTAAGCCAGAAACATGCCGGCGGCTTTGCCACCAATTTTTCCTCGGCCAATCCGGCGGGCCTTGATTTCCTTTAAGTCGAAAATATCTATGAACTTCCTGGCAATCCGCACAAAGGCCAGTTGGTCGCTGACCAACCCCTTGAGCAACACCACAATTATTTCGCGGTAATGATGTTTGACCGTTTCAAACAAGTCAGGGGGATAGTTGGCGTATTTTTCGCCCTGCTCAAAGAGAAGATACCAGGGCGCCAACTCCGGGTTGAAGGTCAGCAGAATTGGCTTGGGCTGCCCGGTTCTATTTTCGTTGACCGCGGTTTCAACCAATTCCTGAAATCGGCTAAACGGTAGGTTGTAGGCAAAGTAAAAATCGGTCAGGTAATCCCGGATAAGGCTCAGTCGCTCTTGCCATATTTCGACTGGTTCTTGATTGATCGGGTCATTCAACCCCTCGGCTCGCTGAGAGGCGATTGCTTTTTTTTCAACTTCCTCCTCCAAAATATCTGGATCGATGATACCTTTTACAAAAAGTTCGTGTCGCATCCGCGCCCGGATCTTTTTAGCCAGAATCGGATAATTGCTTAAGGTGAGGGTTAAATTTAATATTTTGGAACTTGACATGATCGAGGTGGGCATCCCTTACCTGCTCCTGGGATTTGGCTTTTTGATATGATAGATGAGATTGAGGGTAAAGTCAATGGAGGTCTGGATTTAAAATAAGAAACCCTGGCTTTGGCCAGGGGGATGGGGTAGATGCTGTGTTGCCGGGCAAGGATCAGGCTTTTTCGGTACTCTTCTCGGTACTTTTCTCGCCGGTGGCTTCTGATTTGCTTTCAGATTTTTCGCTTTTGGGGGTCGCGCCATTGGCGCTATTTCTGCCTTTACTGTCGGTTACATAGAAGCCACTGCCCTTAAAAACAATCGCCGGCGCTGCGATCAGCCGCCGGGTTTTGGAATGCCCATTAGGGCAATCGGCTTTGGAAGCCTCACTGAAACTTTGACGTTTTTCAAATTTTACGCCACAGGTCAAACATTCGTATTCATAGATTGGCATAGCTGGACATCCTCTGATCACTAATTTCTAAACACGAGCAGTATTATACTACAAAGTTGTTAGAATTGCATAAGAGATGAGTCAGTTTTTTGACTGATCTGTGGTTAATAATGCTTTTACTTTGGCGATTACGTCGGCCAAGACTTGATCCAAGTTGCCATTAACCGTTGCCCCGGCCGCAGACGGATGCCCTCCGCCGCCATATTCCGCCGCAATCTGGTTGATGGCAATTGAGCCGTCACTCCGGAGACTAATCTTGACACGATTTCTTGAATTTTCTACGCCAAAAACCGTTACCCGCACGCTGCCAATTTCCTGGGCCAGGCTGGCAAAACCATCTAAATCTGCGCCTTTGACCCCGTAAGCTTTCATGGTCTCTTTGGTTAAGCTGTAATAGGCCAGTTGACCATTGGCCTCGGTTTTGATGGAATCAATCAGGCGTCCTTTAAGCCGCACCCGGTCCAGGGGATACTGCTGGTAGAGCTGGCTAAAAATATGGGCCGGATCGACCCCGGCGCGGAGCAGTTCGGCTGTAATCTGATGGGTTTGAGGACGCGTTTTCGGAAAGCGAAAGCTACCGGTGTCGGTCACGATGGCGGCATAGAGCGCCTGGGCCATGCTGGCAGATAACTTCCCCCCCATCGCCATAATCAAATCATAGACCAATTCGGCCGTCGCCGCTGCGTCAATATCAACCACGGCCAGATCGGCAAAGTCGGTGGCGTCCGGATGATGGTCGATGCAAATTTTTGTCGCCTGGCTTTGGGCCAGGATCTTACCAACCTGGCCAATCCGTTCCCAGCCGCCTGAGGCGTCCAACACAATCACCACCTGAGCGGTTTGGACCAGCGCCGAATGCCTGGCCGGCGAGAAGCGCTTTATCCTTCGCTGTAGGTCCAGAAACCGAAATGCCTCCGGAACGGCGTCGCTATTCAGAATGGTTGCTGTTTTACCCAGACCGCGCAGGTGTTCTGCCAGGGCCAATTCCGAACCAAGGGCGTCACAGTCGGGATTGGTGTGCGAGGTGATCACAAATCTTTGGTTATTTTCTAGCAGGGGGATGATTTTTTGCCACACTCCGGCATTTATTCCTTTGGCTTAACGAGTTTTAGCCTCTTCTAAAGCCTGGCTAACGGCTTGAGCCATTTGGGTAATCGTTACCGGTTTTTGCAGCCACCTTACCCGCCCCTGACTTAGGGCTTTACCGGCTTCCGCCTGTAAGGGGTAGCCGGTTATAATGACCACGTTGACGTCTGGATTTTCTGCTTTTAAGGCTTCAATTAGGGCCAGGCCATCCATCTCCGGCATCACCATATCGGTCAAGACCAGGGCAATTTCAGCCTTATGCCGGGCATAGATTTCAAGCGCTTGCCGGCTATTAGTTGAGTTGATGGTCCGGTAGCCTAATTCGGTCAGAATGATTTGATTGACCTCCAGCACATGTGGCTCATCTTCTACCAGCAGGATCGTTTCACCGTGGCCACGCGGCATCTTCAGTTCCAGGCTCTCGCCTGTTTGGGCCTCGGCCTCAATCACCATAGGCAGGAATATGGAGAACGTGGTACCCTGACCAGGCCGGCTGCTCACTTCGATGTAGCCCTCATGTTGTTTAACGATACCGTAGACCTGGGCCAACCCCAAGCCTGTCCCCTTGCCCCGTTCTTTGGTGGTGAAAAAAGGTTCAAAAATATGATCTTGAATCTCTTCAGGAATACCACTGCCGGTATCTGACACGGCTAACAAAATCCAGTCGCCGGGCGGTAAATCCGGGCATGGGGGTGATTGGTCCGGCTCCAGGGTGAGACAGGCCAACTGAAACCTTAACTCACCCCCGGCCGGCATGGCATCACGGGCATTGACGGCCAGATTGGTCAGCACCTGTTGAATTTTCGTGGGGTCGGCTTTCACCACAAACTCGCCCGGCGTTACTTCCAGCACAATCCGGATGCTTTCCGGAATTGTTCTCTCCAGGAACTTAAGACTCTCTTTCAAAAAAGGCACCAGATCAAGCGTCTCCTGTTGGCTAACCGATTTCCGGCTGAAATCCAAGATTTGACCGATCAAGTTGGCGGCTTGCCGGCCTGACTTCGTAATCTGGTTCAAATAAGATAATCCCGGTTCCGAGATATCCATCCGCATTTGCAGCAGTTCGGCAAAGCCAATGATCCCGGTCAACAGGTTGTTGAAATCATGGGCAATCCCGGCCGCTAATTGGCCGACCGCGGCCAGACGCTCCTGTTCCTGGGCCTGCTCCTGGAGCCGGCGGCTCTCGGTTACATCGTGTAACAGAAGCACCCACCCCCCGGCTTCGACCTCATCGGCCAGGGGCCGGCTGACCAATTCAAAAACGTGGGCTGAAGGCTGGTTTACTTTGATTTCGTGATACGGCCGAGCGGCCGGCTCGGGCTGCAACAGGGCATCCAGGGGTTTATCGCCCAAATGAGTCAAGACGTCATGCTCCTTAACCCCGGCCAGTAGAGCCAGATACTCCTCAGCGGTGGGGTTTGCCAGGGCGATGCGTTGTTGGGCGTCGAGGAAGATAACCCCTTCCGGGACCGTGTCCATAATTTGCTGCACGCGACGGGCCTGTTTGCGGGTTCGCTCCAGTAGATGTAGTCGTTCCGCGGCGTTGCCCAGTTGCCGGCCAATCGCTTCAGCCAGGGCAACTTCTTCGGTTGTCCAGGTGCGGGGCGTGGGCGCGGCCAGAAAGATGGCCCCGATCCGTTTGCCGCCGGTCAAAATGGGGATAGACAGCGAGGCCCGCAGGCCCAGTTCGGCGGCAAGTTGGATGAGCGACCTGACGGATGGAGGCACACCCTCGCCGGTCCAATCTTCAACGATGATCGGGCCGGAGAAACCCAGTTGGGCCGTTTGCGTGGCCTGAACGATTTTTTGCCCGGTTTCACTGCTCAGGCCGCGATAGGCCCGCTGCCCAACAACCCAGATACCGCCAATCTCTAAATTCAAGGCCTGAAGGGTGTGATCCAGCGCGGTTTCGGCCAGTTGCAGCATATCTGGAGCGGCCATCGCCGCAGCAATAACGGCATTGAGGGCCTCCTGCTGCAAAGCTCGACTCCGGGTCTCCTCGAAGAGTCGCCTGCGTTCAATAGCCAGGGCAATGGCATCCGCCACCTGGTCCAGCAAAGGTAGATGGGCGGTGTTATAGCCGGTTGGATGACGCCAGGCCAGATTCAGCGCCCCCAATGTGCCGCGGCCAATCCGTAACGGCAGGCACAGCCGCGAGCGATATCCGGCTTCATACAGCGCTTTTTCAACCGGAAACTTTTTTTCAGTAGCCAGGTCAGGGGTGCGGCGGTGGCGTCCGGCCAGGATATCTTTGGTCGCCGCCGAGTCTGATAAACGTCCCCGTAATTCAGGCTCTAACTCGCGGTTGAGCTGGTGCAGGGCTACCATCGTAAACCATTCGTTTTGTTCATCAAAGAGCACCAGGCTGACCCATTCACAGCCGGTGATCGTCCTCAGGCTGGCAGCGATGGTTGAGAAAACCTCGCTGATCTCTGGCGAGGCGTTGAGCGCCCGCAGAATATCCCGGGTCGATTCTAACTCTTCTGATCGCCGCTTGGCTCTGGCATGCAAAAACGCCTGGGCGACTAAATCGGCTAATTGGCTGGCAAAGGTAATCTCGTCCGGAGTCCATAATCGATTTGGCCCCACGTGTTCATAGCCAACCACGCCAATGACCTGGCCGTGCAGCCGCACCGGCACTTCAATGCTGGAGCTTATCCCCAAAGGTTGCCAGTAATCGGCGTTGAGTTCAGCCGTGCGGGCATCTTGGCTCACGTCAGCCGCATCCATCATCTGGACGGTTTCCAGGGCGGCAAAGTAAAGCGGATAGTCGGTGGCCCGCAACACCTGGCCGGCGCTATGTTTGCTTTCGGACCGTTCAAAGGTGGTTAAACTGCGCAGTTCGCGTCCATCCGGCGAGAGGCGCCAGATGTTGACTCGTTCCACCGCCAGGGCTTCAGCAGCAGTTTGCGTGATCAGGCTCAGCGCCTCCGACAGGCGCCCCTCGGCTGAAGCGCGGTGGGTACTCAGCCGGATCAGGGCATCGTGCTGCCGCCGCAGCCGTTCCTGAAGACGAACTTCCTCCAGTGCCGTCTCTACCTGGCGGGTCATATCGCGACCGGTCGCCACAAAGTGGGTGATGACGCCCTGCTCATCTTTGATCGGGGTAATGGTGGCCGACTGGTGGTAGAATTGGCCATCTTTTTTGCGATTGGTGAATTCGGTCCGCACCACCTGGCCGGCCAGCAGGCTTTGCCATAGTTCGGCATAGAACTGGCGGTCATATCGGCCTGACTGGAGCACATTGGGTGATTTTCCGATCACCTCGGCGGGGGTGTAGCCGGTTAATTTGGTAAAGGCCGGATTGACATATTCAATGACGCCGGCCCGGTTGGCGATCAGGACCAGATCCGTGGTTTGTTCCACGGCCCAGAAGAACATCCGTAGATTTTCTTGAAACCGGTTGGGTTCGGCCATTTGCCGGTCAATTTCAGCCATTGGACATCATCGCAGGCCCCAAAATGGAAACAGGGGATATTATACTAAACGAACCACGGCAAGCAATATCGCCACAAATCTGTAACCATTTTACAGGCACAAGTAATTCCCTGCAATAGCCCAACTGGTTGAATTGGGGGTTGACAAACCGATTTTTTATGGTAGAATAATAATATCGTAAAAATACGATATAATGGTTTATCATTATGGCAATTGAAACCACAGTTTCAGTTCCGCCGGCCTGTTGCACTTTAGATATTTCCGGGGCTGAACAGGAGCGTTTGGTCAAGATGTTCAAAGCCCTGGGTAATCCCAGCCGCTTTGAAATCATGAAGTTTTTGGTAACTCATCCCACCTGCATTACCGGTGACATTGTTGATTTTTTGCCGCTGGCCCAGGCCACAGTTTCCCAACATCTGAAGGTCCTCAGAGAAGCAGGTTGGATTACGGGCATCACCGAAGGTCCGGCCACGAACTATTGCCTGAATGAGGCAAATATCGCCTGGTTCAGGCAGAAAGTCGGCCAGATTTTTTAGAAAAAAGTTTTAATGACATTTATCGTAAAATTACGATTTAGGAGTTGAAAACATGTTTCAGCAAATATTTGTAATTGCCGATTTTGTCCTTGAGTCCTTTTTGCATATCTGGCCCTATCTCTTGATTACTATTCCTATTGCCGTGGCCGTGCGTATGTCCGGGGCCTCAAAATATATCAACGCGGCGTTCCAAACTCGCCCCCTGGTAGCCATTTTGCTGGCCACAGCAGTGGGCGCCTTCAGCCCTTTTTGCTCTTGCAGCGTCATCCCGGTGGTGGCTACGTTGCTCATCGGCGGCGTCCCGTTGGCGCCGGTAATGTCTTTTTGGATCGCTTCCCCCTCGATGGACCCGGAAATCTTCTTCCTGAGTGTGCCGCTGCTGGGCTGGGAACTGGCCGTCTGGCGCTTGGTTGGGACTCTCGGCCTCAGCCTGAGCGCCGGGTTGGTGACCCACTGGCTGATGCAGCGGGGTTGGCTGGGCCAGCAGGTGCTGAAAACACGCCGGCCTGCCTCGGTCCAAAGTAGTTGGACCCTGCTCAAAACCGGCTGGCAGTGGTTCAAACGCAACCTGATTATTTATTATCCCGCATTTGGCTTTGTGTCCAATCGAGTATTACCGGCAGTAGAAACGGCTTGCTGTAGTTCTGCCGATCTGGGGCGGGTTGATCAGTGGCAGCCCAACCTGGTTACACCCCCGGCGCCAACTTCAGGCTGCGCCGCTGGCTTAACCGGCGAGGCCGCAACGGGCGGTCGTTGCGCCGTCAACCAACCGGCTTCCTTCCGCCACCGTTTACTCAGCGAAAGCTGGAACGCCACGCTGATGGTAGCCAAATTCATGGCTTTGGCCTTTGTGCTGGAAGCGTTGGTAATCCTGTATCTACCCCCAGGTTGGATTGCCGGTTTACTGGGCCGGCAAAGCCCCTGGGCCATCGTTATGGCTGCCGGGCTAGGGGTGCCGGTCTACACCACCGAGTTAACCGCCTTACCGCTGATCAGCGGCTTGTTAGCTCAGGGGATGAACCCCGCCGCGGCCCTGGCGTTCTTGATTGCCGGCCCTACCACCACCCTGCCGGCTATGGCCGCAATGTGGGGCCTGGTAACTCGCCGGGTTTTTGCTCTCTACCTCTCTTTTTCATTGGTAGGGGCTATAACCCTGGGCTACCTGTTTACTCTGGTTGTGAGGCTGTTCTGAGCGGTCCTAAAATCAAGCGTGACAATCTGAGTTGGGTTGGGTATAATAGACATTATTCGAAATTACGCCGAAATAAGCGCCGGGCGCTTTCAGGTACAAAATGTTCGGCATCTTGGGCCAGAACAACCCCAGTATATAGCGGTTAATCGCCCGGCGTTTTATTAGCAGCAGAAGCGGTTGGCAAATGGTGGAAGTCGAACAAGTTGATGTTTTGATTGTCGGCGCCGGTCCGGCCGGAATGTCGACGGCTCTGCATCTGGTCAAAGCTGATCCAACTTGGGCCGGCCGGGTTGTCGTGATCGATAAAGCCGTCCATCCTCGCGAGAAGTTGTGCGGCGGCGGGGTGACCCGGTTGGGTGAGCAAGTTCTGACCGGCCTGGGCCTCTCCTTTGAACCGGCGCACGTGCCGGTGCGTGAAATTCGGCTTGTCTTTGGCCGGCTCGCCTTTGCGCTGCACGACGAACCGGTTTTTCGAGTGGTCCGCCGCGATGAGTTCGATCACTGGCTGGTGCAACGTGGCCAACAACAGGGCATCACCGTTCATCAAGGGGAGGCGGTCAAAGTGATCACACTTCAGCCCGACTACGTTGAGGTGGTCACGGAGCGGGCCACTTTTCACGCTCAAACCGTCGTGGCCGCCGATGGCAGCCGCAGTTTTATCCGCCGTAACCTCAAAAGGGATGGTGAGGCTCGCCTGGCCCGCCTCTTGGAGGTGCTGACTCCGGAGCAGGCCGAGCGCTGTTTTGAGTTCCGCGACGGGGTAGCTGTTTTTGATTTCAGCCCGATGTTGGCCGGGTTGCAGGGTTACTATTGGGATTTTCCCAGCCTGGTCAAGGGCCAACCATTTATGAACCGGGGTGTCTTTGACAGCCGGACCTGGTCCACGGGGCGGCGGGTTCCTCTGCCTGACACGCTGCGTGACTCGCTGGCGCGCCGCCAACGCAACCTGGCCGACTATCCGCTCAAGGGCCATCCGATCCACTGGTTCGATCCCAAAGCCGACTTTGCCCGACCGCGGGTGCTGTTTGTGGGCGATGCGGCCGGCGTTGACCCGCTGCTGGGTGAAGGTATCTCCTTTGCCCTGGCTTATGGCGAAGTGGCCGCGGCCACCATCATCGATGCTTTTGCCCGGCAACAGTTTGATTTTGCTGATTATAAAGTTCGTATCCTGACCCATGCCATCCTATCCCAGCTATGTATGCGAGCCAAATTGGCCCGGCTGGCTTATCGCTTCCGTTCACCCTGGTTGGTCCGGGCCGTGTGGCGACTGGCCCCCTGGCTGGTGCGGGGACTGGCCTGGTACAATCCGGCTTATGTGCCGGTGCGGCAGCCTCGCCTGGTGAGAGTGAGCGACTGAGGTAGAGCAGCAAACTTGCGCCCGCAAAAAGGTCAAAATAAAAGAGCGCAGACTGATCGCTGTTTGCGCTCTTCTCCTTACTAACTGTTATATCTCGGCTAATACCGTTTTGGCTCCATCGAGGCGAATACAATCGCCCCAATCACGCCGGGAATCCAGCCCATAATTGTGAGCAAAGAAACCACGATGATCGGCCCGCAGCCTTTATCAATCACGGCCAATGGCGGAAAAACAATAGCCACAATTAATCTAAGACAACCCATTTTTTTACCTGCTTTCTGTCAGATTTCACCTGTAATCCAGGATGATAATTTGATCGTTCCAGTCCATTCACTAATACATTACGGACTCAAGCTGGAAAAGTCGCGGTAAAATGGGTGACTCAAAGCAGGCGATCAGCCGCGGCTGTGTTCAGCCACCACCTCGCCGGTGGGGGCCACCAGTTGCACCTGCAGCGGCATCTGGCCAAGGGCATGGGTTGAACAGCTCAAACACGGGTCATACATCCGAATGCCGTGCTCGATCCGGTTGAGGACGCCTTCAGTGAGGTCGTGTCCATTGACATATGCTTGCGCAATTTGTTTAACGGTTTTATTCATCGCCATATTGTTTTGGCCGGTGGCAATGATCAGATTGACTTTCTGCAATACCCCCGTGTCATCCACGTGATATTCGTGGAAGAGGGTGCCGCGCGGGGCTTCGCTAACGCCCACCCCAACCAGGTTGTTGACCCCGGCCTGGCTGCGGATATGATTGCCCATCAAGTCGGGGTCTTCCAACACTTCCTCGATCTTTTCCAGGGCGAATAGAATTTCAATCAGGCGGGCATAGTGATAGTAGAAGCTGCTGATGACCGGTTTGCCATGACTCCCCAGCCGGCGGAACTGGCGCAGCTCGCGGTCGGCGCGCGGCGTGCCGGCAAAGTCGCAGATGTTGAGCCGGGCCAGCGGGCCAACCCGGTACATCCCAACCTCGCCAAAGCCATTGCGTTTGTAGTATGGAAATTTCAAGTAACTCCACGGTTCAACCGCTTCGGCAATGATGTCCCGATAGTTGGCCGGATCGATTCCGTCCTCCAGCAAGCGGCCATCGCTGTCCATCACCCGCAGCACCCCATCGTAATGCTCCAGGCCGCCTTCAGGCGTCACCAGGCCCAAAAAGAGGCTGGGGAAATTCCCGTAAGACTCAATTTCGGCCGGGTATTTATCGGCCGCATCTTTGAACAGGTCCAGGGCGTTTTCAACGGTGTCAAACGCTTCCGGTAACGCTCGCCGAATCTGGTCGCGCTTCTCGACCGTCAACGCCTCGCGCACCCCGCCGGGCACCGCCCAGGCCGGGTGAATGCTCTTGCCGCCCAACAGCCGGATGACTTCCTGGCCAAATTGGCGCAGCCGGATACCCCGGCGAGCTACTTCAGGCTGTTGTTGAACCAGACCCAGCAGGTTGCGGCTGGTGGGATCGCTCTCCATGCCCAATAACAAATCCGGCCCGCTCAAGTGGAAAAAGCTCAAGGCATGGCTTTGCACAATCTGGCCCCAATTCATCAAACGGCGAAGTTTTTCGGAGGTGGGTGAAATCCGCACCCCCAGGATAGCGTCGCCGGTTTTGGATGAGGCCATCAGGTGGCTAACCGGGCAGATGCCACAAACGCGGGCAGTAATACCGGGCATTTCCCAAAAGCTGCGCCCTTCACAGAATTTTTCAAAACCGCGAAACTCGGTGACATGGAAACGGGCGTCGCTCACCCGTTCCTTTTCATCCAGATAGATGGTAATTTTAGCGTGACCCTCGATGCGAGTCACCGGATCAATCGTTACTGTTCGGCCCATGAGTGGCTATCCTCCTAACCAAAATATCTCATCTCTTCTGTTAACTCAACCGGCTGCCCCTGCAACAAGGCGCTGACAGCCGCCCAGATGTGATCCGGATCGGGCGGACAGCCTGGAATGTAGACCTCAACCGGGATAACTTGGTGGACCGGCAAGACCCGCGGGAGCAACGCCGGCATCACCCGGTCGGCTTCCAGACCACGCGGCGCTTTGCCGGGACCTTCGTGGTATACCTGGGTCAGCAAATCATCCACCCCAAGGCGGTTGCGCAGGCTGGTCACATTACCCGTAACGGCGCAATCGCCAAAGCTGACTACCACCTTGCTCCGCGCTCGAATTTGTTGGGCCAGTTCCAGATGATCCACATTGGCCACCGCCCCCTCTATCAGGGTCACATCCACATTTTTGGGGAATTCCTTGGCATCGGCAATCGGGCTGTAAACCAGTTCGACCGCCTCGGCCAGTTCAATCAGTCGTTCATCCAGGTCTAAAAAGCTCATGTGACAGCCTGAGCAACCGCCAAACCAGGCCGTTGCCAGACGTATTTTCTTCTTCTTTGCAGTCATGCTATCGTCCTCTCTTAAGCCAGTTACTGCGGCTGAAACTTTAATCGATTATGGGGTCTGGTTGGCCGGGCATCTGCCGGCGACTCACCAGGTCCACTGTTTTTTCTCCCGGCCGGTCACAATCCAGCTCAAAAATTCGTGCCGTTTTTCCATTTCGGCTACCGAAGAGCCTTTGTTGAACAGCGCGCCGGTGGGGCAAACCTGCACACACTTACCGCAACTGGTGCAACTGCGGCTTTTGCCCCAGGGCTGGTTCAGATCATTGACCACGAGGCTGTTAACGCCCCGGCCCATCACGTCCTTGGTGTGGGCGCCTTCGATTTCGTCGCATACCCGGACGCAGCGGGTGCACAAGATACAGCGATTGTGGTCAAGGCCAAAACGGTCGTGGCTGATATCCATGGGCAGGTCAGGCACCAGGTAGTCGTAGCGAACACTGGTTACGCCCAGTTTGGCAGCCTGGTGCTGCAATTCGCAGTGACCATTCATTACGCACACGGCGCAGACGTGATTCCGCTCGGCCAGGATCAGCTCGATGATCATTTGCCGGTATTTGACCAGCCGGTCGGTGTGGGTGAAAACTACCATCCCTTCCTGGACGGTGGTCGTGCAGGCGGCCATCAGGCGCGGGTTACCCTGCATTTCAACCAGGCAAAGCCGACAGGCCCCTCGTTCACTCAAACCTTCCATATGGCAGAGCGTGGGCAATTCGATCCCATTTTCACGAATGACTTCCAGGAGGGTCTCTCCACTCCGGGCGCTGATCAACTCGTCATTTAGGGTTAAAGTTACAACAGACATCAGGCCACCTCCTCGGTAGTTTGAGCCAATTCAGCCCGGCGGTAAAGTTCCTCAGCCAGCTCCAACACCGGCACTTCAGTCATCTCGCAAACGCCGGCCGGGCAGCGCCGCTCTTTGATGTGGGCTTCATACTCATCGCGGAAGAAACGAAGCGTACTCAACAAGGAGTTCGGCGCAGACTGACCCAGGCCACACAAACTGGTCTGTTGAACCATAACGCACAACTCCTCCAAAATTTGCAGGTCGGCCGGCGTGGCGCTGCCGTTGGTGATCCGCTTCAGAATCCCGTGCAATTCTACCGTCCCTACCCGGCAGGGAATACACTTGCCACAGCTCTCATCCATACAAAATTGCATAAAGTATTTGGCCACATCCGGCATACAACTTTTATCATCCATCACGATCAAACCACCGGAGCCCATCATTGAACCCAGGGCGCGCAGGCTTTCGTAATCAACCGGGGTATCCAGGTGTTCGGCGGGAATGCAGCCGCCGCTGGGTCCGCCGGTTTGAGCCGCCTTGAATTTGCCTCCGTTGGGCACACCGCCGCCGATATCAAAGACAATCTCGCGCAGGCTAATCCCCATTTCGACTTCGATCAGGCCGGTGGTTTCTACCGTGCCGGCCAGGGCAAATATCTTGGTGCCCTTGCTCTTGGCTGTGCCAATGTTGGCGTACCACTTGGCCCCATTGAGAATGATCGGGGCGATGCTGCCGTAGGTTTCCACATTGTTGATCAGGGTTGGCTTGCCCCACAGGCCGCTCTCGGCCGGATACGGCGGCCGGGGGATCGGCTGGCCGCGCCGGCCCATAATGGAGGCCATCAGGGCTGTTTCCTCACCGCAGACAAACGCCCCCGCGCCGATGCGAATATCGATCCGAAAACTAAAGTTGCTATCCATCACCCGGCCGCCCAGTAAACCCCGCCGTTCGGCCGCCCGGATGGCTTTTTCCAGCCGTTTGGCGGCAATGGGATACTCGCCCCGGACGTAAAGATAGCCCTGGGTTGCGCCGACCGCATATCCGGCAATGGCCATCCCTTCCAGCAGCCGGTGTGGGTCAGACTCCATCAAGGTGCGATCCATATATGCGCCGGGGTCGCCTTCATCACCGTTAGCCACCACATACTTGATTTCGCCGGCAGCTTTGCGCACCAGGTCCCACTTCAAACCGGTAGGATAGCCGGCGCCGCCCCGGCCGCGCAGGCCGCTGCGGGTAATCGTTTCACAAACTTCCTCCGGCGCCATTTCCCGCAAGGCATTGCCCAGGGCCATATATCCACCGCGGGCAATATAATCTTCCAGCCGTTCCGGGTCAATCAAGCCGCTATTAGCCAACACGATTTTCTTTTGCTTGGTGAAGAAAGGCGAGTCGTTGGGTAAGACATGGGCTTGTACCGCCTGGGGCGTCTCCGCGGCGACATGTTTCTCCACAATCTCCCGGGCAACTTCAGGGTTAACCCGTTCATAAATCACATCTGCCTGGCCGCTCATCTGCACGGTCACCACCGGTCCCCGACTGCAGGGGCCCATACAGCCGGTAGAGATCATGGCCACTTCGGCCTTCAGCCCCTTTTCGGTCAAAGCCTCTTGCAAGGCTGCCTGCACGGCAGTTGCGCCTGACGATAAGCAGGGGGTGCTGGCGCAGCAGAGCAGCCGGCAGCGATACTGCTGTTGTCGTTCTTGCTCTTTTTCGGCTAATTCTTGTAACTCAACACGGTTCATGCTGCTGTCTCCTTAGTTTTGGGCGTATTCCCGTTGGCCCCGTTCGCCTGGCCCGTTGGCTGGCTCAAGACCGCTTTCACTTTTGCCAGGGTCGACTCGGCTGTTTCTTTGCCTAACACCTCGCCATCTAGCACCAAAATGGGCGCCAACCCGCAGCTCCCCAGGCAGCGCGCTTCAGATAGACTAAACTTACCATCGGGGGTAGTCTCTTCGGCCTTGATGCCATACTCTTGTTGCAAGCGGGCCACAATTTCGGCCGCCCCCTTTACATAGCAGGCGGTTCCCATGCACACAATACAGGAATGTTCACCTTTGGGATTGAGCGAAAAGAAGTGATAAAAGGTGGCAACCCCGTAAACCCAACTGGGCGGCAGTTTCAACTGGCGAGCGACATACACCAGCAGACTCTCATCCAGGTAGCCAAAAGCCTCCTGGGCCACGTGCAACACTTCAATCAGGGCGTCTTGCTGATATTGCAAACGCTTTAAGGCGCGATCTACCAATTTGAAGCGAGCATCACCACTAGGATGCTCGATGGAAGATATTGACTTTTTTTCTGTAGCCACAGGCATAAGAACTCCTTCTGGTTCAATAACTGATTTAGAAGTTTTCAAATTATCTGTACAAAATTACTGTATCATATTTTGATGTCCTATTGATAGTGACTTTTGTCACCAATTATTGTGATTTTTATCACAAAAATAACTTAAAAAAATAAACCGCCAAGACATCCCAAGGAGACCGGGTTGATACCCAGCTCCTCGCGCGTCTTTGCGGTCCAGTCGCCGTTACTCTGTATTCAGCTAAGCAATCCTAATTATACTGTACGAACTGTTTGGTGACAAATTTCACATATAGCTGTGAACAAAATCACCACTTCATTTTGAGTTGGTCAACACAGGTGATTTAGGCCTCTTCACCGGGCCGACCGGTTTTTGGCTGGCCGTTCCAATCAACCGCCGCCGCCTGAATTAGCCTGTACACTTCATCTTCCAGGGTAACGTACGGGTCGGTCACGCCCAGTTCGGCGTACCGGTTCAGGTGATCAACCAGGCGGGCGTTCAGAGCTTCGGCAAAAGGCTGGAGAGCGCCTTTAGTATCGGCCTGAATGAGGCGGGCCAGGTGAACACTGGCAAACGTGTCGCCCCGCTGCAGGCAGTCGAGCAGACCCTCTACCTCGACCCGCAGATCAGTCGATCTTGGTTCATCAGGCATACAGACAAACTCCTTGTGGTTATTACTCACTCTATTTCAAGAGTAAGCGGTGAGGCTAGACTTCAAAAGTCCATAAAAGGCGATAAATCTAAAGCAATTCCTGTAAGAAGGTCTTAAATAGAACCGGATTATCTTCCGGATAAATCTTGATTTCAATTACTGTTGAAGGGGTATTGTTACGGTATACGACTATATCCGGAGAATATTTCCGACCATCACATCGGAGGGTTGGACTTTTAGCTAGGGTTAGCGAGTCCTTGACAAACTTATACTTATCACCCCACTTTATACCATTTTCATTAACCAATACTCGCTCAAAATCCCCACCGAGGAAATGATATATCGCTCTAAAAATCAATACCTCCGAAAAACCGGTAATACCTTCGGCCCGGCCTACAAACAACTTTAATGCATCAAAGCCGCCGTAATAGGCATTAAATAGATCAACTGCACGCAGATCATTGAAATCACTCATCTGCTGATCTAATTTTTTTAACATTTCCTCCAATAATTCACCCAACATTGAGTTCAGCTTCCGAAATGTACAAAATACAAATCGTAGGTGGTAGCCAATCAGCGAGGCTAAAGCCATCGCTCTGAAAGGGCAAAGCTCTACGAGCTAAAATTTTAGCCCATCAGGGCTTCGTTCTTTCAGGCCGATGGCTTCAGCCTCGGCCATTTGGCTAAATTTAAGTAGTTTGCCAACAGAAACGCTTAAGCATCGGGCTATCGGCTTTGCTTCGCGTGCAACCATTCACTTGTTATCGGCAACCTGCCACCTGTAACTTGCTACCTGCCACTTGCAACCTGCCCTACCACTCCCCGGTTTTCAAATACTCATCAATCGCTTTGGCCGCAATCTTGGCCTGACCCATCGCCAGGATAACGGTAGCGCCGCCGGTAGCCACGTCACCCCCGGCAAAAACACCTTTCTTGGACGTCTTCATCGTCTGCTCTTCAACGTGGACCACCCCATATTTGCTGGTGTTCAGATCGGGGGTGGTTTTGGGAATGAGAGGGCTGGGACTTTGACCAATGGCGATGATAACGATATCGGCCGGGATGCGGAAGTTGGAGTTCGGCACGGGGACAGGTCGCCGGCGGCCTGAGGCATCCGGTTCGCCCAATTCGTTTTGGAGGCACTCCAATTCGGCAACCTGCTTTTGGCCGTTGCCGTGAATGGCCACCGGCGAAGTCAACAACATGAACTGGACGCCCTCTTCTTCAGCGTGATGAATTTCTTCAGCCCGGGCCGGCATCTCTTCGCGCGAGCGGCGATAGACCAGGATGGACTCTTCGGCCCCAAGCCGCAAAGCGGTGCGCGACGCATCCATAGCCACGTTACCCCCACCGATGGTGATCACCCGCCGGCCGCGAGCAATGGGAGTATCATATTCGGGGAAGCGGTAGGCTTTCATCAGGTTGGCTCGGGTCAGGTACTCATTGGCGGAGTAGACCCCGTTCAAATTCTCACCGGGGATGCCCAGAAACCAGGGCAGCCCGGCGCCCGATCCCAGGAAAATGGCGTCGAACTCCTCCAGCAGTTCGTCAATGGTGGCCGAACTACCCACCACAAAATCTTTGACCAGCTTGACCCCGAGGCTGCACACATAATCGACCTCGCGCCGGACGATTGCTTTGGGCAGCCGAAACTCCGGGATGCCGTAGATGAGCACGCCGCCGGCCTCGTGGAGCGCCTCGAAAATGGTGACGTGATGGCCCAATCTGGCCAGGTCTGCGGCCACGGTCAGCCCGGCCGGCCCGGAACCGACGACAGCAACTTTCTTGCCGGTTGGCGGGGGCAGCTCGGGGACAGGCAGCGGCCCTTGCTCCGCCTCCCAATCAGCCACAAATCGCTCCAGGCGACCAATGCTGACCGGCTCGAATTTTTTGCACATCACACAGACGCCTTCGCACTGTTCTTCTTGCGGGCAAACCCGGCCCGTTATCGCCGGCAGGGCGTTCGTTTCCTTGATGAGATTGATGGCCCCGCGAAAATCTCCCTCGGCCACCAGCTTGATGAACCCGGGAATGTTGATCCCGACCGGGCAGCCGCCCATACAGGTTGGCCGGCCACATTGTAAACAGCGTTGCGCCTCGGCCATAGCTTGCTCTGGAGTGTAACCAAAGGGAACCTCGTTAAAATTTTTGGTTCGCTCGGCCGGAGGTTGTTCCGGCATAGGGGTTCTTTTGGGTATGATTTTCTTCTTGGCCATCAGACTGCTACCTCGACTATCTCTTGCGCATGCTGGCGCTCGTACTCTTCGCGGGCGCACTGCTGCTGCCACTGCTCCACCGCCAGTTGTTCCTGATCGCGATAATATTGCAACCGGGCCAGCAGGATGTCCCAATTGACCTTGTGACCGTCGAATTCAGGGCCATCCACACAGGCAAACTGGGCGCCTTCTTCCAGCACCACCCGGCAACCGCCGCACATACCGGTGCCGTCAACCATAATCGTGTTCAGGCTGACGATGGTCGGGACATTGAACGGCTTGGTGGTGAGGGTGACGAACTTCATCATCACGGCCGGGCCAATGGCCCAAATCCGGGCAATCTGGTTACCCGGTATCTCCAATAATTCTTTGAGTGGCTGGGTCACCAGGGCCTGGCGGCCATAGGAGCCGTCATCGGTGCAGACAATCAACTCGTCTGAGACCGCAGCCATCCGCTCTTCCCAAAAGAGTAAATCTTTGGTGCGGGCGCCAATGATGGAGATGACCCGGTTGCCGGCTTCCTTGAGGGCGCGAGTTATCGGAAAAATGGGGGCAATGCCAACGCCGCCGCCCACACAGACTACCGTGCCGTAATTCTCAATTTCGGTGGGATGTCCCAACGGCCCCATGACCGTAACAAAGCCGTCGCCCACATTCAATGTCCCCATCTGCATGGTGGATTTGCCGACCTCCTGAAAAATCAGGGTAATCGTGCCGGCAGCGCGGTCGAAATCGGCGATGGTCAGGGGGATGCGCTCGCCGGTTTCATCAATCCGCACGATGACAAATTGCCCCGCTCTGGCTCTGGTGACGACGTGGGGCGCCTCAACAACCATCAGCTTGACCGTTTCGCTCAATACCTGTTTCTCAAGAATCTTGTACAAGGTTCTTCTCCTGTCATTGAAACTTGACTCATTATAAACCAAAAAGGATTATCAGTCATAGTGATAAATGTCACAAAATTGTATGACAAAGTTCATTACCAAAATATAACCTGACCATAATTGCAGTGAAGGGTAAACTGGTTCAAACGCTGGTCGGTGTGAGGCTGTGGTCCGGTCGGGGAAATTATCATGATTTTAGCCGGTGAAGATCAAAATACAAGTCGAGGTGCCATGTTACCGGCTGATCAATATAAAATAGGGATATCCTGAGCTTACTTCAAATTGTAGCTCAAGGTATCCCTATATGAAAGTGACAAATGTCATTAATGTTAGTGACAGATGTCTTTTTACCAGGCTGATGCAGTTCGCCGTGTTTTGCTTACATTTGTAACAGGTCCGCCTGCCAGTTGGGCGAAGGGTTACTGACTTGCCCTAACCGCAGAGGTGCCGTAGCCCCGACCCTCGATATAATTTTGCAGGTCGCGGATAAACAGTTCCTGTTCTGTGATGATCTCTTTGAGGACATCGCCGATTGAAATGATGCCAAGCAACTTGCCGTTATCGAGCACAGGCAGGTGCCGGACCCGCATATTGGTCATCAACTCCATACATGCCTGCATTGACTGTTCCGGCTCGACCGTAATCACCTCTTCGGTCATGATTTCCCGAACCGGCGTATTCAGCGATGATTTTCCCTTCAAGATTACTTTACGGGCGTAGTCCCGTTCGGACAGAATACCAACCAACTTCCCGGCTTCAACCACGGGTAAAGCCCCCACCCGTTTTTCGCTCAGTAATTTCAGAGCTTCAAAAACCGTAGCATCAGGAGAGATTGTCCAGGTCTCGGGATAGCCCTTACCTTGCAAAACTTGTTTGACCGTTATCATTACTCTACCTCCTGTTAGATCATTGGGTAATAACTTTAGCGGAAATTTGTATGGCCTGACCCTACACCCTAAAGTATACAAGATGACCACTCAATCAACAAGATAGGCCAGCCACTCGATGCGCATATCGTGCAGACGTTGCCGGATCACCTGAGCAGCCTTCTGAGTCATCAAGTGAGCAAAGTGGCAATCCTTTTCAAAAACCTGGCGAAGTTCGCGGCAGTCAATCGCGACAACTTTAGCCGGGGTCATGGCCTTGGCTTTGGCCGTGGCCTGGTGGGGAGGGATCATGCCCGACCAGCCGAACACCTCGCCCGGTCCAACCGTGCTGACCACGACATCCTTGCTTTGCAGTTTGCGGTCGAACTGCTCCGACAGTTTGTGTTGCACGTCGCGGGCCGGGATTTCAAAAACAATGCCGATCACCCCTTCCCGGACCAGATAGAAGTGATCAACCGTGTCCCCTTCCCGGAAAAAGAGATGCCCGGCCTCGACCGTCAATTCGTCCGCGGCCTTGGCCAGGACATTGAGCTGATCCGGGCTCAAACCACTGAAAAACGGATAGCAACGAAACAGTTCAAGTGAAACCATCTTGACCTCCCCGCCAATTCAGTCAAGATATTGACTCAATCGCTCCACCTCATTACCCTCGACGTCTCGGATGATTACCTGCAGCGGCATCTGTCCCGGCAAGGCGTGGGTGGCGCACGACATACAGGGGTCGTAATTGCGGAAGGCCATCTCGATGCGATTCAACAAGCCGTCGCTGACCACCGTCCCGTTGTGGATCAGGGCCTGGGCCGCCTTTTTCACCGACATCGTAATGGGCGCGTAGTTGTTGGTGGTCCCGACAATGAGGTTGACTCGGGTCAGGATACCGTTCTTGTCGGTTTGGTAATGATGGGTCAAAGTGCCGCGGGGCGCTTCAACACTGCCGATGCCCTCATCGGGGGTCTGCGTCACTGGCGCTCGGACGTTCGGAGCGGTGATCTCCGGATCGGTGGCCAGTTCTAGCATCCGTTCGGCCGCGTAGAGCAGCTCGATCAGCCTGGCCCAATGGGTCGCCAGGCGGAAGTGAACCGGCTGGTAGCGGCCGTTGATCTTCTTACTGCCCAGAGTCTCGTAAAATTTTTCGAAGGTTTCTTGAGCTTTGGGCGTGGCCATCCCGTCGGCGGCGTTCAGCCGCGACAGGGGGGTACAGCAGTAAATGCCGCTGTCCGGGCCGTCCACAAATCCTTTCCAGCCGACTCCTTTCAGATAGGGGAATTTCAGGTAAGTCCACGGCTCCACGTGCTCGGCGACATGTTGGGCGTAATCCTGGGGGGGGTACTTGACAAATTCATGGCCATTGGGATCGACCACCCGAATCAGCCCATCGTAAAAGTTAATGTGGTTGTTTTCGTCCACGGTGCCCATATAGTAGGTGTGATGGGTATAGGCATCCGACAGTACCAGATCAACGTAAGCCTGGTTACCCAGCACCACGTCGTCGAACAGTTTCAGGCTGAAGAGGCCGAACTCCACGTTTTGCCGGGCAATCGCTTCGATTTCCTGGCGTTCGGCTTCACTCACTGCCTTGCTCCAGCCGCCGGGCAAGCCGGCCACCGGGTGGACGCCCCGCCCCCCCAACATCTTGATGACGTGGTGATTGCGCCGGCGGCAGTCGATGACCTGCTGGCCAATCTGAAGCCCCACTTTGTGGATCACCCCCAAAATGTTACGCTCTGCTGCCGGCGCGTCGGGACCTACCACGAAGTCGGGCGCGCCGAGCGCATAGAAGTGGACAGTGTGGTCGGTCACATAAAAGGCCGAGTAGAACATCTCCCGTAATTTCTTGGTTACCGCCGGCGGCTCGACGTGGAACAGCGCGTCGAGAGCCTTGGTGGCGGCCATATGGTGCGCCTCCGGGCAGACGCCGCAGATACGGTTGGTGATCCGGGGCATCTCCTCAGCCGGTCGCCCGACGCAGAACTGCTCAAAACCGCGCAGCTCCGGGATCTGTAAATAGGTGTTGGCTACGTCGCCGGCTTCATCGAGGAAGATTTCAATCTTGCCGTGGCCTTCCAGCCGGGTGATGGGATCTATCGAAATGCGTTTCATAGATTACCTCCTCATTCAGTGAACAGTAATCAGTGAACAGTGAACGCGTAGGGCAGGTGTGGCGAATGGTGAATAGTGAATGGTGAATAGTGAATTGTGAATTGTGAACGACAACTGCCAATAACTGACCACCGATAACTAAACACTAAAAACTAAACACTAAAAACTATTTGCCGTTTGTCTTGGACCGTTGCAGGAGCGAATCAGCCATGCTGAAGCGGTAGAACGTGCCGGCCGGGTCGGGGATGGTGTCAACCACGGCCTGGATCTCGCGCTCCAGTTCGGCATCTTCCATCTTAGCATTGCCCACGCCGATGACCGAAGCGATGGCCGACAGCATCTTGGCGCCCTGATCATACACCCCATCCAGCGGCCCGTAGCAACCCCGGCAGCCCATATTGACCTGCGGACATAGCGCCCCACAACCGCCCCGCGTGGCCGGTCCCATACAGACAATGCCTTGCTCCAGCAAGCACAGGCCCGGCTGCGGGGTGATTTCGTAAGGGCGGTAGAAGCGGGTGATCGATTTCTCTTGCTTCTGCAGCGGGCATTCCTCACACACGGCCACGTCCGTCGCGCCAACGATGGAACCGGCCAGCGGCAGCGGCGCTCCTTCCAGGAGGGCGGCGACCACAACTTGTAGCACCGCCCAGATTTGGGGCGGCTCCGGCGGGCAGCCGGGGATGTAGTAATCGACGTTGACCACCTGATCCAGCGATTTGACCGTGTGGTAAAAGTACGGAATTTCCAGTTCACCTTCCGGCGCTTCAAAGCTGGGCTGCGGCAACACCCCAGTCGGGTTGTCAATGGAAGGGTTGTCCAGGAAGACGGTCCGCAAGATGGCCTCTTTCGAGGTCAGATTGGCCAGGGCCGGGATGCAACCTTCATAGGCGCAGGAGCCAAAGGCCACCAGAACCTTGGACTTCTGGCGCAACAGGTGGGCCATCTCCTCGTTTTCCGAATTGCGGATCGCCCCATTGAACAGGCACAGGTCGATGTAGCCGTCGGGGTAGTTTTTTACATCTGCAACCTTGAAATCGGCAATGCAGGGGAAAAAGGCTAAATCGAAAACCTGGTCCACGGTCAGGATATGCTCGTGGATGTTCAGTACGGCGATCTCGCAGCCGCCGCAGGAGGCGGCCCAGTACATCGCTAGCTTGGGCTTGTCCTGAACTTGCTGAATGGATTTGCCGTTGTCGGCCATGATCACACCTCCTCAACTGCCGGAATAGCCTCGGCCAGGGCAGGGTAGCCGTGCCCGTTGCCGCTCAGCACTGTGTTTCGCCAGCGCAAGGGGCCCAGCACCCGCAGTTGCTCGGTCATCCGATCCACCGCCTCAGCCAGGATGATCCCTTCCGAGGTGGAGGCCCAGACCAACTGGACTCGCTCTTCCTCGATACCCAGTTGCCGGAGCAGCCGCTTGAGTAACACAAAGCGGCGCAGGGCCTTGATATTGCCCTCGACATAATGGCACTCACCGGGATGGCAGCCGGCAATCAGCACCCCATCGGCGCCTTCACGGAGCACCTTCAGTACAAACTGCGGATCGATCCGCCCGCTGCACATCACCCGGATGGGGCGCATATTAGGGGCATAATGAAGCCGAGCTGTGCCGGCGAGGTCGGCCGCCCGGTACGAGCACCAGTTGCATAAGAAACCAACGATCACCGGTTCATATTGTTCGCTCATAGTTTTTCTCCTGATAAAGTAGTTATCAGTTATCAGTTATCAGTTAGCAGTTAGCAGTTATCAGTTGCCAGTTGTCAGTTATCAGTTGTAAGTAGTTGGTAGTTCTTATTCACTGTTCACTGATTACTGATTACTGATTACTGATCACTGATTAGCAGTCGCCAATTCCGGCTCTTCAAACAGCGTCCGTACATCCCACAAGATACCCTCGATCTCGGCCATGATCTGCTCGTTGTTGAAGTGAGCGCCGCTGATGGCCGCGCTGGGACAGGCGGCGACGCAGGTGCCGCAGCCCTGGCACAGGGCAGTAATGACTTCGGAGACGCTGGTGTCGGCGTGGAAGATGATCGCATTGTACGGGCACAGGTTGTTGCAGATGCGGCAGCCGGAACATTTCTCGGCGACGATGCTGGCCCGCACCGGCTCCATCATCACCGTGCCCTGGCTGATCAGGCTGGCCACGCGCGACGCGGCCGCAGCGCCCTGGGCCACGGTCTCGGGGATATCCTTGGGCCCCTGGCAGGCGCCGGCAATCAATACACCCTCGGTCATCGTTCCCACCGGATCCAGCTTGGGATGGCGCTCGATGAAAAAGCCGTCAAAGTCGCAGCCCATCTTGAACAGTTGGGTGATCTCCTTGGAGCCGGCGCGCGCCTCCATTGCCGGGCTGAGGATGACCATATCGACCGGGATGCGGCGTTGCACGCCCAGCAGAGTGTCATAAACCTGCACGATGAGCTGGCCCTCTTCCTCCTTCGTGCGGGCGGCGTCGGTTACCTCGGCTACTTTACCGCGGACGAAGGTAACGCCTTCATCCATCAAGCGATGGTAGAATTCCTCGTAGCCTTTGCCGGGCGTGCGAATATCGATGTAGAAGTTGTAAACCTTGGCCTCGGGCAACCGTTCGTGGATCAGGTGAGCGAATTTTAGCGAGTACATACAGCACACTTTGGAGCAATACTCGTGGTAGTTTTGGTCGCGGGAACCCACACAGTGAACGATGGCCACCCGCCTGGGCGGCGTCTCCAGATCGCGCAGCACAATCTTGCCATTGGTGGGGCCGGCGGCATTGACCATTCGCTCAAATTCCAGGCTGGTGAAGACATTGGCTAACTGCCCATAACCGTATTGGGGAATGCGCTTGACATCGAACAGATCGTAGCCGGTGGCGACGATAATGTTGCCGACTTCAATTTGCAGAAGTTCGTCTTGCTGCTCAAAGTCAATGGAGTTGGGGCTGGTGGGGCAGAAGATTTGGCAGGCCTTGCATTTGCCGCGCTGGAAGTAGATGCAGTTAGCGGCGTCGATGACCGGGTATTTGGGCACTGCCTGGGGGAAAGGCCGGTAGATCACTTTGCGCTTGCCCAAACCGGCCTCAAAGACGTCATCGACGACACTCCAGGGACATTTTTCAATGCAGATGCCGCAGCCGGTGCAGTAACGCTCATCCACATAGCGAGCTTTCTTGCGCACGGTCACCGTGAAGTTGCCCAGATAACCATCCACCTGTTCCACCTGGCTGTAACTCAGCAGGGTGATGTTGGGGTGCTGGCCCACATCCACCATCTTGGGGGTTAGAATACAGGCCGAGCAATCCAGCGTGGGAAAGGTTTTATCCAGTTGGGCCATGTGCCCGCCGATAGACGGCTCTCGCTCGACCAGATAAACGTGGTGGCCGGCGTTAGCCAGCTCCAGGGCGGCGCTGATTCCGGCGATGCCGGCGCCCACAATCAGAGTATTGGCGTTGATTTCCACCGGCAACGGTTCCAGCGGCTGGTGATGGACTACTCGCTCGATGGCCGCCTTGACCAGGGCTTTAGCCTTGGCCGTCGCCGCGCCATGGTCATCGGTAATCCAGGCGTCATGCTCGCGGATATTGGCCATCTCGAACAGGAACGGGTTTAATCCGGCGCGGTGGCAGGCGGTGCGGAAGGTTTTCTCGTGCATGTGGGGCGAGCAGGCCGCTACCACCACCCGGGTTAGCCCTTTGTCCTTGATATCCTCTTCTATCAGGTCCTGGCCCAGGCTGGAACACATAAATTTATATTCGCGGGCAATCGCCACATTGTCTTGCTCACCGGCCCAATGGGCTACCTCCTTTACGTCTACTTTGCCGGCGATATTGGTGCCGCAGTGGCAAATGTAGACTCCCACGCGTTCGGTTGACTCAGGCTTGACTTTTTTAGTCATGGATTACCCTCCTGTTGGGTTGTTCTGGCTTCGGCCGCCTGAAGCAGCGCGCTGACCCGGTCGAGCAGGAACTCCGGTTCGACCGGCTTTTCCACCAACTCATCCACGGCTACAAAGTGGGGATGTACCGGCTCACCCGGAAAGAGAAAGGCAATCTGCTCCCGCATGCCCGTAATGATCAACGTCGGGATTTCCCGCAATTTGGGATCCTTTCTCATCTTCCGGGCTATAGCGATCCCCTCCGCGCCGCGACCCATCAAGATGTCAAGGAGCAGCAGATCGGGCGGCCTGGTCTGCAAGGCTTCAAAGCCGGCATCGGGGTCGTGAACCACTTCCACCGCATAGCCGGCGCGTTCAAGGATTAGTTTGATCCCCTCGGCAAAGTCAGGGTCATCGTCGATAATCAATAGTCTTTTACCTTCATTCATCTTTTACCTCCTTGGTGAGGATAGTTTTCTTGGAAAGTTCCTTATGCCAGCCCAGTATATTTTGGCAACTTGATTGTAAAGGTGCTGCCCTGGCCCAGTTTACTTTCTACCGAGATTGTGCCGTTGTGTATTTCAATGATCCGCCGGCTGATGGCCAGGCCCAGGCCGTGACCTCCTTCAGCCGGTTGGCCGGATTTACCCCTGAAAAAATCGTCAAAGATGAAGGGCAATTCGTCGTCAGCGATGCCTATGCCGGTGTCGGCAATCGCGATAATAACATCTTCGGCTTTCTCTTCGGCCTTAATGAAAACCTGGCTGCCGGGCTGGGAATATTTGACGGCATTGTTGCAGACATTCACCACCGCTTCGGTTAAAGTTCCGGCGTCGCCATAAATCAGACTCACCGGCTCGGCCACCGCGGTCACCAATTCGACATTTTTGCGGAGGGCGTGCGGCTGCACCGTTTCGACCGCCTGGCCTATCACCGTGTTCACCGCCAGGGGCTTGAACTGCTCCTTGATCGTCTCCAGATCAACCGAGATGGCGCGCAGCCAGGTATTAATCAATTCCAGCAATTCGGCCAGGCGGGATTTCATCCGTTCAAGCCGCCTTTGCTGATCGTCGCTGAGCTGGCCCGACAGTTCGGCGATGAGCGTAAACAGATTCTGTTGCACCGCGCTCAGCGGCGACTTCAATTCGTGGGAAACAATGGCGGCAAAGTTCTCGCGCAGCATCTCTTTTTCCCGGCGCAGGGCCAGCGTTTCCAGGACCAGCTTTCTTTTCTCCAACCCTCGCCGGGTGATCAGGCGGAACTCGTCCGGCGTAAACGGTTTGGGCAGAAAGTCGTAGGCGCCCTGCTTCATCGCTTCAACGGCCGAACTGACCGTGGCGTAACCGGTAATGACCACGGTGACAATGGTCGGATCGAAAGCCCGGATCTTTTCGATGACTTCCAGCCCGGAAATGCCGGGCATCTTGAGATCAACAAAAACCATATCCGGCTGGAACTCCTTGACCAGGGTCATACCCAAGATTCCGTCGGTCGCGGTGGCGATGATGTGGTTGCTGCCCGCCAGAATATCGGTGCAAGAGTCTAAAACCACTTCCTCGTCATCGATGAGGAGGATCTTGTACTTAGCCATGACTTGCTACTCGCTCTTCGGCTGCCACCGGCAGCCTGACAATGAAGGTTGTGCCCTGACCCACTTCGCTCTCGACGGTAATGCTACCGTTGTGCTCCTTGATGATGCCATAACTGATCGCCAGCCCCAGGCCGGTGCCGCGCCCTACCTCCTTGGTGGTGAAAAAAGGATCAAAAATCTGCTCGATATCCTGCTCCGGAATACCGTGGCCGGTATCGGTAAATTCCACTTCAATAAAACCTTTGGCCGGGGCGAGTCTGGTAGCCAGCGAGAGGAGGCCATTGCCCGCCATCGCTTCGGCTGCGTTGATGAGGATATTCATAAAAACTCGCTCTATTTGGGCCGGGTCCATTACGACCATCGGCAGGTCTGGGGCCAACGCTTTTTCAATATAGATGTTGTGGAAGATGGCCTGGTTTTCCAGTAAGCCGATGCACTCTTCGAGGACAGAATTAACATTACATAATCTTTTGTCCGGCTTCTGTTGCCGTGAAAAATCGAGCAATCCCCGGATGATGTCGCGGCAGCGGTTGGCTTGAGTAACAATTTTCTTGACCGAGTCGGTACCGGCATCTTCGCAGGTCAACCGTTCCAGGAGCAGGTGCGAGTAGGCCACAATGCCTTGCAGCGGATTGTTCAATTCGTGGGCCACGCCGGCGGCCAACTGCCCAATCAAGGCCAATCGTTCTGACTCCATCATCTTTTTGCGGGTAAACTCCTTCAACTGCTCATCCCGTTCCTTCAAGGCCGCGGCCATCACATTGAAAGTCTGGGCTAACTCGGCCAGTTCATCGTTAGAGGTGATCTCCACGGTAGCCTCCAGATTACCCCGGGCGATTTCCTGGGAGGCCGACACCAGCTTATTGATGGAGCCTGAAATTCGGCGGGCCATAAAGTAGGCCACCCCCAGCGCAACCAGCGCTCCCCCCAGGGCGATGGCCAGGAAAGCCACAATCGTTCGCTGTTTGATATCAAGATATTTTTGCTCCAAGATACCGACATATAAGATGCCGATGATCTTGTTATCGATATTTCTAATCGGTTCATAGGCGCTAATGTACCAGTCGTTGACTACGTAAGCTCGCCCGATCCAGGGTTGCCCGGCTTTGACGACCTGGTTGTAGACCTCCGCCGATATCCGGGTGCCGAGCGCTCGTGAACCGTCTGGATTCTTGACGTTGGTCGAAATTCTCAGATCATCCTGAAAAATCGTGGCCGTGCCGATATCCTTGTCGCCATATTTGATCTCCTCAAAGACGATCGCCTTGGTCTTGTCCACAATGTCGAAATTCCGATTCAGTAAAACCCCACCGTATAAAAGGCCAATCAAATTGTCTTGATAATCAAAGATCGGCGCGGCAGCCTTTAACATCATCCCGCTGGTTTCCTCCGTCTCCGGCCTGGCTCTGGCCTTGGGCGTGTCGATGAATTTGAAATGAGCCTGTTCGGCCAACAGCGGCGACTCCTGCCGTAAATCCTCAGCCGCCACGATGGTGGTGGCGGCAACCGGCTTTTGACTGACCAGGACTGCCCTGACGAGTTCATCATTACCCTGACTGTCCCCATAGTGGTCAACATTGCTGGCGCGGAAAAGGACGTTGCCGTTTCGGTCGGTCAGGGTCAGGATATCGAGTTTCTCCCTGTCTTTGACGTTGACCAACTCAGCCTTGAGTTGCGCTAGATTATGGGCTAACAACGCATCTCTTAGAAAGAACCGGGTTGCCGTAAATCGGACCACATCGTTAATCCGCTCCAACTCATTCAGATATATCTCGCGGGCCGCATTGAGGTCCCGGCGGACCATTTCCTGGGCTTCAGCGACGATGCGATTGCCGATTAATTGCACCCCGGCGACGATGAAAACAGTGCTGATAATCACAATTACCAGCAAAAAGCTCAGGATGAGCCTGGTCGCGAGCCGCATTCTCACCTCGCTCTGGCGGCCAACAATAGACATTGTAGCTAATAGGTGGCAGGCACTTTTTACTATTAATAGTTGACCATTTGAAAAATGACCACCATATATGGCCTGTTAAGTGCCTGTCACCTTTTCACAAAGCCGCATGCACCAGCTCGATCAGATCCTTGACCACCAGCCGCTGCTCATGACCGCTGGTTTTGACCGCATCCCGGTACATCGTCACATCCTTGGGACAGGCCACTACCAAATCCGTTACCCCCTCCAGCGCGGCGGCCTCACGAATGCGCGCCTCGCTGGGCCGCTCTTTGACCTCGCCCTCGGCCATCCAGATGCGCCCGCCGCCGGCGCCGCAGCACAAGGCCCGGTCGCCGTGGCGGGGCAGCTCGACCAACTGGCAGCCGGTCGCCTCGATCACCCGTCGCGGCGCGTCGTATACGCCATTGTAACGGCCCAGGTAACACGGGTCGTGATAGGTAACTTTCCGGCCCAATTTCCGGCTGAACTTGAGCTGGCCCGAGCTGATCAGTTGGTCCAATAACTGAGTGTAGTGCAGTACCGGCCGGCCGCCATTGATTTCGGCCGGGTATTCGTGCTTGAGGGTGTTGTAGGAGTGGGGGTCGGTGGTGACGATAGCCTGGTAACTGCATTTGCTCAACGCCGCCGTATTCTTCTCCACCAGCAGCTCGAACAAACCCTCTTCGCCCACCCGGCGCACGTCGTTGCCGGCGTTCTGCTCGCCTTCATACAGCAGGCCAAAATCCAGCCCGGCTTTTTGAAAAACCTCAGCCGTCATTGTGGTAATGCCGGTCAACGTGGCGCTGTAAGAGGCGTAGTCACCCACGAACCAGAGGTACTCCACCGCTTCTTTGCGGGCGTCTTTGATTTTCGGTTCGATATCTTTGGTCCATTTGGCCCGCAGCCGGGGCGATTGGCCAAAGGAGTTGCCGTAGCGCCCCAGATTAGCCAGCGCCTCCTGCAGCTCGGCGTCCACCCGCCCTTCGATGACCAGGTGGCGGCGCATATCCACAATCGGCGTGACGTGTTCGACAAACAGGGGACATTCCTGGTCGCAGGCGTAGCAGGTGGTGCAGGCCCACAAGGTTTCGTCGGGAATGACCTCGCCCACCAGGGCTTGCTGCAATATCCCATTGGTCGAGCCGCTACTCAAGGCCGCCCCGCGGGCCTTCAGGTTGTCGCGCAGGCTCATAATCAGTAACTTGGGCGACAGCGTTAAGCCGCTGGCATAGGCCGGGCAAACCTCCTGGCAGCGACCGCACTCGGTGCAGGTGTAAAAATCGAGCATCTGCCGCCAGCGGAACTGCTCCACCTGGCTGACGCCAATGTTACCGCCAACCTCCGGCGCCGGCGGCAAATGGCCGGGCGCGGCCAGATTGCGCAGAAAAACGGCCGGGATCGAGGTGACCACGTGAAAATGCTTGCCGCCCGGCAATTCCGTCAAAAACAGCAGCACCACCCCCAGGTGAACCCAATAGGCAAACTCCTCGATCACCACCTGAGTACGCTCCGGCAGCCCGGCGAAGAGCTGGCCGACAACCACCGAGATCGGTCGCCAGGCCGCCAGCGGATCTTCGCCCAGATTAATGCGAATGCCGTTCATCACCAGCAGGCTGAGCATGATCGTAAAGATAAACAGCAGGACCATTACTCCCTGGTTTTTATGGCTGCCCTGGTACCGTTCCGGGTTAGCCACCAGCCGCAGGTACAGTCCGTAACCAACGGCAATCATCACCAGAACGGCAAACAGGTCCTGGAGCAGGGCGTACGGCCCTAACCGTCCAAGCAGCGGCAAGACGAAATCAGGCGCGGCAAAGGCCACCAGCCCCTCGATGATAGCCTGCAAAATCGTGGGAAACAGGATCAGGAAGCCCCAAAAGATGAAGAAGTGGGAGGTGCCCGGAATCAAGAAGCGGAACAGCCGCAATTGCCCGCCCACATAGACCAGCACGCTTTTGATTCGTTCACCCCACTGCCCCAGGCAGTCGCTGGGTTGGCCGCGCCGCAGATTGACCCACAGCAGTTGGTAGACCCGCCGGCCAAAGACGCCGCCTGCCGCCAGCAACGCCAGCAGCACCACAATCGACTTGATCACCTCATATGACATCGCCCTAGCCGCCTTTCGCTGCTTTAACCTGCTCGGTCAGAACCTCCAACAAATCAAACATGTCGATCGTGGCCCCGTACTGGGCCACGTCGAAGATCGGCGCGCCGGGGTCGGTGTTGATGGCGACGATCAATTCACTGGCGGTGATGGCCTCAACGTGCTCCGGCGCGCCGCTGATGCCCAGCGCCAGGTAAAGCTTCGGCTTAACGTGCTTACCTGATTTGCCTACCATCCGGCTGGTCGGCAGCCAGCCCTGATCCACCACCGGGCGGGAGGCGCAGACCACCCCCCCTAGCGTCTCGGCCAATTCCTGCGCCAGCTCGATATTATCCTCATTTTGGATGCCGCGGCCCACCGAGATCAAGATCGGTTCCCTGGAGATATCCACATCGCTGCTATCCGGTTCCAGATACTGCTTCAATGTCACGCGTAGCCCCTCGAGTGGGGGGGCGGCGATGGTAGTCACCTCCGGAGGCGCGGCCGCCTGGCCCTCCTCCGGCTTGAAACCGCCCGGAATCATCGTCGCCAGGGTGGGGGTCGCCGGTAGCGCCGTTTCGGCCATAATCTTGCCGCCGCAAATCTGGCTAACGAGCTTCCCGTCGGCCGTAACGGTTTTGCAGGAACTCACCAGCGGCCAACCCAGCCGGGCCGACAATACCCCGGCCACCTCTGCGCCAACAGAGGTGTCGCCAAAGAGCGCCAGGCGCGGCGTCTCATCTTGCAGCAGGCCGGTTAGCGCCTGCTGGTAGGCCTCCGACGTAAATTCGGCCAGGGCCGGATGATCCAGGTACAGCACCCGGTTGGCGGCCAGGTATTGGCCTGAGCTTGCTGCCGGCTTGTTAGCCAGTTCCTGGGCCTGGTGGCCCAACAGCACGGCTACCACCTTGCCGCCGGTTTGCTGAGCCAGTGGCCGCGCCGCGGCCAGCATCACATACGAGATATCGGCCACCTGTCCTTGCAGATGCTCGACCACTACGTAAATATCCTGGTTCATGAGCCTCCTCCTGTCACAATAGCCCGGCTTCCTGGAAGATCTCGACCAGCCTGGCGGCAACCTCTTCTTCATTGCCGTCGATCATGGCGGCGCGGGCGCTGATCTCCGGCTTGAACATGCGCTCAACTCCCAGACCTCCAGCCGGGTCCAGCTCGGCTGCAGCCAGCTCTTCAATCGAGGCGCTCTTCATAGCCTGGCGGATCTTGCTAATTGCCACGTAGCGGGGCGGTTCTTCGGCGGCCTGAACGCCCAGCACGGCCGGTAAAGTTACGGTCATCTCGGCCAGTAAACCGCCCGGATATTCCTTTTGGATGGTCACCTGACCATCACTGACCGTCACCCCGGCCACATAGCCAACGTAGGGCATATCCAGCGCCGCGGCCAGCAATGGTCCAACCGGACCATCCAGATCGGTGTGAGTTTGCACGCCGGTTAAGACCAGGTCGGGCTGCCATGTTTTGACCCTGGCCGCCAGAGCGCGGGCCAGGGCGTGGTTGTTCAGCCCGGCCTCAAAATCGCCGACCAGTTTGATCAGCCGGTCAGCCCCCTTGGCCGCGGCGGCAAAAAGGGCATCGTCCACCCCCTCAGCATCGGGGGCTACCACGATTACCTCGGCCTCCCCCCGCTCTTTGAGCAGAATCGCCTGCTCGATGGCGTGATCGTCAAATTCATTGATGACCAGGCGCAGCCAGGTTGTATCCAGAGCTGCGCCGCTGGCGTCAATTTCCAGTTCTTCCACCAGATCAGGTACAAGCTTGATGAGCACAACAATTTTCATGGGGCTAACCTCACTCTTCTGCCATAGCTTCAGCCAGGAGTTCGGCAATATCCTTGACTACCAGCCGTCCGGCGCCCTGGACCATCTTGGCTGCGTCCTCAAAACGGGGCGCTTCATACGGGCAGGCAACCGCCAGAATATCCGCGCCAACCTTCAGCGCCTCCCGCACCCGCCATTCCGACAAGCGGACGTGAGCCTTCTCCCACTGAAAGCCGTCGAGCCACATTCCCCCGCCGCCGCCGCCGCAGCACAGGCTGGTTGCCCGGTGATGAGCCATCTCGACCAGTTCCAGGCCGGGGATAGCTTCCAGCAACGCCCGCGGGGCATCGTAAATCCCGTTGGCCCGGCCCAGGTAGCAAGGGTCATGGTAGGCGACCCGGGCCTGGAGTTTTTGGGTCAGCCGCGGTCTAAGCTGGTCAAGCCGTTCGGCCAAAAACTCGGTATGGTGCCGAACCGGATAGGTTATGCCCAGAGCGGGGTATTCGTTCTTGAGGGCATTGTAGGCGTGGGGATCCGTGGTAACGATCTCCCCGAACTGATACTTGCTGAAAACCTGGCCATTCTTCTCCGCCAGCAGCTCGAATAACCCCCGCTCACCGGCCAGGCGTTGGGAATCGCCGTCGCTATTTTCCTCAGCTCCCAGGATGCCAAAGTCTACCCCCAGACTGTTGAACAGTTTGGCCAGCGCCCGGCTGGTGGCCTGGACACGCGGGTGATAGGCCGGATAGTCGCCCACAAACCACAAAACCTCTACGGGCCGTTTGGCCTCCTTCATCAGCGTGACCGGCGGCTCGATCCCCCTGGCCCAATCGGCTCGCTTGCGGGGCGACTCGCCGAGCGGGTTGCCGTACCGTTGTGAATTCTCCAGCGCCGCCTGAAGTTCCGCCGGAATATTGCCGGCCAGCAACATCTCTTCCTTGGCCCGGGTCATCAGGCCGGGCGTCAACGGAATCTTGGCCGGACATGCCTGGGTGCAGGCATAACATGACACGCACATCCAGATCGTGTCGGTGGTCATCACCCGGTCGAACATTTCGGCCCGTAGCGCGGCGATCATCTTGCCCGGTGGAAAATCCATCAAAAAACCAAAGGGGCACACCCCATTACAGGTACCGCACTGCAAGCAGGTCCGCACCCGCTTGCCGTCAGCCACTCCATACAGGCTGGTTAAGAAGGCCTCATTTAAAGAGGAACTCGGCCTGACTTCGGCTATTGCCATCACCACACCTCCTGAAAATAAAGTTACTGGGAGAGCTTCTAAGTAGCGCACTACGAACCACGCACTACGTTATTTAGTGCGTGGTTCGTGTTTTTATTCACTTTGGAACACCCCCTAATTATTTGAGTGAAGCGCCAGTTCGTTCTGTTTATTCTGGGCAGCTAAGGCATCACTCAGCGATTCGATTCGCATATCGCGCAGCCGTCCGCGAATGACCTGGCTGGCCTTGAGCATCATCAGATAGCCAAATTGACAATCTTTTTCAAAACTGTGGCGAAGTTGCTGGCAGTCAAATGAGATGACCCGGCTCGGGGTCAACGCTTTGGCGCTGGAAGTGGCCAGGTGGGGCGGCACCAGGGCCGACCAGCCAAACATCTCGCCCGGGGCGACGGAGCTGACGACAACTTCTCGGGTGATGAGCTTGCCGGTGAGTTGCCGGCTGACCGGTTGTTTGACCGCCGGGTCTGGAAAATCGACCATAATGCCGACTTTGCCCTCGACGACGATATAGAAATACCTCAGCTCTTCCGTCTCGCGAAAGAAATAATGCGCTTTGTCCACAGTCAGCTCCTCGGCTGCCTGGGCCAGGGTGACGATCTGCCCCGGATTCAGATCGGCAAAGAACGGATATCGCCGGAGTAACTCGGGTGAAACCATTTTTCCCTCCTTTTTACCTTTTGTGTTGGATCCATTGGTCCAGCTATTGTCAATTCGGTGGCCTTTGGTAAAGATGGGTTGTTAAGACCGGGGCGGCTTTTTCTGTTTCTAATAGGCGGGCTTTTTTTCCAGTCGAAGGCGTTGTGGCGCGGACATAGGTGGACGGCTGGACCAAACATCACAGCCTAATGGAATTTTATCGTTGTCTGGATTGAACGTCTATGGGGGAACATCCCCATTCCGGGGGAGGTAAAACCTACTTCTGTGAAAAAGCGCGCAATTGTTGGGTTTTTGTGGGGGTGTCAGCCGGGGAATACTGGCTTGGCCCAGGTGGGCTGACTCTAGGGGGGCTAACCTTCGTCTACATCGATCAAACCTTTGCGGATTGCGTATTTGATCAACTCGGTTAAATTTTGCAGCTCCAGCTTCTCCATCATCCTGGCCCGGTGTTTTTCAACTGTTTTAACACTCAGGTGCAATAGTTCGGCCATCTCGCGGGTTGTCTTACCCTCAGCCGTCAGGTGCAGCACTTCCTTCTCCCGGAGGGTCAGGCTGTCATAGCCGGAGGTGTCCTGGCTTGAGCTACGCCCCAGATAATCCGCCAGTACAGCCTTAGTGACCGCAGGTGAAAGAAAAGGTTCGCCGCGCTGGACCATTTCGATGGCGGTTAACAGGTCGTTCGGTTCGCTCCCTTTCAAAACGTAGCCTAAGGCTCCGGCTTTGAGCATAGCGAAAAAGAACTCTTCGCGGTCGTGCATGGTCAACGCCAGGACCTTCACCTCCGGGGCGCGCTCCTTGATCTCTTGGGTAGCGACCATGCCATCTAAATCGCCCATAACGATGTCCATCAGCACCACATCGGGCTGCAGTCGAGTTGCCAGTTCAATGGCCTGGCAACCGTTGCTGGCCTCGGCGATCACCTCAATATTGGGCTGACCGTCCAGCAGCGAGCGGATGCCGGCCCGCACAATGGCATGATCGTCCGCGATCAGGACCCGAATCTTACTCATCAGCACAGCCTCAATTTCGTTCCATGGGCACTTCAGCCAGAATCAAGGTGCCGCTGCCTGATTTGGAGCCAATGTAGAATTCCCCCCCCAGCAGAGTGATGCGCTCCTTCATCCCGCGCAATCCCCAGGCCTGGATGTTGCCATTCATCAGTTGGGCCGGATCAAAGCCAACCCCATTGTCTTCGATGCGGACGACGAGCCGGTCAGCTTTGCGGGTCAGCAAGATATGGGCTTCGGTGGCTTGAGCGTGGCGAGCGATGTTGGTGATCGCCTCTTGCACCACTCGAAAAATGGCGATTTCCATATCGGCCGGTAAACCGCCTTTTAAGCCGGCCACTTTGAATTCTACGTAGACACCGGCCGCTTCCAGATATTTTTCCACCTGACTGCGCAAGGCCGGCACCAGGCCCAGGGTACCCAGAGCCTCAGGCCGCAAATCGTAAATCAGGTTACGCAGGTCTTGCAACGCCTGGGCCGCAATAGCCCGTACGGTCGTCAATTTCGCTTTTGTGTTGAAGAAGCCGGGGGGGAGACTGTTCTCAATCGCCCCGGTGGTCATAATGATGGCGGTCAACGATTGGCCGATGCTGTCGTGTAACTCGCGGGCTAAACGGGTCCGTTCTTCCTCTTGAGCGGCCAGCACGGTCCCCAGCAACTGCTTGCAAAGAGCTTCCTGCCCCTCCAGTTGTTCGTAGAGGGTAATCAAATCATTGGTGTGCTCTTCAACCAGCTCTTCCAGCGTTTCATTCCGGCGCTGATAGGTTTCTAGCCTGGCTTCTTTTTTCATATGACCCGGCCATGAGCTACTGAGGCTCCAGGGACTCTGCCCGCACATCCGCTCTGCTAAAATCCTAGAACGCCAGTCTTGTTTTTTTCAAGTGACAAATGTCATTTCTTTTGCTGACAAATGTCATATCTGGTTAGGAGTGTCGATGGTCAGCATGGTCGCTGAATTGGGGGGAGTAGAGATGGTGACAAATATCATCAAAAAAGATGACAAATGACACTGTTTGGGTTGAAGGGTGTATGATAATATGCTAACGTCGTTGGATGACGAAATCTGGTATCTGGTTGCTAAATTCTCATATCCTACGCTGCAAACTCCGCGAACATCTCTTGTTCCTGAACCTCAATTTGAAAGGCGCTTCAATGTCGAAGACCCGGTTGATCGACTTCCTCTCTTGTGCACAAATAATGAAACCTGTTGATTGGGTAGCAAATTAGGCCTGGCCCAGTTTATTATGGGCCAGATTTACTTTTTTGGGGGGGATCCTCACCAGTACAACCCCATAGGAGATAGTGGCATGGGTGCAACAAACAACGGAGCCGTTGACCTCTCCCTGCTGGATGATGTTTTTGAGAAATATCAAGAGCAGCGCGGCGGGTTGATTCCCATCTTACAAAAGGCGCAAGCTATCTATGGTTACTTGCCGGCAGAAGTACTCCAACTGATCGCCAAAAAGATGGGCGTTTCGGTGGGCCGAGTTTATGGCGTGGCGACCTTTTACACTCAATTTTACCTGGAACCCAGAGGGAGGCACATTCTCAAGCTATGCGACGGGACGGCCTGTCATGTTAAAGGAACATCCAAATTGTTGGCGGCCATTCAAGACCAGTATCATATCCAGCCTGGCCAGACCAGTGCAGATGGCCAATTGACCGTGGAAATTATCTACTGTATGGGTTCCTGCGCTCTGGCTCCAGTGGCTGTCCTTGACAATCAAGTTATGGGCCGGCTGCAGCAGGATGCGTTACTACCCAGAGTGAAAAAGCAGCTTGGTGAGAACCAATAATCGAGAAGGGGATGCAGAATGGGCGCTGTTATGGTTGATAAACTTGAGGCCAGGCGCAAGCAAGCTCGAGAACGCTGGCAGCACAAGATAACGGCTGAGGTATATATTACCGTGGGGCTGGGCACCTGTGGTCTGGCTGCCGGCGCCGGGGATACCCTGACCGCTCTTGAAGCTGAGTTGAAACGGCGTCACCTCAAAGCGGTAATTGGCCAGGTTGGTTGTGTGGGCATGTGCTCGTATGAGCCAATGATCGAGATACAGGCCAAAGATAAACCTCGGCTCAGTTATGGCCAGGCCACGGCCGAAAACGTGCCTGGAATTTTGGCCGCTTATTTTGATGGCGCTCCTTTGCAAGCAGGCGTCGTGATCGGCGCGGTCACCCCCATCTCCGTCGGCATTAACGGCCACTCGCTGCAATCGCTCAGCTTTGTCGATCCCGACAGCCAGGAGAGGATTCCTTTTCACCAAAAGCAGTTACGAGTCGTCTTGAGTAATTGTGGGCTGATCGATCCGGAGTCCATTGACGATTATCTGGCGGTCGATGGTTATGTGGCCTTGCCCAAGGCCCTGACCCAACTGAAGCCGCTGGAGGTCATAGAAGAAGTCATCGAGTCAAATCTGCGTGGCCGGGGCGGCGGCGGCTTTCCCACCGGGGTGAAATGGGGCTTTGCCCGCCGCACGCCGCGCTGGCCCAAATATGTAATCTGTAACGCCGATGAGGGCGACCCGGGCGCGTTTATGGATCGGTCGGTGCTGGAGGGTGATCCTCACTCGGTCATCGAGGGCATGATCATTGCCGGTTATGCCATTGGCGCTGAGGTTGGTTACATCTACTGCCGGGCCGAATATCCCCTGGCCATCCGGCGGTTGGAGCTGGCGCTGGCTCAGGCCAGAGAATTGGGTCTCTTAGGCCATAATATCCTGGGGTCTGGCTTTAATTTTGAGTTGCTGGTGAAGGAAGGCGCCGGCGCCTTTGTGTGTGGTGAGGAAACGGCCTTAATGGCTTCTATCCAGGGCGAGCGGGGCCAACCCTGGCCGCGGCCACCCTATCCGGCTGTATCCGGCTTGTGGCAGCAACCCAGCAATGTCAACAATGTTAAAAGCTATGCCTATGTGCCCCGCATTATCCGTTTGGGCGCCGGCTGGTTCAAGAGCCTGGGCACCGAAGGCAGTTCGGGGACGGCTATTTTTGCCCTCAGTGGCATGGTCAATCACACCGGCCTGATCGAAGTGCCGATGGGCGTTACCCTGGGTGAGATCATCTTTGATGTCGGCCGCGGTATTCCCGGCGGCAAGAAATTCAAGGCGGTCCAAACCGGCGGCCCGTTGGGAGGGTGTTTGCCGGAGCAATACCTGGATACGCCGGTCGATTTTGACTCCTTGCGCGCCGCCGGCGCTGTGATGGGCTCAGGCGGCATGATTGTCGCCGATGAAACGACCTGTATGGTCGAATTTGCCAAATATTTTATGAAGTTCGTTTGTGACGAGAGTTGCGGCAAATGTCCCCCCTGCCGCATCGGCAGCACCAGAATGTTGGAGATTCTGGAGCGCATCACCGCCGGCCACGGCGAGTTGGAAGACCTTGACCGGCTACGTCATCTGGCCGAAGGGATGCAACTGGGCTCCCTGTGCGCTCTGGGCCAGCTTGCGCCGGCGCCGGTCATGTCGGCCTTACGCCATTTTGAGGAGGAATTTCTGGCCCACATCAAGGAGCGCCGCTGCCCGTCGGCCAAGTGCCAGATGCTGGTGCGTTCGCCCTGTGTCAGCGCCTGTCCGGCCGGGGTGGATGTGCCGGCCTACCTGGCTCTGGTGGCGCAAGGTCGCTATGCCGAAGGCTTGGCGGTCCATCGCGAGGCCAATCCTTTTGCCCTGATTTGTGGACGGGTTTGCCCGGCCTTCTGTGAAAGCGTTTGCCGTCGCGGCCAAATTGACGAACCCATCGCCATTCGCCAGGTCAAGCGCTTTATGGCCGACCAGTACTATCACGAACCCTGGACGCCGCCCAAGCTGGCGCCCCCCAAAAAGATCAAGGTGGCGGTGGTTGGTGCCGGGCCGTGTGGCTTAACTGCCGCCCTGCGTCTGGCTCAACGGGGCTATGAGGTCACCGTCTTCGAGCGGATGCCCCAACCGGGGGGGATGATGACCTATGGCATCCCGGCGTACCGGTTGCCGCGTGAGCCGCTCTTTGCCGAGATCGATCACATCCGCCGGGCCGGCGTCGAGATTCGATGTAACCAGGAGCTAGGCACCGACTTTACCATTAAAAGCCTCAAAGCCGATGGCTATCAGGCCATTGTGTTGGCCCTGGGGGCGCATCGCAGCCGCAACCTGGGCGTCCACGGCGAGGACAAAGAGGGGGTGTACCACGGCGTTCAAATGCTGCGGGATATTGCCCTGGGTCAACTGCCCGATCTGACCGGTAAGCGGGTGGTGGTGGTTGGCGGCGGCGACACGGCTATGGATGCGGCCCGGTCGGCCTGGCGTTTGGGGGCCAAAGAGGTCAACCTGGTTTACCGGCGGGAGCGCGAGCAGATGCCGGCCAACCCCGTGGAGATTGCGGAGACTATGGAAGAGGGCGTCACCTTCCACTTTTTGGTGAATCCGGTGGCTATTTTGGGTAACGATCAGGTGAGTGGGGTGCGCTTGCAACGTCAACGTTTGGGTGATTTTGATAGCAGCGGCCGGCGTCGTCCCCTGCCGATTCCTGGCTCAGAATTCGATATGGCCTGCGATATCTTGATTCCGGCCATCGGCCAGATCACCTGGGTTGATGATGAAAGTGTTGGTATGCATCGCACCTCCGCTTTTAAGGTCAGCAAGGCTTTTGAAATCGATATTCCGGGAGTCTTTGCCGCCGGCGATGCGGTCAGTGGTCCGGCTACTGTAGTCCAGGCGGTGGCCCACGGCAATAAAGTTGCCCTGGTTGTCGATGCCTGGCTAACCACCGGCGAAACCGAGGATGTTTACTATCAACCCAAGCGCCACGATATACCGCAACTCTTCAATCCGGAGGATTATGCGGATGCTCGTCGCCCTGTTGCCAGAATAGTCTCGCCTGAACAACGTCTGAAACGCCACGATTTTGGCGAGGTTGAAATGGGGTTTGAAGCGCCAACGATCCGGGAAGAGTGTAAACGTTGTCTGCGTTGTGATCTGGAGTGGTTAGAACTCATTGGCCAACCAATGCCATAGCGACAGTGAGCAGTGACCACGGCTAACTGCCAACTGATCACCGATCACTGATTACTGATCACTGATTACTGATTACCAAATTGTGAGGTAGTTGTATGACCGAAACGGAAACAGTTACCCTGACCATCAATGGTCAACAAATAGTAGCTCAGCCGGGTAGCACTATTTTGGAGGCGGCTCGCCAGGCCGGTATCTATATTCCGACGTTGTGCCATCACCCCGACCTGTCCAACGTGGGGGCATGCCGTATGTGCGTCGTTTCGGTCAAAAATGCGCGCGGGGTCCAGACGGCCTGTACCACCCCGGTCGATCAAGGCATGGAGGTCGACGCCAACAGTCCTGAGGCGATCAAAACCCGTAAATTTGTACTGGAAATGTTGTTGACCGATCACCCCAACGAATGCATGACCTGCGAGGTGAACGGCGATTGTGAATTGCAGGACCTGGTCTACGAGTATCAGGTGGAATGGCCGGCCCATGATGGCAGCCGCCACAGTTACCCCATTGATCCAGACCCCAATCCCTTCATCTTCATCGACCGCAACAAGTGTATCTTGTGCAGTCGCTGTGTTCGGGCTTGCAACGAGATTCAAAACCGGGAGGTGTGGAGCCTGGCTCACCGGGGTTTCCGCTCAAAACTGGTGGCCGGGGCAGATCAATTTTTGCTCGAGGCCAGATGTGAGAGTTGCGGTCAATGTGTGGCTTACTGTCCGGTTGGGGCCTTATACGATAAGATGAGCCTGGGCACGGCCCGGGTCAATAAAGTTACCAAGGTACGCACCACCTGCGCCTACTGCGGGGTGGGTTGCAATTTTGATCTGAACGTGCGTGACGGTAGGGTGGTCCGGGTTACCAGCGCCCCTGACGCGCCGGTGAATGGCATGGCCCTCTGTGTGAAGGGACGCTACGGTTATGATTACGTCCACCACCCCGATCGGCTGACCAGGCCGCTGGTCCGGGCCAAGTGGCTAGATCAAACCCGGCTCGAGGAAAAGGTAGCTGCTGGCGCCTGGCAAGTAACCCGCCTGGCCGAGAAACGGCTTGAAACGGTCAACCGCGAGGGTCGCGCCATCAGCCCTGATGCTTTTATCCGCACCGATTGGGAGACGGCTCTCGATGTGGTTGCGACCAAACTTGCTCAGGAGAAACAGGCGCACGGTGGCGATGCCCTGGCGCTATTAGCTTCGGCCAAGTGTACCAATGAAGAAAATTACCTCTTCAACAAGTTCACCCGGCAGTTGCTCGGCACCAATAATATCGACCACTGCGCCCGGTTGTGACACAGCGCCACCGTCACCGGTCTGGTGACAAGTTTTGGCAGCGGGGCGATGACCAACTCCATTCGCGACATTGCCGAAAATAGCCAGTGTATCTTTATCATCGGTAGTAACACCACTGAACAGCACCCGGTTATTGGCACGAAAGTTCGGCGGGCCAAGCGACATCGCGGGGTCAAACTCATCGTGGCCGACCCGCGGCGCATCGACATTGCCGATTACGCCGACCTCTACTTGCGCCATAAGCCGGGGACCGATATCGCTCTGCTTAACGGCTTGATGCACATCATCATCCGCGCAGGTTGGCACGACGAGTCATTTATTGCCGAACGGACCGAGAATTTTGAGGAACTCAAGGATCTGGTCCAAAAATATACCCCTGAAGTGGTGAGCGAGATAACCGGCATCCCTGCGGCGGATCTTGAGTTGGCTGCTCGGATGCTGGCTGAAAATCGGCCGGGGGCGCTGCTCTACGCGATGGGTATCACCCAGCATACCGTTGGGGTGCCCAATGTGATGAGCTGCGCCAATTTGCAGATGTTGTTGGGCAATATGGGCCTACCGGGGGGGGGCGTCAACCCGTTGCGGGGCCAAAACAATGTCCAGGGGGCCTGCGACATGGGCGGCCTGCCCAACGTCTATCCTGGTTATCAACGGGTCACCGATGCCGCGGCGCAGGAAAAATTTGAGCGAGCCTGGGGGGTGCCGTTGTCAAACCAAATCGGCTTGACCGTTACCGAAATGCTCAAAGGGGCCGAAGAGGGCCGGGTGCGTTGCCTGTACGTCATTGGCGAGAATCCGATGGTCAGCGATCCTGACCTCAATCATGTCCGTTATTCGCTGCAACAGACCGAATTTCTGGTGGTGCAAGATCTCTTCTTTACCGAAACCAGTCAGTTTGCCGATGTTATTTTCCCGGCAACCAGTTTTAATGAAAAGGAGGGCACCTTTACCAATACCGAGCGGCGCATCCAGCGAGTGCGCCAGGCAACCAGGCCGCCCGGTGAGGCCCAAACTGACTCGTGGATCATTACTCAGTTGGCTAAACGGTTGATTGACATGGGAGCGGCCTCTCCTGCTGTTGAAGCGCCATACGCCGGTTGGGAGTACGGCCCTGCAGCCGACATTATGGCTGAAATCAACCAGCTTACCCCCATCTACGCCGGCGTCACCTATCAACGGCTGGCGGCCGGGGAGCAACTCCAATGGCCGGTGCCCAACCTGGACCATCCCGGCACGCCTGTTTTGCACGTGGGTAAGTTTAGCCGGGGTTTGGGTAAATTTGTGGCTGTCGATCATGTCCCTCCGGCTGAACTGCCCGATCAGGAATATCCGCTCATGCTGACCACCGGCCGGGTTATCTTCCACTGGCATGGCGGTGAAATGACCCACCGGGCCCGCAACCTGGAGGCCATGTATCCCGAGGCGCTGGTCGAAATCAACCCTAAAGACGCTTCCCAGGCCCAAATTGGTGATGGCGCTTTGATGAAGGTGGCCTCGCGACGGGGTGAAATCCTGGCGAAAGCCCAGATCACCGACCGGGTGGAGCCGGGCCTCATCTTTACCACCTTCCACTTTGCTGAGTCCGCCGCCAACTTCTTGACCAATCCGGCCCTGGACCCTCAAGCCAAGATTCCGGAGTATAAAGTCTGTGCCGTTCGGGTTGAAGCGGTCACAGATGGCAACGGGTCGAAGTAAGATCGTCGGATCGGCTCTTTTCTACAGAAAAGGCGTCCTGGATTGGGACGCCTTTTGCATTTTTGATTTATGGTTTAGCGATTGAAATCGCTGCTTCAGGACTAAGGCCAGTCGTCCATCTACGTGGACGGGACTTTTTGCCCGAAGGGGACGCAGACGGACATCACGGCGTAGCCCTCCAGGTGCGGTTTCAACCGCGCCTATTCTATTCGCCCCCTGGTTTAGGAACCATACCTTTGCGGATGTAGATGAACCAATAAACCAAACCAACCATCACCGAGCCGCCAATAACGTTGCCAATCGTCACCGGCAGCAGGTTAGCCAGCCAGAAGTTGCCCCAGGTGAGATTGGCATAGTCGGCGGCTGTTTTGCCGATCGATTCCCAGAAACTAAGCGGGGCTGTGGCCTTGATAAACAGCCCTATTGGGATGAAATACATGTTTGCCACGCTGTGCTCAAAGCCGGCCGCGACGAAGGCAGTGATAGGGAAGATGATCGACAGAATTTTGTCGGTGGTGGTGCGGGCGCTGAAACAGAGCCAAACGGCCAGGCAAACTAGGGCGTTACACATAATCCCCAACGCCAGCGCCTGCATAAACTCCAGGCTGCATTTCCCCTCGGCGATGTTCAGCGCGGTCAGGCCAACGCCCCCATTCCCAAAGGTGTATTGTTTGGTCAGGATCATCAACCCGGCCGTAGCAATCGAGCCGACGAAATTTCCGGCATAGACAATAATCCAGTTTCGTAATACCTGCCACGTGGAAATGCGGCGGTCAGCCCAGGCCATTACGATCAAGTTGTTGCCCGTGAAAAGCTCGGCCCCGGCGACAATGACTAAAATAAGACCCAGGCAAAAGACCAGACCGCTGAGCAACCTGGTTACCCCGTAAGTAAGGTTACCACTGGCCCCGGTTACCGCGGTGGTGGCAAAAATTGCCCCCAGCGCAATAAATGCTCCGGCCAGCACGGCCAGGGCAAAAGTATTGCGTGGGCCCATCGCCGCTTTCTTGACCCCGACCGTTTCGGCTTTGTCGGCCATTTCAGGTGGAATGAAGGCATCGATGCTCAAGACAGTATGTTCTAAGGTTGAGTCTGCCATTGGATAAGAACCTCCTGGTATCATTGAGGGTTAGTTACGAAGCTCGTTTCAAATTTTTTGCAGCTTGGTTACCACAAATTGTGATTATTTTCACGGAATAGTATAGCACAACAGACTTGAAGTTAGTAGTGATAAATGTCACTTCCTTCGGCTGACCCCGGTCACTGATCAGGGGTGGTTGGGGTGGCGACCTGATTGATCCAGTTCACAATCCGGTTTACGGCGATGTCAACGAGCGAGGCGGTTTGGGCTGATAGCTCGGTGCAGTAGCCAAACTGGTAGCCCCGAACTGAAACGACCAGGCCGGCCGGGGCGCGGCCATAGAGGGCCTGGGCTAACTCCAGGCAGCTCTCTGGGGAAAAGTGATGGGTAAAGGGGGAAGGTTGGTAGCCTGGCTTGATTGGAATCAGGCGGACATCGTCGGCGTAGGCGCCGGTGTGGGCGTCAACAAAGCAGACATAATCATACTCGGCTACAGACTCAGCCATTTCCGGGGTAAGCTGCAACACAAAGATTAACTGCGGATTATGGTCGGCTTCAAAGACGCCGCCATCTGAGGCCAAAACCGGGCTGCCAAAATGATCTGACAACTTCTGCAGCACATGCCAGCCGACGCCGTCATCTTCCCGGTCAGGATTGCCGTAGCCAATAACCAATACGTTTGTCATAAAAACAGTTCACCAATAGAACAGGGGAGTGAAGGGACCCGGGGCAGAGGAGAAAATCTCACCTGCGCCCTGGCCCCCCGCTCCCCTGCGGGATTACGGGACATCTTCCTTGATGACCGGCCGTCTATCAAATCAGTCGCGGCGGAGCGTGTTGATGACTACCCCATCCGGCCCGACGATATCAACAATGATCGGCATCTGGCCCAGGGCATGGGTGGAGCAGGACAGGCAGGGATCGTAAGCCCGAATGGCGGCCTCAACCCGGTTTAGCATCCCTTCGGTTACGTCGTTGCCGTTGCGCTTGACGTAGGTTTTGGCTACGCTGTCGACAGCCTTGCTCATAGCCCAGTTGTTGTGGCCGGTGGCCACAATCAGGTTGACACGCTGGAGTTGCCCGTTCTCATTGGTCCAATAGTGGTGGAAGAGCGTACCCCGCGGCGCTTCAATAACACCGACGCCTTCGCCGGTAAAGGCTTTTCTGGTGTTCAAGATATCGGTGCTGAGAATATCGGGATCGTCCAGCAGCACCTTAACCTTTTCCGCCGCAAAGAGGGCCTCGATCAGGCGGGCGTAATGGTAGTAGAGCGTATTCTCAACCGGTTTACCACCGTTGAGCGATTTGAAGATTTTGTGTTCCTCGTTGGCCAGTGGCGTGTCGATCTTCTCGGTCACGTTCAACCGGCCCAGCGGTCCAACGCGATAAACGCCAGCGGGCCAGCCCATCTTCTTGTAATAGGGGAACTTGAGGTAGGACCAATCTTCGACGTGCTCCTTGATGTAATCCAGGTAGTTGCGCCCATCGAATTGCTCCAATTGCTGGCCGGTCAGATCGATCAGGCGGCAATCGCCGTCGTATAGTTCCAGGCCGCCTTCGTTGGTTACCAGGCCAAAGTAGCCGGTTGAGAACACCGCAAATTTCTCGATATCTTCCCGGTTTTGCTCGGCCCAACCTTTCATAATGGTCAGCCCGGTTTGAATCGTAGCGATGGCTTCATCGACGCCAGCCAGGATGCTGTCCCGGTCGGCCGGTTTCAGCGCCCGGTTGACACCGCCGGGTACAGCAAAGTTCGGATGAACTTTGCGCCCACCCAGGGTGCGGATGATCTCCTGGCCATACTTGCGCAGCATAACCGCCTTCACCGCCAGTTCCGGGTTGGCCCCAATCAGTCCGATTACATTGCGCACGGCCGGGTCGGCATCAAAACCGAGTAACAGGTCAGGACCGGCCAGCTCAAAGAAGTGCATGCCGTGGCTCTGGATGATCTGGCCCATGTGCATCAGCTCGCGGAGCAGATTGGCCGGTCGGGGCGGGGGCGCGCCGATTACCTGGTCGCAGGCTTTGGCCGCAGCCAGGTGATGGCTGACCGGACAGATGCCGCAGATGCGGGGCGTGATGGACGGCATTTCAAAGTACATGCGCCCTTCGCAGAACTTCTCAAACCCCCTGAATTCGTTCACGTGAAAGTAAGCCCGGTCAACCGTGCCACTATCGTTCATGTGAACGGTAACTTTGGCGTGCCCTTCAATTCTGGTGACCGGCTCGATGGTAATTTTTTGTGCTGACATGCTCATCCTCCTCAGCGATCAATTAATGCCAATGCAGCTTTTCATCTTTGATTTCGGGAATACGTCCCTGGGCCAGCTCGGCTAAAGCGTAGAAAATCACGTCGGCGTCTGGCGGGCAGCCCGGAATAGAGATATCGACTTTCACCACTTCGCCAACAGCCCGCACCAGGGTGGGTTTGCCGATTTCCGGACTGGAGGGAATCTTGCCTTCCTCATCGGTGCTTTCGGTTTCGATGTAAGCCCGGCGCAGGGAATCTTCTAACTTGAAGAAGTTACGCATAGCAATGACTCCCCCAAAAACGGCGCAATCGCCCAGCGCCACCAATATTTTGCAGCGTTCCCGCATTTTGTGAGCCACTTCCTCATTGGTCGTGGTATTGACAGCGCCGGTTAAAATGCCTACATCAACGCCGGATTCGTCCGGTTCTTTCAGGTCGGTAATGGGGGTGGCTCTGATGTCGGCCAGTTCGACTACTTTGAGGATCCGCTCGTCCATATCCAGGAGAGACATATGGCAGCCGGCGCAGGCAGCCAGCCAGTCACTTGAAACTTTTGGTTTGCCCATATCACTATTTCCTTTCTTTTTCTCCGCATCGGTTGGACCTTTGGGATTTCAAACATCCCAAAGGTCTTAATCCTGTCAGGCCAAAATCGGACTCATCGAAATCCGTTGCCTAAGCAGGTTCTGCCAATCCTCACCCAGACTGAAGTCTAATTGAGCCGCAATCGCTTCCAGAATTTCAACGTGGGAACGCACCTCTTCCGGCGGCGTCAGGCCGCGGTGGAGTTCTTGCAGCCGGCCCTCCAAGTTCAGGTAGTGTCCTTCTTGCTCGGCCCACATTTCCGACGGCAGGACCACGTCGGCCAACTCGGTGACGGGTGAAACATAGCTGGCTTGCACGGCGACAAAAGGCGCCTCTTTCAGTCGCTCAACCAGGCGCGGGCTGACATGATCATCGCCCAGGGCCAGATAGACTGCCTGATGCCCATTCACCTGGAATGGTTTATCCAAACCATACTGGTACGCGGCCAGACTATTGGCTTCACCCTTGAGGCTGATCACGTTGGAATGCTGCTCATCCAAAGCCCCAACCATTTGGGCCAATTTCAGCAATGCCTTCAGAGTGGCGTCAGATTCGTTCCGAGTTAGCCCTTTGCCGTAAACGAAGGCTGGCTTTTGCGCGGCCTTAATTAACTTGGCCACCGCCAGGATCGTATCAAGGTCGATGCCGGTGCTCTTTCTGACTTTTTCGGGGGTGTACTTGGCTAACTCAGGCAGATCGACTTCATCGGCCTGCACCAGTTCAAGCTCAACGAGACCGGAAGCCAGGCTCATAATCAGGTCGTAATCGGTGCCTTTAGCCGGGCGCAAAGAGAAGTCGGCCAGGTCATGCAGGCCATTGTCGAAGGGATCGATGACCACCAGCTTGGTCCCGTGCGGCAGCGCCCGCTTGACAAAGAAGCCGGCAACCTGGTGATTTTTGACCAGATCGACGCCAATTGCCACCACGCAGTCGGACTCCTTGAGCGCCTCCAACGTGCCCTCGAACGGTTTGCCATCTTGCTGAGCGACCACGCCGGGGATAGCTGTGGTGACCCCTTCCTCGATGCTGGTAACCATGTCACTGCCCAGGCTTTTGGCAAAAAGTTGGTCAAAGCGATGGAGCGCCTCCACCGGCAGGCGGGTTGAGGCCAGGGCCGCGACGCCGTTGCCGTTCTGCCCAACCAGCGGTTTGAGTTTGCTGGCGACGTACCCCAACGCCTCCTTCCAGGTGGCCGCTTTTAACTGGCCGTTCTTGCGCACCAGCGGGATTGTCACCCGTTCTCGCTCTTCATTCAGGGGCAAGAAGCGACCCACTTCGCACAGGACGCCCTGGTTGACCGGCGCATCCCAATCCCCCTCGATCCGAACCAGGCGGTTATCGCGCACATTCAACACAATGCCGCAGCCCACGCTACAGCCGGCGCAGGTGCTTTTGATTCTCTCGACGTCGGTTTGGCGTCCCTGGTAAGCGCTAACCCGGTCGATGAGGGCGCCGGTGGGGCAGACCTGCACACAGGTGCCGCAAGATACGCAGGTGCTCTCACCGACAGGCACCCCCAGGTCCGCCACCAGGATGGTGTCGGCGCCTCGTTCTTGCATACCCCAGGTGAAGTTGCCCACCAGCTCGCCGCAGGCTCGCACGCAACGGCGACACAGGATGCAGCGATTATGGTCTAACACAAAGTGGGGATGGGAGGCGTCGACCGGGAACGGTTCCCAGTTGGGTTGCAGCGGCCAATGGGTCATCCCTTCGCCATAGGCCGCGTTCTGCAGTTCACAGTCGCCGCCGCTCATCTGGCAGTACATGCAGAAGTGGTTGCGCTCGCTAAAGAGCAGGGTTAGCACAAACTCGCGGGCGGCTCTTACTTTGGGGGTGTCGGTATGGACGACCATCCCATTGTTGACCGGCAAGGTACAGGAGGGTTGGAGCGTGCGGGCTCCTTCAACCTCAACCACACAGAGCCGACAACCGCCATAAGGCGTCAGGTTCGGATGGTCGCATAGAGTTGGGATGTCGATGCCGGCCATTTCGGCGGCCCGCAGCACCGTCGTCCCCGCGGGGACTTCTACTTCTTTATGGTTGATGGTTAATTTGATGCTCATAGTGTGCTCCTTATGCAACTCTGACTGGTCGGCCACTCATGGAACAGACCCCAGTTGGACAGACTTTCAATTTGATGTGGGCCTCAACTTCTGCTCTGAAGTGTCTGAGGATGTCGCGAATGGGTACCCCCGCGGTTTGCCCCAGCCCACAGTTGGAAAGTTCAAAGAGTTGGGCGGCAATTTTGTCCAGGGTATCGATGTCGTCGAGTTTGCCGAGACCTTCAGAGATATTGGTTAAAATTTGTCGCGCCCGCTGGCCACCAACACGGCAGGGTGAACATTTGCCGCAGCTTTCTTCACTAAAGAAATTGAGCAATACCCGGGCCAGGTCGACCACACAGGTATCCTCGTCGCAGATGAGGAGGGCACCCGAACCTAACGAGACGCCGGCCCGAGCGTAGGAGTCGTAATCCATCGGCGTGTCTTGCAGGCTGGCCGGCACGATGGAGCCGCTGGAGCCGCCGGTCTGGGCCAGCTTCAGGCGGGCGCCATTTTTCATACCTTTGGCATAAATACTGATGACCTCGCGCAGGGTAATGCCCATCGGCACCTCGATCACGCCGGTAACGTTCACATTGCCCAGCACGGTGTAAACTTTAGTACCCGGGCTGCTTTTGGTGCCAAAGCCCCGGTACCAGGCTGCGCCGTTGTGAATAATCGCCGGAACATTGGCCAGCGTTTCCACATTATTGACCACGGTGGGTTTGCCCCACAAGCCGTGGGTGGTGGGGTAAGGCGGCCGGATGCGGGGTTCGCCCCGCTTGCCCTCGATCGACTCGATCAGAGCTGTTTCCTCCCCACAGATGTAGGCCCCGGCGCCGGTGTGGATGTGAATGTCAAAATGAAAGTCTGAGCCAAAGATGTTTTTCCCCAGTAAGCCATATTCGCGGGCCTGCTTGATGGCTCGAGCCAGCCGCTCCTGGGCCAGTTTGTATTCACCCCGCACGTAGATGTAGCCTTCATTCGCCCCGACGGCGTAACCGGCCAGCGCCATCGCCTCGATCATACTGTGGGGATCGCCTTCCAGCACCATCCGATCTTTGAACGTGCCCGGTTCACTTTCGTCTGCGTTGCAGATAATGTACTTGGGAAAATCGTCTACCTGGGCCACGAAGCTCCACTTGGTCCCGGTCGGAAAACCGGCCCCGCCGCGGCCTCTGAGGCCGGACTCGGTAATCTCCTGAATAACCTGGCGAGGCGGCATCTGGCTCAAGGCTTTACCCAGGGCCTCGTAACCATCATGAGCAATGTAATCCTCAATTTCCTCGGGATCAATCAGACCGGCTCGCCGCAGCACAATTCTCTGCTCGGCCGGCAAGGTGCCCTTGCGGGCCGATAGCCAGGCGATGCGTCCGGTCAACTCCCTGGCCGAGGCTTGCAGCTCGGCTACGATGCGGCCCTTGTAGAGATGCTCTTCTACCAGAAAATGGACATCCGTTGGTTTGACCGGGCCGTAGATAACTGCCTCGGGGTAGACAATCACCATAGGTAGCGCATCGTGCCGGCCCATATCGCCCACCATCGTCACAAAGATTTCGTCTTGCAAGCCAAAGGTATTGATTTCTTGCTGCAGATTGTCAAACAGTTCCTGCGCCCCGCGGGCCATGCTCTCTGGATCGCTGGAGACCAAGACTAACGAACGGATTGATGTGGTCATTATGGCTTGCCTCCTTTACTCGTAGAGCGCCAGAATTTCTGGCAGACGTTCAGGCGCCAGGTTGCCGTATACGTCATCATCGATCATAATCACCGGCCCAACCCCACAGATGCCTGGACAACTGGTGGTTAGCAGGGTCCATTTGCCATCGGCGCTGGTCTTACCCGGCCCCAGCTCCAGTGTCTCTTGCAAAGCCCGCCAGATTTGTCGCCCCCCCATAACGTGACAGGGGGCGCTCTCACAAAATCTGATGACGTGTTTGCCGCGTGGCTTGGTTGATAGTAACCGGTAAAAACTGGCCGTTGAAATCAATTGACTGCCGGGTACTCGCAATGATTTACTGATTTGTGTCAGCGCGTCAACCGGTAAATAGCCCAGTTTATCGTTGACCTCACTCAAAATGGGGACCAACGCTTCGGCCGTATCGCCGTGGTGGGCAATGGCTGCTTCTACCACCGCAGACACGTCCCGAGTTTCTGTTAAGGCAACTGACATACCCTTCTCCTTTCTAGGGGTAGTTTTTGTGCTCCGGGAAGGGCGGCCGTTTGATGCTCTTGAGAAGCTGGTCTGATGACTCCATTGCCACCAATTCCCTTCATTTTACTTTATTAAATTGTTCTGGCTTACAGCCATCCTACAACTAAGCAACCAACTAACCAACCAACTAACCAACCAATTCCTTCTCCGGTTGGGGGATTGGCTCACCGATGCGCTCCAGCCACTCCAGGTCACAACGCAGGCAGCGTTTGGCCTCTTCTTGAGCCGTGATCTCGTCAAAGCCTGACTCGATCTCGGTGAAGCCGGTGGCGCTGCGCCAATCCGTTGGCAACACTCGTGGGACTGCTCGCCGGGCGTGAGCGTAATCTTCCAATTTGACGGTTTGGGCAATATCATGTCGCTTGGGCCGGTAGACGATTCGGTCCAGTTTACCGGTGGTCAACCACTGCTCAACCGCCATCGCCACTTTGTTGCCCTGAGCTACGGCGTCGATGACAGTGGCCGGACCCGACACACAATCGCCGGCGGCAAATACGCCGGAATGGGTCGTCTCAAAGGCGTGACCAACTTTGATGTTGGCCGCGCGGACGGTTTCGACGCTGTTGTCCTGCATCCAGTCAAAATCGGTGTATTGGCCGATAGCCGGGATAATCAAGTCACAGGCGATATCGAACTCCGATTTGGCGATGAGTTTCGGGCGACGACGACCGCTGCTGTCAAACTCACCCAGGGTTTGGCGCTGCAAGCGGATACCGGTTACCGAGCGCTGGCCCAGCACGGCCATTGGATTGACCAGGAAATGGAACTGGATGCCTTCTTCTTTGGCCGCTTCGATTTCTTCCCGGTGGGCCGGCATATCCTTTTCTTCCCGCCGGTAAACCACGTGAACCTCAGCCGCGCCCAGGCGCCAGGCCGAGCGAGCCGAGTCGACGGCCACATCACCCCCGCCAACGATGACGATGCGCTTGCCGTCAACATTGGGCGCCCGGTTCATGGCAATATCACGCAAGAAGGTTACCCCGTGGTAAACTCCTTCTTTATCTTCACCGGGCATACCCAGCCGTTGGCTTTTATGCGCGCCCAGGGCCAGCACAACGGCGGCATACCCATCTTCTTTTAGTGAGTCGATGGTGAAGTCTCGGCCCAACTCCTGGCCAAGTCGAATATCGACGCCGGCCCGGCGGATATGGTTGATCTCGGCAAAGAGCGGCTCGCGCGGCAGGCGATAGGCCGGAATGCCGTAGGTCATCATGCCGCCGGGTTGGAGCATCCGCTCAAAGACCGTTACCCGGTAGCCCTTTTGAGCCAGACGAAGGGCGGCGGTCAAACCGGCCGGGCCAGCCCCCACGACCGCAATGCGCTCCTCTTTGGCCGGAGCCAGGATTTCAGGGGTCCATTCTTCGGCAAAGAAGCGATCGGCCATGAAGCGTTTGACCAGCCGGATCGAGATGGGCTGGTCCAGCCGGCCACGGCGACATTTGGTCTCACAAAAAGCCGGGCACACTCGCCCGCAAACCAGGGCAAACGGGTTGGAGTCGCGGTGCACTGCCAGCCCTTCGGCGTAGCGTCCCTGGGCAACCAGAGCCAGGTAGGCCGGGCTATCCACGCCGGCCGGACAGGTATTGACGCAGGGGGCCCGCACCAGATCTTTGCAGGCGCCGGCCGGGCAATGTTTTTCGTAGATGTGGGCTTCGTATTCGTGGCGAAAATGCTTCAGGGTGCTCTCAACTGGGTTGGGCGCGCCCTGCCCCAGACCGCACAGGCTGGTGCTCTTGATCTGAGCACACAGCATCTCCAGGGTCTCGATGTCGCCTTCTTTACCGTGGCCGGCGCAGATGCGCTCCAGAATTTCCAGAATGCGTTTGGTGCCAACCCGGCAGGGAGTACATTTACCGCAGCTTTCATCTTGGGTAAACTCCATAAAGAAGCGGGCGATGTCGACCATACAGGAATTTTCATCCATCACAATCATGCCGCCCGAACCCATAATGGAGCCGGCCGAGGCCAGGGTCTCGTAATCGACCTCCATGTTGAGGTAGGAGATGGGCAGGCAGCCACCCATCGGGCCGCCGGTTTGCACCGCCTTGAACTTCTTATCGTTTTTGATACCGCCGCCCACATCAAAGATAACTTCACGCAGGGTGATACCCAGCGGCACCTCGATCAAACCGGTATTGTTAACATCGCCGGCAATGGCAAAGGTTTTGGTGCCCTTGCTCTTTTCGGTGCCCATACTGGCGAACCATTGGGCTCCTTTGAGAATGATCTGGGGCACGTTGGCGTAGGTTTCCACGTTGTTGATGTTGGTTGGCTTGCCCCACAGACCGGCTACCGCCGGGAAGGGCGGCCGCGGCCGAGGCTCACCCCGCTTACCTTCGATGGAGGCCATTAAGGCGGTTTCCTCGCCGCAAACAAAGGCCCCTGCGCCCATGCGCACTTCCAGATCAAAGGAAAAGCCGCTGCCCAGGATGTCTTCTCCCAGCAGGCCGTAGGCGCGGGCCTGCCTGATGGCCAGATTCAATCGTTCCACCGCCACCGGATATTCGGCCCGGCAATAAACATAGCCCTGGCTGGCCCCAATGGCGTAAGCGGCAATAATCATGCCCTCGACCACGGCATGGGGGTCGCTTTCCAGCACCCGCCGGTTCATAAACGCGCCGGGGTCGCCTTCATCGGCGTTGCAGATAACGTACTTTGGGTTGCCGGAGGCTTTGCGCGCAAACTCCCACTTTTTGGCAGCAGGGAAGCCGGCCCCGCCGCGGCCTCTCAAACCGGACGCCCCAACCTCTGCTAACACCTGTTCCGGAGTCATTGTGGTCAACACTTTGGCCAGGGCAGCGTAACCATCTTCAGCAATATAATCTTCGATATTTTCCGGGTCGATCAGGCCGCAGTTCCGCAACACCACCCGGACTTCCTTGGGTTTGGGCGGCCCCAACTCTTCATCAACAATTTCTTGAACCGGAGCCAGCAAATTCTCCACTACCCGACCCTTCAGGAAGTGCTCTTCGACTAATTGGGGAATATCGTCGAGGGTGACATTGGCGTAATGGACTTCATCCGGGTAAATGACCATCTCAGCCCCGCCGGGATAGCGCTCGCGGCGGGGCGTTTCCATTACCTGGACTTCGTCAGCGAGGCCCTGGCGTATCAATTCCTTCTGTAGACTATTTTTTATGTCGAAGGATGCTCGATCTACACCAGCAGGATCAACGCTAACCAAAACGTGAGTACGATAATATTTCATACTGCCTCTACTCTCTTTTCGGATTGATTTTGACGGCGATGTAAGGAAACGAATGCTTAAGCCGGAATAGCGTATTCGCTTACAACTCGTTCATGCATCACGTGTTCTTCCATAATCCGCTTGGCTTTAGCCGGGGTAACTTTACCGTAGGTTACCTCGGGCTGCCCTCCGACAGAGACCTTGATGATCGGTTCCCACTCATCCAGGCCGCTATTGCCGGTTTGCCGGACGACGATGTCGCTGAGGTTTTCGGCCTCAATGAAATCGAGGATCGCTTTCATCGTTTCTCTGGCGCCCGCGGCAATGCCGCAGGTGCCCATGGGAATGGTAATCTGGACCCGTCCGCCGGTTTGAGCCGCCTGGCGTTTCTGCAGAGCCTCCTCTTTAATCCGTTTCAACTCGTCAAGTGATTTGATGGCTGGCATCTTTGTCCTCCTATCGTAGTATCAGCCGGGTGACCTTTCATCTGTCAGCGTCTGCTGAACACTCTGGACACCCTCTTGTAACGTTTTTTTGATGTAGCTTAGTACTGCCGGTTCGGTGAGTGGAATTCCGGCCAATTCTGTTTTGATGGGTTCATCGTCAAAGGTGAAGGTCTGGTTGCCGGCCCGGTAGTGGAAGAGCCAATGAATCTCGGGCTGGCAGATGACCAGATTGAGTATTGTGCCGGCCAGATCACCCAACGGCATCCGATCAATATGGCTACGCTGGAACTCGACTTCGACCCGGGTGCCCTGCCCCAGGACAGAGGATATGTGCAGATGACCGTTGCAGGCCTCGGCCGCGGCCTTGAAAAGAGGAATACCTAAACCAACTTTGCGGGTGGTGCGGCTGGTCACAAAAGGATCGGTGACCTGGGCCAACATCTGCTCATCCATCCCCCGGCCATTATCTTGAATCACTATTTTTAACCGATCGTTCCGGATGTCCTCCTCTACGTTAATCTCAATGAGAGTTGCCCCGGCGGCAATACTATTCTCCGCAATATCCAGTAAATGCAGGGCTATCTCTCTCAACTTTTTGTCCTAGCCACGGTACTTGTTGAGTATTTGGGGCAGTTGATTAGCGTGTACGCGACCGTACACATCCTTGTCTACTACCACGGCCGGAGCCTGGCTGCAGGCGCCGATACAGCGGCATAGCTCAACCGTCATTAGCTTGTCTTCAGTGGTCTCGCCCGGGTCAACCCCTAAAAGTTGCTTGGTTTTTTCAATTAAGTTGGGCGCGCCGCTCACGTAGCAGGCAGTACCCATACAATATTTCACCGTGTGCTTGCCGCGGGGGGTGGTGGTGAAGAATGAATAGAATGATACCACCCCGTTGACCTCGCTCATCGGCACCCGCAGTTTCTGGGCAACGTAGGCTTGCATTGGGACCGAGATGTAGCCAAATTGGCTTTGCAGTTCGTTGAGAACCACCATGGTGGCCCCGGGTATTTGTTTGTTTTTGGTCAAGATCTGGTCAATGGCGGCTCGCTGTTCAACGATAGCGAGCGGGTCGGTTGCAGGAATATTCTCCAGAACTTTTAACATTGATATCTCCAGTGACAATAGTGATGAGGTGAAATAGATCAATCTATCAATTGAACCACGCCAAAACAGTGACGGCTTTACTACCAGTCGCATTGTGAATTCTATCACGCCGCGTTGTAATTGTCAGGTGACATTTGTCACAAAAACATAAGAGGATTGTCAGGTATTGATTGGGTCAATGGTCAACGACCGTCCTGCTTCATTTCGCAAAGCCAACTTTAACTCCTTGATGGTGGGAGCCGCCAATTGGAAGCGATTGACGCCCAAGAAATCGTCAAGGTAATGCACGTCGCCATTTTGAATGAGCGGATAGAGCCGGAGTTGCGGGAATTTATGCCTGGCTTCCGCCGGAGTGAGGTGACGGGATATTTCCAGCGCCTCAAACGGCAGATCCGGGGGCACAAAGCCCAGGTTGGCGATCAGGCTGAAGGCCTGGCGATTGACGTGGGCCGGAATGGCCAACCCGCCCAAGTTGTTTACTTTGACCACAGCTTCTTCAAGCGAGAGATTGGCCGAGGTCAGCAGTAACTGCGTTTCACGCCGGACAAAGTCGCCGAACTCGTCAACCACAAACTGTTCGCCAAAGAATTCGATGTTGTTTTCCAAAGGCGGCATATGAGCCTGCACCAACTCTTGCCAGGTTGCGGATTGTTCCAGGGTGTCGAACAGGCAGAGGAGATGAACTTCTTCCCGGGTCTGGAGCTCCATCCCCGGCAGCACAGTCAGTTCAGTGTTGCGGGCCGCTTTCTGGACGGCTGAAACATTGGCAGTGGTATTGTGGTCGGTAATGGCGATCAAATTGATGTTACGGCTTAGGGCCTCTTGAACAATGAGCGGCGGGATCATCTCGATGCCGGCGCAGGGCGAGACAACTGTGTGGATGTGCAGTTCGGCCAGGTAAGTTTTCACAACCGGTAATCAGTCATCTCTTAATCCCAACTCCCACAATTTGCCCACCACCGGGTAGGTCAATTGATTGGTCGAAAGCAGGGTGATACCCTCGTCATTCGCTCTGGCGATTGTTTCCGGGTCTGGCACTGCGCCTTCGGTGATGATGACCGCGCTCAGTTCAAGCAGGGCGGCAACGGCCACAATATTGGCGTGCGACTGCAAGGTTACCCAAATACCTCTTTTTTGGGCGCCGGCCATCACGCAGCTCAACAGATCGGAGGAATAGCCGCTGGTCGGTACAATTTTATCAAAATCTTTTTTCTTGGTCAGCACCGTCAGATCCAATTTTTGAATGATCTCTTGTAGAGTCATAAAGACTTCTCCTTACCATGTTGATGTTTTTCAAAAGTTTCCTGGGGGTGCAAGAGAATTTTCATAGTCAGTCGAGTACCCTGGCCTGGGGTGGTGGCGCGGGTTAGCTCCCACTCCTTGTTGCCGCTTTTGGGCAGCATTACCAGCCTGGAACCTTTGACCGGGATCGACTCGAGTTGCATTTCGTCGACGCAGTTTTGAATGTTCTTCAGCCCCATCCCGGCGCCAAAGCCCAGTTCACGGATTTCGGCGCTGGCGGTGGAATAGCCCGGCTGCATGGCCAACTCGATATCTTCTATGCCCGGCCCATCATCGATGGTTTGCATCACAATCTGGTGTGGCTCAATTTCAACCAGAATCTCGCCGCCGTTGGTGGTATGGATGATCAGGTTCATTTCGGCTTCGTAGATGGCAATACCGCAACGCCGGGCAATTTGGGGATCAGCGCCCAGACGTAGCAAGGCCCGTTTGATATTGCTGGAAGCTGTTCCGCCATGCACAAAATCGCGGGGTTCAATGCGGTACCGTAGGATCAAACTGGTCCGGTCGGAGATGATATCTTCAAACAGGTGGCTGGCCCGGTAGCGGATAACCTCTTCAGCTTGGTATTCGTGTTGGAGGGCCTCAAGCATACCCCGGGTGATGTCGCCTTTGGTGATAATGCCGACCAACTGCTTTTTCCGGTCAACCACCGGCAGCCGGCCGACCCTGGTTTTCGCAAATAGCTTCAAGGCCTCGATGATCGAGTCGAACGAGTTGACCGTAATGACCTCCCGGCTCATGTAGTCGGCCACGGCCGCGTTCAGCTCGCGCCGGCCCAGATCGCGCAGCGCTCGAATCAAATCTTCGATGCTGATAATCCCAACCAGCCGCCCATCAGACACAACCGGCGCTCCGGAGATGCGCTTTTCCCGAAAGAGCTCCAGCACATCTTTCATCTGCAGGCGCGGGTCAACCACTTCCGGGTCGCGGGTCATCACGGCTTCAATCTTTAGCTCATAAGCCAGCTCTTCAACCCGGGTGATGAAGCCTGCTTTTTCATCCGTAATTAATGCTTGGTCGGGCATAATCTTGCTCCAGCAGCGTTTATCTGATGCACCTTTGCATGCTCAGACCCGTTCAGGCAGGTCTAGCGAGCCGGCGCGGGGCCGCCGTTGCGGCGGTTGGCGGGTGGTAGACCGGCAACATACAACCGGCCGCAGGCCTCGAACATGGTCATCTGGGTGCCCATAATCGGGATGCCAACTTCCCAGGCTATTTTGATGGTTTCAGGGGGTGGGACCTTGCCGCGGACGATCAAGAGGGCGGCTACATCGGCCATTTCGGCAGTACGCACCGATTGGGGATTAATCAAACCGGTTACCAGCAGTCCATGGGACAAATTGTAGCACAAAACGTCGCTCATCAAATCGGCGCTGCCGCCAATTTCAACTTCAAGGTCAAGCATCGCCTGTTTCACAGTCTTGCCGGGATTCGGCAGGAAGAATTGGGCGTCGGTAATGGCCAGAACTTCGGATAGGCGCATAGGAGTTCCTTTTTAGCTTGTAACTAAACATTTCTGTAAGCATAACACAATCAAACCTGGCTCAATAGTGGCAAATGTCACTTATTTTACTGACAATCGTCATTATTCGTGAAAAAATTTACAATATTCTGTTTTCAAGAATTGAGTTGGTGCTGCCGACTCCACATCCGCCAGTACAGACCGCCGGCCTGGAGCAGCTCATCGTGCCGGCCTTGCTCGACAATCCGGCCGGCTTGCAGAACCAGAATCTGATCCAGCGGCTCCAATCCGGTTAGCCGATGGGTAATCAGCAGCGTGGTTGGCCCATCCAAAACGGAATGGATGGTTTGCATTAACTCTCGTTCAGTCAGCGGGTCGAGGTTGGCGGTTGGTTCATCCAGAATGAGGACGGGCGCAGCTTTGAGCAGGGCCCGGGCGATGGCCAGGCGCTGGCGCTGGCCGCCGCTCAAACGCAGACCTTGCTCGCCAATCCAGGTATCGTAGCCCTGGGGCAAAGTCTGGATAAAATCGTGGAGTTGGGCTTGCTGGGCCGCCCGAATTAAATCGATTTCGCTAGCCTGGGGACGGGCCAGGAGCAGATTACCGCGAATGGTGTCATTGAACAGGTGAGTCTGTTGGGTAACGACGCTGATCAGTTGGCGGAGCTGGTCGGGCCGGTACTGGCGCAGGTCGTATCCGCCCAGCCGGATTTCGCCCGACGGGTAGTCCCAAAAGCGGACCAACAGGTTGACCAGGGTCGATTTGCCGGCCCCGCTTGGCCCCACGATAGCTGCCTTATGACCGGCCGGAATCGAAAAAGAGAGGTTGTGCAGCGCCGGCGGGTCAATCTGGCTATAGCGAAAGGAGAGGCGCTCAACCACCAGGCCAAAATCACGGGGGGTTGGTGAGACCGTAGCGGGAGGCGGCTCAGGGACAACCGGTGCCGCATCGACCAGCTCGAACAGCCGCTTGGCTGCGGCCAGGCTGTGCGCTAGCTGCGGCCAGGCTTCCGGTAAGGGCGCGACCGCCTCAAAACTGGCGATGGCGGTCAGCACCAGCACGGCCAGGTAAACTCCGTCCAGTTGCCCCTGGTTGACCAGTGGGACGGCGATCAGCAGCATAGCCAGGCTAGACCAGTTGACCAACAGGCCGGCCAGGGCTGTCTGCAAGCCGTTTACCCAAGCTGCTCGCTCCTGCGCTTCGGCCAGAGTGTGACTCAGGCGGTCGATTCGCTCTTGTTGGGCCGCGGCCTGGCCGGCAATGAGCAAGTCGGCCTCGCCCTGGAGCGTATCGACTAAGGCCACATTCAACTCGGCCCGGCCGGTGGTCAGCGTGTGGCCGACGCCCCGGCTCAAATAATGGCTCAACCATGGCAGGCCCAGCCCGACCAGCAGTAAAAAGATAAGATTGGTTACGGCCAGTTGAAATGCAAACGCGGCCAGTAACCACCCAATCAACCCGATGACCAGCACAGCCACCACCGGCGGCGCAATGACCCGGATATAAAAATGCTGGAGGCTGTCAACATCGGCCACGACGCGGCTCAGCAGGTCGCCGCTGCGATACTGCATCAGCCGGGCCGGGGCCAGGGGTTCAACGGCTTGGTAGAACCAGACGCGCAGCCGGGCCAACAGCCGAAAGGTGACCTGGTGAGAGACCAGCCGCTCCAGGTAGCGAAACACCCCCCGGCTTAGCCCAAAAAAGCGCACCCCCACAATAGCCACTTGCAGCGCGGCGATGGGCGGGTGGAGGGCCGCGGCCGAAATGATGTAGGCCGCGGCAGCCATCAGGCCGATGCTGCTGCCGATTGTGGCAAAGCCCAGCAGCGCGGCCAGGCCAATCCACCATTTGAGGGGAAAAGTTAGCTTAATTAAGCGCCAGAACGATTTCATTCCCTACTACCCGATGAAACTTGAATTAGGTGGATCTGTTTCGGTCCACAGATACACACTGATGAACACAGATAGATTTAACTACAGAATAAAAAGATCAGCCAAATCAGTGAGAATCTGTGTATATCTGTGGACTGAATAAGGCAATGTGAATAGTGACGAATTTCCTCGATTGATAAAAATGATTCTACAGAATTCTTCTTTTAACCTGGACCTGTTTGGCGCCAAAGTTAAGTAACAAGCCTATTTTGTACCCTGTTGCCTTCAAATAGTTGAGCAGTTGAGCCTCATGTTCGCTCGTCAGCGCGCTCAACGCTTTTAACTCCAAGATAATCCGACCGTCAACCAGAATATCGGCATGATAATCTCCAACCAGTTCACCTTTGTAGTAGACCGGTATTTGTACTTCAGATTGCGCTTGGATTCCCTGTAATCTCAACTCTTTTACCAGAGCGTTTCGATAGACCTTCTCCAAAAATCCAGCTCCCAAAATATTATGTACTTCAAATGCAGCTCCAATAATGCTTCGGGTTAATTCCGAGTCGGGGTATGCAGTCATTCTCTTCATCCTCAAAAAATCAGTGTGCATCAGTGTGTATCTGTGGACTGTTTGGACTTAAGCCGGTTTGGTAGGTAACTACAAGCTGATGGTACAGACCTTGTTGCTCCATTAGGGCGGTATGAGTGCCTGCCTCTTGAATGAGGCCGTTGTCTAATACCACGATTTTGTCCGCATTACGAACGGTGTTGAGCCGGTGGGCGATAATTAAGGCCGTGCGCCTCCGGAGCAGCCGCTCGATGGCCGCTTGAATTTCGGCCTCTTGCTCCGGGTCCAGATTGGCCGTGGCTTCGTCGAGGATCAGGATGGGCGCGTCCTTTAGAAAGGCGCGGGCCAGGGCCAGCCGTTGGGCCTGGCCGCCGCTCAACCGGGCGCCGCGCTCGCCAATGAGGGTATCGTAGCCGGCGGGCAGGCTCGCGATGAAGCGGTCGGCCTGGGCCAATTGGGCTGCCCGGACTACGTCCGCCGGCGCGGCCTCTGGCCGGCTCAGGCGGATGTTGTCGGCCACCGAAGCGTGGAACAGGTAGGGCTGCTGGGGCACCCAGGCCAGTTGCGCCCGCCAGGTGGCCGGCTCTATGGTTGCCAACGGCCGGCCGGCCACACTGATGACTCCCGCGGTAGGGTCGATAAAGCGCAGCAGCAGGTGGGCCACGGTACTCTTGCCGGCCCCGCTCGGCCCAACCAGAGCGACTTTTTGGCCTGGCTCGATGGTGAAAGAGACGCCGCGCAGGGCCGGGCGTTCAGCCGCGTCGTAAGAGTAGTGGACCTCGTTGAACTGGATGGGTGGATGGATGGTTAGTTGGATGGATGGATGGTTGGTTGGCTGGTTGGTAGTGAGGAATTCAGCTGTTTTATGGGAAATCTCGGCGGTCGACGGCTTCGTCCCGAGGCTCAGCCCGAGGGGTCGGCGGTCGGCGGTCGTTATCGGTAACGGTGTCTCCAAGACTTCAAAAATACGCCTGGCCGCGGCCGCGCCAGACATGCCGGCGTGAAAACGGCTGCCCAGCAGCCGCAGCGGCAGGTAGAACTCCGGGGCCAGGATCAGCACGAACAGGGCCTGCTCAAACTCCAGCCAGCCGTAGAGCAGCCGCAGGCCGACCTGGACGGCCACCACGGCGGTGCTGATCGTAGCGACCAGCTCCAGCACCAGCGCCGACAAAAAAGCGACCCGTAGCACGCTCAGCGTGGTCTGGCGGAAACGGTTGCTGATAAAGGCAATGATCTCGGCCTGCTCGCGGCTGCGGCCCAACAGTTTGAGCGTGGTCAAGCCCTGCAAAACATCCAGGAAGTGGGCGCTCATCCGGCTCAGTGAACTCCATTGGCGCTGGGTCATACTTTCAGCCGCCTGACCGATCAGGACCATAAAAATCGGGATCAGGGGCGTGGTGAGGAGCAGCACCAGGCCGGAGAGCAGATCGAGGGGGAAAACAAAGAGCAAAATGGTCAGGGGCACCAGGGCAGCCGTGGCCAGTTGCGGTAGATACTGGCTAAAATAGTCGTTGAGGGCTTCAACGCCTTCGACCACGGTATTGGTCAGTTCGCCGCTGCGCTCGCCCTGGGTGTAGGCCGGGCCTAGCGCCAGCAGTTGGGCGGCCAGGCACCGGCGCAGCTCGATTTTGACCCGGCTGGCAACTCGCTGGGCGGTGACCTGGCTGCTCCAGGTCAAGCCGGCCCGCAGCAAGCTGAAGCCGAACAAGAGCAGCAGGTAGGTTTGGACCCCGGCCAGGTCGGCGCCGGCCAGAAAGACCCGGTTGATCACCCGGCTCAAATAAAAGGCCTGCCCGACTAGGACCACGCCGGCAATTACGCCCAGGGCAATGGTCAGAAGCAAGGCCGGGCGGGCCGATTGGGCCGGTTGGAGCAAGCGTTTATCGAGGAGCATCATTTGCTGCGCAAATAAAAAGTAACGACATCTTGGTCAAGACACCCGGTTTTTGGGCTGCTAAAGCTGTTTTTAAGCAAAGAGTCGTTGCCTGTTGAGCAAATTGTGGGCAAATCTGGCAAAAAAACCGGGTGTCTGGGCAGTTATAACAAAAATAGGGGCGCTAAGAGTCGCCCCTATATTATATGTTTTTGACCTGGAGAGGCCAGGCCAGGGTCAATAACGCCCAGGATCAATACTTTTCAAATAATAGGCGATTGAAATCGCTCCTTCAGGGCTAAAGCCAGTCGTCCACCTACGTGGACGGGACTTTTTGTCCGCGGAGGCGGACATCACGGCGTAGCCCCCAGATGCGGTTTTAACCGCGTCCTTATTTGAAAAGTATTGCGCCCAGGGTACGTCCAGAATTTTAGGTAGATAAGGTGACCGGCACTTTGGCTTTGGCGGCAATTCCAAACCAAGATTCATTGGAAGTGCCGGTCACCTAAAAAATTGGACAGACCCCAACGCCTAATACTCCAGGGCCGACTCTTTGCCAATTCGCTCCCGGAAGACCCAGTAGGTCCAGCTCTGGTAGGCCAGCACAATGGGCACAAAGATTAAGGCGACGATGCTCATCACGGTCAGGGTGTATTGGCTGGAGGAGGCGTTGTAGATGGTCAGGCTCCAGGCCGGGTTGAGGCTGGAAACCATTACCCGGGGATAGAGCGAGATGAAGATGGTCAGGGTGGAGAGCAGAATGGTCAGCGAATTGAAGATGAAGGCCCAGCCGGGGCGGCCGTGATGCACGAACCAGCCGGCAGCCAGCAGAGTCGCCCCGGCGCCGAGCGGGATGATGCCGGGATTGATGCCCAGGCGGGTGAAGGCGTCAGTCATAAAGTAGGTGGCGACTACATACAGGAAGATCAAGACCGTGGCGACCGGCCCGATTTTTTTGGTGAAGGCCACGGCTCGATCCATGATCTCGCCTTTGGTCTTGAGACCCAGGAAGAGCGCGCCGTGCAAAATGAAGAGAGACAAACTGGTCAGGCCGCCCAGCAGCGCATACGGATTGAGCAGGGTGAAGAAAGTGCCCACGTAGGTCATATTCTGGTCGATGGGCACGCCCCGCAGAATGTTGCCCAGAGCCACCCCCCAGAGCAACGCCGGGACCAGGCTGCCGATAAAGATCATCCAATCCCAGAAGGTGCGCCAGACGGGATAGCGGTCTTTGCTGCGAAATTCAAAGGCTACGCCCCGCACAATCAGAGCCAGAAGCATCAAAAACAGGGCCAGGTAGAAGCCGCTGAACATAGTGGCGTACCAGTTGGGAAAGGCGGCAAAAATGGCTCCGCCGGCGGTTAGCAGCCAGACTTCGTTGCCGTCCCAGACCGGCCCGATGGTGTTGATGATGACCCGGCGTTCCCGGTCCGTTTTGCCCAGGAAGGGCAGCAAAATGCCGACCCCAAAGTCGAAACCTTCCAGGATGAAGTAACCGATGAACAGGACGGCAATCAAGACAAACCAGAGTGTGTTTAGATCGAACATAGTCAGCCTCCTCCTACCTTAGATAGGCGCCTGCAGGCGTTCCGGCGGGCGCTTCGGTCGCCGGTTCGGCCGCTTGACCGGGGCCGCCGACGCCGGCTTTGGCAAACTTGAGCAGTAAATAGATATCAGCCGCCATCAGCGCGCCGTAGAGCAGGGTAAAACCGATCAACGAGGTTAAGACCGTGCCGGCCCCAACGTTGGGCGAGACCCCCTCGGCGGTGAGCTGCAGGCCAAAGACAATCCACGGTTGGCGGGCGATTTCGGTAAAAAGCCAACCGGTAGTATTGGCCAGGTAAGGCAGGGCGATGGCCCAGATGAGCAGGCGCAGGTAGAGCGAATTCTGCTCAAATTTGTTTTTGGCGACCAGATAAAGACCATACAGACCCAGCAAAGCCATAACCACGCCCGCGCCAATCATAATCCGGAAGGTCCAGTAACTGACTGCCACCGGCGGGATGTAGTTGCCCGGCCCGTAGGTTTGTTCGTATTCAGCCTGCAAATTTTTGATCCCTTTGACCTCGCCGGAGAATTGGTTGTAGGCCAGAAAACTGAGCAGGGCCGGCGCCTTGATGGCAAAGACGTCTCTCAATTCCGGTTCATTGCCGATGGTAAACAGCGACATCGCCGCGGGATTCTCGCTTTCCCACAGGGCTTCGGCCGCGGCCATCTTCATCGGTTGAGCCTGGACCATGTGTTGGGCCTGGCTATGGCCCACCAGCATCACCGTAATCGAGCCGACCAGGGCGAAAGTTAGCCCCAATTTGAAGGAGCGCCGGAACACCTCCATGTCATCGCGTTGTTTCAACAGGTGATAGGCGCTGATGCCCAAAACAAAGAAACCGGCTGTGGCCAGCCCGGCGGTAAAGACGTGGGGAAATTGCACCCACACATGCGGGTTGGTCAGCAGGGCCATAAAATCGACCATCTCCGCCCGGCCGTTGTGTAGCACGTAGCCAACCGGCTCCTGCATAAAGGAGTTGGCTACTAAAATCCAAAAAGCCGACAGGTTGGAGCCGATGGCCACCAGCCAGATGGTCGCCAGGTGGATCTTTTTGGGCAGCTTGTCCCAGCCAAAGATCCACAGCCCCAGGAAAGTCGACTCCATAAAGAAGGCCAGCAGGGCCTCGATAGCCAGCGGCGCGCCGAAGATATCCCCCACATAACGGGAATATTCCGACCAGTTCATGCCAAATTGGAACTCCTGGACGATGCCGGTGACCACCCCCATGGCGAAGTTGATCAAAAAGAGCTTGCCCCAAAACTTGGTCATTTTTTTGTGGCGCTCGTCGCCGCTGCGGTAGTACATGGTCTGCATAATCGCCACCATGATCGACAAGCCCAGGGTCAGCGGCACAAAAAAGAAGTGGTAAACGGTAGTAACTCCAAACTGCCAGCGGGCCAAAGTCAATGCATCCATAGATACTCCTCCTTAGGATCGTGAATTAAATAACTTCCCTATTTGGGACAGCGGTGTAGTTCCATT
>CAYNLK010000002.1:0-260227 GCA_964398055.1 uncultured Caldilineaceae bacterium
CATTTATTCTGTCCGGCTTTGGCTCGTTTTTAATCAAACAATTCGGCCTATAACAATATATGGTCGCCAGGATGAAAATATTGATGAACGTAAGATTTATACCTTAAAGGATCTTCCAAATATTGTGTCTGTAGTGAAAGATTTTGATTTCTTACTTCAAGAAAAGTGGCGCATTGCGATTGAGCGTCCTGGAAGTGGAAACACAAAAAATATTGGCTCACTTAGTAACATTCAAGATTTGGTTGATGGTAATGGCCCATTTGTGCCTTATGGGCCAGAGGTATTTGATGACTATTGGATGAATTATCTAACTAATGATATGGCGCGAGCGATAGACTCCGAAGTTCTCTACCATAATCTTGATGAATATTGGGAGTGGCGTACCCGTATTCCTTTGAAACGATGAAACACAATTTGAATACCGGTGTGGAATGTCACATGATTCAGAGAAGTGTAAAAAGTGGACTTGAATAAAGTAAGGCTAAGGTGGAGGTGAGTCAATGGCTACTGTACAGACTAAACTTGATCTATTGCAGGAAGTGGTGGCAGAAGACGAGAACCTGGGGCGAGTTTTAGATAAATTGCTGAAAGTATTTTTGGAACAGCATCAAGCTCGCTTAGAAAGATATTCCGCCGAGCTGGAACAATTTGAAAGCCGCTATGGAATGTCATCTGCTGAATTTTATCAGAAGTTTGAACACGGCCAGTTGGGGGATGCTATGGATTTCTTCGAATGGGCCGGTTTATTTGAACTTCAGCAAGATCTGCTAAAAAAAATAGAGCGTTTGGAAACGGCTCAATGAATGATGCTGCCGATTATGTGATTTACATAAAAACTTTTCTGATTTCTGAACCAGCTATTGTCGATTTAAAGATTGTTCGGGAAGAAACCCAGGGAAAAATTGGACTGTACCGCTTTCGGTTGTCGCTGGCAAACGGCGACCTATTGGAGATTTTTGAGCGGTTTTCTGTTGAGTCTGAGCGAGTCGAAGTAACCAAATATAAACCAAATATAGCTTCCAGTGGCAAGACAATCAGGGGGTTCTGCGTAGGCGATGGGATAATGCCCCCCATCATCCTGAATTGGTGACGCATCCCGATCATGTGCACGAGGGAGCTGAAGCTCAGCCCCAACCTCATCTTCCGGTAACAGCTATCGATGTCTTGCAAGAGATTATCGCTATAATCAAGGAGACCTAAATTGAGCAAAACTGTCACCATCCAAAAAATTGCCGCCCACGTGGGCCAGGAAGTCACCATCAAGGGCTGGCTCTACGCCAGAACCGACAAGGGTAAATTGCAATTCCTGCAAGTGCGCGACGGCACCGGCATCATCCAGGCGGTGCTGTTCAAACCCAACCTGCCGGAAGAGACCTTTGAGGCCGGCAAGCGATTGACCCAGGAGTCGGCTGTGATCGTCACCGGCGTGGTCAAACAGAACGAGCGGGCCCCCGGCGTGCCGGGCGGGTACGAGATCGATACGGCTGCTTTGCAGGTGGTCCAGGTGGCCGAGGAGTACCCGATCACCCCCAAAGAGCACGGGGTGGAATTTCTGCTGGAAAACCGCCATCTCTGGATTCGCAGCCGCTTGCAGTGGGCCGTGCTCCGCCTGCGGGCCACGGTGATGCGGGCCTGCCGCGACTGGCTCGACAGCCACGACTACATCGAAATGTCGACCCCCATCCTGACCCCGGCCGCGGGCGAGGGCACCACCACCCTGTTTGAGGTGGATTATTTTGGCGACAAGGTCTACCTGGCCCAGACCGGCCAGCTCTACAACGAGGCCAACATTTACGCCTTTGGCAAAGTCTACTGCTTTGGGCCGACCTTCCGGGCCGAAAAGAGCAAGACTCGCCGCCACATGACCGAGTTCTGGATGATCGAGCCGGAGATGGCCTATTACGACCTGGACGATTTGATGGCGATGGAAGAGGAGTTTGTCAGCTATATCGTTCACCGTTGCCTGGAAGAACGCGCCGACGAGCTGAAGGTGCTGGAGCGGGATACCAGTATGCTGGAAAAGGTCGTTCCGCCCTTCCCGCGCATCTCCTATGACGAGGCCATCGAGCGGATCACCAACATCAGAGCCGCAACGGACGATCCGGAGTTGCGGGAACTGCTGGCTATCGAGTGGGGCCAGGATTTTGGCAGCCCGCACGAAACCGAGCTGACCAGGCAGTACGACCGGCCCATCTTTGTCTACGGTTTTCCCACCCAGTGCAAAGCCTTTTACATGGAACCGTGGCCGGGCCGGCCCGAAGTGTGCAAGAGCGTCGATATGCTCGCCCCCGAAGGCTACGGCGAAATCACCGGCGGCAGTGAGCGCATTAGCAGCCCGGAATTGCTGCTCCAGCGCATTCACGAAGAAAAGCTGCCGGAAGAGGCGTTCAAGTGGTACATCGATCTGCGCAAGTATGGCAGCGTGCCTCACAGCGGCTTTGGCCTGGGTATCGAGCGGACCGTAGCCTGGATTGCCGGGATTCACCACGTCCGCGAAACCAATCCCTTCCCGCGTACTCTAGGCCGAGTCTATCCCTGATCGATTGATGACACTTGCCCCGGAACGAAGTGAAGGAGTTTGTAATTCGCTATTCGCCATTCGCCATTCGCTATTCGCTATTTGTGATCGATGAAACTACTCCTCTTTCAGGCCAAAAAATTCTACTGGGCCTCTTTTTCCAAAACGCTGGACGACGTGCCGGCGCAAGAGGTAGCCGAAACCGTGACTGAGGCCGTGGTCGTCTTTCTGCATGCCGAGGCGGAGGATGAGGTCAAGCCCAAGTTGGAAACCAGGGTGGTCAAGCAGATCAAGTGGTTGGCCAACAAGCGGCAGTTTAAGAACGTGGTGCTGCACTCCTTTACCCACCTGTCCGGCTCGACAGCCTCGCCCGAGTTTGCTAAAAAGTTGTTGGATGGCCTGGCGCAGCGGCTGGGCGACACCGGTTATCAGGTCTGGCAGACGCCGTTTGGTTACTTCTGCGAGTGGGAGCTGGCCGTCTATGGTGACTCGCTGGCCAAGGTGTTCAAGGAGTTGTAGCGAGCATTGCATCAACTTGCCAGAGCGAGGATTCCGAAGATAATCTGATGAAAATATATCATTGACCAAGGAGCAAGCATGAACACCAAACTATTTCAAAAAGATTTTATCACCACCCCGGATTGGAGCGTGGAAGATCTGAATACCATGCTGGATGTGGCCTTTCGCCTCAAGGGTGAGTTTGCTATGGGTGTACCCCATGACCACATTTTGCGAGCCAAAACCCTGTATATGCTCTTTTTTGAGGAGAGCACCCGCACCCGTAACTCTTTTGAGACCGGTATGACCCAACTGGGCGGTCACGCCGTCTACCTCACCCCCAAAGCCACCCAGATCGATCATGGGGAAAACGCCAAGGATACCGGCATTGTGTTGAGCAGCTATGGGCACGCCATTGCCATTCGCGACTGTCGTACCGGCATCGGCCAGAAATATCTGTACGAGATGGCCAAATGGGCCGACGCGCCCATCTTCAATATGCAGGATGACGTGGACCATCCCTGCCAGGCGATGGCCGATTTGATGACGCTGATGGAGCTGTTTGGCCGGGATCTGCGCGGCCGCAAATTTGTCATCTCCTGGACCTACGCCCCCAAATATGTCCGCCCTTTGAGCGTGCCCCAATCGCTGGTCTGGTTGATGCCCCGCTTTGGCATGGACGTGACCCTGGCCTACCCCGAGGGTTACCACCTGATGCCGGAGGTAATGGACGTTGCCCGTAAAAACGCCGCCGACGCCGGCGTGACCCTGACCGAAACGCACGACATGGACGCCGCCTTTGAAAACGCCGACTTCCTCTATCCCAAGTCGTGGGGACCCATTATGGTTACTGAAAACGAAGCGGAGGTTGAAGCCATGGCGGCCAAGCATACCGGTTGGCGGGTTACCCAGGCCAAGATGAATCTGGCCAAGAAGCACGCCGTCTATATGCACTGCATGCCCATTGACCGCAAGCACGAGGCCGATGATGACGTTATCGACGGGCCGCAGTCGATCATTTACAAGCAGGCGGAAAACCGGCTGCACATCCAGAAGGCGCTGATGGCGTTGACCATGAGCAGTCGTGGTTGATTTTGCACTCTGAGGTTGTGACTCCTCCTGATGGGCAATGCCGGTATGAACGGCATTGCCCATTCCATTTTGGATCAACTTTGTGACAAAAGTCACTGCCGGTTTTATTTCACTCCATTTTTAGGCGACCGGTACTTACAAAGTGCCGGTCGCCTTATCTGCCTAAAATTTTGGGCACTCCCTAATCTTACAATTTTGACAAAAACAGGCTGATTTATATCATATAGGCTGCAACGAGATATTGAACAATATCCAATACGCCAAAGCGCGCCTCTCGTTGGTTTGGTTTTGACCCGAGAGGCCCGGGGTGAAGCCGGTGGGCTGTCAATGTTCGGCAGTGAGTCCGGGGCTGTCCCGCAACTGTAAGGCCGGTAGGCCGAGCCAGATCCCCCGCTTTTGGCAAGCTGGTTTGTACTTTCGTGGAAAAGGAACAACCAAACGCTGGGGTTGTTCCTTTTTTTTGCGATTGAGTGCGCAGGAGGTGAGCAATGTATGACCTCGGTCCTTCGTCGTTTGATCTTTGCATTGGCGATGTCGTAGACGTCGGTGTTTTGCAAAGAATTCAAGACACATTTTCTAAAGCAATGGGCGTTGCTTCCGTTACCGTGGACCGCATTGGCAATCCGGTGACCCACAACAGCAACTTTCAACCGATTTGCCAGATGATTCGCCGAACCGAAGCCGGCCTGGCCCGCTGCAAAGAGTGCGACGCCCAGGGTGGGTTGGCCGCTTACAGCTCAAACAAACCGACTGCCTACCAATGTATGGGCGGCCTGATGGATGTGGCCGCCCCCATTACGATTGAGGATGAGTATATTGGCTGCATTTTGTGTGGGCAGGTAGTGCTGGAAGAAGATCGGGATGAGTTTGTCAAGGATATTGTCGCTCGCAATGTTCGGCTCGGCTTGCCGCGGGATGAAGTGTTGTGGGCGGCCCGACAAATTCCGGCCATTCCCCGCGAGCGGCTCGACGCGGCCGTGGAGATGTTGGTGTTAACGGCCAACCACATTATTGAAATCGGCATGACCAATTTGACCCAGGCCCGGCTGTTGAAAGAGGCTCAGGAAAAAGCCGCCCTGCAAGCAGCTTTACAAAGCGCCCAGTTGCGGGCGCTGCAATCACAAATCAATCCCCATTTCCTGTTCAATTCCTTGACCCTGGTGGGATATACGGCTTTAGAGGAAAACGCGCCCCGGACGGAGGAAATTGCCTATTCTTTGAGCGATCTGCTGCGCTACAGCCTGCGCAACACGGCGACTCTGGTCACGTTAGGCGAGGAGATCGAGATGATCGAACGTTACCTGGCCATTCAGAAGATGCGTTTTGGCGAGCGCCTGGAGCGGGTCATCGAAGTCGAACCTTGCTTGGAGCAGATCCGCATCCCCTGCATGCTCCTCCAGCCCCTGGTGGAGAACGCCGTAGTTCACGCCGTTGAACCACTGACCCGCCCGGTTACCATTTATGTGCGCGCCTGGCCTGAAGCTGGACGAATGTGGCTGGAGGTGGCCGATGATGGTGTTGGCATGTCTCCGGATCTGGTGCAAGCGTTTGAGGCGCGGTGTTTCCCCAGGCAGACGGGCCGGCGCCCCTCCCTGGGACTGCAAAATGTCATTCAGCGCCTCGAGGGGGAATACGGCGATCAGTTTTCATTCAAGATTGAAAGTAAGGTTCAAGAAGGCACCAGAATATTGCTCTCCTTGCCGGTTGGCAGCCGTTCCCAGAGTCGATTGTCACAAATTGACCCGGAACTCAGCCCTACCCAAACTCCCAACATGTGGGAACAGATCATCTCTTTGACCAAATCGATGCAGTTCAAAAACCAACCTCCCCTGGCCTGTTCTACCTGCCCGCACGATGTCTTTAGCTGCGGCGGGCAATGTCTCAGCCGCACCGACTAGAACGGGCCAGTCAGGCGAGTGGGGGAGGCAGAGAGGATAAGAAATGCCCGGTCTAATCGTGGCCGATGACGCCGAAATTATCCGCTCGACGGTGGCGCGGGTTGTGTCTGGACGGAAAGAGTTGGGCCTGTTCCCGGTCGTCCAGGCCCGGAACGGCCAGGAAGCCATTGAGCTGGCCCGCCAGATGGCCCCGGATGTGGTGATTATGGATATCAAGATGCCGGGTCTCGATGGGCTGGAAGCCGCCTCAATCATCCGCCGTGAATTTCCCACATCCAAGTTGATCATCTTGACCGCTTACGATGAGTTTCCCTATGTTCAGGAGGCGCTCAAGCTGGGCGCGGTCGATTTTCTGCTCAAGCCGGTCCGCCCGGCCAAGTTGCTGGAAGTGCTGGCTCAAGTAAAAGGCCAGTTGCAGCAGGAGCAGGCCCAGCAGGCCGAGGTAGAAAAAACCAGGACTCGCTGGCAAAAAGCGTTGCCCCTGGTTGAAGCCAGCCTGATTGAAAGTTTGATTAGCGGCCTCAGGCCAGAAGGCGCCACTCATGAGGAGGCCCTCCAACAACTGGGTAAAACGATCTCCTGGCCGGTGGTGGCGGTAGCCCGGATCAACCGCTTTGGCGCGTCGGTGCAGGGGATGTCGGCCGATGAGCTGCACCATTTCTATACCTCGCTCACCGATATCGTCCGCCAAACGATGCCGCAGCCGGATCGGGCTCTGGTTGGCTTCAGCCGGCCGGGGCGGGTGATCGCCATTGTCTCTGCTGATCAGGACCCCGGCACCGTTGATGAGTTACGCGGCCTGGGCGAGACGATCGCCCGGGCCATTTCGGCTGGGAGTTCGGTCACGGCTACGGTCGGCCTGGGCAATCGCTACCCGGAGCTGAATTCAGTGCCGCTATCCTATGCTGAGGCCGGCCTGGCCTGCCGGCACAGCGTGAGCCAGGATCAAAGCAGCGTGGTTCATATTAGCGACGTCCACCATTTGTCTCAGGCGGAGCGCTTACCTTACCCGGTTCAGTTGGAACAAGAGCTTTTGCACGCTGTCCGTCTGGGCCAGGCGCAAAACTGCGCCAGGCTGATGACCGAGCTGGTCGATTTTTTGATGTATCAATCCAAGAAGTCGCCGCAAACTCTCCACGATCGTTTGGCCGAGTTGATGACCCTGATCTCCCGGGCTGTCATTGAGGCCGGCGGTGAGGCAGCCAAAGTGCTGGACCTGTCTCACCGGCAGGCTGTGGCTTTGGCTGAACGTCAGACTGTGGCCGAGATCCGGGCCTGGGCGCTCAATAGCCTGGCCGAGTTGATGACGACCATCCAACCGGCACTGGTCAACAAGGATCTGGTCCAGCAGGCCATTGAGTATATCCACGAAAACCAGCGCCAGCCGGAGATGACTTTAAAGGATGTGGCCAGCGCGGTCAACCTGAGTCCATCCCACCTGGCTTATCTACTCAAGGAGAATCTGGGGGTTAGTTACAAGAAATATCTGACCTCGCTGCGCATGGGGCAGGCCAAAAAACTGTTGCGAACGACCGATCTGACCGTGACGGCCATCGCCCAGGCAGTTGGGTATCCCAATACCACCAACTTTTACCGTCTATTCCAGCGAGAAACAGGCACAACCCCGGCGGATTATCGTCACTCGATTTGATTGTAGCTGCTAACCGTTATCGTGCATGGCGATGCCCAGCGGAGTGACGAACATGGGGTGGTTGGGGACAAAGGTCGGCCGGCCGGTCATTTCGGCGATGACTTCATCGATGCCCGGCATGCTGCTGGTCCCGCCGACCAGGTAGATTGTCTCAACCTCGTAAGGCTCGATATGGCGGGCCACAATGCTGCCGACTTTCTGCATCACTGGCCGTACCAGGGGATAAATCGTTTTTTGCTGGCCAGGCTCTTTTTTTAATTCCTCGGCTTCTTCAAAAGAAATATTCATAGCCCCGGCAATGACCAGGGAAAAATGGGTGCCCCCGGTCGGCTCATCGGCCGTATAAATTACCTGACCGTCTTTGATGATTGCCAGGCCGGTGGTGCCGCCACCAACATCCACCACCACGCCATCCCGAATCTGCAGCAAAGCGTTGGCTGCGGTTGGCTCATCGGTAAAGTGGCTACATTCCAGGCCGGCTGCAATCAAAACGTTCCGGGTGGCTCGCACCTCGGCCAGGGCCACGCCCGGCGGATAGGAAGTGGCCGCCGAGGTCAGGGTAAGCCCAAGCTGCTGTTCCACCTCGGCCTTCATAGTTTTAACCAGCTTGATAGCCCCAATATAATCCACCACCAAGCCATCGCGCACAATCTGGGCAAATTGATATCGCCCGGCCAGGGGCTGGTACTGCTCATCCAACACAACCAGCACCGTATAGGCCGTGCCCAGGTCTACGCCCACGTGGACCGGTCCCCGGTAGCCGTTGTTGACCGCGGGATTGTTTAGCACTGCGGCAGCCCGGTTTAAGATATGTTTTAATTTAGGATTCATAACCTACCCTGGCCCAAGCCACCTTCGACCAAAAAGGGATTGAACCACAAAGGACGCGAAGGACACAAAGAATTTAAAGAATTTATAAAAACCTTAGCGTCCTTTGCGCTCTTCGCGGTAAATTTCTTGCCTAAAAAGCAAAGCCTCAACTTCTATGGTGCTAGAAGTGTACCTTTTCCTCTGAAGCCGTCAAATGCTTAACCCAGACCGGCCAGACGCATCGTGTCCAGGGCGATCATCTTTTCCTCATTGGTGGGCACAACCAATACGGCCGTTTTGGCCGCCGGTTGGCTAATGACCATTTCTTTTCCCAGTGCCTGCTCATTTTTGCGCGGGTCTATTTCAATGCCCAGAAACTCCAACTCGGCGCAGATCATAGCCCGGATGATGGGGCTATTCTCGCCGATGCCGGCCGTAAAGACCAGGGTATCGATCCCACCCATCGCCGCGGCATAGGCCCCCACATATTTCTTGGCCATGTAAGCAAAAATCTCCATGGCCAGTTGGCAACGGTTGTCGCCCGCCTGGGCCTGTTCAACAATCACTCGCATATCGTTGCTGACCCCCGATACCCCCAGCAACCCACTTTCTTTATAGAGTAGATTCTCGATGGCATCAGGACTCAGCCCCAACTGCCGGTGCAGGTAGAAGATCAAGCCGGGATCGATGTCGCCGGAGCGGGTGCCCATCATCACCCCGGAAAAAGTGGCAAAACCAATACTGGTATCGACCGACTTGCCCGCTTTCACCGCGGTCATCGTCACCCCGTTCCCCAAGTGACAAACGACGGTTTTCAACTCGGTTAGAGGACGTCTCAATATCTCAGCGGCGCGCTGGCTCACATACCGGCAGGAGGTGCCGTGGAATCCATACTTGCGGATTTTGTGTTTCAGGTAATAGTCGTAGGGCAAGGCGTAAATGTAAGCTTTGGGCGGCATGGTCTGGTGGAAGGAGGTATCAAATGAGGCCACGTGAGGTACGTTTGGCAGCAGCGAGCGCGCTTCGCGGATACCAATCAAGTTAGGCGGGTTGTGGAGGGGGGCCAGCGGGACGCACTCTTCCATTTTCTCGATCACCTCATCGGTAATCAGCGTCGACTCGATGAAGATATCGGCGCCATGGACGGCCCGGTGGCCCACTGCCTCGATTTCTTTGATATTCTGAATGGCCCCATGTTGGGGATGCAGCAAATACTGGATGGCAATCTCAAAAGCCTGGTGGTGCGAGGGAATGGGTAACTCGTGCCGGACCCGGCGGCCACGCGCCTCGTGCTCCACGTAGGAACCGTCTTCGCCAATCCGGCTGACAATGCCTTTGGCCACCACTTCCTGCACATTGGTGGTAAAAAGCTGATATTTAATGGTGGAACTACCGCAGTTAATCGTTAAGATCATCTCAACTGCCTCCTTTACGCCGGCGCAACGTTAAGCGTCAGGTCACTTTTGCCAGAACTTTGGCCACAAGCTGCTCAATTAGAGCCTGGTCCGTGGCCAGGTTAGCCGTGGCTGCCGCCTGGTCGGTGCTTAAAATGATTTTGATGGCCTGTTCTTGAGCCGCATTGGCAAAAACATCATAGGCTTGCCTGATTTCATCAAATCGAAAATGATGGGTGATCAGGCGGGTAGGATCCAATTTGCCGGCTTGAACGGTTTTGAGCAGCAGGGGAATGGTGCGGGTATTGACCACGCCCATTCTCAGGGTGATGTTGCGGGTCCACAGTAGCTGTTTGTGCAGTTCGGCGCTTTTGGCATACACGCCCACATTGGCAATTCGGCCGCCAACGCCGATGATGGCCTGCACCAGCTCACAGGTGGCCGGATTGCCCACGGCTTCAATCGCTACATCAACTCCCCGGCCATCGGTCAACTCCATCACCGCAGCGACCGCTTGGCCCTGGCGATTGTCCACGGTAAAGGTTGCCCCTAACCCTTTGGCTACTGCCAGCCGGTTCTCATCCAGGTCGATGACGATGATTTGGGCTGGAGAATAGAATTGAGCCACCAGCAGGGCGGCCAGCCCCACCGGTCCGGCCCCGATAATAGCCAGGGTATCGCCAAATTTTACTTCGCCGTTCAAAACGCCCACTTCAAGCCCGGTCGGGATGATATCGGCTAACATCAGGGCGGCTTCTTCAGCCATGCAGGTGGGGATGTGGTATAAGCCATTATCGGCATAGGGTACCCGCACATATTCGGCCTGGACGCCGTCGATGGTGTTGCCCAGCATCCAGCCGCCGTCCAAACAATTGGAGTACATCTCTCTTTTACAGTACTCACATTTGCCGCAGGCCGTAATACAAGATATCAGCACGTGGTCGCCGGGTTTGAAATTAGCCGCGCTGCCGCCAACCGCCTCAACCACGCCCACACCTTCATGGCCCAAGACCCGTCCCGGAGTAACGGTTGACACACCCCCCTTCAAAATTGCCAGATCTGTTCCGCATATTGTGGTTTTGGTGATTCTAACGATGGCATCGGTGGCGTTTTGAATGGCCGGTTGTGATATTTCGTCCAGACTAATCTGGCCTGGCCCATGGTAAACCAGCGCTTTCATTTGGTTTCGCTCCTCAAAAATACCCCCTCAATCCCCCCTACCAGGAGGGAAGCCGGCAGACTCCCTCCCCCTGGCAGGGGGAGGGTTGGGGAAGGGGTTATTTTCATTCTCGTTGTCGCCGAAGGCTGAGCCCGTCTCCACATTAAATAAAACGGTTTGCCTCAATGATAGTCGCCTGGCCAACGCGGAGCAATTCAGAAAGTCACGGACTTTATACACTTTCTAATGATGTTTCTCCCTGTTTTCTGGTTTATCAGCGTGGTAATCTGATAAATTGACCCCAATTTTACTGTATAATGGCCGATTTTGTTGACCAGAATTCCCAAAAATCTGTGAAATCGGCGTTAATCAGGCCGACTCTCTTGATTATGTAAAAAGTGTCCACGTAGAGTTAACCTGAATTTTCATTCATTTGTGGATATCCTCCGGCGTTTTTAGCATTGATTGCGACCGGCCAACTGGTTTATGATAGAGGGTGCTATGGTTGCTCACCACTATGATCATGAACAGGTTTCGACCCGGATCATCCAGGAATATGTACCTGGGCGACAGGTCACCATTGCCCACATCATTGCCAATCCTGACCGGTCGCTGTGCCAGCGGGTTGGGCTGGGTGAAACCGGCGCCATTGGCATTATGACTCTCACCCCCGGTGAAAGCGCGATCATCGCCGGGGATTTGGCCTTGAAAGCGGCCGACGTTGAATTGGGCTTTGTCGATCGCTTCAGCGGCACGCTGGTGGTCAGCGGCAATTTGAACAGTGTGGAAGTAGCCATAGACGCGGCCAATAGCGGCCTGGAGAAAATCCTTGGCTTTTATCCAGCCCGAATTACGCGAACCTGAGGGTTGGCTGGGTGCTGGCTACGATGAAAGTAGAGCCAAAAAAACGGTGGCGTTTTATGTTGTGGGGCGGCATAGGGGCTGGCAAAACCACTTTGCTCAAAGCCTTGCAGGCCGGAGCTGATGATCCGATCCGCAAGACCCAGATGGTTGACTATTCGGGTTGGGGCATTGATACCCCTGGCGAATATTCAGAGTTGGGCAATTACCGGCGGCATCTTGTTTCCATTGCCACCGATGCTCAACTGCTGGTGGCAGTCCACGATGCCACTCAGCCAACCTCCAGCTTTCCCCCCAATTATTTCTTGATGTTTCCCCAGCCCACCATCGGCGTGGTGAGCAAGATCGATGCGGCTGCGGCCAACCCGGAACGGGCCGCGGCCATCCTACGCCAGATTGGGGTGACGGGTGAAATATTTTTTGTCTCAGCGATCAATGGATCGGGCCTGAATGAATTAAGGCAAAGTTTAATAGCATACAGTAGAAAGGAGTAAGAAATGGCAAGTATTCAAGGTGAAGCGCTCGGCTTGGTCGAAACTCGCGGGCTGGTGGCGATGATCGAGGCTGCGGATGCGATGGTCAAGGCAGCCAACGTCTCGCTAGTCGGCATGGAGAAGATCGGGTCTGGCCTCGTGACCGTGATGGTGCGGGGCGACGTTGGGGCGGTCAAAGCCGCCACCGACGCCGGTGCTGCTGCGGCCAAGCGGGTTGGTGAAGTGGTTTCTGTCCACGTCATCCCCCGGCCTCACGCGGATACCGAAACATTGTTGCCCAAGAAGGGGTAACAGCCTGCTAGCGGCTATCAACCAAAGTAGACAGGAGGTAATACATAGATGGATGACAAACTGGTAGACCTTGTAGTGCAACAGGTGATGCAGAAAGTTGGCGCAGCCGCTGGTGGTAATTCTGCCCCGGCCAGCGCAGTCCGTTCTGCTTCAAATCCTGGCATGACTGAATTCGTAGGGACCGCCTTTGGCGATACCATCGGCATTGTGATCGCCAACCTGGACCCGGTTCTGCACGAAAAGATGGGCATTGATAAGAAATACCGCTCCGTGGGTATTTTGAGCGCCCGCGTCGGGGCCGGGCCGCAGATTATGGCGGTCGATGAGGCGGTCAAAGCCACCAATACCGAGGTGATCTCGATTGAGCTGCCGCGCGATACCAAGGGCGGCGCCGGTCACGGCTCGCTGATCATCCTGGGAGCGGAAGAGGTGTCTGACGCCCGCCGGGCCATTGAAGTGGCGCTCAAAGACCTGGAACGGACCTTTGGCGACGTCTACGCCAATGACGCCGGTCACATCGAGCTGCAATACACGGCGCGGGCCAGCTTTGCCTGTGAGAAAGCCTTTGGCGCGCCGATTGGCCGAGCCTTTGGTTTGACCGTGGGCGCGCCGGCCGGGATCGGCATTCTGATGGTTGATGCGGCGGTCAAATCGGCCGATGTCAACCTGATTGGCTATGCCACGCCCGCCAACGGCCTGTCTCTCACCAACGAGGTGGTCGCTTTCTTGAGCGGCGACGCCGGCGCGGTGCGGCAGGCGGTGATCACGGCTCGCGAAGTGGGCGTCAAGCTGTTGGGTACGTTGGCTGGCGAACCGGCCTGCCTGGGCGTCCCGTACATTTAATCCTGGGGGCACTCTAGCCCAGTAAGGAGGCGAGAAAAGAATGGCAAAACGACATAAGCGATTCGAGGTTCTGGAGAAGCGGCCGGTCAATCAGGACGGTTTTGTGACCGAATGGGTCGACGTCGGACTGGTGGCAATGGGCAGCCCCAATGATCCAGAGCCGAGTATTAAAGTGGTAAATGGCAAGATTGTCGAGATGGACGGTAAGAAGCGGGAAGATTTTGACTTCAACGAAATCTTCATCGCCAACTATGCCATCAACACGGACATTGCCGAAGAGATGATGGCTATTCCCAGCGTGAAAATAGCCAGAATGATTGTCGATATCAATGTACCGCGGGCTGACGTGGTTAAGGTCTTCTCCGGCTTAACCCCGGCCAAAATCGCCGAGGTGATTGACCAACTGAATGTGGTTGAGATGATGATGGGCGTGCAGAAGATGCGCGCTCGCCGTACCATTTCTAACCAGGCTCACGTCACCAACTTGCAGGACAACCCCGTTCTGATGGCAGCTGATGCGGCCGAGGCTACGCTCTACGGTTTCGATGAAATTGAAACCACGGTGGCCGTCTTTAACTACGGTCCGATGAATGCCCTGGCTCTGCTGGTCGGCGGCCAGGTTGGTAAACCGGGTGTGCTCAGCCAGGATGCTCTGGAAGAAGCCACCGAACTGTCGTTGGGTCTGCGCGGCTTGACCGCCTACGCTGAAACGGTGTCTGTCTACGGCACCGAGAGGGTCTTCGTGGACGGTGACGACACACCCTGGTCAAAGGCGTTCCTGGCTTCGGCGTACGCCTCGCGTGGGTTGAAGATGCGCTTTACCTCCGGGACCGGCTCCGAAGTGCAGATGGCCTACGCCGAAGGCAAGTCGATGCTGTACCTGGAGATCAAGTGCGTGATGCTGACCAAGGCCGCCGGGGTGCAAGGCTTGCAGAACGGTTCGATTAGTTGTATCGGCGTGCCGGCCGGCGTGCCCGGCGGTATCCGGGCGGTGTTGGGTGAGAACCTGGTCACCACCTGCCTGGACCTGGAGGTGGCTTCCGGCAACGACCAGACCTTCTCCCACTCCGATATGCGCCGAACGGCCCGTCTGCTGATGCAGATGTTGCCTGGCACCGACTTCATCTGTTCCGGTTATAGCGCCGTGCCCAACTATGACAACATGTTTGCTGGTTCCAATGTCGATATTGAGGACATGGATGACTGGTTAGTCATTCAGCGTGACTTGAAAGTAGATGGGCGACTTGTACCGGCCTCAGAAGAAGCGATCATCGCCATCCGCAACAAAGCGGCCCGGGCGCTCCAGGCTGTCTTTGAGGAGTTGGGCCTGCCGCCCATCACCGATGCGGAGATAGAAGCAGCCACCTATGCCCACGGCAGCCAGGATATGCCGCCGCGTGACAAGGTTCAGGATACCAAGGCCGCTCAGGATATGATGAAGCGGGGCGTCACTGGGGTCGACGTAGTCAAAGCCCTGGCCAAGCGCGGCTTCACCGACGTAGCCAATGCTATCCTGGGTATTCAGAAGCAGCGGGTGTCTGGCGATTACCTGCATACATCGGCTATTCTGGACTCCAATTTCAACGTCATCGCGGCGGTCAATGATCTGAATGATTACCAGGGACCCGGTACCGGCTATCGCCTGGAAGGTGAACGTTGGAAGCAGTTAGCCAACATCAGGCAAGCCATTCGTCCTGAGGATATTTAGGCGAGGTTGAAGGAGTAAACGATATGGCCCAAATAAACGAACAAGTTGTGCGGGATGTCGTCAAAGAAATCCTGGCCCAAATGGCCGGGGGTAACGGCGCGGCGGTCGCGCCGGCTGCGGCGATGCATCCTGCGATGGAAATGGAACTGCGCGAGCTGGGCGAAGCCAAACCCGGCAGCTCGACCAGTGAGGTGGTCATTGCGTTGGCGCCGGCTTTTGGCGACAAGTTGGGGAAGCATACCATCACCGGAATTCCCCACGCCGCGGTTTTGCGCCAAATCATGGCCGGCATCGAAGAGCAAGGGGTCAAAGCGCGCGTAGTACGGGTGTGGCATACCTCCGACGTGGCTTTTGTGGGCCACACCGGCGCCCAGTTGAGCGGTTCAGGCATCGCCATTGGCCTCCAGTCACGCGGCACAATCTTGATTCACCAGCGCGATCTCAACCCGCTGCAGAATCTGGAGCTGTTCCCCCAGGCGCCGGTCGTCGATCTGGAAACCTACCGCATGATCGGGGCCAATGCGGCCCGCTATGCCAAAGGCGAATCGCCTGCGCCGGTCCCCCAGAAAAACGACCAGATGGCCCGGCCCAAGTACCAGGCCATTGCCGCCGTGTACCACATTCGGGAAACCAACTTCGTCGACCCCAATAAAAATCCGGTCGAGTTGGAGGTAAGGTTTAAGTAGCGGGTCTGAGACCAGGTATGTGCTAAGGAGGTGAACTATCGTGTCGCAACAAGAATTGATTAGCGCCATTGTGCGTGAAGTTCTGGCAGAACTGAACGGCGGTAAAGCGGCGCCGGCGCCAGTAGCCAACGGCAGATTGGACTATCGGCGGGATTATCCCCTGGCCGAAAAACGACCTGAGTTGGTTAAAACCGCCACCGGCAAATCACTCGCCGACATTACCCTCGACGCAGTGGTGAGCGGTGAAATCAAGGCTGAGGAAATCCGCATTACCCCGCAAACCCTGGAGTACCAGGCCCAGATCGCCGAGAGCATTGGCCGGCCACAGCTAGCCCGCAACATGCGGCGAGCCGCCGAGCTGACCAAAGTGCCCGATGAGCGAATCTTGCAGATGTACAATTCGCTGCGGCCTAACCGCTCCACCAAGGCCCAACTGTTGGCGATAGCCGATGAGCTGGAAAGCCAGTACGGGGCCAAGGTCTGCGCCGCTTTTGTCCGTGAGGCTGCCGAAGTATACGAACGCCGGGGCGTTTTGAAAAAAGGTTAACCCGGGTAGAGACGTTGCTGGCAACGTCTCTACCAACTGTTTGACACCCCTGGGTGAAGGCCCTAAAGGTTTTAACGACCTTTAGGGCCTGGGGTAATAGCAACCCATGTTATCTTGATATTGTCACATTACAAAAAATGGCACACCGACCGCGAAGCGCACGGATGAACACGGATTAAAAAATCTTTAAAATCTGCGTTTATCCGTGTAAATCCGTGAGCTAACCTATCAGGTAGATTAAATGAGGCAATGTCAAGTTCTGTTGAAACCATAATTAAGGATTTGATTGTGGCTTTTATTATCGCCGGAATCGATATCGGCAATTCAACCACAGAGGTCGCTCTGGCCGATATAAGTAGCACCAGCGCGTCGCCCCGTTTTTTGGCCTCCAGCCGGGTCAGGACGACCGGCATCAAAGGCACCTTGAGTAATATCCCGGGGGTGATTCACTCGCTCCGGGTGGCGGTTGAGGCGGCCGGGATCGACCTCAAAGATATCCAGTTGGCCTTGCTCAACGAAGCTACCCCGGTGATCGGCGACATTGCCATGGAGACGATCACCGAGACCATTATCACCGAGTCGACTATGATCGGTCACAACCCCAACTCACCGGGTGGGCTGGGTATCGGCGTTGGTACGACGACGCATCTGCGCGACCTGGTCACCACCCGGCCGGGCGAGCCGATCATTGTTATCGTTCCCCGGGAGTATGATTTTGAGGTTGCGGCCTCGCTGATCAGCCGGGCTATCGACGCCGGCGTGGATGTGCGCGGCGGTATTGTTCAGGCCGATGATGGGGTGCTCATCGCCAATCGACTGCCCAAAGTGTTGCCGTTTGTCGATGAGGTCAGATTTATCGACCAGGTGCCGCTCAATATGCTGGCGGCGGTTGAAGTGGGGGAGCATGGCCAGGCCATTCGCCAGTTGAGCAACCCGTATGGCATCGCCACCCTGTTTGACTTGACCCCCCAGGAAACGGCGCTGGTGATTCCCATTGCCAAAGCGTTGATCGGGTTGCGTTCAGCCGTGGTCATCCGCACCCCGGCCGGCGATGTCCAAACTCGCCGCATTCCGGCCGGCACGCTCAAGTTGATCGGCCAACATCGCACCCTCACCGTCGCGGTGGACCAGGGAGCCGACGCCATTATGGACGCCCTGGGACAAGCTGTGCCCATGCTGGATGTTGAAGGTGAGGCTGGCACCAATGTCGGTGGGATGGTCGAGCGAGTCCGCCAGACCATGAGCGATTTGACCGAGAAACCCCTGGCCGAGGTAAAAATTCAGGATATCCTGGCCGTCGATTGCCTGGTGCCGCAGCGGGTAGCCGGTGGTCTGGCCCAGGAATTTTCTATGGAAAACGCCGTTGGGCTGGCGGCTATGGTCCACACCGACCGCCTGTTGATGGAACGGTTGGCCCTGGCCCTGTCCCAGGAGCTTGGTATCCGGGTAGAGCTGGGTGGGGTTGAAGCCAATATGGCTATTCTGGGCACGCTGACCACCCCCGGCATCGACGTGCCGCTGGCTATCCTTGATCTGGGGGCCGGTTCCACCGATGCGGCGGTGCTCCAAAAGGGCGAACCGGTCAGGAGTATGCACCTGGCCGGGGCCGGTGATATGGTTACCCTGCTCATCCAGCGGGAGCTTGACCTGCCCGCCGGCACCGAAAGCGATGTGGCCGAGCAAATCAAACGCTTTCCCCTGGCCAAGGTGGAGAGCCTGTTCCATATTCGGCATGAAGATAATACGGTTCGCTTTTTCAAGGAGCCGTTGGACCCGCGCCTGTTTGGCCGGGTGGCTTTGATTACCCGGGATGGTCTGGTGCCAATTCCTACCAATCACACCGTTGAACGTATCCGCACCGTCCGCCGGGAGGCCAAACGCAAAGTTTTCCTGCGGAACAGCCTGCGCGCCCTGAGCTGTGTGGCGCCGGGTGGCAACATTCGCCTGATCGATTTTGTGGCGATTGTGGGCGGTTCTGGTCAGGATTTCGAGTTGTCGCAAATGCTTATGGAAGAGTTGGCCGGTTATGGCATTGTGGTTGGTACGGCCAACATCCGGGGTCAGTTGGGACCGGTCAACGCTGTGGCTACCGGCCTGGTGCTCAGTTACTTTGAGCAGCAAAAGGCGCGCTGAAAATGGCTGAGCCGGAGCGAGATCGACCCTGCATTCACGTTGGTATGGCGGCCGGCGCCGAGCCGGGCCTGTACCGCTGGGTCGAGATTGGAGCGGAGGAAGAAGGTGTGCCTTGCCGGCAAGTACCGCTTGGTCAGAGCGAGTTGGTCGCCGCGGCCTATGCCACTGCCCAGAGTTCGCGTTTCAATATTGGGGTGGTGGTTGGGCCGGACCGGGTGATTTTGCACGAAACCCATATGCCGCCGGAGCAACCGGTCTTGAGTTTTGCTTTCAACGGTAAAGGGGCGACAGTCTGCCGGTTGATGGGCAGCAACGCCGCCCGAATGGTGGTGCGATTGCCCTTCAGGTTTGTGGAGGATGAGGAAGCGGTGGAGCGCAACAAACCGGTCTTTGTCCCGAAAAGTGAGCCGAAATCCGTTTCCCGGCCGGCCGTGTCGCCGGCGGTTCATGTAACTGACAATCCTGGTCAGGCTGACATCGCCGCGTTGGCCAGGGCCATTGCCGGCAAAGTGACTGCCCGACAGACCGGGCCGGCGCAGGTGGTGGAATTGCCGGCCGGTGATTTGAACAATATCGAAGTTAAGTTAATCGCCAGAGTTATTGCGCGCATACTCAGAGAGAGAGGTATTCAATGACATCCACGGCTATAGGATTAATTGAAACCATCGGGCTGGTCGCCGCCATTGAAGCGGCCGATGCAGCCGTCAAAGCGGCCAATGTGACCCTCCTGGGCTATGAAAATACCAAGGGGGGCGGGATGATCACGATCAAAATTGTCGGCGACGTGGGCGCGGTCAAGGCGGCCGTGGCCGCCGGCACGGCCGCGGCGTTCAAAGTGGGCCAGGTCAAATCGTGCCACGTTATCCCCCGGCCGCACCAGGAGATCGAGGCCCTGCTCCAGCAAGTCGACCGGGGCCGGGTTCAGGCCGAAACCAAACCGGTCGCCCGGCCGGCTGGGCCGACCTCAGCCAGGGTTGAGGAGACTAAACCTGTGACTGAAAAGCCCAAGCCAAAGCCTAAACCTAAACGACAGTCGAGCGCCAAAAAGGCTGCCGAGTTGCCCAAACCGGAAGCCCCGGTGGCGCCGGCTACGCCGGAAGCGCCGCCGCCTGCCGAACCTGTAGAACCAAAAACGGCTGACGAAAGCTGAGAGCGGCATGCCAGGGGAGAAATGGTAGCGTGGAAATGATAACCCGACTCAACGAGCCAACCATTGACATCGAGCAGATGACGCGCGAAGTCTTGCGCCGCCTGTCGGCCAGGACAAATGGCAAGGCCAATGGCGGCGAGCCGGCCCCGGAAGTTCGCTACGTGAACGGCCTCAAAGAGCTGCAAGTACTCGTCGGGGTGTCGGTTCGGCACGTCCATCTGTGTCCGGCACACATCGAGATTCTGTTCGGCCCCGGCCACGATTTGCAAATTTATAACGAACTCTATCAAAAAGGCTACTACGCCGCCAAAGAGCAGGTGATGGTGGTAGGGCGCAAACGCTGCATTGAAAAGGTGCGGGTGTTGGGGCCGCCTCGCTCCTTCTCCCAGGTCGAGCTGGCCCAAACCGACGCCACCGCGCTCGGTTTGAAACTGCCGGTGGCCACGGAGGGTTCCGAGCCGGGGACCCAGCCGATTACGCTGGTTGGGCCTGAAGGGGCCGTTGCCTTGCCGGGTGGCGCCGGGGGCGGGGCCTTTTTGGCCCGCCGCCATATTCACATGAGCGACGATACGGCCGAGAAACTGGGCCTCAAAGCCGGCGATCTGCTCGACCTGCGGATTGACGGCGTCCGGCCCACGACCTTACACGGCCTGCTGGTGCGGGTCAAAGCCGGCTGGCGCACCGAAGTCCACCTGGATACGGATGAGGCCAATGCCTGCGGGATTCGCAACGGCCAGTTGGCAACGCTTATTGTTTCGGCTTAATTATGGTAGTGGTAAGTTGTTGATGATGAGGATTCGCCGCATGTCATTTCGAGCGACACGCTACGCGGGAGCGAGAAATCCTTGAAAACTGGTCCTGCAAACAGCGGTTTTAGAGATTTCTCGTCGCTGCGCTCCTCGAAATGACATGAGTATCACTTGCTTTTTAACTACAATCGCTTAATTGTTGGCGTAGGGTCAAAATGGTTGATGCAGCCTTAGTTGACAAAATAGTCGCCCGAGTGCTGGCCGTACTAGACGGCGAGCCGGTTGATCTGTCGCCCCGGCAGGTGCTGATGATCTTTAGCGGGGCCAGCACCGGTTTTATAGTCGGGATTGAAGCGGTCCGGCGGCTGGCCGACTCGCCGCACCAACTGAGCGTGGTCTTAACACCGGCGGCCACCCATGTGATTACCGAAGCCCACGTGCGCCAGGCCGGGGCCAGCCGGCTCATTTTGCCCGGCGAATGGGTCGATGCGCCGGGGCTGGTCAAAGCCAGCGACCTGGTGCTGGTGCCAACAATGTCGATGAATCTGGCGGCGCGGTTGGCCCTGGGCTTGATGGACTCTTTGATGACCACCTTGATCATCGGCGCTTTGCTGGCCGGCAAGCCGGTGGTGGCCGTGCGCGATGGCGCCGACCCTGACGGCAAGGCCGGCCTGGTTTTCGGCGCAACCGGCCGGGCTGCCCCCGCCCTGCGGGCCAGACTGGGCGGCCATTTGGAGACGCTGGCGGCCTACGGCGTCGAGTTGGTGAGTGAGGGAGACTTTTTGGTAACGGTTGAGCGCCGCCTGCTGGCAGGGGCGGCGGCTCACCCCGGCCAACCTGCTTCAGCGCCGCTGCCCAATTTCAGGTTGGCCGGGCCGTCGCCGCTGGTTGAGACCCCTCCCACTCGTAACTCAGCTAACTTTGTCACCGAAACCGACTTGCTCACCCTGCCGCCCGGCGCGGTCGTTCGTTTGACGCCCGGCAGCCGCTTGACGCCGCTGGCGCGGGAGACGGCGGAGCGTCGTAATCTGAGAATTGTTTTTGAGTAAAACCAAGCTGCAACGAGGGTGATGATTATGCAACTGGCTAAAGTGATCGGAACAGTCGTGGCCACCCGCAAGGAGGAGGCCTTGGTTGGCTTCAAGTTGCTGGTGTTAGAAGTTGAAGATCCCGGCGGCAAATCGCCGGCGGGTGAACGGTTGGTAGCCATTGACACCCTGGGCGCCGGCATCACCGATACCGTGCTTTTTGTCCGGGGTGGGGCCGCCCGGATCAACCTATCGACCCCGGCGCCGGTAGATGCGGCCATTGTGGGTATTGTCGATACTGTGGATGTTGGGTGATGAGTATTTATACACGGGGTGGCGATACCGGACAGACATCGCTGTTGGGCGGCAGCCGGGTGGCCAAAGACGACCTGCGCATCGAGATTTACGGCACCCTGGATGAGGCGACGTCGGCGCTGGGCCTGGCCCGGGCCGCCACCAAAAGCGACAATATCTGCCGTACCATTATCGACTTGCAGGGCGAGTTGATCAAAGTTATGAGCGAGCTGGCTACCAAACCGGTGGATGAGGCGGCCGCGCAAAAGCTTAAGATTACGCCCGTCCAACCGGCCCAGGTGGAACGGCTGGAAAAGTTAATTGACGGCTATGAAACTGAAAGAATTGCCACCGGCCAATTTGTGCGGCCCGGCGGGTCGCTGGCTTCGGCCGCGCTGGATTTGGCCCGGACGATGGTCCGCCGGGCTGAGCGGCGGCTCATCAGCTTGACCCGGCAAGAAGAGGTCAACCCCAACCTGGTGAAATATCTGAATCGACTCTCTGATCTGCTCTATGTTATGGCTCGCATCGATGAGCAACGCGAGATCGAACAGGTCGTCGTCGCCAGTTTAAAGGGAGCGACTGGGGCGGCTCCGGTTGAAGGAAATAGGGACAAGTCAGGACTCAGCCTGGCCGACAGTGATCGAATGATCGAAGCCGGGATGCGCCGGTCCCGGGAAATCGGCGTGCCGATGGTGTTGACCGTGGCCGATGCCAGCGGCAATGTAATCCAGACACGGCGGATGGACGGCGCCCTGGGGGTGAGCCTGGAGTTGGCTCCCCACAAAGCTTTTACGGCCGCCACCGTTCGGATGCCTACCCACGAGTTGGCCAAATTGGCCCAGCCCGGCGCGCCCCTGTTTGGCATCGATGTCAATATCCCCAAGTTGACCCTGGTTGGCGGCGGCTTGCCGCTGCAGGCCGCTGGTCAGGTGGTAGGCGCCGTCGGCGTGAGTGGCGGCTCGGTTGAGCAAGACCTGGACGTGGCCCAGGCCATGGCGGCTGCTTTTTGAGTTATTAAGGCGACGAACTCAGCTTCCGCCTTCGGTGGTAACGAGAATGAAAAGTAATCAGTAATCAGTAATCAGTAATCAGTTCAACTGTTCACTGACTACTGACTACTGATAACTGATAACTGATAACTGATAACTGTTTTCAAGGGAGGAACGATGACAGTTGCGTTACAAGAAAGCCAGATTGATGAAATCATCCGCCGGATTTTGGAGAAAATGGATGAAGAGCGTATCCCCCAGCCGGTGGGCGGCTTGCGGGGAGTCTTTAGTACGGCCGAGGAAGCCCTGAATGCGGTTGAAAGGGCCCAAAGCTGCTACCGGCGGGTCAGCATTGCCAAGCGTAAAGCCATGATCGAGGCTATCCGGGCTACAGCCATCGAGCACGCCCAGCAACTCGCTCAAATGGCGGTTGAGGAGACCCGGATGGGCCGGGTGTCAGATAAGGTGCTCAAACACCTGTTGGTCGCCGAGAAGACGCCCGGGGTGGAGGATCTGCCCAATACGGCTTACGTGGGCGACGCCGGCTTAACCGTGGAGGAGTGCGCTCCCTTTGGGACCATCCTGGCCATTACCCCCACCACCAATCCGACCGCCACGATTATTAACAATGCCATCAGTATGCTGGCCGCCGGTAATACGGTCTATTTTGCGCCCCATCCTCGCAGCCTGAAGACCTCGTTGACCTGTATCGACCTGCTGAATGAGGCCATCGAACGGGCCGGCGGTCCGGCTAACGTGCTGGTCTCCACCGATAAAGTTGAGTTTAAAACCGTTCAGGATTTGATGAAGCACCCCAAGATTGCCTTGATTTGCGCCACCGGCGGTTCGGCCGTGGTCAATTTGGCCCTGACCAGCGGCAAGCGAGCCATCGGCGCGGCGGCCGGTAACCCGCCGGTACTGGTAGACGATACGGCCAATCCCGACAAGGCAGCCAAGGATATCATTGCCGGCCACTCTTTTGACAATAATATGCCCTGCACCTCGGAAAAAGAGGCGATTGTTACCGCCGGTATCGCCGACGCTTTACTCGGTTGCTTCAAAGCCGCCGATAATGCCGTGGTGCTTGACCCCAGTTATCTGCCTCGGCTGGAGAAAATCGTGTTAGCGGAGGACCGTCACGGTCCTAATGGTAAGTATCTTGGCCAGAACGCCAATGTGATTCTGCGAGAATTGGGTATCGAGGCCAGCGACGATTTGCGCTCGATTATTGTTGAAACTGACAAGGATCATCCGTTTGTGCGCCATGAAATGATGATGCCGGTGCTGGCCGTCGTCCGGGTGGGTAATTTTGACGAAGCGGTTGATGTGGCGGTGGAGGTTGAGGGCGGCCTGCGTCATTCGGCCATCATTCACTCTTCTAACATCTACCACATGAGCGAGTTTGGGAAAGCCGTCAACACGACCGTTTTTGTCAAGAATGCGCCCTCTTATGCCGGTCTGGGCTTTGGCGGTGAAGGCTTCACTACCTTCACCATTGCCGGCCGCACCGGCGAGGGCATGACCACGGCGCGGACGTTCACCCGGATCCGGCGTTGTACTTTGGTCGGAGCCTTTTCGTCAGTATAATTTTAACTGATATCAGGCGACAGGTTGAGTCAGGAGATCGATGTGGAAGGTGTCAAAACGATACAAGATGCGGTTAGAGAGGCTGGGGTGACCGGGGCGGGCGGCGCCGGCTTTCCCACCCATATCAAAATGGCCTCCACGGCCGAGGTGGTCATTGCCAATGGGGCCGAATGTGAGCCGCTGACCCACGTTGACCAGGAGTTGATGATCCATCACGCCCCCGAAGTGGTCGCCGGATTGCGAGCGGCCATGCAATCAACTGGAGCTACCCGCGGCGTTCTGGGGGTCAAGAAAAAATATACCGCCGCGATTGCAGCCTTGCGCCAGGCCATCGCCGGCAGTCCCGATATCACCATTTTTGAACTGGGCAACTTCTATCCCGCCGGCGACGAACAGGTGATGGTCTATGATATCTTGGGACGAGTGGTGCCGGAAGGCGGTATCCCGCTGAACGTGGGGGCGGTGGTGCAAAATATCGAAACGCTTTACAACATCAACGCTGCTCTGCACGGCCAGCCGGTCATCGACAAGCACATTACCGTGATTGGTGAAGTGGCCCGGCCGATGACGGTGCGCGTCCCGTTGGGGGTCACGCTGAAAGAGGTCATTGACCTGGCCGGCGGCCCGCTGACGCCTGAGCCGATGGTGCTCAATGGCGGGGCGATGATGGGCCACGTGGCCGGCAGCCTGGCCGAACCGGTCACCAAACGGACCAAGCTGTTGCTGGTGCTGCCCTACGACCATCAACTCAGCGCCAAACGGCGACAGCCGCGCAGCCAGTTTGAGTTGCACGCCATCTCGGCTTGCGACCAATGTTATATGTGCACCGATTACTGCCCTCGCCACGCTCAGGGCCACGCCATTCAACCGCATAAGTTGATTTTGCTGCTGGCTTCCGGCATCCCCCTGACCGACGCCCAGATGGCCGGGGCGTTGCTCTGCTGTGAGTGCCGGACCTGTAATTATGCCTGCCCGGTTCACCTGTCTCCCGGTGATATTGCCATTGCGGTTAAGCACGATTTGGTGAAAGCCGGCCTGAAAAATCCCTACCACCGCCAAACCGAAGCCGATCCATACCGCGACTTCCGGCGGGTGCCGATGTACCGGCTGGTGAATCGATTGGGGCTGGCCCCGTATGATGTGCCCGCGCCCCTCACGCCGGTTGCCGCGACTTTCAAGCGAGTCGAGTTGAAGCTGAGCCAGCACATCGGCGCGCCGGTTCAGCCCGTGGTCAAGGTAGGCGACCGGGTGGGGCGGGGTGATCTGGTTGGCCGGGCGCCGGAGGGCGCGGTCGGGGCGCCGATCCACGCCAGTATCAGTGGGGTGGTGCAGCAAGTATCAACCGAGGCAATCGTGATAGAGGCGAATTAAGATGATCCCAAGAGCTGAAATTCCCAAAAAAGCCATTGGTCTGGTCGAATTGCGGAGCATTGCCCGCGGCATGCTGACTACCGATGTGATGCTCAAACAGGCCAATATTGAACTGCTGCGCGCCCACGTGGTCTGTCCCGGCAAATATATTATTTTGATTGCCGGGGCCGTCAGTCAAGTCCGCAGCGCCATCGAGGCCGGCAAAACGGTCGCGCCGGAGGTGGTGGTCGATACTTTTATTTTGCCCAATGTCCACCCCAGCATTTTTCCGGCCCTGACCGCCACCACCGAAATCGAAAATGTGCGGGCGGTGGGCGTCATCGAGACGTTCACCTTAGCCGCCTCGATTATAGCCGCCGATGTGGCGGTAAAGGCGGCCCCGGTCGATTTGATCGAGATACGTCTACCGTTTGCCCTGGGTGGCAAAGCCTTTGTGATCTTCACCGGCGAAGTCAGTTCGGTACGCAGCGGGGTGAACAGCGCCGTTGAGCAACTCAAAGATGAGGGCGTGCTTGACTCCTTTGTAGTGATTCCTTCACCGCATAAGGGTTTGATCGAGAAGTTGTTGTAAATGTGGCGTGAGGCTAAAGCCATCATGCTGAAAGAACAAAGGATGTTAAAACGTCCTAAATTAGCAAAATTCAGCCCAATCGGGCTTCGTTCTCTCAGCACGGCGGCTTAAGCGTAGCACCCTGTGGGTTAGCCCCGTGCAATCGGCGGTCAGTTTATTACCGGATTATTTTCTTAAAGATCATTAGTTGGCTCAAGCAAACGCAACAAAAAAAAGAGACCTGGCCCAACCGCCAGGTCTCTTTGATTCCTAAAAATCCTTAATTTCTTTGATGTTCTTAATACTTTGCGAGTGAAATACTTGCAGGTTGAGTGAGAAAATTTTAGCCACCAAGGACACGAAGAGACACAAAGGAAGAAAATTTGAAGAAATTTAGTGTCCCTTTGTGTTCCTTCGTGGTTTATTTGACCTTATTTGGCCAAAGGTGCCTTATTCAGATTAGGGTTCCGATTAGTTGGTTTGAAACAGTTTCAAACCTTCCTGCACAATCACCATCTCTTCATCATTGGGGATCACCAACACTTCCACCTGAGCACCGTCCGGGCTGATGCGAGCGATAGCCTCACCGGCGGCCTGCCGGTTGCGGTCAGGATCAAGGCTGATCCCGCACCATTGCATCTCGGCGCAGGCGACGGCGCGCACTTCGGGGCAGCGCAACCCAACATCATCGGTGAAGATGAGGGTGTTCAGCCCGCCCAGCACCGCGGCCATACTGCCGATATACTGTTTCAGGCGATGGACATACATATTGAAGGCCAATTGCGCTTGGGGATGATGGTCCGTTTCAATGGCCCGCAGCAAATCCCGCATGTCGCTGGACAGACCGCTCACACCCAGTAAACCGCTTTCATGGTTCAAAATCCGATTCACTTCGGCTGCGGTATAACCGTGTTGTTCCAGCAGGTGAAAGATCAAAATCGGGTCGATATCACCGCAGCGGGTGCTCATAATCAAACCGGGCAGGGGCGAGTACCCCATCGAGGTATCGACCGACCGGCCGGCCTTGATGGCCGCCACGCTGCTACCGCCGGTACCCAAATGGCAGGCCACGATGCGTAAGTCGGCCAGCGGTTTACCCAGAAAGTCGGCCGCTTTGCGGGTTACGTCCTGGTAGGAGAGACCATGAAAACCATATTTGCGGAAACCGTACTCCTTGGTAAATTTTTGCGGCAGGGCATACGTGTAGGCATAATCGGGCAGCGAGGCGTGAAAGGCCGAATCGAGAGTAATATATTGCGGGGTCGCCGGCATGAAGGCCCGGGCAGCCCGGATGACCGTGAGCATCGGCGGATTATGCACCGGGGCCAGCGGCAAACATTGTTCCAGTAGCTCGATTTTTTCATCATCCAGCCGGGTGGTTTGCTGAAAAATGACGCCGCCGTGCAGAAAGCGATGGCCAATCAGGTCAACCGGCTGCTGCTGCGCCCGGATGAAGTCGAAGACCAGAGCCGCGGCCCGATGATGGTCAGGAATATCGACAACTTGCTTATGGAGTTCACCACCCAGGCGGTGCTCGATGAACGCCGCCTCCGTCCCTTTAACGCCAACCCGGTGGGCTTTGCCGGTGAGGACGACCTTGAGGTTGGCAGCGTTAGCGCCGTTAAAGATTTTGTAACTCAACGAGGAACTGCCACAGTTGAAGATCAGGATGTTCACCTTTACCTCCCAGAGAGATGCTGGTCGATGGTTGAAGTTGTTTTTGCTGCAAAAAATTAGGGAAGCCGGCCACGTAAATTCCTGCTCCCCCAAACGACCAATATGGTACACCCGATTGAGTGCGGCTGTCAACTGTTTCATATCCGCGGCTGGCAACTTGACCTTGCTGACTGTCAGAATTAAAATAGGCTTATGAAAGAACTATTGCCACGTGGACTTTACAGGTATGGGGAAGAAAGTAAAGCAACTGCGAGAATGTGAAGAATGCGGCGAGCCGATTGAAAGCGGCAATCCCAGCGCTCGCCTCTGCAAACACTGCGCCGCCCTGTATCAAGAGCACCGAAATCGAGATGGGACTCGATATCGACCCAAAGAGGATCGCAAGAAGAAAAAGAAGCGACCTCGACACGAGCATTACGAGGATTATTACGAGGAAGAATACAATTATAGATAGCATAACCTCAGCGGCCTGATTAGGCTTTAAGCAAAAAGTAGGCTAAGGGACGATGAACAGATCGTCCCTTCCCCGGGCGATTATCGTCCCGTTGAACTTCCCCCCAATTCGCCATTGTGAGATTGCGCATCGCCAGGTGCGTTTTTCTGAGGAGGGAACCGGTGCTGGAGCCAGGTCAAAGGCTATTTGAATACGAAATTGTCCGGTTGTTGGGCCAGGGGGGCTTTGCCGACGTCTATGAAGCGCGCGATCGCATGTTGGAGCGTCGCATAGCCATCAAGCAGTTGCGACTGGAGAAGGTCAAGGACGACCGCAGCGTCAAACGCTTTATCCAGGAGGCCCGCGTTGCCGCGGCGTTGGAACATCCCAATGTCGTTACCATTTACGGTTTGCGCGTCGACCAGCAGCGAATTTACATGATCCTGGAGTATCTGCCCGGCGGTAGTCTGCAGGAGCTGCTCGACCGCCAGGGTAAGCCGCCCGTAGGCCAGACGATCAAATTGATCTCCGGCATCTGCGAAGGCTTGGCTCGCCTCCACGCCCGGGGGATTGTGCACCGCGACATCAAAGCGGGCAACATCTTGCTCACGGCCGACCTCCGTCCCAAGATCACCGATTTTGGCATTGCCCATGTGCCCCAGGCCGCCGGGGGGATGGCCCTGACCCAGGCCGGTTTTCAACCCAGCACGGTCATCTTTAGCTCGCCGGAGCAGTTTCGCGGTGAAACCCTGGATGTCCGCAGTGATGTATATCAGGTCGGCGAGTTGCTCTATCAGTTGCTCACTGGCCGGCATTACATCGACCTGGAGGCCATCAAAGCTGAGTCGGATGCTTTTGAGCATAATGTCCGCGAGGAAATAAAACTGTATATTCTGCTGGAAAAGGCGATTACCAAAGAGCCGCCGGCCGGTTTAGACGCTCTGCGGCAGCGAGCCGGCGCTCTGGCCGCTGTGGTTGAAAAGGCCATGGCCAAACGCAAAGAGGATCGTTACAACGATATCCTCGATCTGGCCGCGGACCTGTGGGCGGCTCAACTCAATCCGACGGCCCCGCCAAAATCTTAATTGCTGTGCTGATTACCCACTAGCGGCTGGCTCGATAGAGCTGCCACAATCGTCCCAATGTTTCCTCCAGGCGATAGCCTAACGCCTCGCCTCGCCCGGTGGTTACGTCATCCTCATTTTCAAAGACCACGTAGGGCACGGCCTGCCCCTGAATGGTGATAAACTGCGGATCGGCCGCGCTGGCTTGCCCCCAGTCGCTCTCTTTGTAGATGCGCTCCAGTTTTTCATCCGGCAGGCCGTGCTCCAGGATGCTGTCGGGCCGGTTGGGATTGAAGCGCTGCCGATTTTTACGCCGGGACTCTGCAAACGAAACATTGATGTATAGAATAGCAGCGCGCCGGACCACTTCCGGGCTGAAGTGGTCAAAAGCCCGGGCAAAACCACCGTGCTCACTTCCGCGGGCAAACTCGATGATGGTGGTGAAGCGGTCGTGGTAAGCCGGATTGTCTCGCTGCCGCTTGCCGTATTCCAGGCAAATCCGGCGAATCAGCAGATCCCACAAGTAGGGCCATTTGAAGTAGCCATCGGCGGTGGTGTGCAGCCGGGGGTGACCCAACTCGGTCAAGATGGCGTCTTCTTCAAACCAGGTCCACAACATCGGAAAATCGTCGATCTCCTCGAACTCGCCGATGTGAAAGCGACGGCGGCGGGTGTCCACATCTGTGCGTTTCAGATAGTCGATGATCTCGCTTTTGCCCGCGGCCGGCCGGGCGATGAGTAAGAGAATGTCAAAGGTGTTTTTGTCGGTCATCGTGACCTCTACTATGAAAGCCTTTTGCCCAAACAGTAGATTTCATTTTGGGCGTATGGAGTGCTACGGTGCACCTCTGGCGCTATCAGCAAGGCAGGTGTTTGACACTCCCTACACTCCTACCTGGCAATTTTACTGAACATCCACAAAAAAGGATGGATGTTTTAACCCTGGTACACCCACACTTGGCGACCACTGACCAGCGTAACCCGCGTGCGCCGGTAAGCCTCCCCCTCATAATCGTCAATCAGCTTCAACTCTGCCGGGCTGACGGCAATGACCAGCCCTGCCACCACACTACCGGCGGCGGGTTTGATAATGGGATAGAGTTGCCCCTCCAGCCGGATGCCGGCTTTCTTGTACCCGGCCAGTTTGTCTGGCGTCCCTGCGACCACCCGGCCCAAAACGGCCAACTGGACCTCGGACTCCAGCAATGTGCCGTAGACAAAGAGGTGATGTTCCATTGATGCACCTTCCTGAAAAGGTATGAGGGGCTGAGCGGGGGTGTCAAGGTGAGGCAGGAAGCGTGGAACGTGAAGCGTGAAACGTGAAACCTAATGGGGGTTCCGTACCTCCTGTATCATATCGATAATTACGGTCGCTGCAACCTGATGTTCTTAAACTGAAAATCATCCCAGGTGAATTCGGGCTGTTGGGCATCCGGCAGGAGACGGACAGTGGTCACGGTCAACTCATTGTAACCGGGGCGCAGCAGCGCCGCCGGCACCGGCCGGCGCACGGTCAACCAGCGGCGGGTCAAATCCTGTTGAGGTAAATCGGGCGAGAGAGGCACCCCGTTGATGACCACGGTCGCGCCCACTTCGTTTTGTTGCATCAATTCCAGCAGCAGCGTCCAATCGGTCTCTCCGGGATCGACCAGGTAGAAACCGCCGCTCCAGGTCAGGCTGGGTTTCCGCCCGGCATAGAGCGGCCACCAGGGCGGCAGCAGGGCCGTATCGCCCAGGTGGATGATGGCATCTCTGCCCAGAATGGTGACCTGGTTGGGCTGTTCCACCTGAGCTGCCGCGGCGCCTCGTTCTGCTCGACTGCCGGCGGCCTGCTGCCAGGCGTGGTAGGCCGGCCGGGGCTGGCCGTTCGGATCGAGCAGGCTGTAACCGCCAAAAGGATCGCCCGGCCGGGGTTGGGATAGATTCCAGACGGTCACTAACTCCACCCAGGGCCAATCCCGGCGGATGATCTCCAATGCCTGAACCAGGTAGTCAGCCTGTTGGGCCAGGGTAACTCCAATATCCGGCTGTTCCGGCGGCGGCTTGACCGTCCAGCCCATTTCGGTGATCCAGACCGGTTTGTGGCGGTCGCCGTTGGCTACCATAATCGAGCGCAGTTCGGCCAGGCGACCAAAGGCCGGATGTTGGGCGTCGCTGGCCGGGGCGCCGGGGGCCTGGCCAAAGCTGTAGGGGTGGCCGGCCAGCACGTCAAAGTAGGGGCGGGCGCCGGCCCGGTACATCTGCTGCAAAAAGAGCCGTTCATCCATTGCCTCAGCGTCGTGGCTGTTGGTTGGGGCCAGGCCGGCGGCAACCACGATGGCCGCGGGATCAACCGCTTTGATTGTTTCATAACCAAGCTGGAGAAGTTCGGCGTAAGCTACCGGGTCGGGCGGTTGGCCGCCCCACTCGATGGCCAGGTTTGGCTCGTTCCAGATGATATAGCCTTTCACCCGGCCGCGGTAACGCCCGGCGACGCGGCGGACAAAATCCTCGTAATCTTCCAATTTGTCGGGCGGCGCGTTGAGCGATTGGTCGACCGGGCTGGCCCAGGCCGGGTGTTGGTCCAGTCGCACGATCAAATCCAGGCCGTAATAGTCGGCTCCGGCCACAATCTGATCCGGTACCGACCAGTGAAACTGGTCCTGGGTCGGCTCGACCTCCCGCCAGGGGAAAAGCTGAACGATGGTATCGAAGCCGGCTACCTGGGCCAGCCGGAGTGATGGATCGTCGGTCCGCAGTGTGTGGGCAGCCAGCCGCGGCGTGGGTGAGCTGTTGTTGCAGGCGGCAATGAACAGGATGATGAGGAGAACCAGCAGGCTGCCCGACGCGACAACTGGCCGGGGCTGGCCAGGTAATTGTTTTGTTTCAGTGAAGTTTAAGACGCCGGGCATGCCCGATAGCATACGGTGAATTCAGAAAAATGTCCAGATTAGTAATTCTTGGCCAGGTCCATCCCGGCGTAGAGCTGGGCCACTTCCTCGGCGTAGCCGTTGAAGGGCAGGGTTTTGCGGCGGCCAAACTCGCCGATGCGCCGCTCGCTGGCCTGGGACCAGCGGGGGTGGTTCACATCGGGATTAACGTTGGCGTAGAAGCCGTACTCATTGGGGGCGGCGGCCATCCACAGCGACACCGGCATCTCATCCACCAGGTCGATTTTGACGATGGACTTGATGCTCTTGAAGCCGTACTTCCACGGCACTACCAGCCGCAGCGGCGCGCCGTTTTGCGGCAGGAGTTCTTGGCCGTACAGGCCGGTGGCTAGAATCGTCAGATCGTGCATGGCCTCGTCCATACGCAGGCCTTCCACATAGGGCCAGTTGTACCAATCGCTCTTCTGGCCAGGCAATTGTTCCGGGTCGTAGAGGGTTTCAAAGCACACGTACTTGGCCTGCGCCATCGGCTTCACTTCTTTGAGCAGCTTGTGCAAGGGGAAGCCCAGCCAGGGGATGACCATCGACCAGGCCTCGACACAGCGCAGCCGGTAGATGCGCTCTTCCTGGTCAAAGCGGCGCAGGTCGTCTAAATCAAAAGCTCTGGGCTTGTGCACCAGTCCACCCACCTCCACCGTCCAGGGGGTGGTTTTGAAATCGCGGGCCAGAACGGCCACCTGTTCCTTATCTGTCGTAAATTCGTAATAGTTGTTATAGTTGGTAATCTGCGCAAAGGTGTTGAGCGGGTCGCCTAGCTCATCGGTGTCAGGCAGAGCGGCTTCCGCCGATGTTGAGCGTGAGGCTGTGGTGGGGGTCAACGTGGGTGGGAGCGGGGTGGCTGTGGCCGGGGCCGGCCTATTCGCCGCCTGCTCTTTACTAACACCGCAGGCCGCCAGCAGCAAAGAACCGGCGGCCAGGGCGCCAACGCCCCGCATAAATCTACGCCGCGACACATAGAGGTGTTCAGGCATAATTTCAGATGGTTTGATCGGTATCATCAATTATCTCCCCTGGTTAGAATTTTTGGTTACAGTTGCAGCATACGCTATAAATATAACAATTTTCTTACCGATGTCTACTCTTTTGGCCAAAATTGGGTGGGTGTGGTTATTATAGTTGTCAATTCAGTCTGTCGTAAACCGTGAAGCCTAAAACGTAATGATCTTGCCTCGGAAAAACTTTACGTTCACCTGCACTGCGCGCAGGCGCAAGTTCACGTTTTAGGCAGTACGGCGGCAGGTTTTCGCCTGACATTAAGGAGTAAATACACCTGAATCAACCGGGGAGACAGTCTCGTTTGGTCTCTACCGAAATTTTGACTACAATAGGGATGCAGCAGCCTATTTCAAGCTCAGACTGGATGGGATTGTTACAGTTATGGATGATTTTTATAGCATTTTAGGTGTCGAGCCGAACGCATCTGTGGCGGAGATCAAGCGGATGTATTACAAGCTGTCCAAGAAATATCACCCCGACGTCAATATTGAGGACCCCGATTTACGCCAATGGTCCGATGCCCGGATGAAGGAATTGAATGAGGCTTATGATACGCTCAAGGATCCGCTCAAGCGGGCTGAATATGACCGCCGGCGAGGTTACGTTCACTCGTCCCCCCCGCCCTCTGCTTGGCCGCCTCGGCCGGCGGTGGTGACGGAATGGCAGCAGTCGGTTGTGGTTCGTAGCGCGGCCATCAGCGCGGTGAGCTTTGGGCTGGTCGGGCTGCTGCGCGGTGGTATCCCTTTTGCCGTTTCTGGGGCCATCATCGGGGCGATTCTGGGGGCGATTTTGGGGAATATCAGGTTGGCCGGCTTACCGGTCGGCGTCACCGCCGGGATTTTTATCGGCATGTTTCTGGGGGCGGCGTTGTTAAAGTTGTCTCTGGCGGGCTTATTGGTTGGCGGTCTCTTGGGCGCGCTGGCTGGTTGGTGGTTGGGAAAGCCGTGATCAGTGAACAGTCATCAGTCATCAGTAATCAGTCGTCAGTGAACAGTTGAACTGATTACTGATCACTATTTTCAGGAGGTAAAGCGCAATGCAATATGTGAACCTGGGCCGGACCGGTCTGAAAGTGTCCAGGATTTGCCTGGGCATGATGAGCTATGGCAGCTCAAAGTGGCGGGATTGGGTGCTCGATGAGGCTGAAGCCCGGCCCTTTGTTAAGCGAGCGCTGGAGTTGGGCGTCAACTTCTTTGATACCGCTGATATGTACTCTTTGGGTCTGAGCGAGGAAGTCACCGGGCGGGCTTTGCGTGACTTTGCCAAACGGGAAGAGGTGATTATTGCCAGTAAAGTTTATTGGCCGGTTGGCGACGGACCCAATGATCGTGGGTTGTCACGACAGCATATCTTGACGGCAATTGATGCTTCGCTGCGGCGGCTGGGCACCGACTATCTGGACCTGTACTATATCCACCGCTGGGATTACGAAACCCCCATCGAAGAGACGTTGGAAACGCTCAACGATCTGGTGCGGTTGGGCAAGGTGCGGTATCTGGGCGCTTCCAGTATGTTTGCCTGGCAGTTCTGCAAGAGTCTCTACCTGGCCGACCAGCGCGGCTGGAGTCGCTTTGTGGTGATGCAAAATCATTATAATTTGCTGTACCGGGAAGAAGAGCGGGAAATGAATCCGCTGTGCCGGGCTGAAGGGGTGGGGCTGGTGCCCTGGAGCCCGTTGGCCCGGGGTTTGTTGACCGGGAGTCGTTTGCCCGATATCACCGGCCAGACCACCCGGGCGGGGAGTGACGCCCTGGCCGGAGACATGTATCGAACCGCTGATTTTGAAATTGTGGCTCGGGTGGCCCAGTTGGCCGAACGACGGGGGGTGAAGCCGGCCCAAGTTGCCCTGGCCTGGTTGTTACATCAGCCCGGCGTGGCGGCCCCGGTCATCGGGGCAACCCGGCTGCCCCATCTGGAAGAGGCCGTCGCTGCCGTGGACATTGAGCTATCACCGGAAGAGTGTGCCTTTCTGGAAGAGCTTTATCAGCCTCGAGCCATATTCGGCCATTCGTAATTTTTGAGAGAAACTTGACACAGAACGCCCGTTCGTGGTATAATCACATCAGCACAAATGGTCCGAACAAATGACCAGTAAAGTGAGGTGACTGATGGCCTTATCGGAACGGCAAAGTAAAATCTTAAGTTTTCTAAAGACTTTCACCCTGGACAATGGTTATCCACCAACCATTCGGGAAATTGGTAAAGCGGTGGGAATAACCTCAACATCCGTGGTCAACTACAATCTCGATGCCCTGCAACGAGCCGGGATGATCTATCGCGACCGCACGGTCTCGCGTGGGATTCGTTTGACCGAGGACCAGGTCGAGACGTTTCGGTCGGCGGATCTGATCAGGATACCCCTGTTGGGGCGGATTGCCGCCGGTGAACCGTTGCGGGTCTTTCCCGATACGGCCGATCCTGAAGATACTATTGAGCTCACACGCGATCTGGTTCCGGCTGATCAGGATCTGTTTGCGTTGACCGTCCAGGGTGACTCGATGATTGATGCCCTGATCAACGACGGCGATATCGTGGTCATGCGTCACACCCAAACGGCTAATAACGGCGAAATGGTGGCGGCCTGGCTGAAGCTAGAAGAGGAGACCACGCTTAAGCGTTTCTACCGTGAAGGTAACCGCGTTCGGTTGCAGCCGGAAAACAAGCTGTACGAACCAATCTATGTTGATCCGCAAAATGTGGAAATAATGGGCCGGGTGGTCACGGTTATTCGCCAGTTGAATTAACCCCGCACCTTTGCTCGTTGCGCCAATATGTGTAATCTGCCTTGAACACGCTCTGAGAAGAGCGTGTTCTTTTTTCCCCCAAATTTTAAAGTAAATTCAGTAATTTTATCTTGACAATAGAACGAATGTTCTGGTATAATCTATTTGATTATAGAACGTGTGTTCTATATAATCTATTCAGATGAAAGGGGCCAGGTAACTTAAGGTGATTAGTGCAAAACAAAGTGAGATGCTGGCATTTATTGAAGATTTTGTAGAAAAGCATGGCTATCCGCCCACCCATGAAGAGATCAAAGTTGGGCTTGATATCAGTACTAAATCATTAGTCAACTATCACTTGGCTGCGCTGCAAGACGCCGAGCTGCTGAGTCGGGTGCCCAACACCCCGCGCGGACTGCGGTTAACTCGCCAAAAAGCCACGGTGCAGGTGCCGGTACTGGCCCAAATCGAAGAGAGCGGGCCGCCGGCCCTGTCCGAATTGGATCCGCAAGAATTGATCGAACTGACGTACGACCTGGTGCCGAGTGGCGAGAATCTCTACGCCCTCAAAGTGCGGAATGGCCTGATGTTGGACGCGTTATTGCATGAGGGCGACATTTTAATCATCCAGGCTCAAACGCAGGCACAGAATGGGGAATTGGTTGCCGCCCGATTGGTTGAGCAGGATCGCACCACCTTTCGGCGTTACTTCCGGGAGAATGGTCATGTTCGCCTTGAGCCGGACAACCCAATGATGGAAGCCATCATTGTCAAGCCCCAGGCAGTGGAAGTAAAAGGCAAAGTAGTGGCTGTGATCAGACAAGTCGAATGATGTAACTCATTATGGTCACCAGAGGCGACCCCTCTGTCTCTTGGCAAGGATTTGATCAGGAGCGCTATATGCGGCAGGTGTTGGAGTATCAGGCCGACCAGATCGAGCTGGTGCTGAGCAGCCACCGGACGCCGGGACGGGTGACCGGAGGGGTGGTGACGCCGCGCTGGATCAGCTATCAGGTCTTGCCGGAGGTGTCGAGCAAGGTGTCAAAGATGATCGGCCTGTCGGAAGAGTTGGCGCTGCGGCTGGGAGCGCAACGGGTGCGGGTGAGCCGGCAGGGGGCGGCGGTGCAGGTCGATGTGCCGCGGGAGGATGGCCAGGTGGTGCGGTTGCTGACACTGTGCCAGCAGTTGGTGGAAATTCCAAAGCAGACGGCAATATTGGGGTTGGACGAGAGTGGGGTGCCGCTGCTATTGCGGCTGCCGTCGCCGGAGGTGGCCCATGTGCTGGTGGCCGGGACAACGGGATCGGGCAAGACGGCGCTGGTACGGAGTATCGCTCTGAGTTTGGCGATGCACAATCGGCTAGGCGAAGTGCAGCTCGTGTTTATCGATCCAAAGGGGAGCGGCTTTGAGCCGTTTGTGGGGCGAGGGGGAGTGCTGCCGCATTTGCTGCGGCCACCGGTGCGGGATGTGCACCAGGCGATCTTTCTGTTGGGGGAGATGGTGGAAGAGATGGTGCGGCGGGACCGGGGCGGGATCAGCGAGCCGCGGGTGGTGATCTTCATTGATGAGTTAGCGGACCTGATGGAGCAAGGGGGCAAGGCGATGGATCGGCTGATGACACGGCTGACGCAACGGGGACGGAGTGCGGGTCTGCACGTGGTGGCCTGCACGCAGAAGCCGTTGGTAGCGAGCATCGGGAGCATGACCCGAAGCAACTTTCCGGTACGGTTGGTGGGGAGTGTGGCAAGTGCAGACGATGCCAAGATTGCGGCCGGGATCGGAGGAACGGGGGCGGAGGCGTTGCTGGGACGGGGAGATTTTCTGTTGGTGGCGAAGGGGCAGGTGGTAAGGTTTCAGGCGGCGTACGTGAGTGAGGGGGAGATTCGGGGAGTGGTGACAAAGTTGAGTGGGGGAATGCGACAGAGCCGGCGGTGGGGGGAAGAGGCAGGGGCGGTGCAGGCGGCGACGGGGTCGGATGGGCGCGGGGTGGCGGCGGTATCGGTGGGCAATGGAGCGAAGAAACGGCGGGGATTGGGGTTGATGTTTGGGCAACAGTTGCGGCTGATCAAATGAGGGATGAGGGCGGAGGGTGGAAGGCTGAATCAAACCCTTCCTGATTCATCCTTCATTCCTCCGCCCTCAGCCTTTGGAAAGGGGAGAAAGTGAAATGAAACGATTCCTGTTTGTGGCAGGATTAGTGTTTACAGTGACGGTAGGGGTGGTGGTGGGATTGCGGTTGAGTACGGAGGCCATGGCAGTGGTAGTGGGGATTGTCTGCGGCGTATTGGCCTCGGTGCCCACGAGTGCGATCCTGGTGTGGACCCTGAGGGTGCGAGAGAAGCAGGTGGAGGCACAGATGGGGGCGGGGCGGACGCTGGGGTCATACCCGCCGGTGGTGGTAGTGAACGGCCAGGCCCCCGCAGCCGGATTGAACGGATCGTATCCGCCGGCGTTGCCGGTAGGAAGCGGCGGGCGGAGCTTCAAGGTGATTGGGCAGGACAAGACCGAGGGCGGGGGCGACGTCCTACCACCCATTTGGAGCGACCTGTAGGGCAGGTGGGCCATGGAACCGATCAATATGCTGGAACGACGTTTGGAGTTATTCCCCGCCAAGTTTTGCTGGCGTGGCCGAATTTATGAAGTTGACTCGGTGAGTGAATGTAAAACAATGACCAACCCGGCCGGGCGGAGAGAAGTCTATCATTTCTGGGTTCGCTGCGCCGGCCAGCAGTTGCACCTGAGCCAGCAGTTGGCTTCCGGTCAATGGATGTTGCAGCCTTATGAATAAAGGAGGTTATGAGAATGCAAGAGGGCTTACTGTGGTTTGATAGTGACTCCCGTCGCAAATTGACTGACAAGGTTGATCAGGCGGCCAGCCATTATCAGACCAAGTTTGGACGCCGACCTACGGTTTGTTACCTTAATGTCGCCGATTTCGACGGCTTGGCTGAAGTTAATGGCATTCAGTTGCGAGCGGCTTCAAATGTTCTGCGCTACCATCTTTGGATTGGAGTGGAGCACGACCCCAAGTTGGCCAAAGCGGCTTAAGAAGGACCCCCTGTTTTTCCTTTATGATTTCTGGCGAGTTGGCCCCTCTCCGGCAAAAACTGTGGTATAATTGAACCAATCATCCTGGCTGAAAGGTTCAATAAGGCATGAGCTATTCGATCCGAGATCTGAAAAGCTATGCTGAAATGGTGGCGGTGCGCCAACTTCAGCGGGAAATCTGGGGCTTTGACGACCCGGAGATTGGTCTGTACCCGCCGGTGCTCAATACTGCGGCCAAGAATGGCGGCGTGGTTCTGGGCGCGTTCGATGACGAAACCGGCCGGATGGTGGGCTTTCTGTTTAGTTTTCTGGGGCGAGAACCCGGCGGCCCTTTCAAGTTGTGCTCTCAGGCGCTGGGTGTACTTCCGGATTGGCGCGGCCAGGGCATCGCCGAAACCCTGAAGTGGGCCCAGCGGGAGCGTACTCTGGCTCAGGAGCTGCCCCTCATCACCTGGACGTATGACCCGCTCGAGGCTGCCAATGCCCATTTGAATCTACACAAGTTGCACGCCATTGCCCGAACCTATTGGCGAGATGTTTACGGCTCCGATTTTGGCCAGCTCAACGCCGGCTTACCCACCGACCGCTTACTGGTTGAATGGTGGGTCAAGGGGCCGCGCTCGAACCCAACCTACGAAGACGAACTTGAGTGGTGGGAGGCCGCGCCTGTTTTTGAGATCGCCGGTCAGGGCGTTGATAGTTGGATTGCCCGCGCTGATCTGGCTCTAGCAGACGAGCTGATCCAATTGGAAATCCCGGCCGACTTGCAGCGGCTCAAAGCGGCCAATCTGGAATTGGCTCTCGATTGGCGGTTGAAGGTGCGCCGCGCCTTTGAAACCTATTTTAGCCGGGGTTATCTGGCCATCGACTTCATCTCGGTCTTTGAGGGTGGGACGCGGCGTAATCGCTACATCCTGCAAAAAAGTAACCCGGCCCTGTTCACCGCAATAGGATTGGTCCAATGACTCACTTCGTTGAAACTAGCCAATCCCAACAGCACTGGTTACTCTGGGACGGTGACTGAGGTCTTTGACGTCGTACTGTCGCCTGGGTCAGGCGCAAGGATCGTCAGCAGAAATTTTATCCAATTCCCTACCAGACGTGCCCAGCTCCGCCGATGACGCCAGAACTGTACCGGGCCTGCCAGGAAGCGGTGCATGTCATCACCCCTGATGGCCGTATCCTCAGGGCTGGCCGAGCCAGCCTGTTCATTTTGCAGGAAGTCGGCTATCCGCGCTGGCTGATCCGCCCCCTAACCTGGCTGCCGCTGGTCTGGCTGGTGGAACTGAGCTACGGGTTGGTGGCTCATCATCGTCCCTTCTTTAGTAAATTCCTCTTTACCAGGGAGTGAACCCAGTATTTGACCCATTGATAGTTGCATTTCTGTAGCAAATGGGTATAACCAATGGCTGAATCTGGCCTTGAGGTAATTTTGGAACAATGCGTCACTCCTGGCAATCTACGGCTCTTTACTTCCTGCTGATCTTAGTTCTGGCCGCCTGCCAACCAGAACCGACCCCTCAATGGCGTTGGGCGCGAGCTGAGAGCGGTCTGCCGCGACAGGCCATTGTCCAGACGGTGGCTGTTAATCCGGCTGATCCTGACCAACTGTGGGTTGGTTATTACGCCCCCGGCGGGTTGGCCGCCAGTCGTGATGGTGGTCAAACCTGGCAGGCCAGCGGAACCGGGGTCGCCGGCCTGGCTGACAACCCCGTGTTCGATCTCCTGGTAACCACCTCGAGCGGAATTCCAACCTTGTGGGCGGCAACGCGTGACGGTTTGTTGACCAGCCTTGATCTGGGGGCCAGTTGGCAGCCGGTAGCAGCAGGACTACCGCCAGCGACAGCTTTTGCCCTGGCTGCCGACGGTAGCAGCCGGCTCTATGTGGGGCTTGACGACGCCGGTCTCTACGCTCAAAGCCTGACCGGGATCGGTTGGGAGAAAGTTGCAGCCACGACACCGTTAGACTCGGCGGCCATCCTATCCCTGGCCGTTTCGGCGGATGGTCGACACGTTTATGCCGGCAGCGCGGCCCAGGGGGTCTGGGCCAGCCAGGACCGCGGAGCAAGTTGGCTCAATAACTATCCCGACCGGTATGTTCCCAATATTGCCCTAAATCCCACCAGACCTACCCTGGCGGTCGCCAGTCTACGTAACCAGTTGGTGCGTACTCTGGATGGCGGCCAATCGTGGCATACGTTGCCGCTCCCGTGGGCCGGCGACGAAATCACTGCGTTGCTATGGCTGGCTGATGGCAGCCTGGGCGCCGGCACCGGCCGCGGACGCCTCTATCGCAGCCTCGACAACGGCGACACCTGGGTTGAAGGCGGCGAAGGTCTGCCGCCCGGTCGAGCGGTTCTGACCCTGGCCGCGGTCGAGCAATCGTCAACCGGCCAACCTCAGCGCCTGTTGGCCGGAACCTGGATCGGCGTTTTTGACAGCGCCGATGGTGGCCAGCGCTGGACAGAGCTGGCCACCAGCCTGGGCGCGCCGAATGCGCGCGCCCTGCTCTCGACTCCTGCTGGCTTGTTCTTGGGGACTCAGGCCGGCCTTTTTCGCTGGCAGCCGGATGCCGACCGTTGGGAAGCGGTGGCTGAGGAGTTGGCCTCGCCGGGAGTGGCTTCGCTGGCCGAGGCGCCTACTGATCCGACTCGCCTGTACGCCGGCACGATCAACAACGGCGTCTATCGGAGCAATGATGGCGGCCAAAGCTGGCGGCCCGTGCCCTCATTGAGTGTTGGCGTACCTGCTCTGGCTGTCGATCCGACCGACCCGGATCACGTCTATATGCTGGCTGCCTGGGAGCGAGTCTATGAGAGCATCGATGGCGGTGAAAGCTGGCTGGCTCGCTGGGAAGGGTTGGGCGTGACTACGGAGGCAGTCAGCCTGGCGGTGGCGCCCGCCGGCTCGACCGCGTTCTTGGGTGGTGATACCGGCTTGTATCGCCGCCGTGGCAACGGAGATTGGGATTGGATTGCCCCGGCGCTGCTCGACCAATCGGTGCTGGCGCTCTTGGTTCAGCCGCTGCCGGAGACTCTGGGGGGCGGTTCTGTGCTTTACATCGGGACGACGCGCGGGGCTTACCGCAGCCTGGATGGCGGCAGCAGCCTCCAGCATAGCGAGCCTCACCTCGGCTGGGGACAGGGTCTGGTAGATGTGTCGGTAACGGCCTTTTTGGCCGACCCGCATGATCCCCGGCTACTTTTTGCCGGGACCGCCTATGCCGGGGTGTACCAATCACTGGATTGGGGCCAGAGCTGGCAGCCAATTGGGCCGGTGGAGCTAGCAGACGAGGTGGTTGAGTCGCTGGCCTGGGGTCCGGCCGGAGAGTTGTTTGTGGCTGCCGCCGGCGGCGTTTGGCGCGGCGTCACCAACTAGCCAACCAACCAACTAACTAACTAACTAACTCAACCCCCACCGCCCGGCCAACCACGCCGCAGTTTGCCGGTAAGCCTCCTCCAAGTCAGCCACGCCAGATTCAGCCCCCCCAACGTCGATGCCAATGCGCCCCTTGAAACCGATCAAATCCAGTGTTTCGAAAAAAATATTCCAATTGATCGCGCCCTGCTCCGGCGCCAGATGCTCGACCTGCTTGCCCCGGTTGTCAGACAGGTGGATGTAGTCGAGACAGCTGGCCAGCCGGCGCAGGGAGAGGGCCAGGTTGTCTTTTTGCACAAACTGGTTGGCTGTGTCGACGGTGAAGCGAAGATTGTCGCGCTTGACCGCGTCTCGAAAGTAGAGAAAACCTTCGGTAGTGGCGGCCAGCACGCCCAAACAGGGATGCAAATTGTAGGTTAGCCCGAATTCTCCGGCGATGTCGCAGGCGGTCCGGTAAGTGGTTACCAAATCGACCCAGTAGGCTGACCAGGCTAAATCCCGGGGCAGGGTTCCGGCTTGCAGCACTTCTTCATCAAAGTGCCGCACGATTGGGATATCGTCGGGAAAGATGTACGGTGGTAACGGGGCGTTATCGAGCACGCCAGTTGCGCCCAACAGTGAGGCCACTTCACAGCCCTGCCGGAAGAGCTGCAAATTCTGTTCCCGTTCCGGCCCGCTGGCCGAAGCCAGCCCAGGCAGCACGATGCAGAAGTAGGGTACCGCCAGCTCAAGCAGGCGAACCTGGTCGGCCAGCTCATGCCGCCGGTCGTAGACAGCCAGCAGGTGCTCTCGCCGAATCCCTTCCAGTTCCACACTCTGAAAACCGAGCGCCTTCATCTCGGCCAGGTGGGCCGCGGTCTGCTCCGGCGGAGGCGGGTAGCCGTATTTGGTAATCACGTACAGAAAACTACAAACAATCGAAGGTTCAATCATTGTTTTTGCCTCCTGGGTGGAGTGACAAAGTAGCGGCAGCGTCAATTTGGAGCTGTAAGCTGCCAGAACCGTTGGCGCCGGCTTGGAGTGAGATGGCGCTAAAGTCGGGCACCACATAGCGGGCGCCGGCTCGCAACAAGGGATTACCATCCCACGGCTGAACGCCAATGCACAGCGCGCCGGCGGCCACGGCTGCCTTAACCCCACTCAACGCATCCTCGAACACAATGCATTGTTCCGGTGATTTGTGCAAACGGTCGGCGGCCAGCAGGTAACAATCAGGATTGGGTTTGCCTCGTGGAATATCAGCGACAGTGACGGTAGCTGTAAAGATATGCTCAAGTTCAAGTTGAGTCAAAACGGCGTTCACTTTCCAATGCTCGCCGCTGGTTACCAGGGCGATTGGAAAATTCTGGGCCTGCAAAGTGCGTAAAAACGGCACCACTCCATTGACCGCGGTGTAAGTCTGGTTGATTTCGTAAGTCACCATATCGGCATTGATGGCCTGGCGCTCAGTTGAACTCAGGTGCGAAAACAGGATATCGAGCGTGTGCTGGGCCGGACAGCCGTAGATGTGTTGTTGAAAGTCGGCCTGACTTAGCTTAACGTGGTATATTTTTGACCATCTTTGCCAAAAATTGGTAACTGCCTGGTGGGTATCGACGATAACGCCATCCATATCGAAAAGAATTGCCTGGTAGAGCATCAGGAAATCTCCACTTTCGAGCTTATTGAAAAGCCTATCCTGATTTTAGGATAGGCTTTGGTGTTTGGAAAATATTAACCAAGCGTTTGATTGAGTTTGATTATTGTTCGGGGGCCAGCGATTGTGGCCCGGAGAGATCAAAATCACTGCCGATAATGACTCTGAAATCCATATCACTCTTGAGATTGGGGCTGCGCCGGATATTTTCAGTTTCAACTTCAAAGAGGGCGGCTAACACCTCCAAACTGTAGCGCTTGTCTTCATTGTAAACCACAATCACCGTGTGGGGGTAAGTGGTGCTATCAGCCGGACCAAACTGGAGAATATTAAAACCGCTCTGTCTGAGGAAGGCGGCAGTTTGAGCGGCCAAACCGGGAATATTAGTGCCGTTTTGGACGACTAACTTGGCATCTTCCTGGCTCAGGAAAGCTTTGATCTCTTCCTGGCGCTGAACCTTTTGCTCGATCTCTTGAGCCAGAGCTTGAAGCTGAGCAGTTTGGGCTGCCTGAACGGCTTCAGCCTCGGCTATGGCCGCTCCCTCGGTGGGTTTGGTTTCGGCAAACATTTGATCAATCAAAACCCGAATTTTTTCCCGCAGCGGGATCAGGACCTGGGCCCCTGTATCGGGCACGATATAGTCATAGGTGTAATTGGTGTCGAGCACGACCGTTTGAATACTGTTTGGGTCGATTTCATCAGCCAGTTGGGATAATTCCAAAATATCGATCAACTCCAGGTTGGTTTGAAAAGCGCCCGACATCGAGTTCCACAATTCGGGGATTTTTGGCACCATGTTGAGCTGAAGCGCCTTGTCTTTGATGGCCAACAAAACAGCTTGCTGTCGCCGGGCCCGATCGAAGTCGGCTTTGGCGGTGGCCCGGGTGCGGGCATAGCGCAAGGCATTATAACCATCGAGGGTATGCTGTCCCGCCTCGATGTAGAATGGGTCATAGCCGTAGTTATTATCCGGGAAAGTGGGGTCATCGATGGTTTCGGGGATATAGATATCTATTCCACCCAGGGTGTCGACAATCTGGCGAAAACCTTCAAAATCGATTTGGGCGTAGAAGTGAACCGGCACACCCAGGTTGTACTGAACTGTGCGCATAGCCAGGGCCGGGCCGCCACCGGGGTAGTTGTCTCGTTGGGCCAGGAAGTAAGCCTTGTTGATGCGATCTTCGTCATAGCCGGGAATGGAAACCCACAGGTCGCGGGGAACGGAGAGCATCCCGGCGGTCTTGGTGTTGGGATCGACTGTGACCAGAATCATCGTGTCGGTCCGGGAGAATTTTTCATCCGGCCGCCGGTCAACCCCCAACAACAAAATGTTGACTCGCTCTTTTCGTTCGTAATCAGGCAGGGGCACGCCGGTTACACCGGTCGCGCCGGTTTCGCCGCCGCGGACCACCGGCAATACCAGCGGTCTCGAGTCGTTCCCGGTCAGCGGCAAGGCGGCCAGGGGCAACGATAGGTCAACATAGGGCAGGCTGGGTAATTCGGCGCTGGCCACCGCATCTTTTACCGTAAAGTAAAATAGGTAGCCAACATAAGCGCCGCCCATTAAAAAGACCACCATCATCATCAGCACCAGACTGCGGGCCAAAAAGGGTGGCAACAGAATCGATTTGTCTGAGTTTGGATGTATTGTCATAGTATCTGAATTATATCACGCTCCTGAACTCTGGCAAAAAGGCTTAAGCCAATTGGCTTATGAAGTTTGCTTTTGACATAAAACATTAGAGGCGAGAGATAACCTCTCGCCTCTGGCATTTTATACCCCTGCTCAAAACCTTTGAAAACGAACTTACTGGTTAGAATAGACGTTATTACAATGAACAAACCGGCTCAATTAGCTGCGGACAGACTGCGAATACGGTTCAGCCGCTCGCTTTCACGCTTGCAGTCAACGCATAGGGTCGTTTCCGGGAAGATTTCCAGCCGTTCCGGATCGATTTCTTTGCCACATTTCTCACAAATGCCGTAACCGATTACTTCGGCCTTTTTGATGGCGTGGTTGATATCTTCCAGCTTGCGTTCCAGGGTGAAGATCAGGGCCTGGATTTTGTCTCGTTCAACCAGATCGGCCGCCACGTCATCAACGTCTTCGATCTCGATTTCAATTCTGAGTTCTTCGCGCAGATTTTCCAGCTCGTGCAGCGTTTGCTCCCGTTCTTTTTCGAGGATAGCTAACTGCGCTTTAGAAGTTTTTTTAGTCATCATCTTAAGACTCCCCGTGTTGATAACCAGTTGACCAGTCTCAAATGAGGCTTCTCCGCCCAATGTGTATCGTCATTGATACGCTGGCTCTTGGGGGGTGAATACCAATTGTTAATGAGTGCGAAATTGGCGATATAATACTTAACTCCGTCGTTTTGTCAACTTACCCGCGTCAATATCCAGATCCAGGAATAAGTTTGGTTCAAAGCGGTAGTTCCTGCCTCACGCCGCCACCAACGCCATAATCCGGGGGAGCACTTCGGCCACGTCAGCGCGAATGACTACGTCGGCTCGATGATCCACGTAGGTAGGCTGATAATTGATGATGATCAACCTGGCGCCATTCTGTAAGGCCAGTTCCGGCAAATCCGAGGCCGGGGCGGTTTCCAGCGATGAGCCGACAATCAGCATCAAGTCGGCCGCCTTGACGGCCAACTGGGCCGCCACAAACTCTCGCACCGGCAACTGTTCACCGAAGAGAATCACATTGGGTTTGAGTACGCCGCCACAGGCGCATCGGGGAGTTTGCCCATCGCGGACAAACTTTTCAAACGCTTCCGTTGAGTCTTGCGTTTTGTAGCATTGAATGCAGGTCACTTCCCGCAAATTGCCGTGCAGCTCGTAGATAATTTGAGAGCCGGCTTTACCATGCAGATCGTCAATGTTTTGGGTGATGACAGCCTTAAGTTTGCCTTCATGCTCCAGAGCGGCCAGGGCGTAATGGGCGGAGTTTGGCTTGGCCGCCAGTAGTTTGCCGGCCAGAGGGTGAATCCAGTGGTAGAATTGCTCAGGGCTTTGCCGGAAGGCAAAAATTGAGGCCACCGCCAGCGGGTCCGCTTTGTCCCAGAGACCCGAGTGGGGACTTCTAAAGTCGGGGATACCGGAAGGAGTGCTAATACCGGCCCCGGTCATTGCCACAATATTTTGGGCCTGTTGAATCAATCTGGCGGCCTGTTCAATTTGTTGGGTTAATGCGTCCATAGCCATCTCCAAAATTTCCAAAATATCGACTAAATTTTAAGTGAGCCGGTTATAGGGGCAAAGTAAAATAGAACGTACTGCCCTGACCAACTTCACTTTCGGCCCAAATGCGTCCCCCGTGAGCTTCAACAATTTTCTGAGCAATGTGCAAACCCAGGCCGCTGCCTTTGGCTGACCGTTTGGTATGGGACTCGGCCTGGTAATAGCGGGCAAAGATCTGCTCCAACTCCTGGGGCGAGATGCCAACGCCGTTATCCTTGACGGCGATCTGAATTTCACGCTCTTTCCTGGCGGCTGATACAACGACCTCCCCGCCCACTTCCGAAAACTTAATGGCGTTGCCAATGAGATTGGTTAAGACCTGCTCCAGCCGTTCCCGGTCACCGGTAACAGTGGGCAACATCGATCCCAGGTTGGAGATCAACGTGACCCGTTGTTGGTGGGCAAAGCCTTGCAGTTTGAGCAAGGTCTGGTGAACTAAATCATCAATCACCACCGGCTGCTTGATCAGGTCCAACTTGCCTTCGTCCAGACGGGCCATATCAAGCAAATTATTGACCATCTCACCAAGTTGCAGCGCCTGGCGCTGGATGGTAGCCAGAAATTCCTGACGGGTGGCCAGGTCCAGCTTATCACCCTCTTCTAACATCAGTTGGGCAAAACCGTGGATCGAAAAGAGCGGCGTTCGCAGCTCGTGGGAGATGGTGGAAAAGAATTCATCTTTGAGCTGTTCCAGTTCTCGCTCTTTGGTGATGTCGTGGACTACCCTGACCTCGCCTATTGGCTGGCGGTCATCATCAACCACGGTGGTCGCAAAGACGTGGAGGGTGCGCGGGCGCGGGCTATTGATGGTGATCTCTTTGGCCAACACGCCGGTTCGAGCCAGTTGCGTGGCTGAGGCAGTCACACTGGCCAGATTCGGCGGCAGATCTGCTGACCCAATATTTTGGCCGATGATCTGGCCGGAATGTAGCCCCAGCATCATGGCCAGGGTTTGGTTACAGGTCAGGATGATCCCGTCGCGGTCAATGACCAGCAGCCCGTCGGCCATATGTTGGATGATGGCCCGGGTTTGCTGTTGCTCGGCCGAGATTCTGGCAAATAGCCGGGCATTGTCGATCACCATGCCGGCCTGGGTGGCGGCAATGGCCAGCAGCCGTTCCTGGGAGGGGCCAAAAGCATTGGGCCGATCATCATCCACGTTGATGGCGCCAATGACTTCACCGTGGGCAAACAAAGGGATGACCAGCAAGGAACGGACCTCTTCGTCAAAGACCACAAAGGTTGGCTCGCGGCGGGTATCGGCCACGTAGATGGTGCGTTTCTCGGCGGCAGCCCGGCCGGCGATCCCTTCACCCAGTTTCAACTTAGCCGCTTTGCGCCAGTGCGGTTTAAGCCCATCGGCCGCTTTGATCTCCAACTGCTCACCGGACTGATCCAGTAGAAAGATACAGCAGCCGCGGCAGCCGATGGCCTGGCGCAGGGTGACGACGATTTTGTCCAGCACAACTTGCAGGTCTAACTGGCCGGCGATCTCCTGGGCCATGGTGTAAAGGGTAGCGACCTCGTGCAGCCGCTGGCGCGTTTCCTCAAATAGGCGAGCCTGTTCCATAGCCAGGGAGGTTTGGGTGGCCAGAATCCGGCAGAGTTGGATATCGTCGGCAGCAAAATTGCGCTGCGGGTTTTTATCGTAAATTTCCAGCATGCCGATCACCCGCTCCTCGATTTCCAGCGGCAGGGCTAACATCACTCCCCAGCCGGCTTTGGCCGCGGACTCGCCCGGCGCGGCCGCGCCGGCTAGCGACCAGGCTGGCAACTGATCCGGCTGGTCGAGGTTGACCCGGCCAATCACCGGCCGGCCTGTCTTCAACACCTGGTAGGCGACCGGATCTTTGGCAATCCGGCTGCGCTGGTTCATTTTGCGCCAGGTTTGGCCGGGGTTGCCGGGATAACGGAAGATATATTGCGCCCGCGGCGTGATCGTTTGCTCTTTTTTATCAACCTGGCAGATTACGCAGGCGCCGGCGTCAATCGCCTCGGCAATTTTTTGTGACATCAGCTTGAGCACGTTGTCCATATCCAGACGGGTACCCAGCGCCACGTTGCTTTCATACAGTAAGGTCTTTTCCCGCAGATGGCGCTGCACGGCCGATTGCAGCCGGGCATTCTCAATGGCAACCGCCACATGGTCGGCCAGGGTCTGCCCAATCTGGCGGTCGTCCTCTGAAAAAGCGTTGGGTTGATCGCTGCCAAAGGCCAATACGCCAACCAACTCTTTACCAATGAGGAGTGGCACGGCCAGTTCAGCCTGGCGGGCCGGTAAATCGGGGTGAGTGGTTAACCCCGGTTCCTGGCTCTGATCATTGACCAGCAGGGGGCGCCCGGTGGCCGCCACCCGATTGACCAGGCCATGGGGGTCGACCTTCAAAGTAATGGGCGCGGCCGGGTGGGGATGCTGCCCTTTCCAGATGGCGCTTTGGAGGGTCAGCGTTTGACCGTTTTGATTCAGCCGAAACAGATTGACGTAATCATAGCCCAGATTCTCTTGGATGACCCTGACAACCTGATCCAGCATTTCCGTCGGATCCCAGATATCGACAATTTTTTTATTGAGTTCGGTGACGGTTTGGAGATAGAGCGCTCGCCGGGTCAGCACGGCTGTGTCGGGCCGGTCGGCTCTAACCAGGAGTTGAGCCGCGTGCTTGAGAATCTGGTTTTGGGTCTGGATCAGATTTTGCCAGGCTTCGGCTGTCAAGGGGGTGGGAGCGGCTTGGGCCGCGGCGAAGGTAAGGCTAAATAAGTTAGTCAAAAGAGACCAACTGTTTTGCAGATCTAAAGTGCGGCTGGGCGCACGCAGGAATTGACTGAGTTGGTCGGATATCTTCCAGGGGCTTGTTGCCGCGGTTTGCAACAGGTTCAACCAGGCGGTTAAGGGCAGGGGCTGCTGGTCGGCCGGCAGGCCGGCAAAGTGATCCGGCCAACGCGCGTTTAGGTCAGGTCTGATACTTTCAATCCAGGCCTCAAAATTGGGCTGAGGATTGAGTTCCTGTCCGCTTTCTACTGTTGTGAGTGACATCAATAATCAATCCTGTCGAACCAAAGGCGCCGGATCGCGTTGCCAAGGTAACCAAAATTGTACCATAGAGGTGTCTTTTAGACAATGCACCTTTCAGCCTTGGGTAACTGTTCCTTGAATGGGTCTGTCCAATTTTTTAGGTGACCGGCACTTCCAACTCATCTTGGCTTGGAATTGCCGTCAAATCGCCTTAATTTTTGCTTAGAAATCGTGGTGAAAGTGGCGGTCACCTTACCCACCTAAAATTCTGGACGCACCCTCCTTGAATTCCGCTTTGGACGAACCTAGCCAACCCATGTTATAATGACACGGTAGTAAATTTGGAGAGGTTTGGTTTTATTATGAAACGTTACTTGCATTTTTGGGGCGTATTTCTAATGGTCGTTCTGCCGGTGCTGGCCTGTGGTCGCCCGGCGGCCGGAGTTACGCCAACGCCGACCAAAACGCCCCGCCTGATCCGGACAGTCCAGCCATTGGCCTCGGCAATGGCCCCGACTGTTTTACCAACCGACACCCCGACGCCGGAACCGCCGCCAACCGACACCCCAACGCCGGAACCGCCGCCAACCGACACCCCGACGCCGGAACCGCCGCCAACCGACACCCCACCTCCGCCGCCGCCGCCGACCAACCCCCCGCCGCCCCCTCCCCCGCCAACCGATACACCCGAACCGCCGCCGCCTCCGCCAACCGAGCCGCCCGCGCCGCCGCCCAGCTCAGGTCCCCAGATTGTCATCGAGCTGCCCGATGGTGATCGTTTTGATAAGGGCGACGATGTGCGGGTGGTTATTACCGTGAGGGACCCGGACGGGGTGGCCAGTTTTGAGTGGGGCATTTTTACCGAAAACAACGTGTCCGTAAAAGGCGGCAACCGCAGCTGCGGTAATGCCCCCGAGTGCCGGCGCGAAGAGAAGTTTGAGGCGGTTTTATCCGGCGCGTTTCAAGTGGGTGTCAAAGCCGTGGACAGTCAAGGCAACAAATCGATTGAAGTCAAACAAATTTATGTTGGTTAATTCGGTCCACTGAACCCAAAAGTGGGTTACTGGCCTGATAGAGAGGTTCAGGCCGGTTAACAATTGCCGGCAAGGGGCCTGCAACTTGCTCTTTGTTACCTGCTACGTGTTACTGTCACCGTGAATGTCACTTATTGGTTGTACCGTCTCGCCGGGATCATCGTGCCGCGAGTACCCCCCAGGGTAGGTTACGCGATTTGTCGACTGATGGCCGGCTTACTTTACCAATTCAATAAGCAAGGGCGACAAAACATCAGTTTGAACTTGCAGCGGATTTTGGGGCCGCACACTCCTCAGGCTGAAATCAGGCAACGTACCAGGGTGACGTTCAATTATGTTCTCTATAATTATTTTGACCTGTTTCGCCTGCCGCAACTGTCTGACGAAATGGTGGATCGCCTGGTGACCGTTTCGGGCTGGGAAAATGTGACCGCCGCGTTGAGCGATGGGCGAGGTATTTTGATGACGTCAGCCCATCTGGGGAACATCGAAATTGTGCTCTATGCGATGTTGCGTCGCGGTTTGTCCATCACCATTCCGGTGGAGCGAGTCAACCCGCCGCAACTATTTGACTACATCACCCGCTTGCGGATGAGCAAAGGTCTTAAATTGATCCCCATTGATGGGCCGCTGCTCGATTTAATCCGTTCATTAAAAAAGGGTGGGGTGGTGGGTGTGGCCGGTGACCGGGATATCACCCAGACCGGCCGGATTGTATCCTTTTTTGGACATCCGGCTCGTTTACCGGATGGTCATCTCCGGTTGGCGCTTAAAACAGGCGCGCCGCTGGTAGTCGGCTTTAGCCGCCGTAACCCTGACCATACCTACCATGCCTATTTTCTGCCGGCCTTTCATTTACCAACCCACGGCCCCGAAGAGGAGCGAATTGAAGCCGGGATGCACTTTATCATTACTGAAATGGAAAAAGCAATTCGCCAGACCCCGGAGCAATGGACTGTAACCGTGTCAATTTGGACCGACCCGGCCGCCGCTTAGGTTTTACGCAATACTCTTAGTGTCGACGGCATGCTGAGATGAAAATCGCCCTGGTCTCACCCTACGATTTTCCCTATCCTGGTGGAGTTACTGAACATATTGTTGGTTTGGCTAAGGCTGTCAGTAAACAGGGGCATGAGGTTCACATTCTGGCCGCCTGTTCAGGCTACCAGAACGTAACTGTTCCAAATACCCAAATTGTGACCCGCTGGATCATCTCCATTCCCATCGGCGGCGCAGTGGCCAGAGTTGGCTGGTCTCCCGGTAGCTATGGCCGGATCAAACAGATTTTGCAGCGCGAGGCTTTTGAGGTGATCCATTTGCACGAACCTTTGACGCCCGGCCTGACCTGGTTGGTGCTGCAGCAAACCCGAACCTTGCCCCGCACGGTTACAGTTGGCACGTTTCACGCCTACCATGAACAGCCTAATTGGTTTTACACCCGCGGCCGACCACTCTTTTATAAATTCTTTGCCAGGCTCGATGCGTTGATTGCGGTTTCTGGAGCGGCCCGGGATTTTGCTTATCGCATGTTTCCCGGCGATTATCAGATCATTCCGAATGGGGTTGACCTGGCCAGATTTGCTCAAAAGAATGGGCGAGATATTCCCCCTCAGGGGATAACGGTCAGGCCAGAAGTGACAATTTTGTTCGTGGGGCGGTTAGACAAACGCAAAGGATTTGAGACCCTATTAAAAGCCTTTATTATGCTCAGGGTGGATCATCCCCAACTGCGCTTGAAAGTGGCCGGTCCATTTGGAGCGCAAGAAGTAGCTCGTTACCGGCCTTTGATCCCGTTTCACTTGGCAATTGATATCACTTTTGTGGGTTATGTTTCTCCAGAAGGGATGTCGGCGCTTTACCGCAGTGCCGATATTTTCTGTGCGCCTTCGCTTGGCTTTGAGAGCTTTGGCGTTGTTTTATTAGAAGCTATGGCCGCCGGCTTGCCCATTATTGCCACCGACATCACCGGCTACCGCTCGGTGCTTACAGCTGGCCAGGAGGGGCTGTTAGTCCCGCCGGATCGACCTGACCTGTTAGCTGAGGCTCTACTCTACTTGATAGAAAATCCTGGCGTGAGGCGAGCGATGGGTGAGCGTGGTCAGCAAAAAGCCGGCCAATACAGTTGGGATCATATTGGCGACAAGATTTTAAAGCTCTATCAAGCTACCATTGAAATTAAGCTGGGTGTAGATACAAAAGTTGTGCCGCCGCCTGTTCAGTCCAGGTTTCAGCTCCAACCCAGACAGGCCAACCCGGAGGGTAAGTCATGTTAAGTGAAGTAGTCCGTAAATACGCCCGCGTTTTTTTGGAACCTCTGGCCCGTTTCATCAGCCGGACTGGTCTTTCGCCCAACGTTGTTACCGTTATTGGCTTTGTCCTGATGGTGGGGGTGGCGATTGTGTTGGACCGGGTGTACTTTCTCTGGGGGGGCATTTTGATTACAGCGGTGGCCTTATTCGATGGGGTCGATGGTACTCTGGCCCGGATGATGGGCCGGACCAGCCGGTTTGGGGCTTTTTTAGACTCTACGCTCGACCGCTTCTCAGAAGCGGTGATTTTTTTAGGTCTCTTTATCTACTTTATGGGTCAGAATCACTCTTTGGAACTGATCCTGATCTACGCCACTGTGGTCGGCTCGTTGATGGTCAGCTACGCCCGCGCCCGGGCCGAAGGCATCGGCGTGCCGATCAAGGATGGCCTTTTTACCCGGTTTGAACGGGTTTTTATCCTGGTCGTTGGCCTGATTTTCAACCAGTTGACGGTAGCCCTCTGGTTGCTGGCGATCTTCTCTAACCTGACCGCCGTCCAGCGTATGTACCTGGTCTGGCGAATTACCGGCGGAGAAGAAGGCGGTTGAGCTAATTACCGTATCCGGGCTTGATTCAAACGGGAAAGATCGCGGAGGTGAAAGTGATGGCCTCAAAACGTTTAGGGCGGGTTCTGGTTTATGCTTTATTTCTGCTGCTGGCAACTTTGCTGAGTTTGCTGCACGTGGCCCAATACAGCCAGGCTCAGGGTGAGGTCAGCCTGACCAAAACGCTCAACCGCGCCGGCAACGTAGTCCGGGTGGGCGAAGTTTTGAGCTTTACGGTTATTCTAACCAATAATGCCGGGTTCACCCTGACCAATGTCAGGTTGGTGGATCGATATGAGGCCAGTGTATTGGCTTTTGCCGGCGCCTTCCCGGCTGAGGACAGCCACGATCCGGCGGCAGGGTCGATTGTCTGGAGCAACCTGGCCGACCCGGTCAATATTGCGCCCGACCAGGTGCTCACCTTCACCCTTTTCTTCACCGCCGAACATCCCCGGACCGCGGTGGTCAATGCCGTCCGGGCCGAGGATATCATCGGTACCTCAGGCGCAATATCAGATGCTAATGATATCGAGCAGGGGGATGAAGCTGTTGGCGGCGCCGCGCCGGTGGTCAAATTCCTTTCCCCGCCGGGTCTCATCTCCCAGGCCGGCCTGCCGGTGACCTTTACCCACATCATCACCAACGACGGCGCGGCGTTGATGACCTACCTGCCTTTGACCGATACCTACGACCCGAATTTTTTGCAGTTCAATTTTGCCCTGCCTTTTTCCCCCAACGTAGTGACCCCGCCCGGAACCCTGGTCTGGACCGATCTGGCCTCAGACGCCTACTTTGGCCCGATTCCGCCCGACACGGCTGTGGTTATCACCACCGTCTTTACGGCCACCACCCGGGTGGTCAATACAGTCAATCGTGCCAGCACCGAAGGCGCGCTCGATCAGTACAATAACTTGCTGGCGCCCGGGGCTGCCCAGGTACCGATCACCATCATTGCTGATAGCCCCACCCCTACGCCAACGGCTGACTCTGACGACAACGAGGATCGGCCGGTGCCCACGGCCACGCCCCAGCAGCCCACACCCGTTCCCACGGCCATTGCCACCGTCCAGGCCGGTGAGACTAACACGCCTCGCTTTCTGCCTGAAACCGGCCGTCGCCAGGCGGCGTGGCCTATCTTGTGGCTGATGGGGCTGTTGCTATTGACTCTGGGCGTCTATTTCCTTAAAATTAAACGAGTGTGACCAAAATGAGTTTTAATGTAGGGGCGAATGGCATTCGCCCTGGTTGGTTGGCCCAATTTGGGCGTTCGCCGAATGCCCCTACAACTGAAATTGGTCACACCCAAATTAAACTCATTCTTGGAGACGAGTGTGAGGATGAGCCGCGCTTCCGTTAAGCCTACGTTCAAAGTGCGAGATATTCCGGTGTACGGTGATTTGATTTTATCGCCGATGGCCGGTTTTTCCGATAAACCCTACCGGCTCATCTGCCGCGAGTATGGCTCGGCCATGAGCTACACTGAGTTCGTATCGGCCGATGGCCTGTTGCACGCCAATGAGCGGGTCGGCCGCATGCTGGCCTATGAGCCGGTGGAAAGGCCGGTAGTTTTTCAGATTTTTGGCAGTGATGAAGCGGCGCTTGAGGCCGCCGCCTGCCGGATCGAGCCGTTGGGGCCGGACATCATTGATATTAACATGGGCTGCTCGGTCCACAAGGTTTCGATGCGGGGGGCCGGGGCCGCGCTGCTCAAAGAGCCGGCCAAAATTGGCCGCATCTTCGCCCGCCTCAGCCGCGCCCTGAGGGTGCCGGTGACCGGCAAAATCCGCCTGGGTTGGGATGACCAGTCGCTGAACTACCTGGATATCGCCAAAATTATGGTGGATAACGGCGCGGCTCTGATTGCCGTCCATGGGCGCACCAAGGAGCAGGCTTATAACGGCCAGGCCAATTGGGATGCCATCGCTCAGATCAAGCAGGCGGTCAGTATCCCGGTCATCGGCAATGGCGATGTGCGCACCGTGGCCGATATCGAGCGGATCAAGCAGCACACTGGCTGCGACGCGGTGATGATTGGCCGCGCCGCTATCGGCAATCCCTGGATTTTTCAACGTAAGGACATCCACCGGGTGACCCTGGCCGAAAAAACCCGGCTGATCTATCGCCATTTAGAGTTGATGCTTGATTTTTATGGCCGGGAACGGGGTCTGATCCTGTTCCGCAAGCACGTGGTCAAATATGTGCGCGGCCTGGCTCACATTGCCACCGTCAAACAGGAATTGATGACTTGCAGCCGGCCCGAACAGTTTGTGGCCCTGGTGCGTGCCTATGAGAGTCAGGCGGCGGAGTTGTCGGTAATCGGTGATCGGTGATCAGTAATCAGTAATCAGTAATCAGTAATCAGTGGTTGTGGCGACTGGTCACTGGTCGGCGACCAGTGACCAGTGACCACTGACCACTACTTACCCCCTCTGAATTTAAGTTTTGTCTCCAATAAGGCGCGAGTTTTAACTCTGGTTTCAGCCGCTTGGCCCAGGGTGATCAGGCCCTGGGGTTCCCAATCCTCCGGCAACTCCAACGTCGTCCTGACCAATTCCGGCGCGAATAACGGGGCGCACAGCCAGCAGCTTGCCAACCCTTCGGCGTGAGCTTGCAGCATCAAATTTTGGGCGGCCATCGCTGTACTCTGTACCGCCATCGTTCGTTCGTTTTGAACGCGGCGGGGGTCAGGATAACGGTCCATCTCGATCATGCTCAGGCAAACTACCAGCAGCACCGGCGCGCCGGTCAACCGGGCGTAGCTGTGGGCGACGTCCCGGTCGATATCAGCCGGATCGTCACCGTCAGCGGTGCGATCCAGCCGCAATTGGCGGCCCATTGTCTCGGCCAGCCGGGCTTTGTCCGCCGGTTGGGTGATCACGGCAAAGCGCCACGGCTGCCGGTTGTGCGCCGATGGCGCCCAATTGGCCGCTTCAAGCAACCTCAGGATGGTTTCTTTTGGGATTGGCTCCTTCGTATAGCGCCGAATACTACGCCGGCTTTTGATCAGATTGAATAGACTGGCGGCTTCAATTTGTTTGGTGTTGTTCAACAAATTTCTCCTTGAGATTGTGGTAGTGCGTGTTGCGTGTTCCGTTAATTCTCACGCAATATGTAACACGCAACACCCAGTAGCGCCGGCCGTTTAACGGAAGACATCCAGCTCCTTTGGCCGCAGCCCGTCGGCGGCGCGGGCGGTTTCGTCAAAGGTGAACGACAGCCCGCGCACGATGACCACCGGGCACCCTTCGGCCGCCTGGCCCATCAATAGGCTGGCCGCGGCAGCAATCTGGTCGGCCAGGCCGACATCGGTCCGTTGCAACCGCCGGTCAAACAGGTCGGGCATCCCTCGACAATCCTGCACCGGGGCCAATCCGCTCAGCCCAATCGTGACTCCCACCGTGCCCCAGCGCCACGGCCGGCCGTGACTGTCGATGATTAGCAGCGGCGGCGAGACGCCGGCCAGCTCAGCCAGGCGGCGACGCAGGGTTCGGGCCGAAGCGTCGGGATCTTCCGGCAGGCGTAGCAGCAGATCCGGTTCAGACCCCACGTTGGATTGGTCGACGCCGGCATTGGCGCTAACGAAACCCAGGCGATGTTCCACAATCAGCAGCCCTTTTTTGGCTCGGATGACGGCGGCTGTATCCCATAAAATCACCTCGACGTAGGGGGGCGGGTAGCCGGTAATGTCGGCCAGTTCCAGCGCCCGGGCCGAGGGCGTTACTTCGGCCAGGTGCACAAAGCGACCTTCGGCCTTGGAGACAATCTTCTGGGCGACGACGATGATGTCGGTATTGGCCAGGGCTAAGCCGGCTGACTGGCTGGCCCTAAATATTAAGCCGGCCAAATCGTCGCCGGGTTGAACCAGGGGGATATTGGGCAAGGCTATGAGCGTTACAGAGTTCAGATTCATCGAAAGATCAATTACCTCAATGGTGTAATTTGAGTCGTTATTGCTTTGAATTGGCTGAGTGGTCAACCGGCCAGAGCAGGGGCAGCATCGGCGGGCCGATGAGCAAGGGCACGCCAATCAGGTGGCCGATGAATTGGTTTTGCAGCAGCGCCGGATACCAGACCCGGACGGTTTCAAAATAGGGGATGATCAGCAGGGCCGTCAGCGAAAAAACGGCGCTGGCCCGCAACGGTCGCCGGTGGGGCAGTAGCAACGGCGCCAGCGAGACAAACCAGAGTAAATACCAGGCGTGAAATACGGGCGCAACCAGCAGCACGTACCAGAAAAAGACGTAAAAAGCTGGGGAGCAGGCCAGCAGAGGAGCAGGGGAGCTTTTGACCTGGCGGAAGCTTGTCCATAGGAAGTAGAAATAGATGAGGGCAAAAATGAACAGGATGGCATTGCGGGAGAGATCGAAGGCCCGGCTGAGGCCGAGGAAATCTCGTAGACCGAGAATTACGAGCGCCAGCAGCGAGCGACCCGCCTGGCTGCCGGCCGTCAGCACGGCCCAATTCTCCCAGCCCGGCCACAGCGGCCGCATCGCCAATGTCACGATTACCCCAATGAGTAGAGCGGAAAAGCCGGCCACGCCCACGCGACGTCGCCAGGTTGGTTGGAGCGCGGCTAAGGCCAGCCAAAAAAACGGAACGACAAGGATAGTGACAAATTTCACCAGGATGGAAAGGGCGAGAAACACGCTGACGAGGGCGGTCTGGGTGAGCGAAGAGCGGAGAGCGGGGAGCGGAGAGCGAGGAGCGGAGAGCGGAGAGCGAATGTGGGAAGACGATTTGTTTGCAGATTGGTCCATTGGTCGAGTCATTACCCACACGGCGGCCAGCAGAAAAAAGACCATCACGATGTCATTATGGCCGTTTTGAACGCTCTCCAGCAGCGCCAGCGGACTCCAGGCAAAGGCCAGGGCGCCGGCCACGGCCCACTCTGGCCGGAGTTGCCGCATGATCCGGTAAACCAGCCAGACGCAAGCCAGATAAGCCAGCGCAGCCAGCAGCTTGAGCGCCAGCAGGTGGGCCAGAAACATCCCGCCGCTCAGGTGAAACGCAGCCAGCGACAGCCATTCCCAGAGCGGCCCGTAGGGCGAGGGAGCGTCGATCCACTCAGCGGCCAGGCCTAGCCAGGGATCGTGGGCCGGCAGCGCGTCGGGGGCTGTGGCCAGTGGGTTGAGGCCGTATAGCGCCCAGCCGCGGGTGCGGATGGCGTAGATGAACAGGTCGATGGCGGTGAGGGGATAGGTGGGGATGGAGAGGGCAGACAGGAAGGCGCTGCTGAGCAGGATAAAGCGACCGCTGACGGCCGACGGCTGAGCGCCGGGAGAGGAGGGGGCGGTCAGGCGGAAAGCCCACCCATACAGGCCAAATAACAGGGCCACGCCGCCGACGTAGGCGATGAAGCCGGCCGGGGTATGGCCGGTCAGCTTGGCGTAGTCAACCGGGGGGATGGTGGAATAGTGGCGCTTCAGCGTAATGGGAAGAGTGAAGATGAGCAGGTAAATCAGGCCGCTAACTCCGGCGATGAGGGCGAGAGAGGTGAGAGGGTGTTTCAAGGTGTACTTGCCCCTTTTTTTACGGGAGTTACTTCATTAACAAAAACTCACAATTTTTTACCCCGCCGTAATTCTTTTCCGCAGTTTCAATGTTTGGTGAGGTACTATGGTTTTGGCTTTGCTGTTCATCACCTGGGCTTTTTCCCGGTAAAAAGCAAGGCGTTCTTGGGGCGTTTTATCCTTCAATTGCTCATAATGAGCTTCCCTAATTTGTCGTACCAACTCAACTGCCTTAATCTTGATTGGTTCCATAACTCATTACCTCACGCGGGGAGTAAATCTGTAAGGATTTATAACCCTGTTCCAAGTTAATGGCATTAAATAGACGTATCTTATCAAAATGGACAATATGTTTGAAGTTCCAACTCACCATAATATCAACTTCGGCGATGGTCGCCAATGCTACATGTAACCCATCGGTGTAAAATTTTGGAGTCAGAATACCCCGTTGTTGATAGACATCTGCCAATTCAAGGGCGGCCTCATTTACTGCGATAAAATCTGACCCCAACGCCAACAACTCAGCATAGATTTCTTGCGTTTGATAGGGAGCATCCGCTATCTCAGCAGCAACAATATCGGACAACACTGCTTTGAGCAGGCCTTGTTGAAAATCAGCTACCAACCCGTTAGACCATTGGGCAAATTCCAGGTCAAAACAGCCGCCAATCACGGAAGTATCAATATAAACACTTTGTACCTTCATACTTTAATCATACCCGATGCCACCCGGAAATACCAGATGGTTTGGCGCTTTTCCTTAAAACCTATATCTCAACTTGACGAAAATCCCACTAGAAACGTATAGTACCCATAACCCCGCCGGAGATAGCATCTCCGGCCCGACACCCACCGCAAGGGTGGGTTGTCTCTTTCTTACTCAAAAATGTACCATCCCCCCTACCGCTTCCCCAGCGGCTGGATGCGGCTTGAGTCGCCGTCGCCGGGTTGGGCAGCCAGCAGTTGGGGCAGCAGGTCGCTTTTAGGCGGCAGCAGGGTCAGCCTATTCTGGCCGGCCAGGATGTTCTCGGTTTCCAAAATTTCAAACATCGCTGTGGCAACCTCCGGGTCCTGGCAAATTTGTTGCATGGCCGCGCCCACAATCTTGGGGCGCATGGCGTTGGCCTTGGCAAATTCGATGGCCGCCTGCCGCTCGGCCGTGCTGGTGATGATGCTGACCTGGTTGGCCCCATCTTGCTTGATCGCCGCCGTCACCTGGCGTAGCCGGTTGACTACCTTTTCCTCGATTTGGCGAATCATCTGGACATCGCGAAAATGGACTTTGCGGATGTAAACCGACCCCAGCTTGTAACCCCACTCTTCCGATTTAGGCGACACCTCGGCCCGCACCGTCTGGCTCATGGGGTGGCGATTTTCCAGCATTTCGGCCAGGGGCAGGTTACTCAGGCAGCGCACCGTGGCGTTGCTGACATTAGCCGCCAGCGAGCCGCGCGGATCGACGTTCTTGAAAATATACGCCACCGGATCGCTGATGCGCATCTCATACCAAATGCCGATGCCCATCGGCGCGCCCTCTTCGGAGTTGACCGGCTGGCTGCGCAAGTATTGCTGGTCCAGGCGCATATCCAGCACGTAGCGCCGGCCCAACCAGTTGACCAGCAATCCCGCCAGGCCAAATTTGAACCACAGCCAGTTCAGCCCCGGCTGGTCTAACACGCCGATGACTTTGCCAAATAGGACGTACACATGACAACTGCCCTCTTCGACAATGGTATATAGCCCAAAAACCCGGGTAAAAAGCAGTAGCAGCGGGATCAGGATGAACATAGCAAAGAAGGTGATGACGGCTATCACCAGGGTCCATAAGATGAATTCGATCATGGACGTTCCTCCAAAATGACCTGTTCAGCCTGGCTGTACAGTTTCAGGCGAACGTTACGTAAATAGGCCGGCAAAACTTCCGGGCCGCTCTGTTTCAACTCCCGCAGTTGGTTAGCCAAAGCGATGAGCGGTTCGACTTCGGCGTGGGCTTTGAGCGTTTCGATCTCCACGGCCCGTTTGGATTGGACGATTTTCTGATCGGCGGCGGCCTGGGCCAGGCTGATATCGGAGGAGACCTGGTTGTGGGCTGTATTGATAGCGGCCAGGGCCGACTCGACCTCCCGGGGCGGGTCGATGCCGGTAATCAGCGAGGCATCCAGCACAATCCCGTAGCGGGCCGCCGAGGTGTAGCACTCCCGGTCCATATGCTCATTGATGTCGCGCAGGTTTTTGCGCAGATCGTTGATCGACACGCCGGCCATCACGCTCAGCTCGACCGCATCGGCGCCGGTCAGACCAGGGCGGCGCGGGGCCTCGTAACTGGCGATGCGCTCGCGCAAAATAGAAACAAAATAACCCATGATGTGGACAATGGGATTTTTGACCCCGAACAGGTAGGCGTAGAGGTTGCGCTCCGAGACGCGGTAACGAATCTGGCCTTCCAAGCCGGTGTTGAGCTGGTCTTTGGTGACCGCTTCCAGCGTCGTGCCGCCTTTGTTGGCCTCCGGCGCTTCCGGGTCAAAGGCCATGTTGATGGTTTGGGTGGCTACCGAAACTTTGTGGATTTTTTCCCAGGGCCACTTGAAGTAAGGCCCACCCGGCTGAATCACTCGCACCTGGGGATAGTTGTACCGCTCTCGTTCCTGGGGGCGCAGCTTTTCGGCAATCGGGTCGTCCAGGATGGTCTTATTGCCAATCCGTTCGGCCCGGCCGAAGATGGTTTTCACCGCCCGCTCATTTTGATCGACCGTATAAAAGCCAAATAGGATGTAACGGACGATGAACCAGGCTAAAAAACCGAGGATGACGCCGAGGAAACAGGACATAGGCTGACTCCCTTCGTGTATTTAATAGAAGAAGAACCCAAAATGGTTATTCATCCGCCTCTGCGGCCCGGCGTAGCACCAAGAAGGCTTCCTTGAGGGCAGGGCCAACAGCGCTATCAGGCTCTTGCAGCACTAATTCTTGATAAGCCTCTAAAAAGCCCAACCGGGAACGGTGAAAGAAATGCAGAAAGTGCCGCAGAAAACCGAGACAATCCAGCACGGCCACCTCGATTCCGCCGGTCCGGGTATGGATTTCGGCCGCGTAATTCTTCACCTCGTCCTCGATCACGTCAGTCGTAATAAAAATATAGTTGTCTATTTTATGTTCGGCCGTAACAATTTTTTCTAGAGCCCGGTCCAGATCATCTATCGTCACCCGCTTCATTTTCATCTCGTAAGCAGTGACAACCCGAACATCATTTTCGAGACAAACTTCAACATCTCCCAGGGTGCCGGTTTGCTCGTCGGCGGCGTTGTGGCTTTTGAGGGGCAGGATTCGCTCGCCCAACTTCTTGCTAACCGATTTATAGGCCGCAGCCACAACTAACACCGGCAAACGACTGGAATTTTTGCACTTGAGATGTTGGTCGATCAAGGTGACAATTTCTTCGGACGATAGAGGGGTTGCATCTGTGAGACGTTTCAGCCCGGCTAATAAAGTCTCCAGTCTGATTTCCTGTTCCTGACGCATTATCAACAAAATACGAATAATATCTGTCAGCATATCTTCGGCTGATACTCGGTCAGTATAAACATCATCCAGCAAAAGTAAGGTGTCTTTGTAAAGCTGCCGGCGATGGCCGATTAGCTCCAAATCTGTGGTCAGCGGTCTATCCAGATTACGGAAAGCTGGAGTGAGAAAAGCGGTAGTGGGATTTAGCGGTAAATTATGGGCATTGATGAAATGGGTGAGGTATCGTTCATCATAAGTGCGGCCGGAAAAGGCATCCTCGGTCCCAATTTCAGTGTAAGGTTTGCGGGGATCAATTTCTGGACGATCTATTTTTGCCAGGGTGCAAGCCATCAGTAAACGAGTGCAGGCTCTGTTGCTAATCTGCCGGCAAACATTTTCAACCTGTTCTAAGGTTTCTTCATGTTTAATGGCCGGATTAGATAAATCTGCGGCGGCGCGCTTGAGCAGGCGGTCAACTATTTCGGCTGGGTCATTCATTGAATTTGTCTCCATTAGCCAATAATTGCGCATAAGTAGCTTGTTGGGATTGTAGTTTGTCCACAGAACTTCGACCCGCTTGTCTTTGGTAGTATGAGTAGTGCGGGGTTGGCTAACGTGTTTAGCCCATTTAGGCGGTGGATAGAGTTCATCCATCAAATCACAATCATAATTTGAAATAGCTACCATACCCCGGACTGAGTTAAGGACTTTGGCTAATTGGCGATGTTCGTCATCGTCCATTTCATAACCATAAGAGTTATTATCCCCGCGTGTATCATGAACATAGGGTGGATCACAATAAAATAGAGTGGCCGACGAGTCGTATAGCTGGATCACCTCAAGCGCCGGTCTATTCTCAATTTGCACTCGCAACAGCCGCTCAGCAATTTCCGGCAAACTTCGCACCGACCCTAGCCAACGCGAAACTGCGCCGCCCATCCCGGCGCGGCTGGTATCTTTGCAGTTAGCCCATCGTCCCAGGCTGGCTTTTTGGGCCAATCCTATCCGCACTTGCCGGGCGCGAATATAAAAGCGCCTGGCCCGTTCCAACGCTGAAATATTGGGATCAATTTCACACGCTTCAGCAAATTCCTGGCGTGAAAAAGGGGTTAAGCCGATGGCTCGAACTAATCGCTCCGAGTCATCACGGAGGACACGAAAAAAATTGGCCACTTCACCATCGATATCATTGTATGTTTCCACGGGTGACGGGTCACGATTGAGTAAAACGGCCCCAGAACCGGCATAAGGTTCGCAATAGTGATGGCAGGTTGGCAACAGAGGCAGTAACCAGTCTAGATGAGAATATTTCCCGCCGTACCAACCAAAAGCAATGAACCGCTTGTTGCCTGGCTTTATAATAGGCGACGGAATCCCCGCCCTTTTTCGAGTAGAAGAATTACTACCGCTTACTTTTAACATTGTCTCCTGATTTTTAGAGAATAGTTCTTAATCGTATTCAGGCAAGCGTCACATCCTTAATCGTTCCCCGTTCTTCCAGCGGAATATCGGCCCCGGCGCGACCGGCCGGCGGCGCGGCGGCTGGCTCAATTTTGACCCCGCAGACTTTGTAATCGGGGATCTTAGCCCGCCGGTCCAGGCGATTGTCGGTGAGCACGTTGGCCGCGGCTTCGGCAAAGTGGAATGGAATGAAGACGGTGCCTTCAGGAGAGCGGCCGGTTACCAGCAGCCGGGCCGTAATCGTCCCGCGGCGGCTCGACACATCGACCCAGTCGCCGGTCGCCAGCCCCTGCCGGGCGGCGTCGTTCGGGTGGAGTTCGACCGTGCACTCGGGCCAGATCTCATCCAGGGCCGAAACGCGGGTCATGGTGCCGCCGTGCCAATGGTAGAGCACCCGGCCGGTGCTGAGGATGAAAGGATACGCCTCGTCCGGCAGTTCACTCTCGGTCTGGAATTCGACCGGATAAAACTTACCCCGGCCGCGTGGAAAATCGTCCGCAAAGAGGTAAGGCGTGCCGGGATGGTCGAAGCTGGGGCAGGGCCAGTGGACGCCGCCTTCGCGCTCCAGCCGGTCGTAGTCAATGCCGCCAAAGTCGGGGGTCAGTTGGCGCATCTCCTCCCAAATTTCGGCAGGATGGCTATAATCCCAGCCGGCCGACACGCTCCGGCCCAGCTCCTTTTCCAGCCGTTTGGCCAGGTCGCAGACAATCTCCCAATCGGCCCTGGCCCAGCCAACCGGCTCGATGGCTTTGCGGACGCGCTGGACGCGGCGGTCGGAGTTGGTAAAGGTACCATCTTTTTCGGCAAAGCTGGCCGCCGGTAGGATCACGTCAGCGTAGACGTTGGTTTCGTTGAAGAAGATATCCTGGGCCACAAAGAATTCAAGCTGCTCGATGGCTTCCTGGGCGTGGCGCAGGTTCGGCTCGCTCATCAGCGGATTTTCACCCATCACGTACCAGCCTTTGACCTGGCCGGTCAAAATCCCATCGACCATCTCGGTCACGGTCAGGCCGGGCTGATCCGGCAGGCGCAGCTTTGACTCCGGCCCAAACCAGGCCCGCTCAAAGTTGGCGCGAATGTCAGGGTCGGTCACCGGCTGGTAGGCCGTAAAAACGTTGGGTAGCCCACCGGAGTCGGAGCAGCCCTGGACGTTGTTCTGGCCGCGGAGGGGGTTCAAGCCGGTGCCGGGCTTGCCAACGTGGCCGGTGAGCAGGGCCAGGTTGGTCAGGGTGAGGGTGTTGTCGGTGCCGTGGGTGCTCTGGCTGATGCCCATGCCCCAGTAAAAGGCGGCCCGGTTGGCCTGGGCATACATCCGGGCGGCCTGGCGGATGTCGGCGGCAGGCACGCCGGTGATGGCCTCGGCCCACTCCGGCGTCTTCTCTTCCAGGCTTTCGATGTATTCGCTGAACGCTTCGGTGCGCCGGCTGATGAACTCCTCGTTGAACAGCTTTTCTTTGACGATGACGTGGGCCATGGCGTTGAAGAGGGCAGTATCGGTGCCGGGTTTTTGCCGCAACCACAGGTCGGCAAAGCGAGTCATCTCGGTTGCGCGCGGGTCGATGACAATCAATTTGGCTCCATTTTGGCGGACGGCCTGTTTGAGGAAGGTGCTGATGACCGGGTGGGTCTCAGTGGTGTTGCTGCCGACGACGATGAAACATTCCAGCTCGGCCATCTCGGCGATGGAGTTGCTCATAGCGCTGGAGCCGATGGCCAGTTGCAGGCCGGTGACGCTGCCGGCGTGGCACAGCCGGGCGCAGTGATCCACGTTGTTGGTGCCCAGGACGGCCCGAAGCAATTTTTGCTGCAAGTAATTATCTTCGTTGGTAGCTTTGGCGCAGGCGTTGGCGGTGATGGAATCGGGGCCGTAAGTATGGTGCAGGTGGGCCAGCTCTTTAGCGGTAAAATCCAGGGCCTCTGCCCAGGTCACCTCGCGCCAGTCGTCGGGATATTGGGTCGGGCGGCGATGACCGGGCCGCTGGCGCTCTCTGCGGATCAGCGGGGTAGTCAGCCGCCCGTGATGATGGACATAATCGGCCCCAAAGCGTCCTTTCACGCACAGCCGGCCGTAGTTGGGCGCGGCCTCAAAGGGCGCTTCGATACGGATAATGCGCTCGTCTTTGATATTGAGCAAAAGTTGGCAACCGACCCCGCAGTAGGGACAGGTTGACCGAACGACTCGGTCGGGCTGCATCGAAAATCCTCCTCTGGCTTGGTTCAGCTTAATTATCCATTTGGACAATGATCGCGGTGATATTATCGCTGCCTCCCGCAGCTTTGGCCGCCCTGACCAGCTCGGCGCAGGCTGTGGCCGGGTCGGCGTAAGCCCGGCTGATATCGAGAATCTCGTCATCAGTAATCATACCGCTCAAGCCGTCGGAGCAAAGTAGCAGGCGGTCGCCGGGCTGGAGTTGGCGATGATACAGTCCCACATCGATCTCAGACTTATCCCCCAAACTGTTGTAAAGCACATTACGGTTTTTATGGGTGCGCGCCTCCTCGCGGGTCAATTGCCCAATTTGAACCAACCGCTCAACCAGGGAGTGATCGACGCTGATTTGCTCGATGCGAACCCCATTCAGGTGGTAGGCCCGGCTGTCGCCCACATTGGCCAGGTGGGCCTGGCCTGGCACTACCAGGGCTATCACCGCGGTTGAGCCCATCTTTTTGGATTGGGTCTGGTCTACTTGCCGGGCCAGCACAGCTCGATTGGCGGCATAGGTCGCCTGGCTGAGCCAATCCTCAAAAGACGCGGCGCCAGCAGGGGTGGGCGGATGTTGGGTAAAATAGCTCAGAATGGCGTCGATGGCGAGCTGGCTGGCTAACTCACCCTGCTGGTGGCCACCCAGGCCGTCGGCCACCACGTACAGGCCGATAGGGCTACCGTCGGGGGTCGTCTCTTCGGCCAGCAGCAGCGTATCTTCGTTATGATCGCGTTTAAGCCCCACATCGGTCAGCCCGGCGATTTGCCAGCCGATGTTAGCCGGACGCCGGCCTGCCACCGGCAAAGTGCGGGGTTCTTGTTCCAGGCTAATTTCGGTGACCGGCGGTCTGACTCTGGCCAGGGGGCTGGGTTGGGTTTTAGCCATATCCTCGGAGTAGCGGGGTGGGGCCGAAACCATTTCGGCGGTTTCGCCGGGTAGGGTTAGTTCTGTTGGAGATAACGTCTCAACCGGCTGCGGGCCGGGGACTTTTTGACCTTGTTGCAGACGCCGGGCGCGCCGCCACAAAACAAACACCAGAATCACCAGGGCGAGCGCCAGCAGAAGAATGATGGCAATCAGGGAAGAGGAGACGACTAACTGGGCCCAATCCACGCCAGCGGTTGGTTCGCCTTGCCACCATGGCCCGCGCAGCCACTGTTTGTTGGGGAAGTAAGTGGAGTTTGATTGGTAAATTTCGTTGAATAGATGGCTCATCAAAGCCCCCTCGCTGCTCCAGGCTTGTTGCGTTCAAGTATCTCATAGTTTATCATAGGCTGAAAGGCTTTGCAATAGTGTAAGACAGTCTGAATGGACTCAACTCCGCCCGCCCTGCTGGAGTTGGCAAATGTCTCCGGTTGGTGGTGCCGATGGTAACAATTTTTTCTTTGGTAAAGAGATTTAGTAACTATTTCGGAGTTGCAGTGTTTATCATAATGAAAAGGATGGGTTATTGAGTCACGGAGAAAGGACGCTTTTGGGGCTGAAGCAGGCGCCGCAGGACAACCGGCGCCAGAGGAGGCTCAATATGGTTGCCCTACTCATAATTCTGGGGATTCTAATCGTTCTGCTGGGTATCAGTTTGAGTGCCGGCCTGATTATCAGGTAAATGAAAATGGGGGAGCAATATTGCTCCCCCATTGCCGTTTGATCAGCACCCGAGTCCGGCCCTCACCCCTGACCGTTGCCCCTAATACTTTTATTGGGCTGCACACCCAGCAGGGCGGCTTTGATCAACTCCCCGTTCATACGGGCGATGAAGTTCAGGCTGATATCTTTGGGGCAAACGGCCTCACATTCGCCGTGGTTGGTGCAGCCGCCAAATAGCTCGGCGTCCATCTGCGCCACCATATTGACTACCCGCTGGTAGCGCTCGGTTTGGCCTTGCGGCAAATAGGACAGGTGAGACACTTTGGCCGCGGTAAAGAGCATCGCCGAGGCGTTGGGGCAGGCGGCCACGCAGGCCCCGCAGCCAATGCAGGCCGCTGCGTCCATCGCCTTATCGGCCTCTTTCTTGGCGATGGGGATGGCATTGGCGTCGGGGGCGCTGCCGGTAGAGACCGACACGAAGCCGCCGGCCTGAATGATCCGGTCAAAGGCGCTGCGGTCAACGATCAAATCTTTGAGCACTGGGAAGGGCCTGGCCCGCCACGGCTCCACCACAATTGTTTCGCCATCATAAAAATTGCGCATATGTAGTTGGCAAGCCGTCACCTGCTTCACCTTTTCCCGGTTCTGCCCGTGGGCCACGCCGTTGATCATCAGGCTGCACGTGCCGCAGATACCCTCGCGGCAATCATGGTCAAAGGCCACCGGTTCCTCCCCTTTTAGGGTCAGTTCCTCATTGAGCAGATCGAGCATCTCCAAAAACGAGGAGTCGGGACTGACGCCGTCGAGGTCATAATCCACCAAACGACCCTGGTCGTTGCGGTTCTTCTGTCGCCAGATGCGTAAGTGTAGTTTCATAATTCTGGTTGCTCCCTTGTTAATTGTGAATTGTGAACGGTGAATTGTGAATTGTTAGTTACCATTTGACAATGTCAACTTTTTGCTCGTCACTAAAAACTCATCACTCATCACTCATCACTTGTAACTCCGCTGCGACAGTTTGACATACTCAAACGTGAGCGGTTCTTTGTTCAGGGCCGGTTCTTGCTCGTCGCCCTTATATTCCCAGGCAGCCACGTAGGCAAAGTTCTCATCATCGCGGCGGGCTTCGCCTTCCCCGGTCTGGCTCTCTACGCGGAAGTGACCGCCGCAGGACTCGCTCCGGTGCAGGGCGTCGAGACACATCAGCTCGCCCAGTTCCAAAAAGTCGGCCACCCGGCCGGCCATCTCCAGGGCCTGGTTGAGGTTGTTGCTCTCGCCCGGAACTTTAACGTTTTCCCAAAATTCGGCCCTGATCTGGGGGATTTTCTGGAGCGCCGTCTGCAAGCCGGCTTCGTTGCGAGCCATGCCGCAATATTCCCACAATACCTGGCCCAACTGGCGATGGAATGAGTCGACCGTCCGTTTGCCGTTGATCGACAGTAGGCGATTGATGCGTTCTTTCACCGTCGCGGCAACTTCCTGGCAGGCCGGATGAGTGGGATCAACTCGATCCAGCTTGGCCTGGGCCAGATAGTTGCCCACGGTGTGAGGCGCCACAAAATAACCATCGGCCAGGCCCTGCATCAAGGCGCTGGCGCCCAGCCGATTGGCGCCATGGTCGGAGAAGTTGGCCTCGCCGATGACGAACAGACCGGGGATGGTGCTTTCTAGATTGTAATCGACCCACAGGCCGCCCATGGTGTAGTGGGGGGCCGGATAGATGCGCATCGGCGTCTGGTAGGGATCGTCGCCGGTGATACTCTGGTACATATCGAACAGGTTGCCGTAACGTTCCCGGATTACCTCCTGGCCCAAACGAGCGATCGCCTCGGCAAAGTCCAGGTAGACCCCATTCTTCCGCTCGCCGATGCCGTAACCGTCGTCGATCACCTGCTTGGCGTTGCGCGAGGCCACATCGCGCGGCACCAGGTTGCCGAAAGCCGGATAACGTTCTTCCAGGTAATAATACCGTTCATTTTCGGGAATGTCACTGGCCCGGCGGGGATCATCTTTTTGCCGGGGCACCCAGATGCGCCCATCGTTGCGCAGCGACTCGCTCATCAGGGTCAACTTGGATTGGTGCTCGCCGGATGGCGGGATGCAGGTGGGGTGGATCTGGGTGAAGCAAGGATTGGCGAAGAATGCGCCCCGTTTGTAGGCCCGCCAGATAGCGGTGGTATTGCAGCCTTTGGCGTTGGTGGAGAGGTAGTAGGCGTTGCTGTAACCGCCGGTGGCCAGCACCACCGCATCGGCCACGTGGATCTCGATCTGGCCAGTGACCATATCCCGGCTGACAATGCCCCTGGCCTGGCCGTTGACCAGGATCAGGTCGAGCATTTCGGTGCGGGTATTCATCTGCACCTTGCCGGCGGCAATCTGCCGGGCCAGGGCCTGGTAAGCGCCCAGCAGCAATTGTTGGCCGGTCTGGCCGCGGGCGTAGAAGGTCCGCGAGACCTGGGCGCCGCCGAAAGAGCGATTGTCGAGCATGCCGCCGTACTCACGGGCAAAGGGCACCCCCTGGGCCACGCACTGGTCGATGATGTTGTTGCTGATTTGAGCCAGCCGGTAAACGTTGGCTTCTCGGGAGCGATAGTCACCCCCCTTGACCGTGTCGTAAAAAAGGCGGAAGATGCTGTCGCCGTCGTTGCGGTAATTCTTGGCCGCGTTGATGCCGCCCTGGGCGGCCACGCTGTGGGCCCGCCGCGGGCTATCCTGGTAGCAGAAGCATTGCACGTTGTAACCCAACTCAGCCATCGTGGCCGCGGCCGAAGCGCCGGCCAGGCCAGAGCCAACCACAATAATGTTGTACTTGCGCTTGTTGGCCGGGTTGACCAATTTCATCTCGAACTGCCGCTGTTCCCATTTCTCTTGAATCGGACCGTCCGGTACTTTGGGGTCGAGGGTGGCGGTGGTGAACTTGGGGAAAGCTATAGTAACATCAGGTTGCGTTTGCGTCGTCATGATCAAAAACCTTTTCCTCTTATAAGGTGACCCAGCCAAACATCACGCCCAGCGGAACAATGGCAAAACCGACTGTAGTTACCACCGCCAGAATCAAGGCCAGGCCACGCCACAGGTGGGTGTAACTGCTGTTATTGAGTCCCAGGGTTTGGAACATACTCCAGGCGCCATGATACAGGTGAAAGCCCAGCACCAGAACGGCCGCCAGGTAGAAGATGGCCGGCAAATAATAGTAGGATTGAAAGCCAACGACCAGATTGTGGTAGACATCGCCCGGAATGAAATCGGGATGAATGCCAGGGATACCCCAGGTAAAGTGCATCAGGTGCAGGATGATGAAGATGAGAATTACCGTACCCCCAAAGCGGATGTAGCGAGCAGCCACATTGGTGTGTAAGGTCGTGTACGTCGCGTATTGGGTCGATCTGGCCCGGCGGCTATCCTGGTACAGCGCCCAGGCGGACCAGACGTGCAGCCCCACGGCTGCCAGCAAGACCAATCGCATAAGCCAGAGCGGTTCGGAGTGGGTAAAGATGGGCGCGCCCAGCTCCCGTAGCCCCTCGGCATAGGCGTTAAACTCTTCCGGTCCAAAGAAGACCTTGAGGTTGCCGTACATATGCCCCAGCACAAAGGCGATGCCGATCAGGCCGGTAACGGCCATAATTACCTTTTTGCCAATCGTGGTGCGGGGCAGGGTGAGGACACCGACCATATTTAGCCTCCTTTTGATTGTGATGATGAAATGTATTTATGATGCCTGTTGGTTGGACTCTCTCCTCACTCGGAGGGGATGCAGCAAGCTGCTTAATATTATACCGGAGATGAAGACAGCGGCAATAATTGATTTGGCTAAAGTCTTTGAGATTTTCTCAGAAGTTATTGAGAATCATCGTTGAGGGTTGACTTTTGGCCTTGCTTACAATATGCTACTATGGTAATGGACTCATTTTTGCTGAGAACCGCAGCGGGAGGATGTAATGCCGGATAAAACCTTGTCTGAGGCTACAGCTATTAAACCAAAGGTCGACGATATTCTGATTGAAGAAGTTGCAGCCAGGGACGAGCCGGCTCCGGCACAACCCGACTCGGAACCGGCGCCCTGTCGCTACACGGTTCCCAGGGCGGTTGTGCCGCGGCCGGTGCCACTCGGGGCGGATCTGAAACACCCCGCCCTCTACTTCAACCAAGAGTTGAGCTGGATCGATTTCAACTGGCGGGTGCTGCATTTGGCCCTGGACGAACGCACCCCGCTGCTGGAGCGGGTTCGCTTTGTGGCGATCACGGCCAATAATCTGGATGAATTTGTGCAGAAGCGGGTGGGCGGCCTCAAACGGCAGGAAGCGGCCGGCGTCCGGGTGCTGTCGCCGGATGGGCGCACCCCCACCGAGCAACTCCAACTCTTGCAGCAGGCCATCGACTTGATGCAGCGGACTCTCACCGAAACCTGGGAAAAGATACTCAAACCATCGTTGCGGACCCAGGCCGGTATCGTTATCTGCGATTATGATGATCTCACCGGCAGTCAAAAGGAACTGCTCCATCACTATTTCCAGAGCCAAATTTACCCCATCCTGACTCCGCTAACCGTCGATCCCGGTCACCCGTTTCCATTCATTTCCAACTTGAGTCTCTCCCTGGCCATCATCCTGCGGAATCCAGAGCAAGACTCGACCCATTTTGCCCGGCTCAAGGTGCCGGCCAGCCAGCAACGATTTTTGCCTGTGTCTGATAATAAGCGGGGACAGTTGCCCGCTTGCTTTGTCCCGGTAGAGCAGTTGATTGCTCACCACGCTGCTGAACTCTTTCCCGGATTGGAGATTGTGGGTGTGCATCCGTTTCGGATTACCCGTAACGCCGATGTGAGCCGGGCGGAGGAGGAAGCCACCGATTTGATTGCGATGATCTCCAAGGAGCTGCGGGAACGTCGCTTTGCCCCGGTGGTGCGGGTGGAGGTGGCCAAAGATATGCCGCTGAACGAGCGGCAGTTGCTCATGCGGGAACTCGAGCTTGAGCCGGAGGATGTCGCCGAGGTCGATGGTCTGCTCGACCTGACCGGCTGCTTCCAACTGGCTAATCTCAAACTGCCAGAATTGAAGTATAAGCCGTGGAACCCGGTCGTCCCGGCCCGCTTGCTGAGTGAAGGTCGCACCAAAGATACCCAGGATATCTTTGCCATTATCCGCCAGGGCGACCTGCTGGTCCACCATCCCTATGACTCGTTTACGGCCAGCGTCCAGCAGCTCGTTGAGGAGGCCGCCGCCGATGAGCAGGTGTTGGCCATCAAGCAAACTCTCTACCGCACTTCCGACGAATCGCCGATTGTCAACGCCCTGATCCGGGCGGCGGAACAGGGTAAGCAGGTCGCCGTCCTGGTTGAGGTCAAAGCTCGTTTTGATGAGGCCAACAACATCGAGTGGGCCAGGATGCTGGAAAATTCCGGGGTGCACGTGGCCTATGGTCTGGTCGGCCTTAAAACCCATACCAAAGCCACGCTCATTGTTCGCAAGGAAGATGACGGGCTTAGAGCCTACTGCCACATCGGCACCGGCAATTATAATCCCAAAACCGCCCTGCTCTACACCGATTTAGGCTTGTTCACCTGCGCGCCGGAATACGGCCAGGATATCGTCAACCTGTTCCACTATCTCACCGGTTACGCCCTTAACCAGAACTACCAGAAGGTGATGGTTGCGCCGCACAATATGCGTTCAAGATTCAATGAACTGATCGACCAGGAGATCGAGTTTCAGAAGAAGTACGGCAACGGCAAAATTATGGCCAAGATGAACGCCCTGGACGATGTGAAGATTATCAGAAAGCTGTACCAGGCTTCCCAGGCCGGCGTCCAGATCGATTTGATCATCCGCGGCCATACTCGCCTGCGGCCCCAGTTGAAAGGCTACAGCGATAATATTCGCATCATCAGCATCTTGGGCCGTTTTCTGGAGCACGACCGTATCTTTTATTTTCACAACAACGGCCAGCCGCTCACCTTCATCGGCAGCGCCGACTGGCGCGGCCGCAACCTCAATGATCGGGTCGAGTTGATTACCCCTATCGAGGACCCGGCCCTGCAGCAGCGGCTAATCCAGATTTTACAGGATGCCCTCAGCGACAATCGCCTGGCCTGGGACCTGGATGCCGAGGGCAACTACGTCTTGCGTTGCCCGGATTCGCCGGATCAAGAGCGCAACTTCCACGAAATCCTGATGAGACAGGCCGCCAAGCGAGCCAAAAAAGCCACCCGGCTGTGGTACTGAAAGGGATGAAGGATGAAGGACGAATTGGTTTTAATTCACCATTCACCATTCACTATTCACTATTCACAATTCACTATTCATCCTTTATACCGCCCGGATGATCTCGATGGCCCGGCGGCGCAGGTAGCCCCAGGTGGCAAAGAGGGTGCTAATAAACGCGGCCAGCAGCATCAGGATCAGCATGTAGGCGACGGTCAGGTTATCAAAGGCCGGCACGGTCGGCGTTTCGCTGCGGAACGACTCGGAGTAGCGAAACACGTAGCCCAAAATAACGCCGGCCACAATGCCGGTCAGGGTGGCGCTCAGGGTGATCACGCTGGCCTCGCTCAGAAACATCCCGAACAGGTGGCGGTTCGAGTCGCCGATCGCTTTGAGCATGGCGATCTCGCTGCGCCGGGTGTAGACTGAAATATAGGTCACCACAAAAACGCCAAAGATGGCCAGCACAAAGCTCAGCGTGGTCAACACCAGAATGACCACCCGAATCTGCTGGGCCGTTGCCTGGGCCGTTTCGATATCCTCCGGCGTGGAGCGAACGCTGAGATTTTCCAACAACCCATATTCCTGGCGCAACTCTCCCGCCACCTGGCGGATGGCTGCCAGACCGACCTCCTCCGGCAAGCCGCGCAGGTCGGGTCGCAGGTTGGGCGCGGCCATCAGTCGCTCAAAGATGGGGTAGGCCGGGTCATAGGGACCGGCCAGGGGGTTGCGGGTCAGCTCCCGGAAAGCCGCCTCGTTCAGAAACAGGGCGGTACCCCCATCCTCGGCGCTGGTCCGCTTGGAGGTAAATTCATCAAAGCCGGAGAAACGGCTCAACACGCCCACAACCCGCACGATGCGCTGGTGATCCAGCCCTTCCCCTTTCAATCGCAGATTACTACCCAGGCCCCGCTTAAAATATTCCGCCAGCCCCTGGCTGACAATCACGGCGTTGGGATCGGCCTGGACCTGCTCAAAGCTGGCCGGGCCGCCGGCCAGCCACTTGACCCCTTCAGGATAGCTGATCTCGGCCAGGTTGCTATGCCCCCCATCTAACCCGTAAACCCCTACTCTAACATCCCGCAGACCCACGTCATCTCGAATGGAGGTGCCAAAGCGGTAGGTTACGGCCACGTTGGGGCCTAGCGTGCCGTCGGCCCGCAGGTCACCCAACAGTTCCCGCGTAAAACGGTTCTTGACCTCGGCCGGGACGGTTTCCCGCCGCGGCGGGCCGGGTCCGTCCTGCACCGGCACGACCACCGCGCCCGATTTGCGGATGACCAGCGGCGTGCCGTTACTCAGGCGGGTGTCGGTGGGCATATTGGCCGTTTCAATGGCCAGGGTGGTGGCAAAGAAGGTCGGCAGGGTGGCGCTGATGACAATCATCAGGCTGATCAGGGTATTGCGGTTCTGACCGCGAATGATGTTACGCTGGGCAAAGTAGCCGACCCTGCCGGCCGCCAGCCGCACCAGGCTGATTAGCAGCCGTTCCAGCGGCAGGGTGATGGGAAAGAAGAGCAGGGCGGTCCCGACAATCAGCAGCAAGAGGGAACCGAAAATCAGAGCGGCTTGCAGCCACAGCACCCCAAAACTAAAGGCCAGCGGGAAAGCAAAAAAGAGCAACGCTGGAAAAAACAGCACCACCAGGCCGGACCAGAAGATACGCAAATCGACTCGCCGCTCGCGCAGCTTGGCCAGATCGTCCAGCCCCAACCCTTCGGCAATGCCCGGATTGATGGCGTACATGATTTTGGTGCCGGCGGCCCGGCGAGCCGGGGTGTAGGCGCTGATGGTCAGAACCACCGCCGCCGTAGCAATCGACAGGCCGAGGGCCTTGGGTGAAGCCAGGGGCACGTCGGCCAGCGGCACATTGGCCTGGTCGGCTATGAAGGGCACAATCACCAGATCGTTGAACAGCACCCCGACCACCGCGCCCAGCCCAATTCCCACCACCCCCAATGTGGCCACTTCGGCCGCGACCAGGCTAAACAGATACCGCCGCGGCGCGCCCAGAATCCGGAATAGGGCCAGCTCGCGAGTTTGCTCCCGGACATTGGTCATGACCATCGTCCGCACCAGCAAACCGACTACGCTCAAGGAGAGAATACCGTAAATGGATACCAGCGCCTGAAAGAAGATGAAGGCTTCAAATGTGTTGCTAAGGATGGTGGCCCGGGGCAGGTTGTAATCATACGCTTCGCCCAACCTGGCCTGGATTTTTTCTGCCACAGCTCGAGCCTGAAAGGCGGCCGCCTGGGGATCGTTGTTGTTGTAGACACTCTCGTCAAAGGCCACCACCACCCGTTCGGCCAGACCCGGCAAATTGAGCCAATCCCGCACGTAGTCCAGATCGACCAGCACCCCATCGTTGCCGCTCAACCCGGTCACGCCCCGCTGCAGGGCCACGGCGCTGACCGTCAGGGTGGTTTTGGCCCGCCGGGTGCTCACGTTGGCCGCGCTCTCAATCCCTCTCTGGCGTGGCACCGGCAGGCTGTAGCTGAGGTCAAAGGTGTCGCCGGGTTTCAGGTCAAAGGTATCGGCGGTTTCTTGCAGCACCACGGCGTAGCCCGGCTCAAAACTGAGCGTGCCGGTGATAACCTCAAAGTCGCCAAAATCCTCCTGGCTGCGGTTGAGGGCGATGAACTGGGCGCTGCCGTGGACTCCCCTCTCGGTTGCTCCGGTGGGATTGCCCACCTTCTCATCTCTGCCGGCGGGGTTTGCCCCCCCTTTTATCCCCCCCACCGGGGGGGATAAAGGGGGGGAGGTAGGCCAGGTATCCACATCAGCAATACCCTGAATGCGAGGCGCCACCCGCTTAACCGTAGGATCAATGGTTTCGACCAGGGGAATCACACTCTGTTCATCTATGAGCAGATCCGGCTCGATCTCTTTCTTGGTGATAACCACATCATAGTCGCCGGCGCTGTTGCTGATGGTGGCCACGTAAAATCGCTCGTACGTATCGACGGTGGCGTTCAGGGCGACCAGCGCCCCCACCCCCACGATCAGGGCCAGCAACATCAAAATTGTGCGGATTTTGCGGCGGAGTAGATTTTTGAGGACGTATTTAAGGGTCACGGAGAGACATATTAGTTCAAGATGCTCTGGAGAGCGGTAAATTGCTCGGCCGGGTCAAAGATAGCCCGCACCGGAATTTCAAAGCCGTTCACCACCCTACTTTGGATTACACCCGCTTTTACTTTCACTGCTAATTGGTAGATGTCTTCTTGAAGCAAGTACTGTTCTACACTTTCCTGATCCGGGTCAACCAGCCAATATTCACCAACACCGTGCAGGGCATAATCTTCAAATTTAACACCCCGGTCAATTGACCGGGTAGAGTTAGATAGAATTTCAACTACCAGGTCAGGGGCCGGGAATTGGGTCTGGTCAGCGGTAAAAGTTTGGGCTTTGGCTTGTCCGAAAAAGCAAATATCCGGTTCGTAATCGTTACGGGTAAGCGTGACCAATAATTTTTCATGGCCAACGTACCCCAAGTTGTGTTTGCGAACGTAAGTACCCAATAAGATAAACAGGTTGGCGCTGGCTTGGTCGTGGCGCAATTTAACGGGTGACTGCACGATAATTTCTCCATTGATAAATTCGGCTTTGTGCGTTTCAGAGAGTTCTTCATAGAAACGCTGCCGCTGTTCCTGTTCCGCGGCCAGGATAGCCTCGAGTTCGCGAGCAATGAACGGCAGTCGAGGAGAATGTAGCAGAGGCCGGATAATCTCTTTGATTGTCATGGGTATAACCGGAGTCAGTTCCTTCATACCGTCAGTATACCTCAAACGGCGGGCTGAGGCAATGCCCTTTACGGATTGGGTGCATTTCAGTTTTGGGGCGAGTTTATGATTTATTGGTATCTTGGGCTTTGGAGTCGAGGCTTCAGCCGGAAATTCTGGGCCAAAACCGGCTAATCCCACAGGGAGGCTTCGCTCAGCCTCGACCCCGAAAAACTTGCCCCCAAGTAGTTGAGTGGTTACCCCAAAACTCCAAATTTAAAGATCGTCGTTTGCCGATATTGGTCGCCTGGCTCAAGCACCGTCGAGGGAAAATTCGACTGATTGGGCGAATCGGGATAGTGCTGGGTTTCCAGGCAGAAGCCGGAGCGCCGGTGATAAACCTGACCGCCTTTGCCGGAAATCGACCCATCCAGGAAGTTGCCGGAATAGAATTGGATGCCCGGCTCGGTGGTGTAGACTTCCAGCACCCGGCCCGTGCTCGGCTCGTGAACGCTGGCGGCCAACACCAGCTCGCCGGTCAGGTTATCCAACACAAAATTGTGGTCGTAGCCGCCGGCCAGGCGCAGTTGCTCATCCTCCTGCTCGATTCGAGCGCCGATAGCGGTGGGCTGGCGAAAGTCCAGGGGTGTGCCGGCCACACTGCGCAGCTCGCCCGTAGGGATCAGGGTGTCGTCGATCGGGGTGAATTTGTCGGCCTTGAGCATCAATTCGTGGTTCAGGATGTCGCCGCGGCCGGCCAGGTTGAAATAGGCGTGGTTGGTCAGGTTGACCACGGTGGGTCGGTCGGTCGTGGCCGCGTAGTCGATTTTAAGCTCGTTGGCGTTGGTCAGGGTGTAGACCACCGTCACGGACAGGTTGCCGGGGTAGCCTTCTTCGCCATCCGGACTCAGGTAGGTCAGGATGATGCCGACGCCGCCGGCCTCTTTGAATTCCCGGGCCGACCAGACGACTTTGTCAAAGCCCTTCAGCCCGCCGTGCAGGGAATTGGGGCCATTGTTCTGGGCCAGGGTGTATTCAACCCCGTTCAAGGTGAATTTAGCCCCGGCGATCCGGTTGGCGTACCGGCCGACAATGCATCCAAAATAAGGTTGCGGCCCCAGGTAACCGGCCAGGTCATCGAAGCCGAGGGTGATGTCGCCCGGGTGGCCGTGGCGGTCCGGGGTGATCAACGCCACAATGGCGCCGCCATAATTGGTGATTTTGACCACCAGGCCGTGGTCGTTGGTCAGGGTGTACATATCGACCGGGGTTCCGGCTGGAGTTTGTCCAAAAGATTCTTTTGTGATATTCATTTTTTACCTCGATGTAATGATTGACGCTGACAAAATTAGACTCCGGGTTACCTCATTGAACCCAGAGCCTAATCTTAAATGGAGCCGGGCAAAATCGCAAAAACTGCGGAGTAGTTCAGTAGGGTCAAATTTACTTTTCCGACCGGTCATTTTGTGCTAAACTTGTAGCAGAATGTCCAGCCCTCAACCGTTGGCCGAGTTGATGAGTTAGCCTGACGGTTGACAATCCACGCAAGGGGAGTTCCTCACCATGCCCGTCTGTCGAGATTGCCGCGGAACCGGCAAACGAGAAGTAAGAACGGAGCTTAAAACCCGTTGTCCTGATTGCGACGGCACCAAACGGCTGCGTGACGGCAGCGAGTGCAAACGCTGCGACAAGTGGGGCCAAATTGGCACCGGCGAGTTCAATGTCGAGCTAAAGCTGTGTACCACCTGCCTGGGCAGCGGCCGGGTCAGCGAAGGCTCGTTGACAGTCTGGTTTCTGTTGCGGGTGGTGCCGACCACGCTGCTGCTGGTCGGCGGCGGTCTGGCCGTGGCCTGGGCCTCCTGGACCTTTATGGGCAGCGCCCTGGTAACGACCATTTTGACCGTGCTGTTCTTTGGCCTGTGGGGCGGCTTGATGGTCTACTTCATCCGGCAAATGCCCAGCCTGGGCGAGATTTCGGTCACCAACTGGTTTCTGATCCGGGCCATCCCCACCACCGTGGTCGCCCTGGCCATTGGCGGCACGGTCGTCTGGAGCTCGTGGGTTTATCTGCAAAACGCCCCGGTCACCGCCATCCTGGTCATTGCCACTGCGGCTATCTGGGGAGCGCTGATGTATTATTTCATCAGCCATTTGCCGGAGTAATTGAGTGCAAAGTGATAATTCGGAGGCGCGCGTGATAAAAATAAAAGGTATCTATGATGGTTCAAAAGTCGTACTGCTTGAACCGGTCTCATTACAGCCAAATACGCCGGTTGAAATACTTGTTCCCGAAAAGGAACAAATCTATTGGCAGCAACTCGATGAATTAGGCTTGATTAAAGAAGTTCGTTCCCAATTAATCAATGATACTTCTTTCAAACCGGTCAAAACAACCGGCCAACCTCTTTCACAAACAATCATTGAGGAGCGACGTTAGTGAGTCATTACTACTTTGATAGTAGCGCCTTGGTTAAACGATATGTAGTTGAAACCGGCACTGACTGGGGCAATAATCTGTCTCCTTAATTATCGAAATGACCTGTTATCTTGCCCTCGTCTTGCTCCTTATTCTGGCCAGTTGCAGCTTCACCCCCTCGCCGGCTCCGGACCGCCTCTACGTTTTCGACGCCAGCGACCTGCACCTCAACCATTACGAATATTGTATCGGCCTCACCGGCCGACCGGACCAATGCACCGCCGCCAGCCCTCCGCCGCCCGGCAAATCCTACCGGGATTTGCTGCGTGATTACGACACTCTCATCTTCCTGACCACCCTGCAAGGCATCGTCAATCGCGACCAGCCCCGGCTCTATCTCCTGCACGACCACCAACGGCTGGCGACGCCCGGCGTCGACGCCTTTTGGCTGGAGCAATATCGAGCCGCCGATCAGCCCTACGGCTGGCTGGCCGAGACCGAAATCGTCGAGTTGGCCGACCTGACCCAGTTGCTAACCACGTTTGCCGACTCAGTCGAAGGCGTCGTGTTGTGGGACCCGGCCGTCCCGGCTACGCTCAACGTGGCCACCACTATCGCCGGCGTCGAAAACCTGGCCGTGCTGCGCGCCGGCAGCGACCTTCTCCCCGAAATCACCCCCTCCCTACCAGTCAAACAATCCCTGGTCGGCCTGTTTACTTCCCCCCAACCAACCACGCCTCCATCCATCCATCCAACTAACCAACCCTCCTCCCTTCCTCCCCGCGAAGCGTCCCTCATCCCTCAGCCCTCCTTCAGCCCTCATCCTTCCCCCAAAACCGCCGCCTACCTGTGGGCCAAGGAAAACTATCTCGACACAAGCCTGGCTAATCCCCAATTTCTGGCCTATCTTGAAGATGGCTGGCCGGCAACCCGGTACAGTCAAAATCAGATGACCCGCGGCGGGGTGTACGCCTTGGAACGGGATTACGTAGTCCAGCAGCGCGGCTTTGCCTTTGACCTGTCGCCGTGGCCCAACGAACCGCCCAACGATGACCCCGGCCAACCCATCGGCGCAGATCGAGCGACGCTCGAAGCCATTCTGGCCTCAGCCCAGGCTCGGGCCGGTGGCCAACTCATCAAAATCTGGGGGTTCATCCCCTGGTATGAAAAATATACCGTCTCCACCGGCGCCGGCGTCGACGGGCAGAGCAGCGCGGTCCAGGGGGAGTGGGAAAGCACCTGGCTCTTTTCGCAGTCTGGCGGTTATTTGCAAGGCGGCGGCGGCGACGTTTTTGGCCTGGCGCTGGCCAACGTCTCGGTGCATAAGTTTGGCCCGGCCCCGGCCCGGCGTTCACCACCCGCCCCGCCGACGGAAGCGGAACTGATCGACCAGGGTTACCTGACCCCGGCCGGCCAGGTTTCGCCTGGCCGCACGTTTGTTCTCTTTTACGCCGGCGACTACGACCTGGCTCACCCGGTTTACACCCTTATGGCCAATTACGCCAGCCAACCGTGGCTGGACCCGCGGCGGGGCGAGATTCCGTTAGCCTGGGGCTTCAACCCGGCCCTGGTGGAGGATATCCCGGCCATCATGACTTACCTCTACGCCACCCAAACCGGCCAGGACTATTTTGTCGCTGCCAACAGCGGCGCCGGCTATCTCAATCCCGACGCTCTCTCCCAGATTGCGCTGCTGCGGTGGTTGTGGCGCAGCCGCCACTTTTATCATCGCTACGGTTACAATGTCCAGGGCTTCCTGCTTAACGGCAACGGCGCGGCGATGTCGCAACGGCGGCTCGATGCCTTCAGCCTGATTGCCCCGGTCGGCCTGGTGACGCCGGATTTTGAGATCGACGAACCCTGGCCGCGGCGGCAATGGGGCGTCCCCTTGACCGCCGCCGCCTCCGAAGTTCTGGCCGGCACCCCCGACGTGGCCGCCGAAGCCGTCAACAACGCCTACCGCCGGACGGTTTTGGAGCAAGGGCGTCCGCCGTTTCTGGTCTTTCGCTCCGCCTTCCAATCGCCCACCTTTCTGTGGGGTGTGCGCGACCGCATCCGGGCCGCTGATGTCGAGGGCCGGATTTTGGCTGATGATGGCTCTGCGCTTCACCCCAACTACACGGTCGTTGATCCGTACACCTTTTTCTTCTTACTGAAGCGGTGGTTGGAGTGATTACTCAGCCAGAGTTCTAGCCCCGGTCTCTGCCGGACGGCAACAGAAACAATAATTGCCTCGCTCTTGCCATTTCCATGGCTTCAATTTACAATTTCGATGGATTTGATAACCTGAGAATTTCCTACTCTGGTGATTGATTGAATTCCCTAGTATCGATGGCCTGCCCCAAGTTGTTCGGTCTGCTGGCTCTGTCAGCGGGTTTAGTTTTGCTGGCCTGCGGTTCCAACGACATCCTCTCCGCCTTTGTCACCCCCACCCTTACCCCAACGTTTGAACTGGCCAAATTCGCCACGTCCACGTTCACCGTTGTTCCAACCGATACCCCTACCCCCGGCCCCACCCAAATCGCCACGGCAACTTCTGCCATCACGCCGACCCCCACCGTAACCTCGCCTCCGCCGGAGGAGGAGGTCGAAGCGAGGCCGGCCGACAGCGCCGCCAATTCCCCCCTCCCTACCCCGACTCCGGCCGTCTCGCCGACGTCCGCCACCCCCCTGCCGCCGCCCCCAGCCACGCCGACACATACACCCGTACCAACCCCGGCCCCCTTGTCCGGCCGGATTGCCTTTCCGGTGGACGATGGCGGCGGCACCTACGATGTCTGGGTAGTGGTTCTGCCCGACGGTGAGCCGTTCACCGTGCAAAAGGGCGCCCGCCAACCCAATTTTAGCCACGATGGCCGGTTGTTGGTCAACCTGGAAAATAGTCCGTATGAAAATCATATCGGCTTGCTGGATGCCAACTACGCCTGGCAGGGGCTGGTCAGCGACTCGCCCGAGGATGGCTACCCTTATTGGAGTCTGAATGGCGATCGTTATGTCTTCTCCAACTCCCAACGGTTACTGGACCCGGCCACCGGCCAGCGCCTGCCCTATGTTTTTATGCCTTGCCCTGGGCTGCAATATCCGCTGCAAGACAGTCGTGAAAAATGCCGGGATATTGCCACCTTTGGCAAGGTTGGCGCCGGCGAGGCCCCGGTCTGGACCGACGATGACCGGATTGCCTTCTTTTCTTTTGAGGGAGACGATGGCATTTATCTGGTCAGCGGCGCTTCGGCCTTGTGGGAGGCCGGTGGTCTTGGCCCCAGGCAGTTATTGGTAGCGGGCAATGGCCGCCCCAGCGATACTCACGGCTTTCAACTCTTTTTCTCCGCCGGTAGTATTGACCAGAATTGGGAGGCCTACGCCATCGATCTGGACGGCAGCAACCTGGTCAATCTGTCCAACAGCCCGTTCTCCCAGGATGGACTGCCCACCGTCTCCCCGAACGGCAGTTGGGTGGCGTTTGTGTCGGACCGGGACGGCAAGTGGGGTATCTGGGCCATGCCCAGAAATGGCGGTGAGCCAATCAAGCTGGTCGATATCTCCACTATCAACACCAACCCCAGCCCCTGGGGCGTCGGCGACCGGGCCTGGACCAATGAGCGGCTGAGTTGGGGGCCGTAACCCCCTTAATTGTGGTGCTAAGGCTTCCCCGTTAATCTTTTTTCGGTTATAATTTTAACAGATTATGTAATATCAGTAGATCCAAATTTACCGTAGGGTGGGCATCCCTATGCCCACCCGCAGAGGTATAGGGATGCCTCTGCTACCAGAAAATTGGATCTACTGAATATACCTCTTTCACTGTCCGGCAAAGGAGTAACGCACATGGCTGTTCGTAAAGGAGAATCGCTTTACATCTATGGGATGCATGACCGCGGCGGGGAGCATCTGATGCTCCAACAGGGCCAGGCTAAAGGCTGGGTCCTGGTGACCGAGGAATTACGGGCCAATCCAAACGACCTGGGCAGCAGCAGTTACGACGACCTGTCCGACCGGGGTTTCGGGGTCATTGTCCGGCTGAACCACGCCTATGGGCCTGACGGCACCATTCCCCTGCCCGACAAATATCGTGATTTTGCCCGGCGAGTGGCTAACTTTGTCAATCGCTCGCGTGGCGCCCATATCTGGATTATCGGCAACGAGATGAATCTGGAGCGCGAACAGCCTCGCAAACAGCCCGGCGCGGCGCATGCCGAGCCGATTACCCCGCGGTTGTATGCCACTTGTTACACCTTGTGCCGGGATGCCATCCGCCGCCTGCCCGGTCACGAAAACGATCAAGTCATTGTCGGCGCGATTGGCCCCTGGAATCCGGAAACGCCTTACCCGGCCGACCCGGAAGGCAAATATCCGGCCAATAGAATTGCTGGCGGTCCGGGTCATTATCCCTATTTCGGTTTTTGGGGCGATTATATTCAATACCTGCGCGATCTCCTGGTAGCCATTGGCCCGCAGAATTGCGACGGCATCGCCATCCACGCCTATACCCACGGCGTCGATCCCAAATTGGTCTTCAGCGATCAAAAAATGGGGCCGCCGTTTGAGAAATACAACTACCACTTTCGCACCTATCGCGACCAGATGAATGTTATTCCGCTCGAGTTTCGCCACCTGCCGGTTTATCTAACCGAGATCGACCAGGATGAAAGTTGGGAGGATGCCAATAAGGGCTGGGTTAAGAATGCCTACAAGGAGATCGATGACTGGAACAAAGCCGGCAACCAGCAGATTCGCTGCGCCATTCTGTATCGCTGGCCCAAATATGATAAGTGGTCTATTGTCGACAAGAGCGGCGTCCAGCGGGATTTTGTCGAAGCCATCGCCCGCAACTACCAGTGGGACCCCTCGGTTAAGCCCAAAGCGCCGGAGGCTGAGATTGCCGCCCGGCCCGGCTACCGCACTCGTTTCCTGCAGCATAACACCCCAACGACGGTGCCGCCCGACCAAACTTTAACCGTGACTATCACTGTGCAAAATGCCGGCAGTTTCACCTGGGTGCGCGGTGGCAGCAATCCCTTCCGGCTTGGTTTTCAGTGGTACTCCCTGGCCGGCCAGATGGTCACCTTTCCCTCCCATCTCGATTTCCGCACCCCCTTGCCGGCCGACGTGCCCCCCAACGGTACCGTGACGCTTCAGGCTCAGTTGCGTACCCCCGATACCCCTGGCAGCTATCACCTGCGCTGGGATATGATCCACGAGTTGGTGACCTGGTTCACCACCCAGGGCGACCAGGGCCTGCTGGTCACCCCGGTTACCGTTTCGACCGCGGCGGTTGGTGTGACCCCTACCCCTACACCCACCACCTCGATCCAGATTCAGGCTGTCAGCGCCAGCCTGCCCCGCCACCCCAGCAAGAGCTACCCGACCCGCGCTTTGACCTCCATCCGCCGGATCATCATTCACCACACCGCTACCCCGGCCAATGTCTCCGTCCAGCGACTGGCCAGCTACCAGGTCAGCAACCGGGATATGCCGGGCATTACCTATCATTACTGCGTCGATGAGACCGGTCAGGTCTTTCAAACCCAGCCGCTGGAGGTGGTCTCGAGCCACGCCGGACAATACAGCAGCGACAGTGTGGGCGTCGGTTTGATCGGCGATTTCACCAACAGCCAACCGCCCCAAAGCCAGCTCAACGCAACTGCGGCTCTATTGGCCCAGTTGGTGACCCAGTTCAAGATTGGCCTGGATCAGATTTTAGGCTACAGCGAGTTGGTCGTCACCGGCAGCCCGGGCGCGACCTGGCCTACCTGGAAGCCGCCGCTGCTGGCCCAGGTGCAAAGTCTGGCAGCTGTCGGCACGCCGGTCGTAACCCCGACTCCCACGCCTACGCCAACTCCGACCCCGACCCCGACCCCCACCCCCACTCCTGCCGCCAAATCCATCTATCACTATTTGTTACTGTGGCATCGCGGCGCCGATAATTGGGCCAAGTGGGACCTGCTGGGCGCGCTGGAATACCTCAACAAATTCCCGGTCGCCGTCGGTTTTTCCGTCGAGGAAGCCAAATCGGCCCAATATGTTACTATCATCGGCGGGCCGGGTGGGGTGCCGGCCGAGGCCGAGCAGACCCTCCGCGCCGCTGGTTGCAAAGTCGAGCGGCTGGCTGGGGCCAACGAGACGGAGACCCGCCAAATGCTGGAACAATTAGCTGCGCAAGGACGGCGGTTTAGAACATTGTCGTAACAGTTTTCCTGCTGTACCAACTGACCAACCAATCCCTCAAACCAATGAGGGCGCTGTTTTTAGTCCAGCGCCCCCATTTTTTTTATTTTTTCCTTTTGGTTATTGACAAACAGCCAGTAATACGCTATAATGTGTGTGCAAATGAACATTCATTGTGTAATTGCACAGTTACAAAAAACTCTCAATGGATGAAAGTTACCACGAGCTACTGGCCCAGGTGGCCTGGATGTATTATGAGCAAGAGCTGACTCAGCATGCCATTGCCTCAGAATTGGGGCTGTCCCGGGTCAAAGTTTATCGCTTGCTCAAACAAGCCAAAGAAAAACAGGTCGTGCAAATCTCCATAACCTGGCCGGCCGCTCGAGACAAAAGCCTGGAAGAGGCCCTCCAACAACATTTTGGGCTGAAAGAAGCCCTGGTCCTCAAAACAACCACCAGTCACAATACGCCCATTTTATCCCGCCTGGGCCAGTTGGGGGCCCGTTATCTTGAACGAACTCTGGACGATGGTATGACCCTGGCCATTTGTTTGGGCAGTTCCACGTATGAAGTCATCAATGCCATCAGTCCCGACTTCCGGGCTAAAATCCGGGTGGCTCAGGCGATGGGCAGTATGCCCTTTGCCATGCAAGAATTGGATAGCGCCGCCCTGGCTCGTCAACTGGCCCACAAACTGGGTGGTGAAGTGCTCTATTTGTCCTCGCCGTTGATGGCCGATAGCCCTGACGCGGCGATTGTGCTGCGCAGCCAACGCGAAATCGAACGGACCCTGGCCGCCGCTCGTCAGGCCGATGTGGCCCTGGTTGGTATTGGTAATCTTGACCCAACGACCTCAGGCTTTGTTAAAGCCGGCTTTATTACCCCCACCATGTTGACCGATTTAATCGCCGACGGGGCCGTCGGCGATGTGGCCGGACAAATTTTTACCGTAACCGGCGAATTGCACCCATGTGAATTTAATCAGCGGCTAATCGGAATAACCTTTGCTGAACTGTGCCAGATTCCCACCACCATCGCCGTGGCGATGGGGCCGGCCAAAACCAAAGCCATCCTGGGGGGACTGCGCACTTGTGCCATAAAGGTATTTTGCACCGATGACCAGACTGCTCGCAGTGTATTGAGCCTGGATGGAGCTTGAGATGAAATCGATATACGCGCCTATTTTTAAAGGTGAAGGGCGGCTTGAGTATGAGGCGCGCCCCATTCCCCACCCCAAGGCTTCCGATGACGTTTTGGTCAAAATCGATGCCTGCGGCATCTGTGGTACCGATCTGAATATCCTGGCCGTGCCGCCGGCCCATAAGGCGACCCCCGGTATCATCATCGGCCATGAGGGGGTGGGGGTGGTGGAACAAATTGGGCCGGGGGTGACCGGCTTACAGCCGGGCGACCGGGTGGTCATTGCCAATCGTATCACTTGCGGCCAATGTTACTACTGCCGCCGCGGCCTCGACAACCAGTGCACCAACTACAAATCCATCGGCACCACCATCGACGGCGCTTTTGCCCCCTACCTGCGGGCGCCGGCCAGCGCCCTGTTCAAAATCGATCCTGCCGTGCCGCGGGATGATGCCGCTCTATTTGAACCCCTCTCGTGTGTGGTCGGCGCAGTAGTGCGGGCGCCCATCCAGGCCGGCGATAACGTGGTGATCATCGGTGCGGGGCCAATGGGTCTGTTATTTGTGCTGATGTACCGGCTGTTGGGGGCCGGGCGGGTCATCGTCGCCGATGTCGAGCCTTATCGCCTTGAATTTGCCCGGAAACTGGGCGTCGACGCGGCTTTTAACCCGGCGGAAGTCGATCTGGCGGCCGCCATTCACGAGCTGACCGGCTTTGGCGCAGACCTGGTGGTCGATGCCGTGGGCAACCAGGTGGGGACCGCGATCAAATTGAGCCGCCGCGGCGGGCAGATTGTCCTCTTTGGCCTGCGCATGCACGACAATCCGCCGGTCAACCAGTACACCATTACCCGCTACGATCTGACCATTCACGGCGCTTTTGTCGGCCTGAAACCTTATGAGCAAACCATCCAACTGTTGCAAAGCCGGCGCTTGCAGCCATCGCTGCTGGTGACGCACCGGTTGCCTCTCACCGAACTGCGGCAGGGCGTCGAGTTGATGCGCTCCCGCCAGGCGATGAAGGTGCTGATTGAGAATTGAATCCGTAGAGCGTGTTGCGTGCTGCGTATTACGTCCTCTTCTACTTCTACGCAACACGCAATACGGTACAGTAAATCAATTTGTTGTTAACGAGGAAAGGATACATTCAATAAATGGACACCATCGGCAAAGTATCACAAAAATGCAAAATCTCGGCCGGACTCTTTTGGGCCGATTACGCCGTGCTGGGCGCGCAAGTCCAGGAGCTGGAGGCCGCCGGCGTCGATTGGCTGCACATCGAGGTGCGCGACGGTAAATATATGGATTTTGGCATGCCCCGCGGCGGCTTTGATATCATCGAGGCCGTACGCAAGAGCACCAACCTGGAAATCGAAGCCCAACTGCAAATGGTCCGGCCCAGTTTTGACGTATTCCGCCAGTTGGCCGACCTCGGGGTCAACCTGATCACCCTACCCATCGAGACGATGGGCGAGTTGACCATCCAGGCTATCACCTACATCAAAGATATCGGCCTGAAAGCCGGGGTGTGGGCCTGGCAGGGCGCGCCGATCTCCGCTTTTGAGCAGTATATTCTGGATTATGTCGATATCATCGAATATGAGAGCCGAGCCTACTTCTGGGCCAAGGAAACCGGGCGCAGTCCCCATATGATGGACCCGATCATGATCGACAACATTCGCCGCCTGCACCAGATGATCGTCGAGGCCGGGCTGGAGGGTCAAATCGAGCTGATGGAGGATGGCGGACTCAACGCCGGCAACGTGGCCGATTTCATCAAAGTTGGCATGACCGTGGGCGAATTTTCCTCTCCGCTGTTGAAAGGGCCGCAAGGCAAATTTGTGCCCGGCGCCGGCCAGATCGAGGCCGCGGTCAAAAAATTGCGGGCGGTGATGGACGAAGCCAGCGACAAGTATCGAGATGCGCATGGGTTGAAGAAGTAGCGAGGAGCGAATAGCGAGAAGCGTGGAGCGAATAGCGAATAGCGAATGGGGAATGGTAAGGACGGAATAGTGGCAGGTTCAAAGCTGCGGCACGTGGTTCTGTTCGGTTTTAAGGAAACGGCCACGCCGGAACAAATCAAGGAAGTTGAACGGGCATTCTGTGCTTTGCCGGGCAAGATCAGTGAGATTCATGATTTTGAGTGGGGGACGGATGTGAGCGTGGAGAACTTGGCCCGGGGTTACACCCACTGTTTCCTGGTCACTTTCTTGAACGAAGCGGATCGAGACGCTTATCTGCCTCACCCGGCCCACCGGGCCTTTGTGAGTTTACTCCAACCTCACCTGGAGCAGGTGTTAGTGGTTGATTACTGGTCACGCCAGTAATTTTAGCTAAGGCTATTTCAGAGAAATCATTCTTCCAATGTTCGTATTGCGTGGTGCGTATTTTGTGTCAAAACTCTTATGCAATACGTAACACGCAATACGTTTGGCAGGATATAAATTCTGGAACATTCTAAAGGAATTTGACGATGAAAAAAGTCGGAATTGCCATGATCGGTTATGGCGGGATCGGCCGGGTGCATGCCATGGGCTATCGCAACATCCCCTTCCATTATGGCCTGCCCGCCGATACGATCAATCTTGTTGGCGTGGCGACCAGCCGTCCGGACAGCGCCGCCAAAGCCGCCGGCGAAATTGGCTGCGCCCTCTGGACGGCTGATTACCGGGAACTGCTGGCCCGGGATGATGTTGAGGTGGTCGACTGTTGCGTGCCCAACTATCTGCACGAGGAGATTGTATTGGCTGCGGCCGAGGCCGGCAAGCATATTTACTGCGAGAAACCGCTGGCCAACAATCTGGCTCAAGCCCGCCGGATGGTCCAGGCGGTGGAGCAGGCCGGGGTGAAGGGGCAGATGACCTTCAACTTTCGCTTTTTGCCGGCCATCAGTCGCGCCCACCAACTTATTGCCGACGGTTTTTTGGGCCGGCTTTATTCCTTCCGGGGGCGCTACTACCGGGCCAGCTATGTCGATCCCCAGCGGCCGCTGTCGTGGAAGCTCCGGGCCGAAACTTCCGGTACCGGGGCCATGGGCGATATCGGTTCCCACATCCTTGATTTGCTCTACTACCTGCTGGGCGAGTTCGGCGCGGTGCAGGCTACGTTTGATACGCGCATCACGGCGCGGCCCATAGCCAACGGCGCCGCCGAAACCGGTCCGGTGGATGTCGATGATTTGGCGTTTCTGCATCTGCGGCTGGCCGACGGTACGCCGGGTTCGGTCGAAATCTCCCGGTTGGCTACCGGCACCACCAATGACGTACAGCTTGAAATCTATGGGGAGCAGGGCGCGCTGCGCTTCAACTCGGGCGACCCGGCCTGGCTGGAAATCTACGATATGCGTGAGCCTGAAAAGCCGTTGGGCGGCCAGCGCGGTTTCCGCAAAGTCGAGACGGTCGGCCGCTATGAGGGCCAGAAAGCCCCCGATTGGACGATGGCCCCCAGTTTTGTCCGTTCTCATACCGAGTGCCAGTACCAGTTTTTGCAAGCCATCTCCGCCGGTCGGCCGCCGGCACCCTCGCTGGCCGACGGTCTCCACATCCAAGAAGTGATCGAGGCGGCCTTGCGTTCCTCGGCCGAGGGGCGCTGGGTCAACCTGGCTGAATTGGGGGGAACCGACTAAAAAAATGGATTGAGATGAAATTATTCAGGAGGTAAACATGGTCACTTGCGCGCCGCCCTAACAATTTGGCAAAATGCAGTCTAAATGATCATTGGTCGAGTAAATGTCTATTGATCAAAACCAGTTGAATGAGCAAGATGCTGGTCAAGATAGGCTCAACACTGGTTGGGCTTAAAGCTCTTACAATGAGCGATTCAAAGGAGAAGAAAATGTTTTTTCAAAGACGACCCAATATTTGGTTGAGTATAACTTTACTGCTGGTAACGGCCCTCTGGCTGGCTGCCTGCGCTGGCGCGCCCCCTCCGGCAGCCGAAGCGCCGGTTCAGCCAGAAGCGGCCGCCCCCACTACTGCGGCTGAAGCGCCGGCTGCTGTTCCCACCGGCAAACTGGAGGTGTTTTCCTGGTGGACATCGGGCGGTGAAGCGGCGGCCCTGGAGGCTCTGTTTACGGCCTATAAAAAGAACAACCCGGATGTCGAAATCGTCAATGCGACCGTAGCCGGCGGCGGCGGTTCGGCCGCCCGGGCGGTCTTGCAGACCCGGCTGGCCGGCGGCGACCCGGCCGATACCTGGCAGGTTCACCCCGGATTTGAGCTGCTCGGACAGTATGTGGAACCGGAATATGTGGCCCCTGTCACCAATCTGTACCAGGAAGAGGGCTGGTTTGAGGTTACGCCCAAAGCTCTGGTCGACTTGATGAGCAAGGATGGTGAAGTATATCAGGTCACGGTTGGGGTGCATCGCGGCAATGGTTTATGGTACAATAAAAAACTGCTCGATGAAAACGGCCTCAGCGTCGGCGAGACAATAAGCGTGGATCAGTTCTTTGAAATGGCCGACAAGTTGCAAGCCGCCGACGTTACTCCCCTGTGCGTGGGCGACTCCGGCATTTGGGCCAATGCCCAACTGTTTGAAAACACGCTGGTGGGCGTGCTTGGCCCTGAGAAGTACCAGGGGTTGTGGAACGGCTCGGTGTCGTTTGATAGCCCGGAAGTGAAACAAGCAATGGAAGTGTACGGGAAGATGCTGGGCTACATCAATGATGACCATTCCGCCCTGTCTTGGGACCAGGCAGTCAAAGCCTTGATGGAAGGCAAATGCGCCTTCAACTCGATGGGCGATTGGGCCTATGGCGAGTTTGTCAACGCCGGCCTGGAAGATAATGTCGACTTTGGTTGGGTCAGCCATCCCGGTACGAATGGCGCCTTTGTGGTAGTGGCCGATGGCTTCGTTTTGGCCAACGGCGCGCCGAATGAAGCCAACACCATCGAATGGCTGCGCACCGTCGGCAGCAAAGAAGCCCAGGAGGCCTTCAACCCGCTGAAAGGCTCCATTTGCGCCCGCACCGACTGCGACCGGGCTAAATTTGGCCCCTATCACAACTGGTCGATGGACTCATTTGGCCAGGATGCCCTGGTGCCAACGGTGGTGCATGGCTCGGCGGCGCCGGCCAGTTTCCAGCAGGCGCTCAACGATGCCGTAACCGCTTTTGTAGTGGATAAAAATGTCGATGCTTTTGCCGGCGCTCTGGCTTCGGCGGCGGCTCAGGAACCGGCCATGCAAACCGGTGAAGCTATGGCCGCAGAACCGGCTCCGGCAGCCAACCTGACCCCCGAAGGCCCGGCCACCGGCAAGGTGGAGGTCTTCTCCTGGTGGACGTCCGGGGGAGAGGCCGCCGCACTGGATGCCTTATTCAAGGCATTCAATCAGGCCAATCCCGAGGCCGAATTGGTCAACGCCACCGTAGCCGGGGGTGGCGGCTCGGCCGCCCGGGCCGTCTTGCAGACCCGGCTGGCCGGCGGCGACCCGCCGGATACCTGGCAAGTTCACCCCGGCTATGAACTGCTGGGCCAATACGTTGAGCCGGAGTATGTCGCCCCGGTGACCGACCTGTATCAAGAACAGGGCTGGTTTGAGGTGATGCCCAAAGCTTTGACCGATTTGATGACCAAATCTGGCGAGATCTATCAGCTTACTGTTGGCGTCCATCGGGGCAACGGCTTGTGGTATAATAAGAAGGTGCTGGACGAGAACGGCCTCAGCGTCGGCGAGACGATGAGTGTCGACCAATTCTTTGAATTGGCCGACAAGCTGAAAGCGGCCGGGGTGACGCCGCTGTGCGTGGGTGACTCCGGCATCTGGGCCACCGCCCAGCTATTTGAGAACACCCTGTTGGGCGTGCTGGGGCCGGAAAAGTACCAGGGACTGTGGGATGGTTCGGTCTCGTTTGACAGCCCGGAAGTGAAACAAGCCATGGAAGTATATGGCCGTATGCTGGACTACCAGAATAATGACCACTCTGCCCTCTCCTGGGATCAGGCCGTCAAGGCGCTGATGGAAGGCCGCTGTGTCTTCAACTCGATGGGCGATTGGGCCTATGGCGAGTTTGTCAATGCCGGGCTGAAAGACAACGAGGACTTTGGCTGGGTCAGCCATCCCGGCACGGCCGGTTCCTTCATGGTCGTGGCCGATGGCTTTGTTCTGGCCAATGGCGCCCCCAATGAGTTGGGCACCAGGAACTGGCTGCGAGTGCTCGGCAGCAAGGCCACCCAAGAAGCATTCAATCCCTTGAAAGGCTCGATCTGCGCCCGGACCGACTGTGACCGGGCCAAGTTTGGGCCATATCACAACTGGTCGATGGACTCGTTTGCTAAAGATGCCCTGGCCCCGACGGTGGTTCATGGTTCAGCCGCCCCGGCCGACTTCCAACAGGCGCTTAATGATGCCGTCACTGCCTTTGTGGTGGATAAAGATGTGGACGCCTTTGCCAGCGCCCTGGTACAGGCGGCCCAAATGTCCGGTTTTGCTCAGTAATCAGTTGTATTGTATTGTGGGGGTGAGGGCGTTCTCAAGGCCCTCATCCTGGTCCCCTATTTAGGTGACCGGCACTTCCAACTCATCTTGGCTTGGAAGCCGAGCTGAAAGTGCCGGTCACCTGATCTGCCTAAAATTCTGGACACATTCGCAAGGGGGACCCGTAGTAAGCAGGAAGAAGGTGGACCATGTCGGCTATGCCTGAAGAGGCCCAAATATCAGTGAGTCAACAAACGATGGCGGCTCTGACCACCCGAAAAAATCGTTTTGTTTTGACAGAACGGATGCAGTCATTTTTGTTACTGCTGCCCTCCTTCATCCTGATCGCCATTTTTGTCTATTTTTTCATCAGCACTACCTTGTACATCTCCCTGTCAAATTGGCGCACCCTCAAGCGGGATTTAACCCTGCGCGAACCGGTTTATCAAACCTATGTGGACATGTTCACCATGCCGCGTTTTCAAGCCGATTTGCGCAACACGGTGGTTTTTACCGTTTTGTTCATGACCCTGGCTATCGTATTGGGGTTATCGCTGGCCATTCTGCTGGATCGCAAAATCTTTGCCGGAACCGTCTTTCGCAATGTTTTTCTGTTCCCCTATGCCCTGTCGTTTGTGGTGACCGGCGTGGCCTGGCGCTGGATTTTTAACCCGGAAACGGGTATTAATCTCTTCTTCCAGATTCTTGGGATCAACAGTTTGCTAACCCAACTGGGCCTGGAACCGTTGAAACCGGGTTGGATCACCAGTCCGGAAGTGGTGCTCCAGGTGAATGACGCCCTGGCCAGGGTTTGGCCGGCCGTGGCCAACCTGCAAGTCAAGCTGGGCATTCCCCTGGCCCTGATTCCGGTGGCCATCGCCGCCACCTGGCAATTATCCGGCTTTGTGATGGCGATGTACCTGGGGGGGATGGCCACCATTTCCAACGACGTCCGGGAGGCCGCCCGCATCGACGGCGCTTCGGAATGGCAAATCTACCGGCGGGTAATCATCCCTATTCTGAAGCCGGTTACGGTCAGCGTGGCCGTTATTTTGCTGCACGTTTCGCTCAAGATCTTTGATCTGGTCTTTACGATGTCCGGGGTCGGGCCGGGCTTTGCCACCGACGTGCCGGCCATCTTTGTCTTTGAGATGATGTTCAAGGCCACCCGCTATAATCTCGGCTCGGCGGCCTCGATCATGATGCTGGTTTTGGTGGCGCTGGTCATCGTACCCTATCTGGCCAGTAATCTTAGAGAGGAGGCGTCATAATGGTCTTCCGAGGCGGTTCATTGAAAAGTATTGATTGGTCGCTGCCGAAAAAAAAGAGCGATTGGGTGATCTGGCTCATCCTGTTGCTGATGTTCTTCTTTTATCTGATGCCGGTGTACGTGATGGTCGTCAACGGTCTCAAAGAGGCGCAGGGAGTTAGCCTGTCGACCATGTGGACTCTGCCCGATTCCCTCAGCGGCGGCGGTTTTGTCGAAGCCTGGCTACGCCTGCGCTCTAATATGGTTAACAGCCTGCTGATGGTCATTCCGGCTACCATCATCTCTTCCTTGATTGGGGCGATCAATGGCTATTTATTGGCCAAGTGGAAATTCCGCGGCTCAGATTTGTTGTTTACCCTGATGCTGTTCGGTTTCTTTATCCCGTATCAGGCTATCCTCATCCCGCTGGTCCAATTTTTGCAGTTCATCAAGGTTTATGGTTCCATTCCCGGCCTGATTCTGGTGCATGTGGTTTACGGTCTGCCCATCACTACCCTGATTTTTCGCAATTACTTTGCCGGCGTACCGACCGAACTGCTCGAAGCGGCCCGGGTTGATGGGGCGGGGGTCATGACGACCTTCACTCGGATTATGCTGCCGTTGTCGATTCCCGCTTTTGTGGTGGTAGGCATCTTCCAATTCACCAATATCTGGAACGACTTTTTGTTTGGTGTCACCGTGGTGCCCAATCCGGCCGCCCAGCCGGTTACCATTGCCCTCAACAATCTCTCCGGTTCTTTCTCGGTCGATTGGAATGTGGTCATGGCCGGGGCGGTGGTGGCCGCCCTGCCAACGGCGTTGATCTATATTTTCCTCGGCCGTTTCTTCATCCGCGGCCTGTTGGCCGGCTCGGTGAAAGGTTGATTCATTGCAGCATTCCGTTCCATTGCGGTCTGCCCGCCGACATTATCCTCCAGGTGAAACTATGAAAATTGTCGTTATTGGGGCCAAAGGAATGTTGGGCCGGGAGCTGGTCAGGGTGCTGGAACGCCAGCACGACCTGCTGGCCTGGGATATCGAAGAGATTGACATCACCGACCGGGCCGGGGCCATCAAGCGGCTGGCCGGTGAGCGGCCGGATTTGATTATCAACTCGGCCGTCTTTGTCGACCTGGAAGGTTGCGAGGCCAACCCGGATAAAGCCTGGCAGGTCAACGCCGTCGGCGCCCAAAACCTGGCCCTGGCCGCGCAGCAGGCCGGCAGCGCCCTGCTCTACATTTCCACCGACTACATCTTCGACGGCAAGTCCGAAACGGATTATGACGAGGTGGCCCAACCCAACCCGCTCAACCAGTATGGCCGCTCCAAACTGGCCGGTGAGCGTCTCAGCCTGCAAATTTGTTCCCGCACTTACGTAGTCCGGACGGCCTGGCTCTTTGGCCACGCCCCCAACAACTACGTGGAACGCGTGCTCAAAGCGGCCGAAAAAGAGGGCGTGGTCCGAATGCCGGTCGACCAGCTCGAGTCGCCCACCTACACCGGTCATCTGGCCGAAGCGATCCTCCACCTGATTGCCACCGGCGCCTATGGCATCTATAATGTGACCAGCCGGGGGGCCTGTACCCGGGCCGGTTTTGCCCAATACGTATTGCAGCAGGCCGGGCGCACAGAGCCGGTCGAGATTGTCGAGGCCATCGCGGTGAAGCGGTTGGCCAAACGGCCGGTCCGCAGTGTGCTGGACTGCCGGCTCTACCAACTGGTCACCGGCCACACTCTGCCGGAGTGGCAGCAAGGGGTGCGGGATTACCTGAAACGAGCCGGCAAAACCGCCGATGGGCGCAATGTTTTGGTCTATTGAACCAAAGTAGTTGTTGGCTAGTTGGTTAGATGGTTAGTTGGTTAGATGAACGGCCAACCAACAAACAAACCAACCAACCAACCAACCAACCAACAAACAAACAAACAAACAAACTGTTTTCAGATGAAAAAATCTCCAAATCTCCCAATCTCCGCAAAAATTTTCTGGGAGACTATACTATGAAGCCATACGCCATTGGCATCGATGTAGGCGGGACTAAAATTGCCGCCGGGCTGGTCAACCAGGCCGGGGAGATTCTGTATCGTTATACCACCCGGGCTCACTCAGAAAAAGAGCCAAAATTTGTGATCGAGGCCATCGAGCAAGCCTGCCGGGCTATCATTGCCGAAACCCGGCTCGAGCCGGCCCAGCTTGAAGCGGTCGGGTTAGGGTTTCCCGGCAACACCAACGGCCCGGCCGGTGTCGTGCTGGTTTGCTCCAATCTGCCGGCCTGGGACCACGTGCCCCTGCGGGATATCGTCAGCCAGCGCCTTGGCGTGCCCGTGGTGCTGGACAACGACACGAATATGGCCGCGGTCGGCGAGCATCGCTACGGGGCCGGCCGCGGGTCCCGGAATATGGTTTACCTCACCTTCAGCACTGGCTATGGCTTTGGGATGATCATCAACAACCGGCTGTACGCCGGCCATACCGGCACGGCCGGCGAGCTGGGCCACGTGGTCATCGATATTGGCGGGCCGCCCTGCACCTGCGGCAAAAAGGGCTGCATTATGGCCTATGCCAGCGGCATCGGCATGTCCCGCATGGCCTACGAACGGCTGGCAGCGGGGGCAGATACCCGCCTCCGGGAGTTGGCCCCGGCCGATGGCCGCCGCATCAGCGGCGAGCAGATCGCCGCGGCCGCGGAACAGGGTGACGCCGTGGCTCAGGAGATCATCCGCACGGCTGGTTACTACGGCGGGGTTGGCCTGTCGATGATCGTTCAAATTCTCAACCCGGAGTTGATCGTGCTCGGCGGCGGCCTGACCCGCATCGGCGCCCCCCTGCTGGAGCCGGCCCTGGCGGCTATGCGGGAACATACCCAGCCGGAGTTATGGGACTCGGTGCGGGTTGAACCCTGGCAGTTGGGCGATGACCTGGGCATCATCGGCGCGGCGGCGCAAGTGTTTGCCGAAGCCGAGGCGAGGTAAAAAGATCCACAGATGACACAGATTGCCACAGATATTATTCAACTGACCTCTAAAATCGACGCCGTCCCGGCCCCCGCGCCGCTCAGTCTGGCCGAACGAACCAGGCTGGAACAGGTCGAAGGGATTGTGTTTGATATCCAGCGTTACTCGCTGCACGATGGGCCGGGTTTGCGTACCAACGTCTTTCTGAAAGGTTGCCCGTTGCGCTGCCACTGGTGCGCCAATCCAGAGTCGCAGAGTTTGCCGCCGGAGTTGGCCCTGTTCAGTCACAGCTGCATGGCGTGCGGCCAGTTTGAGCCGCCTTGCCCGGTTTGTTGGGACGGTCGGGCTGGCCGGAGCGAAACTCTGACTGCGGAGTTCGACCGGCGGGCGGCCATCTGCCCCACCGGCGCGATTCACTGGATTGGCCGGCGTCGCACTGCCGGCGAGGTCATCACCGAAGTGCTGCGGGACGCGCCCTTTTACGAAGACGGCGGCGGCATGACCCTGACCGGCGGTGAGCCGACCATGCAGCCGGAGATGGCTTTGGCCCTGCTCCGCCTGGCCAAAGCGGAGTATATCTCCACGGCTTTGGAAACCTGCGGCCAGACTCGCTGGGAGGTACTGGCCGGGCTGTTGCCCTATCTGGACGATATTTTGTATGATGTGAAACACCTTGATCGTGAAATCCATCGAGCTTTTACTGGCCTGGGCAACGAGTTGATCCTCGACAACCTGCGTCGCTTGGCCGCAGTGGGCGCGCCGGTCACGGTTAGAGTGCCGTTGATTCCCGGCTTCAATGCTTCTGTCGAGAGCGTGCGGGCCATCGCCGCGTTTGTGCGGGCGCTGGATGGGCCGGTCAAGGCGGTTGATCTGCTGCCCTACCACACCCTGGGCCAGGCCAAATACCAGGCCCTGGGTCGGGACTATCCCTGGCAGGCTCACGACCGGCTAACTGATGACGAAGTCGCCGTCCTGGCCGGGGTCGTTGGTTCGGTTGGGCTGCCGGTGAGTATTGGCGGTTAAATACGTTCGATGATCCTTTTTTGACAAATAATTTACCATAAAGCGTGCTAAGTTTAGCTTGACATTGTCACATTTAAACGTACCCATTAAGATCGCTCACGGACCGCGAAGCGCACGAATAGACACGGATTTTAAGCAATTTTTTGACCTGATCCGTGCCAATCTGTGCACTTCGCGGTCTGTGAGCCATTTCTGAAATGTGACAATGTCAAATTATTTCGTGGCGATTTTGAACTTGCGAGACAAAACATGTCATTTCGAGCGACAGCGAGAAATCCCTGCTGAGGTTGAATTTTAATCAAGGTTAAGGGAGATTCCTCACTTCGTTCGGAATGACATGCCATGTAGTTCAATCCATCTTCTTGGGTTCCGGCACGTCCGGGTTAGGAGTAAAAACTATGAAACCAACTACAATCAACCCCGCAGAAATTCAAACTGAAACCGGCAACCCCAATGGTTCCGCCGGGCCGACGGCTGCTCCCCTCCCGGCCGGCTCGACCGAGCGCGTCCGGCGCTTGCGCACCCATTTGCTCGATACGACCCCGTCGCTCTGCGCCGAGCGGGGCTTGCTGATCACCGAAGCTTACGCCCGGTATCAGGCCGACCCGCCGGTGCTGCGCCGGGCCAAAGCCCTGGCCCACATCCTGGCCAATATGACCATCACCATTGCCCCCGATGAAATCATCGTCGGTAACCAGGCCAGCGCCCCCCGGGCTGCGCCCCTGTTTCCCGAATACCTGGTCGATTTCCTGGCCGACGAGATCGACGATTTTCCACGGCGGCGAGCCGATGTGTTTGAAGTCAGCCCTGAAGTGAGAGCCTCTATTCTGAATGACATCGTCCCGGCCTGGCGGGGCAGAACGCTCAACGACCGGGTGATGGCCATTATGCCGGAGGAGGTGACCGCGGCGCAAAAGGCCGGGGTTATCTCCGGCCGGGGCAATATCACCTCCGGCGACGGCCACATCATTATGGATATCGAGCACGTGCTGGCCGTGGGGTTGGAGGGCGTCATTGCCGAGGCCGAGGCAGCTTTGGCGAGTCTATCCCCCTACGAGGCTGCCGAGTTCAAGAAGCGACCCTTTCTGCAAGGGGCCATCATTACCCTGCGCGCCGCCATCGACTTTGCCCACCGCTTTGCCGCCGAAGCCGAACGGCAGGCCGGCCAGCCGGGCCTGGCCCCGGAGCGCCGGCTGGAGTTGCAAACGATTGCCGCAACCTGCCGCCATGTCCCGGCGCAGCCGCCCCGGACGTTTCAGGAGGCCGTCCAGTCGGCCTACTTTGTCCATCTGATCAGCCAGATCGAAAGCAACGGTCACTCCTTCTCCCTGGGCCGCTTTGACCAGTACGTTTATCCCTACTACCAGGCCGACCTGCAAGCCGGGCGGATCACTCGGGCGCAAGCCCTGGAAATGTTGGAGCTGCTCTGGCTCAAACTCTTCTCAATTATCAAAGTGAGGCCGTGGGATCACACCCGTTTTGGCATTGGCTACCCCACCTACCAGAACGTCACCATCGGCGGCCAGACTCCCAACGGCCAGGATGCCACCAACGATATTTCTTACATGGTGCTGGAGACTATCCGCAATGTCCGTTTGACCCAGCCGAACGTATCGGCCCGACTGCATACCGGCACGCCGGATCGTTTTCTGCTGGAGTGCGCCAAAACCATCAAGCTCGGTTTTGGGATGCCGGCCATGAAGAACGATGAGATTATCATCCCGGCTTTGCTGGAAAAAGGGGTTTCGCCGGTTGACGCTTACAACTACGCCGTTGTCGGCTGCATCGAGGTGGCCGCGCCCGGCAAGTGGGGCTACCGGGTGACCGGGATGTCGTTCCTCAACGTGTTGAAAATTTTGGAGATCACCCTGAATAACGGCGTCGATCCGCGCACCGGTCTGCAACTGTTACCCGGCCGGGGAGAGTTAACCGCTTTCAACACTTTTGAAGAGCTATACCGGGCTTTTTACGAACAGTTTATGTTCTACACCCGCACCTCATTTCACCTGGACGCGGTGGCCGATATTAGCCTGGAAGATCTGGCGCCCGATGCTTTCTGCTCGGCGTTGGTGGCCGACTGCCTGCAACGGGGGCTGACCATCAAAGAGGGCGGGGCCAGGTACGACGTGGTCAGCGGCCTGCAATCCGGGGTGACCAACGTAGCTAACGCTTTGGTGGCCCTGAAAAAGCTGGTTTTTGACGAAAAAACCCTGGCCCCGGCCCAGGTGATGGCCGCGCTGGCGGCTAACTTTGAAAACGAGGACGGTGAGGTGGTCCGCCAGCGGCTGCTGCGCGCGCCCAAGTACGGCAACGATATCGACGAGGTCGATGAGTTGGCCGCCCGGGTGATGCAAGATTACCAGGCCGAGATGGTCAAATATCACCACTCTCGCTACGGCCGTGGTCCGATTGGGGGTGGTTATGCCGGCTCCACCAGCAACATCTCGGCCAACGTGCCGCTGGGCGCCAAAATAGGGGCTACGCCCGACGGTCGCCGGGCCGGCGAGCCGATTGCCGAGGGCGTGTCGGCCATGCACGGCACCGATGCCAGCGGGCCGACCACGGTCATGCGTTCGGCCAGCAAGCTGCCGACGATCAGAATGCTGGCCCAACTGCTCAACCTACGCCTGTCGCCGGCAACTCTGGCCGATGAGTCCGGTCTGAAGCGGCTGGTTACGCTGCTCAAGGGTTTTCGCAATTTGAAGGTGTGGCATGTGCAGTTCAACACTATCGATACCGCCACCTTGCTGGCGGCCCAGCAAAATCCGGAACAATACCGGGATTTGGTGGTGCGGGTGGCCGGTTACAGCGCCCTGTTCGTCACCCTGGACAAAGCGACCCAGGACGACATCATCCGGCGTACGGTGCATGAGTTGAATTAAGTGGGGCAGGTGACCGGCACTTCCAAAAGTGCCGGTCACTTAAAAGTTGGGAGCGTTCCCAGGTTCGGGCTATTCAGCGGATTAACGCCTTATCCAGATTATGGACAAATGCGGTGATCTGTCAGAATGCCCCCCTGGTAACGCCGAACCTGAACGATGAGTGTTAATTAAAGGAGAATTATGAGTCAGGTAGTGGTGGGCATAGATTTGGGCGCAACGAAGATTGCTCTGGGCCTGATCGACTCAGCCAATCAGATCGTTGCCTCGCGGCGCATCCCGACCAATGCCCCGGCTGGACCCCAGGCGGCTGTTGAGCGGATCGCCCAAACCATCGCCGGGCTGCAAGCCGAGTTACCGGTTGACCAACCCATTGAAGCTGTCGGCATTTGCAGCCCCGGCCCCCTCGATCACCAAACCGGCCTGATCCTCGACCCCCCCAATTTAACCGGCTGGCGGAATGTGCCTTTTCGCCAGATGTTGGCCGACCGCCTGAATTTACCGGTAGCCCTGGAACATGACGCCAAAGCCGCGGCCCTGGGGGAGTTCCATTACGGCGCCGGACGAGCCGAACAAAATATGGTCTACATCGTCGTGGGCACCGGCGTGGGGGCGGCCTTTATTGTGGACGGAAAACTGCTGCGGGGGATGCACAACTCTGCCGGCGAGGTGGGCGGCGTCACCATTGATCGTCACGGCGAGCTGTGCAGTTCCGGCATCCGAGGTTGCGTGCAGGGGTACACCTGTGGCCCGGCTTTGGCTCGCCATTATGAGCGTTTCCGCGAAGAGGCCGGTGAGCCTATTCCGCCGGATGCCCAACCGACCACGGGTGAACTGGTGGCCCAACTGGCCGAGCAGGGGGATCATCTGGCCCAGGCCGTGCTGAAGCAGGCCGGGGAGGCGCTGGGGATCACCGTGGCCAGCCTGGCGATGACTTTGGATCTTGAACTGTTCGTAATTGGCGGCAGTGTGGCCAAGTCCGGAGATTTGTTGCTGGCCCCGGCCCGGCAAACCGTACCCGATTATGCCTTTGACTCGATTGCAAGCCAGGTGCGGATTGTGCCGGCCGAGCTAGGGGATGACGGTCCCATTCTGGGCTGTGGTTGGCTGGCCCGCCAACTTCTGGTTGGGAGTGAGACCTGAACCTACGGGAACCCTGGTAATTGTTTAGGGTGTCATTTCGACCCGTTGTAGACGGCGAGAAATCCCTGATGAGTTACTTTTACCAGGCAGGATGTTGGTAAACCGGGAACTTAGCGTTGAATCTTGTCCCGTCTTCATTTTGGTAATTGTTGCGCCGCGGGGATTTCTCGACCTGCGGTCTCGAAATGACATGAGTCAAATTCAGATGCATACTTTGCCAACAGAAACCCGGACAAAAGTCGATCCAGCCATAGCTTTTCCCGCTGAGCTGTGGTCTACCACCCGGCCGACTGAGCGGGTGGTCCGGCTCAAGCAGCGGTTGTTGGCCCAGCCCCGCCTGGTCGATGTGGAGCGAGCGCGCTATGCCACTGAAAGCTACCGGCAGAGCGAGGGCGAGCCGATGGTCATTCGCCGGGCTAAACTATTGCTCCATCTGGTCCGATCGCTGAGCATTGCCATCTACCCCGATGAAATTATCGTTGGCAATCGCTCCCTCTATCCCCGCATGGGCGTCATTGCGCCGGAAGGGGCGGTCGATTGGCTGGACCGGGAGTTAGAGATTTTACCCACGCGCCCCCAGGATCGATTCAATATCACACCCGACCAGATAAAAGAGCTGCGAACCGAGATTTTTCCCTACTGGCGCGGTCAAACGCTGGAAGATAGGGTGGCGGCGACGATCCCGGAGGAGGTCCGGCAGGCGGTTGCGGGTAAAGCCTTTTCTTTGAACCAAACCGATCACGCCCAGGGCCATATTTTGCCCGATGTCGAGACCTGGCTGCGGTTGGGCGTGAAGGGGTTGCGGGCGCAAGTGACCGCCGCCCGGCAGCAGCCTGAGGTTCAGTCCGGTGAGCAACAGACCTTTTACGATGCCGCCTTAATCGCGCTCCAGGCGGCTGAAGAGTTTATGCTCCGCTACGCCGGGTTGGCCCGGCGCATGGCGGCTGACAGTAGCGACCCGGCCCGCCGCCAGGAGTTGCAGCGCATCGCCGCAGTGTGCGAGTGGGTCTCTGAAAATCCGGCCCGCGACTTTTGGCAAGCGCTGCAGGCGCTCTGGTTCCTGTTTGTGCTCTTGCAGATCGAGTCGAATGCCAGCAGCTTTTCGCCGGGCCGCTTTGACCAATACATGCTGCCCTACCTGGAACAGGATTTGGCCTGGGGCCGGTTGGCGCTGCCGCAGGCCCAGGAGCTGCTGGAATATTTGTGGCTCAAATTTAGCGAGGTGGTGCTCCTCCGCAGCAGTAAGAGCGCCCGTTACTTTGCCGGTTTTCCCATCGGCTTCAATATTGTGTTGGGCGGCCAGTTGCCTGCCGGGGGGGATGCCACCAACCTGTTGAGCTATATGTGCCTGCGGGCGCAGGCCGATTTGGGGCTAACTCAGCCCAACCTGTCGATCCGAATTCATCGAAATAGCCCGGAGGAGTTCTTGCTGGCCGCGGCGGCGGTCATCGGCAAAGGCAGCGGCATGCCCCAGGTGTTCAATGACGAGGTCATCATTCCCGGTCAGCTTAACCGGGGTATTGCCCGCGAGGATGCCCTGAATTACGCCGTTGTTGGCTGCGTGGAGCTGTCAACGCCCGGCAAAGCGTTGGGCTGGAGTGACGCGGCCATGTTCAATATGACCCGGGTGCTTGAACTGACTCTTTTTGGCGGCAAAGATCCCCAAAGCGGGGCGCAGATCGGCCTGGAGACGCCGCCGCTGGATCAGTTGGACTCTTTTGAGACGTTGGAGGCAGCCTACAACCGGCAATTGGCTCACTTTGTGCGGTTGATGGTGCAGGGCTGTGACCTGGTTGATGGCATCCATGCTCAAATCTACCCCTCCCCATTTCTATCGCTGGTTATCGCCGATTGCCTGGCGCAGGGGATCGATGTGACCGCGGGCGGAGCGCGCTATAACTTCTCCGGGGTGCAGGGTGTGCAGATTGCCAACGTGGCCGACAGCCTGGCGGCCATTCGCCAGGCTATTTTTGAGGAAAAGTGGGTCACCCCGTCACAATTGTTGACCGCGCTTAGAGAAAACTTTCAGGGGCATGAACTCCTGCGGCAACGGCTCAGCCACCGGGCGCCCAAATACGGCAACGACGACGACCGGGTTGATCGCTATGCCCAAAAATGGGCCGATTGCTACTGCGCCCTGGTGGAGCAGTATCCCACCCGGCGGGGTGGGGTGTACCAGCCCGGCTTCTACACCGTTTCGGCCCACGTGCCGATGGGGGCCAATGTGGGGGCCACGCCGGATGGCCGCCTGGCCGGTACGCCGCTGGCCGACGGCGGCCTGTCTCCCTCGGCCGGCGTGGACCGGCGCGGGGCTACTGCGGTGCTGAAGTCGATCAGCAAGCTCGACCTGAAGCTGGCCTCGAACGGCACGTTGCTGAATATGAAATTCCTGCCGTCATTCTTTGAGGGGCCGCAGGCGCTGAAAAAGTTTGTTCTTTTTTTGCGGGGCTTTTGCCGGCTCAAGATTCCGCACGTTCAGTTCAATGTGGTTTCGGCCGAGACGCTGCGCCAGGCCCAACAGCAGCCGGAGCAGTATCGCTCCTTGGTGGTACGGGTGGCCGGTTATAGCGCCTATTTCACCGAATTGGACCGGGAACTCCAAGACGAGATCATTCGGCGAACCGAGTTCTCAGCAATCTGAACGAGGGCAACCGGCTGCGAGTGGTTTTGCCCCTTCCCCCAATGGGTTGAAAACTGACCCAAAAACATGCCCACGTTCGCTGAATGTAACAATATCTTGGGTAATCATCGCACCGCTCTAACGCTCTGACTAATCTGTTGACGATTAGTCCAGATCGTGATAAAATTCGCCTTGAACTCTACCGACATTCTGTTCCCTGTTTTGATTACTCCAGTCAAAATACTAACATAATTGAATGTCGGTGATTTGCTTAAGTTACTTATGAAAGAGTTGTCTTTGAAAGGAGGTCGGTTACCCAAAAAATTATGCTGTTGTAAGACAGTTCCTAATTTCTAAAAACTATTTTGAAATTCAAGGAGGAGTTTTTAACCATGAAAAAGTTTTTAACGGTAGTAATTCTGCTGAGTTTGCTGACAATCGTTTTGCCGGCTTCGCTGGTCAGCGCCCAGGGCGGTGAAGATTACACCGTCCAGGCCGATGATTGGCTATCAAAACTGGCCGACAAGTTTTACGGCGATGCCAATGCCTACTGGGCCATTATGTCCGCTACCAACCAGGCTAATCGGGAAGATCCCTCATATGCCAAGATCACCAACCCCGATACGATTGAAGTAGGCGACAAGTTACGCATCCCTTCCAATGAGGATGCGGTTGCTTTTATGGCCGAATTTGATCCCGCTATGTTCAACGTGGGTGAGTTGTTCGCCAGTGGCGCCAGCGGCCAGTTGGTCGTGGGCAGTTGGTGGACAGCCGGCGGTGAAGCCGAGGGTCTCAACGGCATGTTGACCATCTATGGCCAGCAGTATCCCGAGGTTGAAATTGTGAACGCCACGGTGGCCGGCGGCGCCGGCACCAACTTCAAGGCCCAGTTGGCCACCCGGTTGGTCGGCGGCGCGCCCCCCGACACCTTCCAACTCCACGCCGGTCTGGAAGTGGAAACTTACAGCCCTGAACAATACCTTCAACCGGTCGATGATATCTATGCTTCTGAGGGGCTGGAAGCGGCTTTCCCGGCCGACCTGCTCTCACTGCTGAAGTACAAAGACCATTACTGGGGTGTGCCGGTCAATATTCATCGCTCCAACGTGTTGTGGTATAACAAAGCGGTCTTTGAAGCCAATGGCGTGACCCCGCCAGCTAGTTTCGAAGAATTCCAACAAGTCGCCGAGACGCTCAAGGCCGCCGGTATCCAGCCCTATGTGCTCGGCACCAAGGATGGTTGGGAAGCGGCCCACATCTTTGAGGATGTTCTGGCCGGTACGCTCGGCGCGGAGAAGTATCGCGGCTTGTGGACTGGGGCTACCCCCTGGACGGATCCGGGCGTAACCCAGGCTCTGGAAAACTTCAAACTAATGATGAGCTATGCCAATGCCGACCACCCCGCTCTGACCTGGGACGGCGCGGGTGAATACCTGATCAACGGCAAGGGCGGCATGATGATTATGGGCGACTGGACCGACGGCTGGTTCACCTCTAAAGGTTTCACCGGTTACGGCTGGGCCCCACCTCCGGGCACAGCCGGCATCTTTGTGGCCCTATCCGACAGCTTTGCCCTGCCCAAGGACGCGCCCAATAAGGAAAATGCGATCAACTGGTTGAAAGTCTGTGGCTCCAAAGCCGGTCAGGAAGCCTTCAACCCCAAGAAAGGCTCCATCTGCGCTCGCACCGACTGTGACCCTGCTCTGTTCAATGAGTATTTGCAATCGGCAATGGTCGATTGGAGCCAGGATGCCATCGTGCCCAGTGTGGCTCACGGTGCAGCGGCCATTGAGTCCTGGCTAACTGACTACAAAGATGTGATTACCCTCTTCGTAGCCAGTGGCGACGTCGCCTCGGCTCAAGCCGGTCTGCAGCAAGCCTGTGTGGATGCCGGCGTCTGCCAGTAAACAGGTAAAGTAAACTAGCCACAAGGTAACCAAGCGAGGCAGTCCTGCAATCCAGACTGCCTCGCTTTTTTAAAGAGCGTGTTTCTGCAATTGGTTTAGCCAGAATAGCGCCCCAAACATGTCATTTCGAGCCGTCGTAGACGGCGAGAAATCCCCGAAGTTGTGGTGGTACGGGCAGCGCTCTAAGGGATTTCTCGTCACTTCGTTCCTCGAAATGACATTTAAGAAACACACTTTAAGAGAGGTAACGTATGAAACGTTTCTCTTGGGAGCGGATCGTGGCGATCCTGCTGCTCCTCCCCTCTGTCCTGGCTGTCGCCCTGTTTGTCTATGGGTTCATTGCTTTTACCGCTTACGCCTCCCTGACCAAGTGGGATAGCCTTGTACCTGACTTCAGCCTGGTTGGTTTTAGTAACTATGCCAGGTTATTTGCCAATCAGCGCTTTCAGATCGATCTGCGCAATACCGTTGGTTTTACCATTTTGTTTTTGATTGCCTGTCTGAGCCTGGGCTTCTTTCTGGCCGTGTTAATCGACCAGCGCATTCGGGGTGAAGCCGTTTTTCGCAGCATCTTCTTATTCCCGATGGCCATTTCTTTTATCGTCACCGGGGTGGTCTGGCGCTGGCTGTTGAACCCGGGCAATCCCGAATTGGGCAGCACCGGGGTTAACCTGCTGTTCGAAAAATTAGGGTTAGGCTTTCTAAGATGGGGCTGGTTTACCGATCCGGTGGTCTGGCACATTCCGGCCGACTCGGCGGTGGGACAATCGTTGCAGCAAATCGGGCTTGGATTTCTGGCCTCGCCGCTGTTTGGCATCTCCGCCGGGGTGGTCTCGTTGGTGTTGGCCGCCACCTGGCAGATGTCCGGCTACACCATGGCTATGTACCTGGCCGGGTTGCGCGGCATCCCTGAGGAACTGCGTGAAGCAGCCCGTGTGGATGGCGCCTCCGAGTGGCAGATTATGTGGCACATCATTTTGCCCCTGTTGCGGCCCATCACTCTCAGCGCCGTGATTATTCTGGGCCATATTTCCCTCAAAATTTATGACCTGGTGGTGGCGATGACCGGGCCGGGTATCGGCTTTTCCACCGATGTGCCCGCCTTCTTTATGTGGGACACTACTTTTAGAGGGAACCATTTTGCCCGTGGTTCTTCCATCGCCATCATCTTGTTGGTGATGGTGGCTGTCTTGATTATCCCCTACCTGATCTGGACCACTCGCACGGAGGCTGAATTATGACAACTGAATCCACCCGAATTACCCGAACCTACAGGTGGCAGCGTTTGGTTGTGTATGTTCTCCTGATCTTAATGGCCGCCCTGTATCTGATCCCGGTTTACCTATTAATTATCACCGGCTTGAAAAGCTTTGCCGAAGTCAGCCAGAGCCAGATGTGGGATCTACCGTCTGGTCTCTATTTTGATAGTTTTACCAAAGCCTGGTTTGGCAGTCCGCAAGAAGGGCTACGCGGCCTGGGCTTGAATTTTTTCAATAGCATTTATCTGACTGTACCGGCGACTATTCTGTCCGCCTTGCTTGGTTCCATTAACGGCTATATCTTAACCAAGTGGAGATTCCGGGGGGCGAATCTGGTCTTTACCTTGCTCTTGTTTGGCATGTTCATTCCCTACCAGAGTATTCTCATCCCGCTGGTACAGGTGTTGAGTCGCATCCCTTGGTTTGGTGGCAGCTTATACGGCACCATTCCCGGCCTGATCTTTGTCCACGTGATCTACGGTATCCCGATTACCACCCTGATCTTCCGCAACTATTACGCCGCCATTCCTAACGAATTGATTGAAGCCTCACGCATCGATGGGGCCACCTTCTTTGGCATTTACTGGTACATTCTCTTTCCCCTGTCGCTACCCGGTTTTGTGGTGGTCATGATCTGGCAATTCACCTCAGTTTGGAACGATTTTCTATTTGCCGTGACCGTAACCGGCAACCCGGAGTCGCAGCCGATCACCGTGGGTCTGAATAACCTGGCTGGCAGCTATATTGTGGAATGGAATGTGCAGATGGCCGGATCGCTGCTGGCTGCTCTGCCCACCCTACTGGTCTATATCATCTTGGGTCGGTATTTTATGCGTGGCCTCTTGGCCGGTTCGTTGAAGGGTTAATCGAGTTGGGGTCAGTCAGGGTCGGTGGTCAATGGGTGCGTCCCAAATTCTGGGCAGACCTCACAGGTTTTCAAAACCTGTGAGGTCTCATGGCCTAAGATCTGGGACAGACCCCACCAAAGTGGGTGTGTCCGATTTTTTAGGTGACCGGCACTTCTAACTCATCTTGGCTTGGAAATTGTGGCGAAAGTGCCGGTCACCTTATTTACCTAAAATTCTGGACAGACCCCACCAAAGCGCCTCTTTTGACGCTAATTATAGTTTGTGATAAAATTTTCTAAAGAAATGCTCCTGATGCCACATTCTTGTTGATATATTGTTAATGTTTGCCGCCAGTTATCTCTTCTGTTCAGGTTACGCCTTGGGTTAGTTATGATCTGGTCATTCATCGCCCAGAACTGATTTTCTCTGATTGTCAGTTGCCAGCCATCCGCTCTATAGCCAACCAAAACAATCTCTCAAGACTGGAGTTCAGAAGGAGACATCCCCCTATGAACAGAGAGGCAAAGCAGCTATCCGGTGCCCCGACGGGAGCCGCCAAACGACGAGGCATCCCCATTCTCAGAAATTTTAAAGAAGCCAACATCCTCATTGCGCTGATAATTCTCTGCGCGGTCTTCTACTGGATCAACCCCAGTTTCCTGACGCTGTTGAGCGTTCAAATTATGTTCCGCGATGTGGCTGTCTTCGCCCTGTTGGGTATCGGGGTCACGCTGGTCATCATCACTGGCGGCATCGATCTATCTTTGGGTTCGATGGTTGCCTTGACCAACATGCTGGTTGCCTGGTTCATGGTCGAACAGGGGTTGGGCATCATCCCGGCCATCCTGGTTGTAATGATCTTCGCCGGGCTTGTCGGGCTTATGCACGGGATTTTTGTGACAAAGGTGGGCATTCCGCCTTTCATCATTACCCTGGGCACCCTGATTATTGCCCGCGGTATGGCCGCGGCGATGAAGAAAGGCTGGATCATCTCGGGCCTGCCGGAACAATACCTCTTTATTGGGCAAGGTCAGATTTCGATCTTTCCAACCCAATTTGTTATCTTGGTCGTCGTCGCCATCATCGTTGCTTTCATCCTCGACTTTACCATCCTCGGTCGGCATATCTACGCCACCGGCGGCGATATTGAAGCCTCCCGGGTTTCGGGTATCAACGTAGACCGGGTGCGCATCTACTGTTATATTGCCAGCGGTCTGGCCAGCGGCATCGTCGGCGTTATTATGGCGGCCCGGCTGGGCGCGGGCAATCCGATTGTGGGCGGGGCTTGGGAGTTGTGGGCCATTGCCGCTTCCGTCATTGGGGGAACCAGCCTGTTTGGCGGCGAGGGCAGCGTGCTGGGAGTGGTTATCGGCGCGGCTATTATCAGTGTGATGAAGAACGGATTGGTCTTCGCCGGCGTGTCTTCGTACTACCACGATCCAATCCTGGGCTGTGTTCTGGTCATCGCCGTCACCTACGATGTGATCCGGCGAGGCGACCCAAAGCAGCGCCGGTGGGGCGTAGCGGTGCTGGCGGCCCTATTGGTAGCCATTGCGGCCTCGCTGTTTTACTTCACCATGTTTGAAAAGGCGGCGCAGCAGCCCACCCGCACCCCGGCGCCGGTGGCAGGGGGAGGTAGTCCGACTGCGGCGGCCACACCCACCTCTCTAAAAGTGCTGCCCACGCCCACGCCGGTCCCTCCGCCGCCGACCCCGACCCCTCTGCCGACGCCCACACCGGCGCCAACGCCGGCCGAGACAGCCGCCGCAGCACCGGCCGAACCCACCCCGCTGCCTGTCACCGATATCATGGTCGATATTCCGGCCGGACCTTTCAGCATGGGCAGCGCTGCCGGCAAGGAGAATGAAGCTCCACCCCACGAGGTCGATTTGCCCGCCTTCCAGATCGATAAGTTCGAGGTTACCAACGCCGATTTCGCTCAATTTGTGCAGGCTACCGGTTACCAAACCGACGCCGAGAAAGAGGGTCGCAGCAAGAATTGGCAGAGCGCCGCCGAGGGCAAGGACAATCACCCAGTGGTCTTTGTGAGTTGGAATGATGCCGCCGCTTATTGCGCCTGGGTGGGCAAGCGACTGCCCGGTGAGGCCGAATGGGAGAAGGCGGCCCGGGGTACGGATGGGCGAAGCTATCCCTGGGGGGATGAGTGGGACCCGGCCAAAGCCAACGTCAAGGAGACCGGCTTGCGCGGTACGGCGGTGGTCGGCAGCTTTGGGGCTGGCGCCAGTCCCTACGGCGTCGAGGATATGGCCGGCAACGTTTGGGAGTGGACGGCCGATTGGTATGAAGCCTATCCTGGCAGCAGCTATCAGTCGGATTACTTTGGGCAAAAATTCAGGGTATTACGCGGCGGCGGTTGGTTTGAAGAGGCCGAATCGGTCCGCACGACCGCTCGCAATGCCAATAGTGACATTGCCGCCAATGACGATATTGGCTTTCGCTGTGCCCGCTAGAAGCAAAGTAACTATTCACCTTGCGCGACTAAAGTCGCACTTGCAGGGCTAAAGACCGGCTGTCCGCCTGCGCGGACAGGAAAAAACTCGACCGCGTAGGCGGTCGACCGGCTTTAGCCTTGGAGGAGCGATTTCAATCGCTAATAAGGTGAATAGTTACGAAGCAAATTCCCAACAGCGTCTATCAGGAAAGGAGGGATGTCTATAGAGGAAGATGAAAGATGCAAAATTCTTTGCTGATGGCAAAATAGTCAGTATTAAATATTAGGGAGGAAAAAAATGAAGAAGTTCTTTAGTTTAATTTTGCTCATTACTCTGCTGACCGCGCTAGTGTCAGCTGCTTCTGCGGCGCCGCCGGCGCAGGAAGGCCAGGAATATATCGTCTCGGCGGACGACTGGTTGTCGAAGTTGGCCGAGAAGTACCTGGGCAATGTGCTGGCTTACCCGGCTATCGTTGAAGCCACCAACAACAAGCACGCTGAGGACGCCAGCTTTGCTGTGATTACCAACCCGAACTTGATCGAGCCTGGCTGGAAGCTCTGGATCCCCAGCGCCGAAGAAGCCGCGGCCTATATGGGCGGGGCTGTACCCGCCGGGATCAAGGTGGCGGTGATCGGGAAATCGGTGCATCCGTACTGGGCGAATGTGGAGAAAGGGGTGCAGGATGCGGCGGTCAAGCTAGGGGTGCAGGCGGACTTCTTTGTGCCAACGAGGGAGGATGTGGCGGCCCAGATCAGCACGATGGAGGGCTACATTGCCCAGGGGTATGATGGGATTGCCGTCGCTCCGTCTGATCCGAAGGCGATGGAAGCGACGATCAAGGCGGCGATGGATGCGGGCATTCCGGTGATCACGTTGGATACGGATGCGCCGGAGAGCGTCCGGCTGGCCTATGTCGGCACCAGCAACAAGGCGGCCGGGGTGGTGGCGGGTCAAGAGATGGCCAAATTGCTGCCAGAGGGAGGCAAGGTGGCGTTTGGGACCGGTTCGTTGACGGCGTTGAACTCGCTGGAGCGGATGGAAGGCTTCCGGGAAGGAATGGGAGCGGCCATCACGGTGGTTGAGCCGGTCAACAACGACAAGGAAGACTCGGCGACGGCGTTGGAGTTGGCGAATGCGACGCTGGTGGCCAACCCGGACCTGGCCGGGGCGTTTGGGGTGTATGCCTACAACGGACCGGCCTGGGCTCAGGCGGTGAAGGAGCAGAACAAGGCGGGGCAGGTGAAGATCGTCTGCTTTGACGCCACCGATGAGCACATTGGCTTTCTGAAAGAAGGAGTGATCGATGTGCTGGTAGCCCAGCGGGAGTACTTCCAGGGCTACAAGAGCGTTGAATTGCTGACGCTGATGGCGCAGAAGGGCATCGAGGCGGGCATGGCGGAGTATGGGGTGCCGGCGGACAAGGTTGTCGACACCGGGGTGGATGTGGTCACCCTGGCCAATCTGGCCGAGTACGACGCCACCCTCACCCAACTGGGCATCCCCCATACCTGGTCGGCTGGTCCGGCGGCGGTAAAGGTGGCGGTGATCGGGAAATCGGTGCATCCGTACTGGGCGAATGTGGAGAAAGGGGTGCAGGATGCGGCGGTCAAGCTAGGGGTGCAGGCGGACTTCTTTGTGCCAACGAGGGAGGATGTGGCGGCCCAGATCAGCACGATGGAGGGCTACATTGCCCAGGGGTATGATGGGATTGCCGTCGCTCCGTCTGATCCGAAGGCGATGGAAGCGACGATCAAGGCGGCGATGGATGCGGGCATTCCGGTGATCACGTTGGATACGGATGCGCCGGAGAGCGTCCGGCTGGCCTATGTCGGCACCAGCAACAAGGCGGCCGGGGTGGTGGCGGGTCAAGAGATGGCCAAATTGCTGCCAGAGGGAGGCAAGGTGGCGTTTGGGACCGGTTCGTTGACGGCGTTGAACTCGCTGGAGCGGATGGAAGGCTTCCGGGAAGGAATGGGAGCGGCCATCACGGTGGTTGAGCCGGTCAACAACGACAAGGAAGACTCGGCGACGGCGTTGGAGTTGGCGAATGCGACGCTGGTGGCCAACCCGGACCTGGCCGGGGCGTTTGGGGTGTATGCCTACAACGGACCGGCCTGGGCTCAGGCGGTGAAGGAGCAGAACAAGGCGGGGCAGGTGAAGATCGTCTGCTTTGACGCCACCGATGAGCACATTGGCTTTCTGAAAGAAGGAGTGATCGATGTGCTGGTAGCCCAGCGGGAGTACTTCCAGGGCTACAAGAGCGTTGAATTGCTGACGCTGATGGCGCAGAAGGGCATCGAGGCGGGCATGGCGGAGTATGGGGTGCCGGCGGACAAGGTTGTCGACACCGGGGTGGATGTGGTCACCCTGGCCAATCTGGCCGAGTACGACGCCACCCTCACCCAACTGGGCATCCCCCATACCTGGACGCCCTAGTAAGTGTCTCATTTTGTCGGCTCTTTGGGAATTTCTGGGGGTGATCTCAAGATCTCGTAGGGGCGGACGGCCGTCCGCCCCTACATATGTATGATGGTATGGCCCGGAGAATCCTGAAGATACATTTGTATTGCCAGGGCGAGCAGTCGCTCGCCCTGGGGGGTCATTTAACGTTGACCCTTCATCATCACAGAACCCCAAAACTTCTTGGGCTTGGACAGTGCCCGGCATCTGGCAGGAGGTAGAATTTAATGGAAATTCAGCCGTTGGTGGAAATGCGAGCTATCCGCAAAAACTTTGGCGCGGTCCAAGCCTTGAAAGGGGTTGACCTTATCCTCAATCCCAACGAGGTGCTGGGGTTGGTGGGAGACAATGCGGCCGGTAAATCAACTTTGATGAAAATTCTGAGCGGGGCCTACGTGGCCGATGAAGGGGATATCTTCCTGGCAGGACGCAAAGTCCACATTACCAAACCGGACGACTCCAGACACCTGGGCATCGAGATGGTCTATCAGGATTTTGCCCTGGCCGGCAACATCGACGTAGCCGGCAACATCTTTCTGGGCCGGGAACTGACCCCCCGGGGAATAGGCAAACTCCTGCGCGTGCTCGACCGGCGGCGCATGAATGCCGAAGCCCGGCAGCTCCTGAGCAAATTGAGGATTGAGATCGAGTCGGTCCGGCAAAGAGTTGACGAGCTTTCCGGTGGTCAGCGCCAGGCTGTGGCCATCGGGCGGGCCACCGCTTTCAACGCCAAGGTTGTGATTATGGACGAGCCGACCGCCAGTTTGTCGGTAGCAGCGATCGAGAAAGTATTAGATCTGATCAAGCAATTGAAGGAACACCAGGTCTCGGTTATCATCATTAGCCACAGACTGGAAGATATCCTGAGCGTCAGTGATCAGGTGATGGTGTTGCGGTTGGGCCGACGGGTAGGCTACATGCGCAATGTCGGGCTGACCAAGGATGACTTGGTGGCCTACATGGTCGGAGCCAGAGACGACTTTTCAGAGAACTAAGAATTGTGTTAGAATGATCGAATGACAATTCAGCCTAACATGATCGGCCAGTATGGCCCCTGGGCCGCGGCGATTGTTGGGGATGAGCCGGCCAGACTCTCGTTCCGGCAACCGCAGTGGACCGAGGTGGAGCCGTGGCGAGCGGTCGCCCGACCGCGTGTATTCGATTGCCTGGTCCAACCCGATACCGGCGCACTGCCGCAAGTCACCGTCCGGCGGCAATTCATTTACGATGATCTCCACATCGAACAACTCTCCTGGCAGTTGCCTTACGGCCCACCCACCGCGGCCGTTTTTCTCAAGCCGGCCGGGGCCAGCGGTAAACTGCCCGGCGTGCTGGCCCTGCACGATCACGCCCTCAACAAATATTTTGGGGCGGCTAAAATAACCCAAACCGGCCCGAAGGGACATCCGATGATGGTCGACCACCAGCAGCAATATTATGGCGGCGTCGCCTGGGCCAATGAGCTGGCTAAGCGCGGCTACGCTGTCCTGGCGCCTGATGCTTTCCCCTTTGCCAGCCGCCGCGTCCGGTTGGAATACATTCCGGCCGAGATTCGAGCGGAGTTGGCCGAAACCGACCTGGAGACAATCGAGGAAATCGAAGCCTATAATCGCTGGGCCGCCGAGCACGAGTCGATCATGGCCAAATCGCTCTTTTGCGCCGGCACCACCTGGCCAGGCGTTTTTCTGGCCGAGGACCAGCGAGCGCTGGACGTGCTCTGTAGCCGACCTGAGGTCGATGCTGATCGGATTGGCTGCGCCGGGTTGTCGGGCGGGGGGATGCGGACCGTTTTTCTGGCCGGCCTGGATGAGCGCATTCGCTGTGCCGTTTGCGTGGGCATGATGACCACCTGGCGTGACTTCCTGCTGTACAAATGTTACACCCATACCTGGATGGTCTACGTGCCGCTCCTGCCGCGCAACCTGGATTACCCGGAAATTCTGGGGTTGCGAGCGCCGCGGCCAACTTTAGTCCTCAACGATAGCGACGACGAGTTGTTCACTTTGCCCGAAATGAAGCGGGCCGCCCGGATTTTGCAGGAGGTCTATGACAAAGCCAGGGCCGGGCAGTGTTATCGTTGTTCGTTTTATCCCGGCCCGCACAAATTTGATCTGGCCATGCAAGCCGAAGCTTTTGATTGGTTTGACCAGTGGTTGAAAAATACAGTGAACAGTGAACAGTGAACAGTGATCAGTAACCATGTACTACTGACTACTGACTACTGACTACTGAAAACTGACCACTGATAACTGATAACTGATAACTGATAACTGATAACTGATAACTGACCACTGATAACTGAAAACTGACCACTGATAACTATTTTCGAGGAGGAGCTATGAGTGACAAAATCCGTTGGGGTATATTATCCACCGCCAAGATCAATGATGCTTTGATTGAGCCGATTCGGCGGGCCGGTCGGAGCGAATTGGCGGCGGTGGCCAGCCGTAACCAGGCCAAAGCCGAAGCGTACGCCCGGGAAAAGGGCATTCCCAAAGCCTATTACAGTTATGAAGCCCTGCTGGCCGACCCGCAGATCGACGCGATCTACAACCCGTTGCCCAACACCCTCCACGCCGAATGGACCATCAAGGCGGCGGAGGCCGGCAAACACGTGCTGTGCGAAAAACCTTTGGTTCCCACCCTGGCCGAGCTAGATCAGGTCGAAGCCGCGGCCAGGGCCAACCAGATTACGGTCTTTGAAGCCTTTATGTATTTGCACCATCCCCAAACCCTCAAGGTCAAAGAGATGATCCGCTCCGGCCAACTGGGCGATCTGCAGTTGGTCAATAGCTGGTTTGGTTATTACCTGCCGCCGGCGGATAGCGCCAATATTCGCCTTCAACCCGACCTGGCCGGCGGCTCGCTGTGGGATGTAGGCGTTTACCCCAACAGTCTGGCGATCACGATGGTGGGCGCCGGCGCGCCTGTGGAGGTGTGGGCCAGCCAACTCAAGGGCGAAACCGGCGTCGATGTGTCGATGGCGGCCCAATTGAAATTCGCCACCGGCGCAACGGCTCAGATTTCGTCCGGTTTCCGCTCGGCCTTCCGGGAAGGCGTCCATATTACCGGCAGCGAGGGCCGGGTCTGGTTTGGCGAGCCGTGGAAACCGCACCTGTCGGGCCGGGGTACTGACATTCTCTTCGTCGCCAAGAGCGGCCGGGAGGAGACAATTCACATTCCCCACAGCGACCCTTACCAACACGAGGTGGAAGCCATGGAAGCCTGCATCTTGGATGGGGCCGAGCCGGTGGTGCCGCTCAGCCACAGCCGGGACTTCCTGCGCAGCATCCTGGCCATCTACGAGTCCGCAGAGACGGGGCGGGTGGTAGTGTTGTAAAGACAGTTATAATTTATAATTGATTATCCTCTCCGGTTGTGTTACAATTGCGAACGGACTTCTGTCCGTTCTTTTTTTAGATCGGAAGGAATAGTAAGAGTAATGGCTATTCAACAGCTTCAATTCCCGTGGGCTCGAGAGGCGCTACTGCCGTCACGTCCTGATTTGCCTTATGAGATCAGACTAACAAAATTATTGGCAAGTGAGCTGGATTTTCACGGTAAAGATAGCAGTTATGGCACGTAAGAACACCCACCCCAGCTCACAAATTGAAAAGAGAATGCATGAAGAGTATGTCATTGGGTTATACAAACCTCAGTCTGATCCCAGGAACCAAATTTTATGAGCCTTGAAGCCCTTCGTCGCGATTATCATCAGGCATTGTGCGCTCAAATTCTTTACATAGATGCGAACAATGTGCCGAACTTTGCCGATAAACATAGTCGGCCAAGTGTGGCCTTAGCTCAAGGTATTGTGAAAAAATTACCCTACCCCCATTGCCCAACCCCTCTCTCTGGACATACTGTTGGCTCAAATTTCGAGAACATTACCAGAAATTTTCTGGCCCAAGCCTTTCGTTTGCTTGAACATCTCCGACCCGGAAGATGGCAATTTTTTGTCCACGCCGATATTACCCACTTTGATCAATATGAACATCTAGCCGACCTAACCGAAGTGCTCAAACAACGTAAAGACCTTCGGGCGGCTCTGGGCGATTATCTCATCAGTCCAGATATCGTTATCGGACGCGCGCCGGTTACAGACGAGGAAATTAATCAACAAACAACCGTGATCCTGGGCACCCAAATCTCCTCGTTGACTCCGCTCCGCGCCGTCAATTCCTCAGCCCCCAAACAAATACTGCATGCCAGCATTTCCTGCAAATGGACTTTTCGCAGTGATCGTTCCCAAAATGCCCGTACAGAGGGCCTAAATTTAATCCGCAATCGTAAAGGGCATACACCCCCTATTGCTATTGTTACGGCTGAATCATATCCCCAGCGCCTGGCCTCTGTTGCCCTGGGTGCGGGCGATATTGATTGCGCCTATCACATTGCCCTGCCAGAATTGCAGGAAGCTGTCAAAGAATATGATAACCCTGCGGTTACTGACATGCTTGATACTCTGATCGAAGGCCGGCGATTACGTGACATCAGTGACCTGCCTTTTGATTTGATCACTTAACCATTTAGGAGCAAAGATATTATGACAACTATCGTCTCAACTTATCTGCAAGAAATGACGCAAATCCTCGACCAACTACCCCAGGACCAGGTACAAGCCATCATTGACCTGCTGGCCGAGGCGCGCGACCGCGGCCACAAGATCTTTTTGATGGGCAACGGCGGCAGCGGGGCCACGGCCTCCCATATGGCCAACGATCTGGTCAAGAATACCATCCAACCAGGCAAACCCCGGCTGAAAGTGATTGCCCTCACCGACAATATGCCCATCATCCTGGCGATTGCCAATGATTGGGATTACAGCCGCATTTTTGTGGAGCAGTTGATGCCCCTGGCCGAGCCGGGCGATGTGCTGCTGGGTCTCAGCGGCAGCGGCAACTCACCGAATATCCTCAAAGCCATGGATTGGGCCAGAGAAAACGGCCTCAAAACCATTGGCCTGACCGGGCGAGACGGCGGCCAATTGAAGGACAAGGCTGAACTGGCGTTGATCGTCCCCACCGACTCGATGGCTCAAATTGAGGATGTCCACATGATCCTTAGCCATATTTTCTACCTGGGTCTGCTGGAGCGATGACCGGCCGTTCCCCCGGATTATTGCTGGCGCTTGATTTTGGGGGCACTAAATTGACGGCTGCCGTGGCCGGGCCTGGGCAGCGGAGCTGGCTGGCCCACCGCCGTTCTTTCTCACCCCCCGGCGTCGACCGGCAGTACGAATATGGAGCTATGCTTGACCTGGCCCGAGCTTTGCTGGCCGAGACGGGCCAGTCCATCGCGGCCATCGGGGTCAGTTTTGGTGGACCGGTCTATGCCCCGGCCGGTCTGGTGCGCCTCTCCCATCATGTGCCCGGCTGGGAAAATGCGCCCCTGGCCGCTTGGCTACAGGCCGACTTCAAGGTTCCGGCGGCCGTTGATAACGACGCCAACGTGGCCGCGCTGGGTGAATTCCGCTTTGGGGCTGGGCAGGGCTGTCAAAATTTGCTCTATCTGACGGTCAGCACCGGCATTGGCGGCGGCTGGATTCTCAACGGCCAACCCTACGGTGGTTGGGAGGGAATGGCCGGAGAAATTGGCCATACGCTTGTCCAACCCGGCGGCTTGCCCTGCGCCTGTGGTCGCCGGGGCTGCCTGGAAGCCGAGGCCAGCGGCCTGGGTATCGCTCAACGGGCCAGATTGTTTGTAGCCGGAGCGGCGCCAGAGGCGAAACGGTTGCTAACATTGGCCGGCGGCCGGCCTGAGCAAATTACCGCCAAAATGGTCAGCCAAGCCGCGGCTGAGGGAGATGAATTGAGCCGGCGGATTCTGATCGTTTCGGCTGAACGATTGGGGCTGGGACTGGCCAACGCCATCAACCTGATGAATCCGGAGCGGGTGATTCTGGGCGGCGGCGTTACCAAAGCCGGCGAGGCGTGGTGGCAGTCGGTCCGCCAGACGGCTCGAGCCAACACCTTGCCGGAAATCGGCGTTGAGATTGTGCCGGCCAAACTCGGCGACGATGCGCCGTTGTGGGGCGCCGTGGCCCTGGCAGAGGGAATAATGAATAGTGGATTGTGAATGGTGAATTGTGAATAGTGAATGGCGAATAGCGAATAACGAATGGCGAATGGCGAATGAAGAACATACCAATTCTAGCGGACCATTGACCATCGATAACTCACCACTGCCAACTCAAAACTTAAAATTCAAAACTCAAAACTCACCTATGATTAATCGTAGCAACTATCTACCTGACACTCAAATTGAAATCATCAACCCTGACTTTGCCCGTATGCAGTTCCGCCATGCTCTGTTTGATTTTGACGGCACGGTCTCGCTCATCCGTGAGGGCTGGCAGCAGGTGATGATCCCGATGATGGTCGAAATTCTCGGGGCCACGCCCGCGGCCGAGGATGAGGCGACCATCAACCGGGTGGTGACCGACTTTGTGACCCGCCTGACCGGCAAACAGACCATCTACCAGATGATCCAACTGGCCGAAGAGGTGGAAAAGCGGGGCGGCCGGCCCCAAGAGCCGCTGGCTTACAAGTATGAATACCTGGAGCGGCTGTGGGCGCGCATCCAGGGGCGGGTGGCTCGCTTAAAGGCCGGGGAGCTTGATCCGACCGAACTGGTGGTGCCCGGAGTTATCGAGACCCTGGCGGCCCTGCGAGTTCGCGGGGTGACCTGCTATCTGGCCAGCGGCACCGACGAACCGTATGTGATCGATGAAGCCGTCGCCCTGGGCGTGGCCGAATATTTTGACGGCGGCATCTACGGCGCCCTGGACGATTACCGGAATTTTTCCAAAAAAATGGTCATCGACCGGATTTTGCGCCAGCATCAGCTAGCTGGCTACGAGTTATTGACTTTTGGCGATGGCTATGTGGAAATCGAAAATACGGCCGCGGTCGGCGGGCTGGCGGTGGGGGTGGCTAGCAACGAAGCCGAACGGCAGGGGATCGACGCCTGGAAGCGGCAGCGACTGATCGAGGCCGGCGCCGCCATCATCATCCCCGATTTTCGAGAATATGAAGCGCTATTGAACTACCTGAATGGCCGGGAGTGACCGCGCCTTGCCCACTGTCGATAAATCTGCCAGATATTGGGAAATAGATACGCTCCGGGGCATCGCCATCGTCGAAATGATCTTTTTCCATTTTGTCTGGGATTTGGCCTATTTTGGCCTTTATCAGGGCAATCCAATGAGCGGCCCCTGGCAGTTTTTCGCCCGCAACATTGCTTTCACGTTCACTGTAGTGATGGGCGTCTCCCTGACTCTGAGCTACAGCCGCGCCCGGCAAAAAGTCGGGACTGCCCCCCTGTTTTTCAAGTTTCTGCGCCGGGGCGGCCAAATCTTTGGCCTGGGACTGCTGGTTACGGCGGCAACTTATTTCTTTATCGGTCGCGGCTTCGTGATTTTTGGCATCCTGCACATGTTGGGTCTGTCGATTATCCTGGCTTATCCTTTTTTGGGGCGCAGTCGCTGGCTGAGCCTGGCCGGCGGCTTGCTGGTCATTGGGGCGGGACTCTACCTGGATCGACTGGTGGTCGCCTACCCCTGGTTGATCTGGTTGGGAGTCAAGCAGAGCGGCATTTACATGGTCGATTATTACCCGCTGCTGCCCTGGTTTGGGGTGGCGCTGCTGGGGATATTCCTGGGCTATACTCTCTATCCCGGCGGCGTTCGCCGTTTCAATTTGCCGGACTGGTCGCACATAGCCCCGGTGCGCGGGCTGCGTTTTTTAGGGCGACACTCGCTGTTGATCTACGTGATCCACCAGCCGATTTTGATCGGGTTATTTATTGCCCTGGGGTTTGGAACTATCTGAAGTAATCGTGAATTGTGAATGGTGAATTGTTAAGCGGGTTGCGCCCACAATTCGCCATTCGCTATTCGCTATTCGCTATTCAAGGAGTTATCATGCCATTTCCAACCTTTGACCGTAGTCAACTCAAACTTGAACCGCTATCTGAGCGGATTCACGATATGGGGTTGCCGGAGTTGTTCAATTTGACGGACCCGACGCCTCCCTTTGACCATCCGGATTTGCCTATTGTGGCCCGGCGGATTGCCGACGCCCATCGCCGGGGCGGGCAGGTTGTTTTAATGATGGGCGCGCACCTGCTAAAAGTCGGTCTGGCCCGTTTCATCATCGACCTGATGGAGCGTGGCATCATTACCCACGTGGCCATGAATGGAGCCGGTCCTATCCACGACTTTGAGTTGGCCCTTATCGGCGCCTCCACCGAGAGCGTGGCCCGCTACATCCAGGCTGGCCAATTCGGCCTGTGGAGCGACACCGGCCGGATCAACGAGGCTATCAGCGCCGGGGCCAGGGCTGGCATTGGCCTGGGTGAAACTGTCGGCCAAATGATTGAAGTGGAGCAGTTCCCCCACCGTGAGATCAGTGTGCTGGCGGCCGGATACCGCCTGGGGGTGCCGGTCACCGTTCACGTTGGCATCGGCTACGACATCATTCACGAGCACCCCAACTGTGACGGCGCCGCCCTGGGCCAGACTTCGTACCACGATTTTTTGATAATCGCCCACACTATCACCAAACTGCAAGGCGGAGTTCTGCTCAATTTCGGCTCGGCGGTAATGGGGCCGGAGGTCTACCTGAAGGCCTTGGCGATGGCCCGCAACGTGGCCCACCAACGGGGCGAGCAGATCAACCGGTTCACCACGGCTGTTTTTGATCTGATCAACCTGGGTGAGGCCGATATTCATGCCGAAGCGCCCAAAGATGACCCGCGCTACTACTACCGGCCCTACAAAACTATTTTGGTCCGCACGGTCCAGGATGGTGGTGAGAGTTTTTACTTTCGGGGCGACCACCGGTCTACGTTTCCGGCGCTGTACCGCCAGGTGTTAACCGAGTTGGCAGGTTAGAGTTTTGCGATGTGGGAGGTGAGATGGGTGATTGAAGATTTGGGACACCTGTCCTGCGGCTTGTAGATTTGCAATTTGTAATTTTTTTTTGTAATTTGCGATTGGAGATTTTGAGATGGATGCGTCTCGCCTGGATGAACTATTAGCGCGATTTCCCCGGCTGCATGTTTTGGTGGTGGGGGATTTTTTTCTAGACAAATATCTGCTCATCGAGCCGGACCTGAGTGAAATCTCGCTGGAAACGGGGCTGGCAGCCCACCAGGTGGTTAAAATTCGCCATAGCCCCGGCGCGGCAGGGACGGTGGTGAGCAATCTGCGAGCAATGGAGGTTGAGGTGACGGTGGTGGGGGTCATTGGGCAGGATGGCGAAGGGTTCGAGTTGCGGCGCGATTTGCAGCAGTTAGGGGTCGATCTGGCTGGCCTGATTGAAGCACCCGACCGCTTCACCCCTACCTACACCAAGCCGCTGGCGCGCCAGCCGGATGGTTCGGAACAGGAGTTGAACCGGCTGGATATCAAGAACCGGCAGTCGCTGCCGGCCGCCTACGAAAGCGCGGTAACTGCCCAGTTGGACCGGTTGGTGCCGGCCGTTGACGGAGTTATCATTGCCGATCAGGTGCCGGAGCGCAACTGCGGCGTGATCACCGACAGGGTGCGGGCGGTGCTGGCTCGCCTGGCCAAAGCGTATCCAACCAAACCCTTTGCCGCCGACTCGCGCGTCCGCATTGGCGAGTTTGAGCAGATTATCATCAAGCCCAACCTCCACGAGGCCCGGGCCGCGCTCCAGTCACTTGGAATTTTGCCGGAAAACCTGGCCAGTGGAACCGACTTGGCTGTGGCTCGCATCTACGGCCCGGTTTTGTTTCAGCGAAACCAAAAACCGGTCTTTATCACCCTGGGAGCGCAAGGAGTTTTAGCGATCAGCCCGGCAGGGGTTGAGCACATTCCGGGTGTGCCGGTCGCCGGGGAGATTGACATTGTGGGGGCCGGCGACAGCGTAATGGCCGGTTTGATGGCCGGTTTGTGCGCCGGCGGGACAGCCAGGGAAGCCGCCATCATTGGTAATCTGGCGGCCTCGATTACGATTCAGCAGTTGGGCACAACCGGCACGGCTACCCGGGCTCAACTTCGGCAACGCCTGGCCGAGTTATCAAAAAAGGATTTCTGAGAATTTGTGTGGTAAGGGTATCCCAATGCCCGCTACCGCATAGGGATGCGGCAGCTACCCACAACAACTCAGAACGCCTAAAAAAAGGGACCGGTGCTTCAAAAGCGCCGGTCACTTTTTATTTTTTGCCACTCTAACTTCAATAATCCCATCGCCGGCGATACATCGCCCCGCCGGCCAGCAGCAGCAGGATCAGGATAGCTCCCCAGAAACGACCGTCGCTCAATAGACTGGCCGGGCCGTTGTTGCCGGTCACCGGGATCAGGGCATTACCATCGCTGGGACCGGCCTCAGCGATCAGCAGCGCCGGGCCGGGCGACCGGCCGGTCAAGCTAAGGCTGTCGAGCGTATATTCGGCCAGGCCCGGATCAGGCCACTTGTTCCAGGCTCGGATGAACAGGGTCAGCTCCTCAGTGGTCGGCGTTATCACCGTGGTATAGGCCAAAAATTGAACATCCGACGAACCCAGGAGCTGCTCGTCCCACGGCAGTTCCACCCAGGCCTCAGCCGGAAGCTGGCCCCAGTTCTCACTGCCAGTCTGGTCGATGGCATACTGCATCCGGTAACCATAGCTGCTGGCCTGGATATCACCGACCCCGGTGCGAATCTGGCCGTGCATTTCCAACGTATAGGGTTGAGTGGGCGTCACCTCAACTTGTTGATAAATGCCGCCGTAGCGGTCTGGCTCGCTGGCTACGGCAATGCTGATCCGTTGGGCACTGTCGCCGCTTTTAACGTATGGGCCAGGCGCCTCACTGGAAAAAGATACAACTGCCCCGCCGTTAGTGAAACTTTGCCAATTCAACCCCACGCCTTGATCACCAAAGCCTTCCTCAAAGTCACCGTTGGCCAGCCGGTTCTCGGGTGAGCCTGGTTTGGCCCTAACCGGTACGCTCAAATCAGCGGCGCTGGTTGGCTGAATTGCAGTCGGTGGGACGGGCGGCGTTGGCGTCGGACTCGGCTCTGGCAGAGGGGTTGCCGTGGGCGTTACCATCGGCTCTTCGGCAATCACCCGGGTGGGGGAGGGAGTTGGCTCCTCTGCGGCCACGGTGGCAATCACAGTCGGCAAGGCTTCAGTGGGGGTGGGGGTGTCCGCCGCAACTTCCTCGCCGCCGTTTTCGGTTAGAACCCGGTAGATCAAGACTCCAACCAGGCAAATCAACAGGATAAAAACCAGACCGATCAGCAGTAGACGTCGATTTGGGCTAAAGCGGCCTGATTTGGGTTCGTCGCTCTCAAAGTCGCTCTCGCCGATTTCCTCCGGCTGGTTATTGGCAAATGGGTCTCGCAGCTCTAAATCCTCAGGAGGCATAGCCATTCTCCTCGCGTTATAGCCGGTCCCACCCGGTCTGGTCAGGACGGGCCTTTATAGCTTTACGGAAACACCTGCCGCCAGAGCGGAATGATAAGCTGCTGGCCCGGCATCAGGGTGGCGCCCGGATCAAGATTGTTGGCTGCCGCCAGAGTCCTGGTGGGTAGACCACAATGATAGGCGATGAAGTTGAGCGTGTCGCCCGGCTGAGCTTCGTAAACGTTCGGGCCGGGGCCAACCTGGCTCACCGGGATGAACAGGCCCTGACCGGCAATAACGTAGTAGTTCATGCTTACCCCATTGACCTCGGCCAGGATGCGGAGCGGCAGCCCGTAGTAAGCGGCAATACCCGACAGGGTTTGCCCATATTGGACCAGGTGGCAGAAGCCAAGCGTGGCTTCGCCCGGAGGTGGTTCGGGCGTGCCCGGCGGCATCGGCGTCACGGTGCCGTCGGCCGGCGGCGTGGGGCCAACGATGGTCACTTCGACCGTAGCTTCGGCGGTTGCCTGGCAATTATCAGTGACGGTAAGTTTAGCCGTAAACACGCCGGTCCGGGTGTACCCGTGGCTGACCGTGGCCCCGCTGGCCGGTTCGCTGTTGTCGCCAAAATCCCAGGTGTAACTTTCAATAGTACCATCGGGGTCGCTGGAATTGGAGCCGTCAAAATTGACGATGGCCTGCCCTTTGCCCATCATAGCCTGGTAAGGTCCGCCGGGGTCGGCCACAGGCGCCTGGTTGCCGTCACACTCGGCCGGCTCGACCGTGAGGATGATGGTTGGCACAGGAGTTGAGGTTGGGCCGGGCACAGGCTCAGTTGTGGCGGTGGGTTCCTCACCGGGTTGCTCGGTTGGCGGGATGACTGTTTCCTCGGTGGGCACGGGCTCTTCGGTTGGCCCAGGTTCCTCGGTCGGTACAGGCTCCTCGGTTGGCGCCGCTGTTTCAGTGGGCGGCAGCTGACTTTCATCGGTGGGCAGCGGCTCTTCGGTAGGTGGAATCTCCCCTTCATCGGTCGGCAGCGGCGTAGGCGTCTCCACGGCGGGCGGTTCGGTAGGTTGGGGAGTAATGCCCGGAATCGGTATGAACCGGCTAATCAGGAAGCAGACCAGGCATAATAAGACCAGGATCACTAACACCAATAAGATGAGGCGGAGCGGATTTCGTCTTCGGGTGGGAGCTTCTTCCGCTTCTGATTCGTCCTCGGCTGCCTCATACTCGTCGCCGGGCGACTTTTCCATGGGCGTATCATCAAAGTCAAAATTAGCGGTCATAAGGTCCTCCTTTACAATCCAGGCCAGCAGCAACCCTGGCTCACTGTCTGGTCGTTGTTATGTAATCCTTGCCAACATGGTCAGTATACCATAATAACGCAAGTTATGTCAACAAAGGTCGACGATTCTCCATTCAATCGGTTGCGAAAAACAATTGAGGAACTACATCTTTCCCTTTTTTGTTGCCCCCTGTATGTGGACGTGGTAAGATGTTGTCTATCCATCAACATAGAGCTTGCAACGTGGGAGTTAGTCGTGGTTCCAATTAAACTCGCTCTGCGAAACTTCATGGCCTATCGTGAGGCTACGGTAGATTTTCAGGGCATTCATTTGGCGGTGCTGACCGGTGAAAACGGCGCCGGCAAGAGCAGTCTGTTAGACGCCATTACCTGGGTTTTATGGGGCAAGGCCCGGGCCAAGCGCGATGACGAGCTGATCTATCTCGGCCAGACCGACATGGAGGTCGAGTATACCTTTAGTTTGGGTTACGACGCTTATCGGGTTATTCGTAAGCGCGATGCCAGCAAGCGCGGTCGAACCGATCTGAGTTTTCATATGGCCGATGCCGGCGGTTGGCGCACGCTCACCGAAACTAATTTACGGACCACCCAAAACAAAATCGATCAGTTGCTGCGGCTTGACTACGACACCTTTATCAATTCCGCCTTTCTACTCCAGGGCCGGGCCGACGAATTCACTATGAAGCCGCCGGGCAAACGCAAAGAGATCCTGAGCGATATTCTGGGTCTGGGTTTATACGAGATTTATGAAGAGCGGGCCAAGCAGCGGGCCAATGAAAAAGAGAAAGAGATAGCGGCTGTGACCGCCCAACTTGAACAGATCGAGCAAGAGCTGGCCAAAGAGGCAGAATATCAGGCTGAACTGGCCGCGGCCCAACAGCAGGCCGCCGACTTGAGCCGGCAGTTGCAACTGGCCGAAAAAGAGATGGAGTTGCTCCGGGAACAGCACCGGGCGATCAATGAGAAACAGCGCCAGTTGGATGACCTGCGTGACCGGATGGCTGAGGCCGAGGCCGATCTGAGCGAATTGGCGGAAGTTATTGCCGAGGCCGAGCAAAAAATCAGTGAGGCGCGCGCCGTCCTGGCCCAGCGGGTCCAGATCGAAGCCGGCCTGGCCGGCCTGGCGGCAGCTCGAGCGGTCGGTAAGGATTGGGAGCAGCGTTTGCACGAGTCGGCCAGGTTGTCGGATCGGAAACACCAACTGGATAAAGCCCTCAGCGAGGCTCGGAGTGCCGTCGAAGCGGGTCTGCGCGAGGCCGCGGCCAGGATCGAGTTGCTGAGTCCAAAAGTGGTTGCGGCTGAACGCCACCGCCGTGAGCTGAACCAGGCTGAAAGTCAGTTGACTGCGCTGCAGGCGCTTGAGCGGGAACGAGAGACCCTGCGGAGTGCCCTGGCTGAACTTGAAACTGAGACGGCCCGTTTGGAAGAGCAAAACAAGCAGCTCAAATTGGAGATGAGTGAGATCAAGGCCAATCTCACCCAGTTGGAGCAGGCTGGCTCAAAATGTCCGGTCTGCCAGCGGCCTCTGGATGAACTCCATCGGGCTGAGGTATTGGGCCAATTTCAGCAGGACGGGAAGATCAAGGGCGACGCCTACCGGGCCAATCAGGCTCGCGCTCAGGAAATGGCCGCCCAGCGTCAGATCGTACACCAGCAAATCTCCGTAGCCGACCGGCAGTTGCGGGAGCTGGTGGCCGTCCAATCACAGGCGGCCAGGTTGACCCAGGCGTTGGCCGAAGCCGAAGCGGCCGCCGAAGAACTCAAAATGGCTCAGACCCAACAGACGACTCTGCAAAAGCAATTAGACCATAACGAATTTGCGATCGGGGTTTGGGCCGATTTGGCCGAGGTTGAAGCTGAGTTAGCCACATTGGGTTACAACCGGGAATCTCACCAACAAGCCCAGGCCGAGGTCGACCGTTTGAGTCACTTTGAAGAGGCCGGGCGGCGGCTAAACGAGGCTGAAAAGCGCATTAAGGAAGAAGAAAAACGGTTGCAGCGGGAAACGGCCCGGCGAACCCGGCTGCTGGAGCAAACCGCGGCCGATCGAACCAGGATTTCCACTCTGGAACAGGAAACCGCGGCTTTGCCGGAATTAGCTCTGCGCCTCAATCAGGCCAGCCATGAGGTCGACCGGCTCCAGCGCGAAGAGCGCTTTGCCCGTGATGCCGTGGCTTATGCCCAACAGAAATTGAAGCATGTGGCCGACCAGGCCAAACGAAGAGCCGACCTGGAGAGCAAGCTGGAGCAGATTCGGGAGGCGCTTGGCATTTATCGCGAGCTGCAACTGGCCTTTGGCAAAAAAGGGGTGCAGGCGCTCCTGATTGAAAGCGCCATCCCGGAAATAGAGGATGAGGCCAACAAGTTGTTGAATCGGATGACCGCCAGTCGCATGCATGTTCGTTTTGAAACCCAGCGCGAGGCCAAAAGCAGCAGCAACACCATCGAAACCCTGGATATCCGCATCTCCGATGAGCTTGGCTCGCGGGATTATGAGCTTTACTCCGGCGGGGAGGCCTTTCGAGTTAACTTTGCCATCCGAGTGGCGCTGAGCAAGGTGTTGGCCCGGCGCGCCGGCGCGCAATTGCAAACATTGGTCATCGATGAGGGCTTTGGCACCCAGGATGGGCCGGGGCGGGAGCGGTTGGTTGAAGCGATTAATGCCATTCAGTCTGATTTTGAGAAAATTATCGTGATTACCCACATCGACGAGCTAAAGGATGCTTTTCCGGTCCGCATCGATGTTTGGAAAACGCCAACCGGTAGTCAGGTTGCTATTCGGTAAATGCAGGGTTTTATTTCAGTTTGCAATTTTCTTCACCCGGTTGTAGAATAGCTGAATTATGAGTCGTGCTTGTTCAACTGCTCACAAGCGACTCATTAAATCTACAAACCCACAAAAATTTCCCTGAATAAGTTTGGTGTGAAAACTGGCCCCATTCATCTTTACCCATAGGTGTGGAAAGGAGGAATGCCGAACAAAAAGCCAACGAAAGTTTGTTCAATTTACATTGTCAAAATTTTAACTTCTAGGAGGAGATTTAAGACAAATGGCTAAACGAATCTTTGGGCTACTTTTATTAATGGTAATTTTGGCGTTGTTGGCTGCCTGCGGCGGCGCTGCGCCGCAGCCGGAAGCCGCTCCGGTGGAGGAGGCCGCGCCAGCCGCTCCGGTGGAAGAAGCTGCGCCGGTTGAAGAAGCTGCGCCGGTTGAAGTAGTGGCTGGCTGTGACGACCCGTTGGGCTGTGTCATTGTGGCTCCGGGTGAACCGATCAAGCTGGCCGCGGCTCAGTCTATTTCCGGCCCAACCGAAACCCTGGGCACCGACGAGGTCCGTGGGGTTGAGTTGGCTATCGATTTTCGGGGTGAAGTAGCCGGCCATCCGGTTATTCTCACCGTAGAGGATGAACTCTGCTCCGCTGAAGGCGGCCAGACTGCGGCCACCAAGTTGGCCTCGGACCCGGATGTGGTGGCGGTGGTAGGCCACACCTGCTCCAGCTCCTGCACCCCGGCCGCGACCATCTACAATGACGCCGGCCTGACCATGATCTCCGGCTCCTGTACCGCCCCGGCCCTCACGGCCGAAGGCAGCCACGTGGCCAGCTTTCTACGCACGGCGCCCAATGACAACATTCAGGGCCGGGTAATGGCCGAATTTGCTTACAATGAGCTGGGCGTGCGTACGGCCGCCACCATCCACGATGGCAGCCCCTACGCCGAGCAGTTGCAGCAGGTCTTTGCCAATGTCTTCCGCGATCTGGGCGGTGAGATCACCACGCAAGAAGCGGTCAACGTGGGTGATACCGATATGCGCCCGGTCTTGACCTCGATTGCGACCGGTAAACCTGAATTGATTTACTATCCGATCTTCATCGCCGAGGGTGGCTTCATTACGGCCCAGGCCAAAGAGATTGCCGGTCTGGAGAACACCATTCTATCCGGAGCCGACGGAATGTACTCGCCCGACTTCATTGCCGCGGCCGGTGAAGCGGCCGAAGGCATGTTCATCTCCAGCCCCGACTTGGCCTTTGCCGGCGACAAATATGCCAACTTCAAGGCCCGGCATATGGAGAAATACGGCCAGGATACCCTGAGCGTATTCCACGCCCATGCTTTCGATGGGGCCAATATTATCTTTGACGCCATCGAAAAAGTGGCCAAGAAAGACGCCGATGGCAACACCATCATTGGTCGCCAGGCTTTGCGCGATGCCATGTATGCCACCTCAGGTCATGATGGCATTACCGGTAAGCTGAGCTGCAATGAGTTGGGCGACTGCGGTGACCCCAAGATTGCGGTTTACCAGATTCAGAACGGTCAATACGTGCCCTACAGCCGCACTGCGGCTGTAGCCGCGGCCGATGAGGCTTGCGCTTACGGTGGGCTGATCAAGAGCATCGAGGCGGTGGACGACCTGACGGTCAAGTTCAATCTGTGCGTCTCGGATGTGGCCTTCCCCTCCAAGGTGGCCTTTACCGCCTTCAACATCCACCCGTCCGAGTATCTGGAACAAACCGGCGGCACTGGCGCCATTTTGGAGAAGCCAATCGGTACCGGGCCTTATGTGATGGAAGAGTGGAAACGGGGCGACAGCATCGTCTTCAAGAGGTTTGAAGATTATTGGGGCGAACCGGCCAAGACCGAGACGCTGGTCTTCCGCTGGAGCGCCGAGGGCGCCCAGCGGTTGCTGGAGCTGCAATCCGGGGCTGTGGATGGCATCGATAACCCCACCCCGGATGACTTTGCCGTGATCGAAGCGGACGATACGCTGACCCTCTACCCCCGCGAAGGGTTGAACGTCTTCTACCTGGGGATGAACAATCAGTATCCGCCCTTTGACAACGAGTTGGTCCGCCAGGCCATTGCCTATGGCCTCGACCGGCAACGAATTGTCGACAACTTCTATCCGGAAGGTTCAGAAGTAGCCAGCCACTTTACCCCGTGCGCCATTCCTGGTGGTTGCGAAGGGCCGGCCTTCCCGGACTATGATCCGGTCAAGGCCAAGGAACTGCTGGCCGAAGCGGGTTACCCCGATGGCTTTGATACCGAGATTGCCTATCGCGATGTGGTCCGGGGCTATCTGCCCGAACCGGGCGTGGTTGCCCAGGATATCCAGGCTCAGTTGAAAGAGTTGGGCATCAATGTCCAGATCGTGGTGATGGAAAGCGGGGCTTTCCTGGATGCGGCTGATCGGGGTGAGTTGAAAGGCTTCCACATGTTGGGCTGGGGGGCTGACTACCCGGATCAAACCAACTTTCTGGATTACCACTTTGGCGCTGGCGCCAGTGCCCAGTTTGGGGCCGGCTTCCCCGATATTCACGAGACGTTGAAGGAAGCGGCCAGCTTGCCGGACCAGGCTGAACGCAATGTCCTCTATGCCAAGGCCAATGAACTGCTGGTTCAGCACGTGCCGATGGTGCCGGTGGCCCACGGTGGTTCAGGCACCGCCTTCAAGGCTGGTGTGGAAGGGGCCCATGCCTCACCGCTGGGCAACGAGTACTTCGCCGTGATGGAACTGCCCGGCCAGGATACCCTGGTTTGGATGCAGAACGCTGAGCCGATCAGCGCCTACTGCGCCGATGAGACCGATGGTGAGACCTTCCGCCTGTGCGAGCAGGTCAGCGAGAGCCTGTTGGCTTATGAGGTTGGTGGGACCGCGGTGGAGCCTGGCTTAGCCGAACGGTATGAGGTGAACGACGAGCTGACCGAGTGGACCTTCTACCTGCGCCCTGGGGTCAAGTTCCACGACGGCAGCGACCTGGATGCCCAGGACGTGATTGCCAGTTGGGAAGCCCAGTGGGATGCAGCCAGCCCGCTGCATACCGGCCGAGATGGCAACTTTACCTACTTCCAGGCCTTCTTCCTGGCTTTCAAGAATGCCGAGTAATAATAACCGGCAGCGTTCGCTAAAGCGATAAGTTTGGTGTAAAATAGGGTGGGGTGATTAAGGAGTAATCCTTGAACACCCTGCCCTTTTTGTTGGTACGTGTGATGCAGGTGACCGTCACTTTTTTCCTCGTTCCCACGCTTCGCGGTCAGTTTGGGAACGAGGAAAAAACCATTCATAATTCATCATTTTCAACGGAGGTCAGCCCAGGCTCATGACCCAATATATCACCCGCCGAATTGCCCTGGCCGTGCCGGTTTTGATTGGCATTCTGTTTGCTACCTTTGCCCTGGCCCGTTTGATTCCGGGGGATCCCTGCCGGGCGGTGTTAGGCGAGCGGGCCACCGATGAGATTTGCGATGCCTTTATGGAGCGTTACGGCTTGAACGAACCGATTCCGGTTCAGTTTGCCATCTATCTTAAGCAAATCCTGATCGAGCGGGATTTGGGCAACTCCTTTCGTTTTGGCCGGCCGGTGATTGATATCATTATCGAGCGGCTGCCGGTGACGGTTGAATTGGCCATCGCGGCGATGATTTTTGCCACTGGGCTGGGTATTTTGTTTGGAGTAGTTTCGGCTTACTGGCATAACTCCAGCATCGATATTGGGACGATGATTGGTGCTAACATTGGTATTGCCATCCCTGTTTTTGTATTGGGCTTATTGCTGCAATACGTCTTTGCCCTGCTCTTGAAAGATACCATCCTGCAACTGCCGCCGTCGGGCCGATTGTCGCCGGGGGTTAGTAATCCGCCTTTCTACCAGGTTTGGGGGTTAAACCTTGCGCCGGGTACCAGCCTGTACGGGCTATTTTCCTTCATTGCCAACTTGAATATTTTTAACGCCCTGATTACGGCCAACTGGTCGGCTTTTGGCGATGCGGTCAAGCATATGATTTTGCCGGCCATGGCCGTCGGCACCATCCCGCTGGCAATTATTGCCCGCATCACCCGTTCGACCCTGCTGGAGGTGCTCAGCCTGGATTATATCCGCACCGCCAGAGCCAAAGGGCTGGCCGAAGTAGGAGTAGTTTTCCGGCACGGTTTGAGCAATGCCTTGCTGCCGGTGGTGACCATTGTTGGCTTACAATTGGGTTATCTACTATCCGGCGCGGTCCTCACCGAAACCATCTTTAATCTGGCCGGGCTGGGCCGGGCCTTGTTTGAAGCGATTACAGCCCGAGATTATGTTATCGTGCAGGGCTTCACCTTGATTATTGCCGTCGGTTTTGTGTTCATCAATCTCATCGTCGATATTTCGTACGCTTTTCTCGATCCACGGATCAGGTTGAGTTAGTTTCATCCCACCCCTCAGCCTGAGAGTGTCAAAGGAAAAGTGAGGGGGTATTGACAAGGGAAAGTTATGACCGCCGAATCAACAACCCTAACTGCGCCGCCCCTGGCCAAAACTAAAGAACCCAGCAGCCTGTACAAGGATGCCGTCCGGCATTTGATCCAAAAAAAGTCGGCAGTGTTGGGCATGATCATATTGCTGTTGCTGGCCCTGGTGGCCGTTTTTGCGCCCATCATTGCTCCGTTTGACCCTGAGGCGCAGTTGATCGGCGTGGAAGAGGGCCTCAAGAAGCGTTCCGCGCCCTGTATTCACGTCCTGGGTTGTCCCGAGAGTCAACCGCAGCACATCTTTGGAGTTGACGCCAATTTTAGAGATTTCTTCAGTCGAGTGGTCTATGGGGCGCGGTTATCCTTAACGGTTGGCTTTGCCGCGGTCACCATCGCCATTGTGGTCGGAACAGTTCTGGGCGCGATCGGCGGTTTTATCGGCGGCTGGCTGGATAACGTAATTATGCGGCTTATGGATGTTTTCCTGGCTTTTCCGGCCCTGATTCTGGCCATTGCCATCGTCACCGTGCTGGGACCGGGCTTGATCAACGCCCTGATCGCCATCAGTATCGTCACCATCCCGGCTTACGCGCGCGTCATTCGCTCAAGCGTGTTGACGGTTAAGGAGCAGGATTTTATTCTGGCCGACCGGGCCCTGGGCGTACCGCCGTTGCGGATTCTCTTTCGAGATGTTTTACCCAATGCTATTACGCCGCTGATCGTTCAGGGCACATTGGGTATCGGTACGGCCATTGTCGAGGTGGCGGCGCTCTCCTTTTTGGGGCTTGGCGCTCAACCACCTACGCCGGAATGGGGGCTGATGGTCAGTTCCGAACGCAACCAGGTTTTCACCGCCCCTCACCTGGTCTTTATTCCCGGCTTGGCAATTATGCTGGTTGTGCTCGGTTTTAATCTATTGGGAGATGGTCTGCAAGACGCTTTGAATCCTCGCCTCAATCGCCGCTAATATGTCGATCCTGAAAATTTATGGGGGACGGGCGCTGCATGCGGCCCTGGCTGAAATCGCCAGACCAGTGCAGGTGACCTATAGGGCTATTGATCAGCCAGAGCCAGATACTGAGCAGGCTTTGGCTGATTTAATGAGCTTGACTCCCTATTTGTCGGTTGACCTGCAGCCGGAGCTGTTTGGGCAGGTTGACCGGCTCACCGTGCGAGCTGAGGTTGGCGGCGAATTGATTTTTGTTGGTCCTCCGGTGGGCACAGAGTTGGCCGCGTTGGTTTCGGCCATCATTGTGGTGGGGCGCGGTTCGTCGGGCCTGTCAACTGCCACCCGGCAGGTGCTGGCCGCTTTGTCCAGGCCGGTGCAGCTTGTCGTCTTTACCACCCCAACCTGACCGAACTGCCCGCCGGTGGCCAGTTTGGCCCACAAATTTGCTTTTGAAAGTCCCCAGGTTACCACCGAGGTGATCTCAGTTGTGGCCTGGCCGGAGTTCGCCTGGGTTTATCAGGTGGCAGCCACGCCCTATACGGTTTTGGATGGCGTCGTCTATCTGAGCGGTCGGGTGCAGGAAGAGCAGCTACGAGCAGCCGTGCAGGCGCGCTTCAAACGATCTTAAATTCTTAGCAAAGGAGTTCATCGTCTATGGAGGCTGAAATTAAACGTCCGCAGGTATTGATTTGTGACGCCATTGCCAAAGTTGGGATAGAAATGTTGCAGGAAGTGGCTGACGTAGAGGTCAAAACAGATCTCAGCCCGGCGGAGTTGGTTCAAATTATTGGCGATTACGAGGCGGTGGTGGTCCGCAGCGCCACCAAGATCACGGCTGAGGTGATCGAGCACGGTCGCCAGTTAAAAGTGATTGCCCGGGCCGGGGCCGGTTTGGACAACGTCGATGTGGTCGAAGCCCGGAATAGAGGCATCAAGGTTATCAACAGTCCCGACGCCAATACCCGGGCCGTGGCCGAACATACGATGGGCCTGCTCCTGGCCCTGGCTCGCCACATACCGCGGGCCGATTCCAGCCTTAAAGAAGGGAAGTGGGAAAAGAAAAAGTTAATGGGGACGGGCCTGTACGGTAAAACCCTGGGTATAATTGGTTTTGGCCGGATTGGCCGGGAGGTAGCCATTCGGGCCAAAGCCTTTGGCATGAAAGTGTTGGTCAACCAGCGTCGCCCCACCCCGGAGCTTAATCTGGAATTGGGCGTTGAGGGAGTTGATCTGACCGACCTGCTCAGAGAGTCTGATTTTGTGAGCCTGCACGTGCCGGCTAAAGCGGAGACACAAAATCTGATCGGGGCCAACGAGCTGGCCTTGATGAAACCGACCGCCTGCTTGATCAATACCTCGCGGGGGGTGGTGGTCGATGAAGCGGCCCTATTAGCCGCGCTGAATAACAGCCGGCTGGCCGGGGCCGCTCTGGATGTGTTTGTCAAAGAGCCGGCCATCGACAGCGCCCTGGCCCAACATGAGCGGGTGGTGGCGACCCCTCACATCGCCGCCAGCACGGAGGACGCCCAAACTGAGGCGGCCATCAGTGTGGCCCAGCAGTTGGTCGAGTTGTTCCGAGACGTTTCGGCCAAGAATCCGCTGTCGCTGCAAGTGGTGCCGCTGGCCCAGGTTTTTCCCCACGAACACGTTGACCCCCGGCGCGTTGAAAAGTTGATACGGCGGCTGGAGGCTGAAGGATTTCTATCAAACCCGCCGGTAGTGGTTCAGGTTGAAGATAAGTACGTGGTGTTGGATGGCGCCTCACGGATCACGGCGCTGAAAGAGTTGGGCTATCCCCACGCCATTGTGCAGGTTGTCACCGATTTGGACACCGTAGAGCTCCATACCTGGTATCACGCCATTCGTCAGGCCGACCCGGCTGTCCTGGTCAAGGTTCTGGATGATCTGCCCGAAGTGGCGATGGTTGAAACCAGCCCGCAAAAAGTGCTGGATGAGATGTTTGAGTTGGGGGGTCTGTGCTATGTGCACACCGTCGATGGCAAGGTCTATTTCATCCAGCCGGCGCCCGGCGTCAATCACTTGACCGCCCTGAATAAGCTGACCAATACTTACATTGAGAGTCACACCGTCAGCCGCACCCTCAATACCGACCTTGAAACCCTGCGCCAGGAATACCCTGATCTGGCCGCGCTGGTCGTATTCCCGGAGTACAAGGTTGGGCAGGTGTTGCAGATTGCCAAGGTGGGCCGGGTGCTGCCGGCCGGAATCACCCGCTTTGTCATTCCGGGCCGGGTGCTGCGGCTGAACGCCGAGTTGAGCTATCTAAAATCTGATAAATCCCTGCGCGAGAAAAACGAATGGCTCAACCAATTGGTCTTAGACAAGCAGGTCGGCAGCAAAATTCGGTACTACAAAGAACCGGTGTACCTGTTGGATGAGTAACGGGAGTTGCTCTACCGCCGCCGACCCGGCAAATCGGCCAAAATTGAGATTGATTTTGGCCAAATAAAGTGCTACAATGGGTGGAGTTTACCATTTTTAACTTTGCCTGGTTTCAACTTAGCCATAGTAAAAAGCCATGTGCATCGCAATGAAAGGAACCAAACATGATCGACTATAGACCCTTGAATGTTTTGCCCCAGGATATCCAACGAGATTGGCGGGCCCAACTGCACAAGGCAACGCCGACAGAGAAAGGCGTCTTTCGGCTGGTCAATGTGCGCCGCACCCAGTCAGGCTCCTTTGAAGAGCAGCGGGTCATTGTTTTGGTCGTCGATGAGAATGGGTTCCCCATCCCTAATGTGCCGGTGGCCTTTGCCTTCAGCACGGCCAAAGATTATTCCCTGAGCCAGGATTTTCTGTGGACTCCCCCGGCTCCGCAAAAGGCCTTCATTGTGCCGACCCAGGGCAGCGGCCAGATCGACCAGATCCAGGGCAGCCCGGTGAAAGATGGCGAAGCCGGCGGCATTACCGTATATTTGCTGGAGCCGGAATATTCCAGCGATGTGGTCAGTGGCGCCGGGATGCTGGCCGACCACACCGGCCTGCACCTGACCTTCCAACTGCAACGAGCCGGGATCAAGCCTTTGGCCGAGCGCCTGGCCGAGATCGAAGCCCGGCTGGCCGCGCTGGAAGGTAAAGTAGGGTAATTGAATTTGTTGATTGCCGACAGATTACCGCCGGCCGCGGCCCAATCTCTCGGTCCGGGGCCGGTGGTCTTATTTTTGAATAGCCAACTTGGATGTCTGGAGTTTTTCCTCGTTTCTAATTATTCAGGTAGTAGCTCGGAACACCGAGAAACACGGAGGATACCCGGAGATGCGTACAGGTTTCAATAGTTTTTCTCCGTGAATCTCTGGGCTATCTTCGCGTGGCTCTGTGTACCCAAATAGTTACCCTCGCTTGTTTTCTGCTCTGATTGTGTTCTCCTCCAACCTGGGCTATAATTCCACCAGTCTACTTCAAGGAAAAGACTATGGAACTACAATTCTGGGGCGCAGCCCAAACCGTGACCGGCTCGATGCACCTGTTGCGGGTGAATGGCTCTAATATTTTGTTAGATTGCGGCCTGTACCACGGTCGACGCAAGGAAGCCTTTGAACGCAACCGCAACTTTCCCTTTGAACCCAAAGATATCGACGTGCTGATTGTCTCGCACGCCCATATCGATCACACCGGCAATATTCCCACCCTGGTCAGGCAGGGGTATGATGGCCCCATCTGGGCCACCCCGGCTACCCGCGACCTGTGCGCCATTATGCTGCGAGACTCGGCCCACATTCAAGAGAGCGACGTGGCGTATGTCAACAAGAAGCGGGCCAGGCGCGGCCAGAACCTGTTTGAGCCGCTCTACACTCAGGCCGACGCGCTGGCAGCCTTGACCCTGTTTCAATCCGTTGGCTACGACCGTCCTTTTGCGGCGGCGCCCGGAGTCCAGGTCCGCTACCGGGAGGCTGGCCATGTCCTCGGCTCTGCTTCGGTCACGCTGGATATTGACGACCACGGTCAGCAGAAACGGCTGGTCTTTAGCGGCGATATTGGCCGCAAGAATCTGCCCATTTTGCGCGATCCGCAGCCGGTCGAAGGGGCCGACTTCATTATTATGGAAAGCACTTACGGCCAGCGTATTCACGAACCGCCCAGCCAGGCCCGGGCCGAGTTGAAGCAGATTGTGCTGGCGGCGGTCGAAAATAACGGTAAGGTGATTATTCCGGCCTTTGCCGTGGGGCGCACCCAGGAAATTGTTTATGCCCTGCACCAACTGCGGGCGGATAACGAGATCCCGGACATCGATATCTTTGTCGACAGCCCGCTGGCGGTGAACGCCACCGATATTTTCCGGCTTCATCCCGAAGTGTATGATCGCGAGACGATCGATTTCATGAATGACACCGGCAGTCGTGACCCCTTTGGTTTTGAAGGGGTCAGGTATGTGCGCAGCGTGGAGGAGTCAAAGGCGCTCAATGATTATCGCCAGGCGGCGGTGATTATTAGTGCCTCGGGTATGTGTGAGTCGGGCCGGATTTTGCACCATTTGAAGAATAACATCACCGAGCCGCGCAACACGATCCTGTTTGTGGGTTATCAGGCTGAAAATACTCTGGGTCGCAAAATTCTAGACGGCCAGCCGGTAGTGCCTATCTTTGGGGATGAGTACGAGGTCAGGGCCAGGGTCATTAAAATTGGCGGCTATTCGGCCCATGCCGACCATAACGGTTTGTTGGCCTGGCTGCAGGCCGCCCAGGCCCGGGGCCAGCCCCAAAAACTTTTCCTGGTGCATGGCGAATTGGAAAATGCCACCGCCCTGGCCGAGGCGGCCCGCCAGCAGGGTATTCCCCAGGTCTTTGTGCCGGCGCGGGGGCAGAGTTTTACATTATAGCGAGAGATACCGATGGCTGTTCGAGATATTGTGTTATATAGTGAAAATCCGGCGGCGTTACGCAAAAAGAGCGAGCCGGTCCGGGTGGTCAACCGGCGAGTCAAGAGGTTGATCAAAGATCTCAAGGATACTTTGCTGGCTAACTCTAACGGTATTGGCCTGGCCGCGCCGCAGATCAATTTTCATAGCCGGATTGTCCTGGTACGGTTGGGCGGTCGCAGCAATGATGATAAAGAACCTGGCCCGCCGCTGGCCCTGATCAACCCGGAAATTGTAGAAGCGGGCCAGGAAGAACGAGATTTTGACGGCTGCCTCAGCTTGCCCGGCCTCTTTGCCGAAACCGTCCGGCCGCATTACCTGCGGGTAACCGGCCTGGACGAATGGGGCCGGCCGTTCGAGCGAATTTTTGAAGGATTTGATGCGGTTGTGGTCCACCACGAGATTGACCATCTGGACGGCGTGCTGTTCATCGATCGTCTTGAAAGCGTGGAGGATTTGTACCAGGTTCGAGAAGATGAAAACGGGGCGCTGGTCCGGGTCCCGGTCGCAGTTGCGGAGGGATGATTGTATTTTGAATTCCATTGACTCATCGCCGCAACTGTGTTAAACTTGGCCCGGTAAGTGGAAGTGGTACAATCAGGGCGGGATTGTTCCCTTCCACTTTTTCTATAAAAACCAAATAAAAAAGGAGAGGCGCGATGGCAGAAAGAGCTTTATCCCGAACCCAACTGGTGCTGCGTCAGCAAGAACGGCAGCGATATTTGTTTGGGGTGCAGGTGATAGTCTGGTGGATCATCATTCTTGGCCTGTTGGTCTTCGTTTTTAGCGGTACGACGATTAGCCTCGGTCCAATTACGATCAAAACGATCCAATTGGACACTGAATTCATGAAGACCTGGGCGCCTTTTATCAGCCAGGGGGTGCCGGTCACCATTCTGATCGCCATTATCTCAATTTTTGTAGCCAGTATTTTGGCGTTGCTGTCAGCCCTGGCCCGCCTCTCCGGCATTCCGCCCCTGGTGGCCCTGTCGGGTTTCTACGTGTCGCTCATCCGGGGGACGCCGCTCTATTTGCAGATTTTCTTCTTCTTTCTGGCTTTGCCGCAAATTGGCATCCGATTATCGGGGCCGGTAGCCGGGATTTTGGCCCTGTCGTTGAATTACGGGGCCTACATGAGTGAAATCTTCCGGGCCGGCATCGAAAGCGTGAGCAAAGGCCAGCGCGAAGCCGCCATCGCTCTGGGCATGACCAACGGCCAAACCATGCGCCGAATTGTGCTGCCCCAGGCCCTGCGTCTGGTGGTGCCGCCCACCGGCAATGAGTTCATTGCCATGCTCAAAGACTCGGCGTTGGTGTCCGCTACCGGCTTTGTGCAGGAGATTATGTGGCGGTCGGTCAAGGTTGGACGAGCGAATTTCCGTGGCCTGGAAGCCCTGGTCATTGCGGCCATGTGGTACTGGCTGATGACCATCATCTTTACCGCCATGCAGGCTCGGTTGGAACGATATATGTCCAGAGGGGAGCGTTAATCATGGCAATCGTTCAAATCAATGATCTGCACAAAAGCTTTGGCCCGTTGGAAGTTTTGAAAGGGATCAACCTGACCGTCCACCAGGGCGAGGTAGTAACCATCATTGGCCGTTCTGGCTCCGGCAAATCGACCTTATTGCGCTGCATCAATTTTTTAGAACAGCCAACCCACGGCCAAATAACCGTTGATGGGTTGTCGGTGCTGGTGGAGCAGCACAAATTGACCAAGCAGCAAAAGCAGGTGGTCCACGAGATCCGCCTGCGGACAGGGATGGTCTTTCAGGAATTCAATTTGTTCCCTCATTTGAGCGTGATCGAGAATCTCATTGAGGCCCCGGTCACAGTCAAAAGGCTGAACAAGTCAGAAGCCACCGAAATCGCCGAGCAATTCCTGGCCAAAGTTGGCTTGAGTGAAAAACGGGATGAATTCCCCAATCGTCTTTCCGGGGGACAAAAGCAGCGGGTGGCCATTGCCCGCGCCTTGACGATGCAGCCCAAGGTTATGCTCTTCGACGAGCCGACCAGCGCCCTCGACCCGGAGCTGATTGGCGAGGTGTTGGCGGTGATGCGTCAACTGGCCGAGGAAGGTATGACCATGCTGGTCGTTTCCCACGAGATGGCCTTTGCCCACGATGTCTCTCACCGGGTGGTTTTTATGGAGCAAGGCGTCATTGCCGAGGAAGGGCCGCCTGAGCAGATCCTCGACAACCCCCAAAACCCCGGCACTCGCATGTTCTTGCAGCGAATTATTGGGGAAAAAGAAGGTTAGCTCTTCCAGCAGCTGTCTATGACCTACCAATGGCTCCTCTTTGACGCCGACGGCACCCTGTTTGATTATGACCGGGCCGAAAAGAACGCCCTGCAAAACACCTTTGGCCAACTGGGCTATCCTTTTGAGGAGCAATACCTGGCCGCCTACCGGCAGGTCAACCATGCCATCTGGCTGGAGTTTGAACAGGGCCAGATCGACCAGCGCACCTTGCGGACTCGCCGGTTTGAGTTGCTGTTTCAAGCCATCAATCTTCCGGCTGACCCATGCAAATTCAGCCCGGCCTATCTGGCTAATTTGAGCCGGGAAACTTGCTTGATCGATGGGGCCGAAACCGTGGTCAGGCAACTGTCAGGCCCATTCAACCTGGCAATTATCACCAACGGTCTCACCGAAGTGCAACGCCCCCGTTTCCGGCGGTCGGCGATCAGCAACGATATCAAGGAAATCATCATCTCCGAGGAAGTGGGCGCAGCCAAGCCTGATCCGCAGATTTTTGAGATTGCTTTTGCCCGGATGAACCACCCGGACAAATCGCAGGCGCTCATCATCGGCGATAGTCTATCCTCCGATATTCAGGGCGGCGTGAATTACGGCATCGACACCTGCTGGTTTAACCCTACCGGTCAAGACAATAATCACATCAGCAGCACCTACGAAATCCAGGCCCTGACTGAACTGCCTGGGTTATTGGGGATTAGAGATTAGAGATTTGCGATATTTGCCGCGGAACGAAGTGAAGGGATTTGTGATTTGAGATTAGATAGGAGTTACGCAGTTGCCCGTTTAAATGTCATTTCGAGCGAGGTACGAGCGAGAAATCCCTGAGAATTATGTTTGCAAAGTGACTCTGTAGGGATTTCTCTTCGCTTCGCTCATCGAAATGACATGAACTGCGTAACTCCTGATTAGAGACTCCCGGCCAATAATCTCCTCATCTCCTAATCTCCCGATCTCTTTATCTCCCCCTCAGAGGCATTGCTCATGACAACCCATCAAAAAATCGACCCAAACGAGCTTGAAGAAGGCGGCGAACTGCGCCTCGATTTCAATAAACTCAAAAAAGTCGCCCAGGCCGGCGAGCCGGTGCTGCCGGTGGCGGTGCAGGACGCCGACAGTAAGGAACTGCTGCTGCTGGCCTACGCCAACCAGACCGCTCTGCAATACAGCCTGGAGCACGGCGTGGCCGCGTTTTGGAGCACTTCCCGCGGAGAGTTGTGGGTGAAAGGCGCTACCTCCGGCGACACCCTGGCCCTGGTTGAGGTGCGAGTGAATTGCGAGCAAAACTCGCTGCTCTATTTGGTCAGGCCGCTAGGCCAGGGCGCCTGCCATACCAGAGGAGCTGATGGTAAATCGCGGCCAAGCTGCTACTACCGCCGGATTCACGCCGGGCAGCTAGAACATATTGACGACGTAACCACTTAGGCTGTCATTGCGAGGCCGTAGGCCGAAGCAATCTCCAACTTGCCCGGCGGAGATTGTTTCGTCGCAAAAAACGCTCCTCGCAAAGACAGCGGGGTTGAGTAATTCCTCGACGACAACAGCAATTCCTGATTCATAATTTATTATTCCCCTGAAAGTAGGGCGGCTTGCGCCGAGAGGTGTAGAGGTACCAGCCCAGCATAGCCGCTGCCAGGGCCAGCAAGAGCCACTCTTCGGGTTCCGGCACGCCGGTCACATCGAATGGATTTTCCGGGGCGGTGTCGCCAACTTCCTCATACTCCCGCTGGAAACGGTCGTCGCGCTTCTCCAATTGATCCAGCAGCCGTTGCTGTTCCGGCGTCACCAGGACAATCATCGACGAGTACGGGGTGACGATGCCATATTCCATCGCGATGGTATGCAATTGGTCGAGGGTTTCCGCTTCTGCCAGTGAACCTCGCTGCCGCTGCATCTCACTCACAATCAGTCGCCGGGCCGCCAAAGCAGCAAAACCGTCGTTGGTGGGCAAAGCCTGGGTTAGGCCGGCCTGCGCTTTGCTGGCGTCGGCAATAGTCGTCCAGTGGTAACCATCGATCAGATCGCTTGCACTGGCCGCTTGCTTTTGCCCCTGCCTGACGGCCAGGCGGGTTAGGGCCTCCTCGACGCTGGCGGCTACCCCGCCGCCGCTGGCCTGGATAGCGGCCAGGCTGCCGTCATCGTAACCCAGCGGAAAGTCGCCGCCCAGGTGAACCAGCCAGACCGGTGCAGCCGGAACCGGGACCTCAATTTCTTCGGCGGTCAACTCATAACCGCTGCCGTCGGTCAGAACCAGAATGGCGGCGTAAGCTTCGCCCTGTTGCAGCGCAGCAAATTGGGCCAGCAACTCGGCCGCATTCTGCCCGCCAATATACCGGATGCTGTCAGGGTTGAACCCGGCCAACGGGCGACGCGACGGCCCCTCGCCGCGATATTTGGAAGCAGTCAGATAAAGGTCGATCTGCGCGCCGGCCGCGGCCATGTCCGCCAGTTCGGCCAGCGCGGTGTTCGTCTGGTCTGCATATGCCGCCATACTGCGTGAACGATCCAGCACCACCGCCAGCCGGAGATTCCGGCTCAGGGCGAGTTGGTCGCTGTTTATAGCGGGTTCAACCACCACCGTTTTGCCGCCGGGGAAGTCAACCCGGTGAGCCAGCGGCTCAACCGGCCTGGCCGCGGCCACCGCCGCCGGCAGCCAGCTATCCTCTTGGGTCGCCATAGGCTGGCCGTTGACCAGCCGCACCGACTGCTCGTCCCAGTAAACATTCCGCTTCTCGGCCAGGCGGGGCAGCGGCCAGCCATTGTCTTGGGCCAGCACGCGCCAGGTGAGCCACATGTGAAGCGGCGGCCCGGCCTCGATGGTCGAGCGGTCGCCGGGATCAGTCCAGCGTAACTGTTGCGGCGCCACCGGGAAGATGCGCAGCCGGTACTGGCGCGGCCCGATCTGCTCCACCAGGGCCGGATCGATCCGCCGCCGCACTTCGTTACGGTAAACAGCCTGGGCCGCGCCGCGGGGCGCGACTCGATAGGCAAAACGCTCCTGCCGGTCGGCGCTGTTGCCCAGCCACAGCCCGGTAATAACCGCCGATTCGGGCAGGCTGAAGTAGTAGACCACCTCCTGTCGCTGCCCGGTCTGGTTCTGGTAAACTTCGTAGAGTTCGACGTCGGTCCAATCGCCATGCTCAGTGACGGTCACCTCCTGGCGGTCGAGATGAATCTCGCGATCAACGACCGTTTGCCAGGCGATCTGGGCCTGGTCTATCGACCAGGTAGAACGCACCGCCCGGACCACCGCCTCCTGTTCGCCGGTCAAAATGGGCTGATCAAAAAATTGTTGGTACAGTTCGGCGGCCTGCCGCGGCTCCTCCACCAGGGCGCGATTGTCCCGGCGTCCGCCGGTAGTTTCAGGAGGATGGACCGGTTGGTACAGGACCGGCCAGGCGACGGTCTCATAGAGGTGTTGGACCCGGTCCGCCTGCTGCTCCGGCAGGTCCAGGCCCCACTGGTACATTTCGCTGATATGGCGAACTTCACCCACGGCGCTGAAGTAGCGGAATGGGGCCAGGTAGGCGTTGAGCAGACCGGCCCGGATGGTTTCCTGCTGCTCCAGCAGCGTCTCGGCCTGGGCCGGGCTGCCTGGCGGCGTTTCTAAAAGGGCAAAGGCCTGGTGCTGGGGCTGCCGGTTGGCCAGGCCGAAGAGAAGTAAACAAACCACCACCACCGCCGCGTTCAAGGCCCAGGCGCGGCTACGGCTGTAAGCGGCGATGAGAGCGCTCAGGCCGCGCCACCAGGCCCGGCTGTACAGAATCAACACGGCCACCGGCATCAGCACAAACAGGGTCGCCGAGTAGAACAGCAAAATAGCGCCCAGCCCAAAGAAGGGCACCCAGCTCCACTCGACCTCCAGAAGATCGCGCCAGTTGAAGTTGAGCAGCGCCTGCCACAGGTTAGCCAGGAATTCCGGTATCTGCCCCAAAGCCTCGATGGCCGCTTGCCCGCCCCGGACCGCCAGCGGCACGGTGTAGAAGCCCAGCCAAAGGCTGGCGTACAGGCCGGTCAGCAGCAACAGGGTCAAGCCGATGACCCGGAGATGGGTCAACCAGGGTCCGCGCCGGTCGATATTTTGGTCGAGGATTTGCCACAGGTAAGCGGCAATACCCAGCCCGGCTACCGTTAGCAGCAGGGTTACTCCCGGCGTTGTTTCCCGGATCACAAAAAAACGGATAGCCAGGATGACCATCAGCGGCCCTTCCACGCCATAGCCCAGGGCAAAGAGACGGCTGGGTGATCGGCGCAGGAGGGTCAATCCCAGGCCGACCGCGGCCAGCGGGATGGCGGTCAGGATCAGTGCGTAGGCCAGGAAGGCCGCCGGCACCTGGTCGAGCCGGACGGCATTCAGCAACTCCGGCAGCAGCCGCGGCGCAAAGCCCAGCAGCATAAACGCCAGGAAAATGATGTTCCACGTCCAGAACAGGCCGTAGGCCCAGATTCGCGGGCTGAAGATTTTGCGCAGGCGTATTTTTTTCATCAGGATACTCCTCCCTTCAGAGTGTGCGCGATGGCCTGGTGCAGCGCAGAATAGAAAGCTTCGAGGTCGGCATCGTGCGGGTTGTGCTTCTCGTCAAACAGAATCGAAACCAACACCCAACGTTCACGCCGGAGAGTCAGGTCGGCCCAGATGCGGGTGGCGTAGTCGTCGGTGGTCCGCTCAGCCGATTGGAACCAGTAGGCGGCTGAGATGGGACTCTGACCGGAGCCATTGCCCAGCGCCACAAAGCGGAGCGGGAAATCAGGCGAAACCAAAAGCGTCTGGGAGTCATCCAACGCCAGGCCGTAGACTTCAAAACAGCGTTCCGGGCGGTGATGGGCGCGCCAGGTATCGCTGGTAATCAGGATCATGGAGCCGGTCAGGCCGCGCCATTCAAAATGCAGCCGCTCGGCCGACTCGGCCCCATCGCGGGTCAGCCAGTCGATTTCGTCCGGTTTGAGGGGGGCGGCTGTGGTGATCAGTTCGAGCGGAAATTCCCAATCGGGCGGGGAGTGGGCCAGTCCGGTTTGGGGCCGGGGCGTATAGGCCAGGCTCAAGGCGACAATTACCGCGATCAGGGCAGGGGCCAGCCAGACCGGACGAGGGAGGGTCGAGATGGCTGGCCCGGCGTCTCTGGCCAGCGGCTGTTGCCGCCTGAGCAAAACGACCGCGGCGGCGCAGGCGGCCACAAAACCGAGGACGCCCAGCGGCACATGCAGCATCTCCGCGGCCAGCCGCCAGCCCGCCGCCTGTCCCACCAGCACCAGTACGCTAACGCGGGCCAGGTTAGCCAGAAACAGGAGTCCGCCAAAAAGAAGCGCAACCAGTAGCCAGCGCCAGTTAAGGGCGCGGCGCTCGACCCAGGTGGCGGCGGTCAGAAACAGCATACCGGTCCACAGGCTTTTGACGCCGCTGCACGGCAGGTCGATCTGGGAGACGCCATTTTCCAAAACCAGGATCGTATCGATGCCAACCGTCCCCACGCCGGCGGCGGCCAGACCATCACGCACGATGGCGGCGGTCAGGATTCGTTGCGGGTAACCGATGAAGGTTTGCAGGTGCTCGCCAAAGGGCAACGCGCCGATGAGCAGCAGGGCCGCCGGTAAACCCTGGCGCCACCGGACGGGCTGAAGCCACAGCCCCACCAGGCCGTAGCTGGCCAGGCCAAAGAGAGTGGCTGAAATCGTATTGACGTCGAGAAAGCGTTCGACCAGGAGATAGAGGACCGAACCCCCCAGGGCCAGCATTAGCGCGGGTGGGTAAAGCTGCGGCGCGGCCTGAAGCCGGGGGCGCATAAAACCCCGGCGCATCTGGAAAACGATCAGGCCAATGACCCCGATCAGGACTAACTGGTTGATACGGAAATCTTCGCGGCTAAAGATGACGGTCAAATAATCAAAGAGCGGCCGGTAGAGCCACAGCCACACGGCAATGATTGCCGCGTTGGCGGTAATGCGCCCGAGGTTGGGTCGGGCGGCCGCCCAATTGAGACCAGATTGGGTCTGCGGTTTGATCATTGCCATAAATCTCGCCATTCCAGCAATAAGCGCCCGGCGCTTTAATTCCAATCATAGCATCCTTCAATCGCCGTTGCTGGCTGTTCGGCAAACGGATGGCTGTCATTTCACGGGCGACTCTGCCAACGGTTATTTTACCAGCATATTACTCCGAATTGTAGAAGTAGCGCTCCGAATATGGCTGCGAGGATTGGGGAAGGTTGCGTATGCTGCTAGTCTCGGACTTCATTTTTGCGTGGATCGGCTTTGAGCGCCTCCACGACCGGCAGGGTAGCGCCCTGGCGATCCTTGTACCAGGCGGCCTGCTCAAAACGCTCATCCGGGTGGCCGGCGGCCTGGTTGGCCATCAGCCAGGGAGTGTGGGCAAAGAAGTAGGGCGGAGCTTCGTCCAGCATAAAGTGATAGGCGGCCAGAGTGCGCTCGGTCAAATCGACGGCAGTGACCGGCGGGTAGCGCGGGTCCTCAGTCGCGCCGATGATGGCCCCGCCCTCGGTGCTGATGACCGGTAGATAGTAACCAAAGCGGTCGTAAAAGATGTTGGCGTAAGCCTGGAATTTGCCAAAGGCGTTGGAGTCCTCATCAATCGTGTTGCCCACCCAGAAACCGCCCTGCTCGCGGGGCAGCTTGGCGATGCGGCGGGCCTGGTTGATCGCCTTGACTTGATCCGGCGTCAGGTTGCGGGCGGCGATTTCGGTCGCAGTTAGCGGCACATCATTCACGTTCACCGGGTCAGCCGGGTAGTCGAGCGGGTGGTTGAGAAAGTAGTTGTGTACCGGGATCCATGCCCCTCTGAGCAGATCGGCCTGGCCCCTGGCCCGCACCCCGTCCAGAAATTGGCGCAGAAAGAGCAGATCATCGACTGTGCCGCCCCCGGCCAGCGGCGGCAGGCTGGGCCGGCCCCCGGCAGCATGGACATCCCGCGCCGCCAGCAGCCACAATTCAACCATTCGCTCCACGTTGGGCAGTTCACCCTCAGCCCAACCCCCGGCCGGATCGGCCACATTCGGCTCGTTGTACAGTTCAAAGTAGTGCACGCCCAGCGCCTGCGCCTGGCTCACCAACTCCGGTAAATGCCGGTACGGCTCGTTGACGGGTTTGTAAACCCGCATGATTGGCTCGATGCCGTTGCTGACAAGCTGTTCCACCAAATAGGGATCGGCGACGAACGGCAGGTCGTCCTGCAAAAATTTGACCCACTTGATGTTCATCGCCCGCAATTCGTCAATAAAATAAGCGGTGATCTCCCGCGGCAGGGGCTGGTTGCCCGGCGACCAGTGCAGGCCGCGGCCGTTGTCGTTGGGCGGGCGGGGGTAGCCGGACAGCGGATTCAGCTCCGGTTGCGGCTCGGCCGCCCGGCATTTGGCCTCAGCCTTGCCGCCCCGCGGGGCCAAAGCTCGTAGCTCGGCCTCAAAGCACAAGGAGCGCGCCTCGGCCAGCCGGGGCCGCCTCTTGAGGGCATCGACCACCGGCTCCTGGTCGCCCTCCCGGTCGTGGTACCAGGCGTTTTTCTCCCAAACCGGCTCGGCGTAATCCAGGGCGTTCTGGGCCAGCAGCCAGGTCATGGCGGCAAAATAGTAGTCGGGGGCCTGGTCGAGCATATAATCGGCGCTCCAGCGGGTCCAGTCGGCCACCGTCTGCCCATCGACGGGGGGATAGCGAGGGTCTTCGGCCGAGCCGCGCGTCGCCCCGCCCTCGGTTGAAATCAGGGGGATGTCGAAGCCGAACAGATCGAAAAACTGGTTGCGGTAGGCGATGAAGTGAAAGAAGGCCGTCGAGTCGTCATAAAGGGTGAAGCCCATCAACTCGCCCTGGTTAAATCGCCGGTTGATTTCCCTCACTTCAGCTGTGGATAGACCGAAGCGAGCCGCGTCCGTTTCATCAAGAGGGCGACGTTTGAGAATTCCGGCTACGGCCCGGTTCAGGTTGATTTCGGCTACTTCCTGCGGCGAGAGATCGTAGCGGTTGATTTCGGCCTGGGTCAGCGGCCGGCCGGTCTGGTTGACCTCGTCGAACGGGTAGGTGGGTGGGTGATTAATGGTGTAGTTGTGAATGGCCGCCCAGGAGAAGTAAAGCACCTCCTGGTTGCCCTGCGCCCGCAACGCCGCAAAGAAGCGATGGAAAAAGCTGTCGTCCCAATCCGGCCGTTTCTGGTCCGGGGCAAAAAAGGCGGGCAGGCCGGGATAACCGCCGGCCCGGAAAATGGTCCGGGCCGCCTCGGCCCAGATTTTAGCCAGGTATTCCGGTTGCGGTTCGCCGTCGCCGTCACACCAGCCGCCGGATTCGCCGGGCTGGTTGGGTTCGTTGTAGGTTTCAAAGTAGTAGACGCCTTTGTCGACGTAATGGCCGACCATTTTCGCCAAATCCTCAGAGTCGTAAGGGGTGTTGCACTGCTGGTAGATGCGGATGACCGGCATGATGCCCCGGCTAACCAGCTCGTCGATGGTGTGGTCGTAATCGCGATTGTTCAGCCCGTCGACCAGCAGCTTGACCCACTTGACGTTCATCCGGGCCAGTTCCGACACAAAATAGCTGGTAGCCTCGTCCGATTGGGCGTACAGGTGGGTGCTCCAGTGGACGCCCAGGCCGTTGTCGGCCGGCGGGCGGGGGTAGGCGCTGAGGGGCAGAGGGGCGGTAGGAAATTGTGAATTGTCGCGAAGCGTGGTGAATGATGAATTGGTAATTGTGGGCGAAGGGAGGGGGGGAGTTAATTGAGAACACCTGCACTGCGCGCAGGCGCAAGTGTTGTGAGTTGTGAATTGAGAATGGTGAACGGTGGGTGAAGGGAGGGGAGTGGGGATGGAGGTGACCTGGCGAGAGGCCGGCGGGGGTTGAGGGGTAGTGGTGGGTTGGCAGGCGATGAAGACAAGAAGAATTGAGATCAGGCAGCAGAAGCGTCGCCTCATACGTGATTCTCAAGTTGATCCAGAAAATCAGCGAATTTCTCTAATTCTGCTCGTACTTGCTGCCAGGTTGAGGGTAAATGCTCTGCTAAATGATGCATTCGACCGGCATCCAGTTGGGTGGTATAAATGTTCCGTACCCGATGGCGAAATTTACGATATTCATCTAATGAATGTGCAATCTCGGAACTCAACAGAGCTGGCCTGACTGCCGGTAACTCAAAGACCATCTGGTTTAGGAGTTCGGTATGCCAGGTTTCGCCGCCCAGGGTACCGCCATCCATTTCTATGGCTACTAACTCCATTATCCGTTCCAGGCCGTTATAAAAACTGTGGAGGTTGAGCGCCACCGAGTTCAAAAAAGCATCCTGATCTTTGTTTGCGCTAATGACTTGTTTCCAGTGACGAGTCACAACAGCGACTGTTCGATCCAGTTCATCGACTTCCAGGTGAATGCGCCGGGCCAGGGCTTTCCGGGTAACCATCAAATCTCGACTCCTTCTTGTTCGATTTGTTGACGCAGCGCAGCCGGAGCGGTCTCGATATCGATCAAATCAAACTCAAATTCAGGGGCGACGGTATCCAACGCCGCCCACGCTCGCCAGAAATTTTGAGGGCTGACGCCTTCCACGGCCAAATCTATATCTGACCGTAAGTGGAAATAGTCACTCCGGGCCAGCGACCCAAACAGAATGACCCGTCTGGCCCCGAATTTTTCTTTGAGCAGTCTGGCTGACTCGTAGGCCGCGCCTCGAGCGCGTTCGGCGCGCTGAAGTTGCGCCTGCCGTTCCTGCTTTGCTTGTCGCCGAGCCGTGGCCCGGTAGAGCGCCATATCTTCGGCTGTTACTTGAATTGCTGTTTTTGCCATTTCTAAAACCCCAAACCAACTGTCATAATCATAGCACACATCCCTGCTTTCACCAACCCGGATCCGATCGATATCTTGCCACCTGACCTGAAATAAGGGTAAAATAGGGCATCCAGAGCTGTCATTCCTTGAGGGCAGCCAGGTTGCCTTTGCTCGTTCCCACACTCTGTGTGGGAACGAGCAAAAATTGGCAAAACCGGCCATTCACCGTTGACGATGTTGCCAGGAAGGTCCACTATGCCTAAACCGCTGGTGTTTGTCAGCTACAGCCATAAAGATGAAACCGAAAAAGAGCAGTTGATCGCTCAGTTGCAGGTGTTGGAAAACGCCGGCAAGATTGAATTATGGTGGGATGACCAGATTCGCGGCGGGGCGAATTGGAAGCATGAAATCGAGCAGGCCATTAACCGGGCCCGCGTGGCCATCTTGTTGATTAGCGCCAACTTCTTAATCTCGCGCTTCATTACCAATGAGGAAGTTCCGGCTCTATTACAACGCCGCCAAACCGAGGGCTTGACCGTTTTCCCGGTAATTGCCAAAGATTGCACCTGGCAATTCTTTGACTGGTTAGAGGAGATGCAAGTACGCCCCAAGAATGCTCGTCCCATTTGGAGCGGTACAGAGGCCGAGATCAATCGGGATTTAACGGCCATCGTTAAAGAAGTAGCGGCAATAGTCCCCCAGGCAGTCGTTACGCCGCCTCCCGGGCCCGCCCCCCCGCCGCCCCCCGACCCGGCCGCCCAGGTGGAGAAATACCTGGATTTTGTGGCCCGCCAGTATTGCAAATTGCCCCTGGTCAAGCTGGACCCGCAACCCGGCCGCGACAGCGACCGCATTACCCTGGGCGATGTCTACATTGCCCTGAATGTCAAGGAAACCCTGGCGGTCAAATTCAACGACCAATCGGGCCAGACCAACGCCGCCATCGCCTGCGCCGCCCGCTGGCCCCGCCTGGTCATCAAAGGCGACCCCGGCTCCGGCAAATCGACCTTTCTGAAATTCCTGGCCGTGCGCCTGGCCCAGGGTTGGCTCGATCCCGCCGGTGACTGGCAAAGTCACCTGCGCTGGCCGGTCTACCCGCGCCGGTCAGATCGGGAGCTGTTGCGTTCCGGCGAGGCGGACCAGCCGCTCGGCCACCTGGCCTGGCCCGCGCCGCTTCTGCCGGTGTTCATCACCCTGCGCGACTTTGCCGCCGGCCCCTTCTTCAAACCCGGCGACCCGCTGGCCGTCTGGAACTTTTTTGAGGCTTACCTGGCCGAACAGAAGTTGGCCGAAGTCGCCCCGGCTCTGTTGGAATTGGCCCGCCGCGGCCAGGCCATCCTGCTGTTTGACGGCATCGATGAAGTGCCGCTCGACCGCCGCCCGGCTGTGTGGCAGGCCCTGGCCGCCCTGCGCGACGGCTGCCTGGCCGACTGCCGCTGGCTGGCCACCTGCCGCGTTCTCTCCTTTGATGAGCAGGAGGCCGCGCCGGCCGCCCCCGCCGCCGTGGTTGAGTTAGACCGGCTGAGCGAGTCCCAAATCGCCGCCTTTGTGGAGCTGTGGTACACGGTTTTGCAGCGCGAGGCTGAGATCGAGCCGGCCCAGGCCCCCTTCCGGGCCAATCGCCTGCGCCGCGCCGCTACCGGCAAGCTGTTTGAACTGGCTCGCAACCCGCTGCTGCTGACTATTATGGCCCTGGTCGACCGTAGCCAGGCCACCCTGCCCGAAGAGCGGGTGCAGTTGTACCTGGCCTGCGTGGAAACCCTGCTCTTTCGCTGGCAGCGGCACAAAGAGGTCAGCGACGACGAGTTGCCGCGGGAGTTGGCCGCCTTGCGACTCAAACCGGATACGGTCAAAACCTTGCTGGCCGAGATTGCCTGGGAGGCTCACGCCGAAAAAACCGGCCCTGACTCGGCCGCCCCATCCGACCAGGCCGCCGATATTGCTTATGGCCGGGCCGAGTTCCTGGCCCAAAAATACCTGGGCACGGCCGAAAAGGCCAAACATTTTTTAGATTACACCGAGCGCCGCGCCCATTTGCTGGTGGGCCGCGGCGGCCTGACCGAGCTGCGCTACACCTTTCCCCATCGCCAGTTGCAGGAGTACCTGGCTGCCCGCCACCTGCTCAGCCAGCCCGATTGGGCCGATACCTGGGGCCAGCTGCTGGAAAAGGGCGAGTATTGGAGCCGCGTCTTTCTGCTGGCGGCCGAGGATTTGGTTCACAACGGCGGCCCGGCCGGCCCGCACACCCTGCTGCGGGAGCTGCCCGATCTGCTGCCCCCGGCCCAGCCCGCGCCCGGCGATACGGCCGGCTGGCAGCGGCTCTGGTGGGCCGGCGAGATGCTGGCCGCCCTGGGGCCAACCAAAGCTGAAACCAGCCGCCGCGGCCAGAATTTGCTGGCCGGTTTGCGCCGCGGCCTGGCCGGCCTGCTCCGCGGCGGCGAGCTGACTCCGCCGGAGCGGGCCGCCGCCGGCCGCGCCCTGGCTATTCTGGGCGACCCCCGCCCCGGCGTGGGGTTGACCCCTCACCCCCGGCCCCTCTCCCCCCAGGGGGCGAGGGGAGTCGATTCCCCTCTCCCTCTGGGAGAGGGGGTAGGGGTGAGGGCCATCCCCAATATCCTCTGGCGGCCCATCCCCGCCGGCCCCTTCCTCATGGGCGAAGGTAAAGACGCCCGCCCGGTAACCCTGCCGGCCTATGAAATCAGCCAATACCCCATTACCAATCGCCAGTTCAACGCCTTTGTGGCCGCCGGCGGTTATCAAAACAAAACGTATTGGCCCGAAGCCGGCGCCCACGGCTACTGGACGCCGCAGGGTTTCAAAGGACAATATGACAGCCAACCCCGCCTCGGTCCGGTCGGTTTTGGCCCGCCCTTCCACCTGGACAACCATCCCGTTGTCGGCGTTAGTTGGTACGAAGCTGTAGCCTTTTGCCATTGGTTGAGCGAGCAGGCGGGCCGGACCGTGCGGCTGCCGACCGAAGCCGAGTGGGAAAAAGCCGCCCGCGGCCCTCTCCCCCCCGGCGGGGGGGACCAAGGGGGGGCTTACCCCTGGGGCAACGCCGAGGATGTGGCCGCCCGCTGCAATATGGCCCAAACCGGCATCGGCGCTACCTGCGCCGTGGGTCTATTTCCCACCGGCCGTAACCCGGTGTATGATATTTGGGACCTGGCCGGCAACGTGTGGGAGTGGTGCAGCAGCCGGTACGAGGGCGATCCTTTTCAGGTCAGAGATGAGTGGACGGCCGATTATCTTAGAACGGATGTTCTCCGGGTGCTGCGGGGCGGTTCGTGGTACAATAACAATCTAGCCTTCCTCCGCTGCGCCTCCCGCCTCAGGTTCAACCCGAACTTTAGGTACAACTACATCGGGTTTCGGGTGGTGGTTTCCCCCAAGTAGTTGGATTTCTGAATGCTGAATTTCTGAAATTCTGAATCGGAATCCCCCGTCAGGGGGTCGATTTAAAAATTTTCCAAAAGGATAGTTCGTGAAAGTATACGAGAACCTGTATCCGATTATCAGCGCCTGGGAAACGCTAGAATTGGCCTATCGCCGGGCCCGCCGGGGTAAACGCAGCGCTCCGGCCGTGGCCGATTTTGAATATAATTGGGAAAGCCAACTCCTGCGGTTGCAAGAGGAATTGGTCAATAAAAGTTACCAACCCGGCCCCTATCATAGTTTTTACGTGCATGACCCCAAGAAACGGTTGATTTCGGCGGCGCCTTTTCGCGACCGGGTGGTGCATCACGCCCTGGTCGCGGTGATAGAACCAATTTTCGAGCGGCAGTTTATCTTTGATAGCTACGCCAATCGAGTGGGTAAAGGGACGCACCGGGCGTTGGATTGTTGTACCCACTTTGCCCGCCGCTATGATTACGTTTTACCATGCGATATCAAGCAGCATTTTCCCTCTATTGATCACGCCATCTTGCGCCAGATTTTAGCCAAACCAATCGCCTGCCCGGAGACCTTATGGCTAATCGACCGAATTTTAGAGAGCGGCATCGGCGTTTTGGGTGAAGAGTACGACATGGTTTACTTTCCGGGCGACGATTTACTGGCCGCTACCCGGCCGCGTGGCCTGCCGATTGGTAATCTGACCAGCCAATTTTGGTCAAATTGTTATCTCAATCCACTCGACCATTTCATCAAGCGTATCCTGAGATGTAAGGGCTACCTCCGCTATGTGGATGACTTTTTACTGTTTGCGGCAGACAAGTCTACCCTGCACCAGTGGCGGGCCGAGATTATAGCCTATCTGGCCTCCTTGCGTTTAACGATGCACGCCAACCGCGCCCAGCCGCGCCCGGTTGGCGAGGGTATTCCCTTTTTGGGTTTTGTGGTCTACCCGGACCGGCGCCGGCTCAAGGGGCGTAAAGTGGTCGCCTATCGTCGCCGTTTAACCCGCTTGTGGCGGGCCTATCAGCAAGGTGAAGTTGAAGCGGGTCAGGTAGTCGCCTCGTTGCGCGGCTGGCTGGCCCACGCTCGCCACGGTGATACCTGGAACTTAGCCAAAAAAATATTACACCCGGTGGTATTTTAACTACTCTATGAGTCAATCGCCTATTTTTGCCAAAACTTATGATTTGTTATTGTGGTTGATCCCTCGCACGACCACTTTTCCCCGGGAACAGCGTTTTGTGTTGGCCCGGCGGGTACAAGACATTGTGCTACGCTTTCAAGAGTGCCTGATCGAAGCGGCGGTGTTGCCGCACCAAAGTCGACCGGCTAAATTAGAATGGCTCAACCAGGCCGATGTGGAATTAACCAAACTGCGTTTTCACTTGCGCCTGTGTCGGGATTTGAAATTGCTCGACGCCGGGCAACATCAACACGTAAGCCGGATGATAGATGAGATAGGCCGGTTATTAGGAGGCTGGTTCAAATCGTTGGATGGGGTTTCGTCTAAACAAATTTTAGCCGACTTACCCCAATAAAAATGGCAATACTCCCCCTGGGGATTATTGCGGGCGCAGGCCGAAGAGACCGGGTGCTGCGGGGCGGTTCGTGGAACAATAACAATCAAGCCAACCTCCGCTGCGCCTCCCGCAACAGGAACAACCCGAACAATAGGAACAACAACAACGGGTTTCGGGTGGTGGTTTCCCACATTTTTTACCCTGCCGGCAATGCTACGGGGCGGCCATTTAGGGCGGGCGCGTAGCCGAGGCAAAAAAATGGCGCGGCCTGTTCGCCTGGCCGCGCCCGGCGTTCCGGCGTCGGGCCGGGCAAATACCAACCGGGCCGCGGCCAGGGGCAACCTCGCCGCGGCCCCAATCCCCCAAAGCTTCCCCATTTGGTAAGGGTCAAAAACTGTTTGAACACAGGGGAAAGATTTACCCCACTGGAGTCGAGGCTTTAGCCGGTAGGAAAGCCCTGGGACCGGCTGAAGCCTCGACTCCAACGGATCAATTTCATGCTGACCCTACCCCAAAGATTACCCATTTGGGTAGTGACACCCCTCACGAACAGACCTATACTATCTGTTCCAACCTAAAATTTCTGCCACGATTCGTATCCCCAACTGCAACGGCGCCGGGTTGTTGAGTGTGTTGGGGAATTTTGTTATCAGGAAGGAGTGTGTCGCCATGACCCAACAATATCCCTACGGCTTGCCCCCCAAGCAGGGGCTATACGACCCCCGGTTTGAACACGACGCCTGCGGCGTGGGCTTTGTGGTCAACATCAAAGGCCACCGGTCCAATGAGATTGTGCAGCAGGCCCTGACCGTTCTACGCAATCTGACTCACCGCGGCGCCACCGGGGCCGAGCCGAACACCGGCGACGGGGCCGGCATTTTGATGCAACTGCCCCACGCCTTTCTCACAAAGGCCGCCGCCGAGGCGGGCATCGAGTTGCCGGCGCCGGGCCAGTACGGCGTCGGGATGGTCTACCTGCCGCCGGATGAGCTGCTGCGCCGGGCCTGGCAGCAACGCTTCGAGCGGATTATTGCCCAGGAAGGGCAGCGTTTGTTAGGCTGGCGTCGCGTCCCCACCAACAACGCCAGCCTGGGCGAGACCGCCCTCGCAGGCGAACCGGCCGTTTACCAGCTTTTTATTGGCCGCAACCCGGCCATCATTGACGATATGGCCTTTGAGCGCAAACTGTATGTCATCCGCAAGCAGGCCGAAAAAGCCATCCGCTTCTCTGAAATGGAAGGCAGCCGCTACTTTTATGTTAGCAGCCTCTCTTACAAAACCATCGTCTACAAAGGCATGTTGATGTCGGAGCAGTTGGCAGAGTATTACCCTGACCTGGCCGACCCGGCCATCGAGAGCGCCCTGGCCCTGGTTCACTCCCGCTTCAGCACCAACACCTTCCCCAGTTGGGAGCGGGCCCATCCCTATCGTTATCTTATCCACAACGGCGAAATCAACACCCTGCGCGGCAATATCAACTGGCTCTTTGCCCAGCAGACCCGCTTCCAATCGGCCCTCTTTGGCGACGACCTGCCCAAAATTCTGCCGGTCATCGACCCCAACGGCAGCGACTCGGCTATGTTCGACAACTGCCTGGAGTTCCTGACCCTGGCCGGCCGCTCGCTGCCCCACGCTGTGATGATGATGATCCCGGAGCCGTGGTCCAACCACGAAAGTATGAGCGACGAGAAGAAGGCCTTTTACGAATATCACAGCACCCTGATGGAGCCGTGGGATGGCCCGGCCTCGATCGGCTTCACCGATGGCGTGGTGGTGGGCGCGGTGCTGGACCGCAACGGTCTCCGCCCCTCGCGCTATTACGTGACCAAAGACGATTTGGTGATTATGGCCTCCGAGGTGGGCGTGCTCGAGGTGCCGCCGGAGCGGGTGTTGCACAAAGGTCGCCTGGAGCCGGGCCGGATGCTGCTGATCGATACCGCCCAGGGCCGGATTGTGACCGACGCGGAGTTGAAACAGCAGATGGCCGCCGCCCAGCCCTATCGGAAGTGGCTGGACAAATATTTGGTAAAATTAGACGACTTGCCTGCGCCGAAAGCGGGCAGTGAGCAGTGGGCAGTGATCAGTGAGCAGTGGTCAGTGGCCAGTGGTCAGTGGTCGGTGGCCAGTGGTCAGTCGTCAAATAACAACGAACCACGCACCACGACCCACGCACCACGACCCACGGACAACGGACAACTGACTCCCGACTACGGCCACGCCGCCATCACCACCCTCCAGCAGGCTTTTGGCTACACCTTTGAAGATTTGCGGCTGATTGTTGGGCCAATGGCCAGGGACGGGATCGAACCGGTCGGCTCGATGGGCAACGATGCGCCGCTGGCGGTTCTGTCCGACCGGCCCCAACTGCTCTACAACTATTTCAAGCAGCTCTTTGCCCAGGTCACCAACCCGCCCATCGACGCCATCCGCGAAGAAATTATCACCGCCACTGAAGTGATGATCGGTTCCGAGCAGAACCTGCTGGAACCACGGCCGGAGAATTGCCGTCAGATCAAGCTCAACTGGCCCATCTTGACCAATGAAGAGCTGGCCAAGTTGCGCCATCTCGACCTGGAGGGCTTCAAGTCCATCACCCTGCCGATCCTCTTCAATCCGGCCGACGATGGCCCCGGCATGGAACTGGCGATGGAGGAGCTTTACCAGGCCGCCGACCGGCTCATCGCCGAGGGTTATAACATTTTGATTTTGTCTGATCGCGGCCTTGATCGCGACCATGCGCCCATCCCGGCCCTGCTGGCCGTGTCGGGGCTGCACCACCACCTGATCCGCCAGGGCACCCGCACCCACGCCGCCCTCATCCTGGAGTCCGGCGAGCCGCGCGAAGTCCACCATTTTGCCACGTTGATCGGCTACGGCGTCAGCGCCATCAATCCCTACCTGGCCTTCGCCACCCTGGCCGATATGATCGAGCAGGGTATGTTACCCGGCCTCGATTACCAGCAGGCGGCCAAGAAATATGTCAAAGCCGCGGTCAAAGGGGTGGTCAAAACGATGTCCAAGATGGGCATCTCGACGATCCAAAGCTACTGCGGCGCTCAAATTTTTGAAGCCGTAGGGCTGAACGAAGAAGTGGTTGAGCGCTATTTCACCTGGACCGCCTCTCGCGTTGGCGGGATTGGCTTGGAGATCATCGCTGAAGAAGTACTGCAGCGTCACCGCCACGCTTTCCCCGAGCGGCAGGTGAATGGTCGCACCCTTGAAGCCGGCGGCGATTACCAGTGGCGGCACGACGGCGAGCATCACCTCTTCAACCCGCAGAGCGTCCACTTGCTGCAAAAAGCGGCCCGCAGCAACGATTACCAGACCTACCGCCAATACGCCGATCTGATCAATGACCAGTCTGAACAGTTGGGGACGCTGCGCGGCCTGTTGGAGTTCAAATTTGCCGCCGAACCGATCCCTTTGGACGAGGTCGAGCCGGTTGAGTCGATTTGCCGGCGTTTCAAGACCGGGGCGATGTCTTACGGCTCCATCAGCCAGGAGGCCCACGAAGCGTTGGCCATCGCTATGAACCGCATCGGCGGCAAGAGCAACACCGGCGAAGGCGGCGAAGACCCGGCCCGCTTCATCCCCGACCCCAACGGCGACTCGCGCAAGAGCGCCATCAAGCAGGTCGCTTCAGGCCGCTTTGGCGTAACCAGCGAGTATCTGGTCAACGCCGAAGAGATTCAAATCAAGATGGCCCAGGGGGCCAAGCCCGGCGAGGGCGGGCAGTTGCCCGGCCGCAAAGTTTATCCCTGGATTGCCAAAGTGCGCCACTCGACGCCGGGGGTGGGTTTGATTTCACCGCCGCCCCACCACGATATTTACTCGATTGAGGATCTGGCCGAGTTGATCCACGACCTCAAGAACGCCAATAGCCAGGCCCGTATCAACGTCAAGCTGGTCTCGGAGGTCGGCGTTGGGACAATTGCGGCCGGGGTGGCCAAAGGCAAAGCCGATGTGGTGCTGATCAGCGGTTACGATGGCGGCACCGGCGCTTCACCGCGCAGCAGCATCCGCCACGCCGGCCTGCCCTGGGAGTTGGGGCTGGCCGAAACCCACCAGACTTTGGTATTGAACAACCTGCGCAGCCGGATTGTGGTGGAGACCGACGGCCAGCTCAAAACCGGGCGGGATGTGGTCATCGCCGCGCTGCTGGGCGCGGAGGAGTTCGGTTTTGCCACCGCCCCGCTGGTGGTGCTGGGCTGCGTGATGATGCGGGTCTGCCACCAGGATACCTGCCCGGTGGGGGTGGCGACCCAAAACCCTGAGTTGCGCAAAAAATTCACCGGCGACCCGGCCCACGTAGTCAACTACATGCGCTTCATTGCCCAGGAGATGCGGGAGTTGATGGCCCAACTCGGCTTCCATACCGTGGACGAGATGATTGGCCGGACCGACAAATTGGAACCGAAGCGGGCCGTTGAGCATTGGAAAGCCCGCGGCCTTGATTTCTCGAACATTCTCTACCAGCCCGAGGCGCCGCCGGAGTGGGGACGCTACTGCCAGCAGCCGCAGGATCACGGCCTGCACAAGGCCCTGGATAATAATGTTTTGCTGGAGCTGTGCCAGCCGGCCCTGGAGCGGGGCGAACCGGTCGCGGCCGACCTGCCCATCCGCAACACCAACCGGGTGGTCGGCACGATTCTGGGCAGCGAAGTCACCCGGCGCTATGGCGGCGAGGGTCTGCCCGAGGATACCATTCGCCTGCGTTTCCACGGTTCGGCCGGGCAGAGTTTTGGAGCCTTTATGCCCAAGGGGCTGACCTTTGTGCTGGCGGGTGACTCAAACGATTACATCGGCAAGGGGCTGTCGGGCGGTAAGATCATCGTCTACCCGCCGGAAGGCTCGACCTTTGTACCGGAGGAGAATATCATCATTGGTAATGTAGCTTTTTACGGGGCCACCGGCGGCCAAGCCTACATTCGCGGCGTGGCCGGCGAGCGCTTCTGTGTGCGCAACAGCGGCGTCCACGCTGTGGTCGAGGGTGTGGGCGATCACGGCTGCGAATATATGACCGGCGGCCGGGTGGTGGTGCTGGGCCGGACCGGGCGGAACTTTGCCGCCGGTATGTCGGGCGGCCTGGCCTACGTTTTGGATGAGGCCGGCGATTTTCCGGGGCGCTGCAACCAGGAGATGGTCGATCTGGAGCCGCTGGCCGATCCGGCCGAAATCGAAGCAGTTCGGGGCATGATTCAGCGCCACGCCGACTACACTAACAGCGAATTGGCCTGGCGCGTGCTGGCTCGCTGGGGTGAGCTGGTCCCCAAATTCGTCAAAGTCTTCCCCCGTGATTACCGGCGCATGCTCGAGGCCATGGCCCAGGTTGAGGCGACCGGGGTGAGCGGCGCTGAGGCGGTGATGGCTGCCTTTGAACTGAATAAGAACGACCAGGCGCGGGTGAGTGGAAATTAGGGAATTGTGAACAGTGAACAGTAATCAGTAATCAGTAATCAGTAATCAGTAATCAGTAATCAGTGAAAAGTTGACTGATCACTGATCACTGATCACTGATCACTGATAACTGCTACCAGGAGGAACACAATGGGTAAACCCACCGGCTTTATGGAGTATCAACGGGAACTTCCGGCGGATCGTCCCCCGCTGGAGCGGATTCAGGATTGGCAGGAATTTCACCTGCATTTTCCGGATGATAAACTTCAGATCCAGGGCGCTCGCTGCATGGATTGCGGGGTGCCCTTTTGCCATACCGGCAAGCTGTTGAGCGGCATGGCCTCCGGCTGTCCCATCAACAATCTCATCCCGGAGTGGAACGATCTGGTCTATCGCGGCCTGTGGCAGCAGGCGTTGGACCGGCTGCTGAAAACCAACAACTTTCCCGAATTTACCGGCCGGGTCTGCCCGGCCCCTTGCGAGGGTTCCTGTACCCTGGGTATCAACGAACCGCCGGTCACCATCAAGAGCATCGAGTGCGCCATTATCGACCGGGGTTTTGAGCAGGGCTGGCTGATCCCCGAACCACCGGCTCAGCGGACCGGCAAGAAGGTGGCTGTGGTTGGCTCCGGGCCGGCCGGCCTGGCCTGCGCCGCCCAACTCAATACCGCCGGCCATTGGGTGACCGTTTTTGAACGGGCCGACCGTATCGGCGGCCTGCTGATGTACGGCATCCCCAACATGAAGCTCGACAAGCAGATTGTCCAGCGCCGCATCGATCTGATGGCCGCCGAAGGGGTCAAATTCATTACCAACACCGAAGTTGGCCGCGACTATCCGGCCGAGCAACTGCTGGCCGAATTCGACGCGGTGGTGCTGTGCGGTGGGGCGACCAAGCCGCGTGACCTGCCGGTTGCAGGCCGCGACCTCAACGGCATCCATTTTGCTATGGAGTTTTTGCACGCCAACCCGAAGGCTTTGTTTGATGGAACCTTACCCCCCCCCGCCCCCCCCTTGAAGGGGGGGGAGACTCCCTCCCCCTTTGAGGGGGAGGGTTGGGGAGGGGGTCCGGAGGGGTACATCTCCGCCCGCGACAAAGATGTCATCGTCATCGGCGGGGGCGACACCGGCACCGACTGCGTCGGCACTTCGCTGCGCCACGGCTGCCGGAGTGTGACTCAATTCGAAATCCTGGATCGCCCGCCCGATGAGCGCCAGGCCGACAACCCCTGGCCGGAGTGGCCCAAAATCTTCCGGGTCGATTACGGCCAGGCCGAGGCTGCGGCCCGTTTTGGAGCGGACCCGCGCCACTATGCCATTATGACCAAGAAGTTTGTGGGCGACGAGCAGGGTCATGTCAAGGAAGTTCACACGGTCGAGATCAGGTGGGTGACCGGCGGCAACGGCAACCGGCCGCATCTCGAAGAGATTCCCGGCACCGAGCGGGTCTGGCCGGCCCAGTTGGTTTTGCTGAGTATGGGCTTTCTTGGCCCGGAGGATACCTTGCTGGGACAGCTTGGCGTCGAGCGGGACAGCCGCTCTAATGTAAAAGCCGAACACGGTCAATTTGCCACCAATCTGCCGGGGGTTTTCGCTGCCGGCGATATGCGGCGGGGCCAGAGCCTGGTGGTCTGGGCCATCAACGAGGGCCGTGGGGCCGCCCGCGAATGTGACCGCTATTTGATGGGTACAACCGATTTGCCTTAAAAATAACTTGGTAGGTTGGGTTGAGCGTCAGGGAAACCCAACGGTTGGGTCGAGGTACGAGACCCAACCTGCTGTTCAAAAGCCTGCGGCACGCCACCGACACGAAGCGTGAAAATGCTTTTCGGCGGTCTGCCGTCGGCGGTCTGTTTTCAAGGGGGTCATGTTATGCCAGTTCTACCCAAAAGCTTATACCGGCCGGAGTTTGAACACGCCGCCTGTGGGGTTGGTTTTATCGCCCGGACCACCGGCCAGCCCAGCCATAACATTGTCCGGCTGGCCCTGGAGGCGGTCGGCCGGATGGAGCATCGCAGCGCCATCGACGCCGACGGTCGCTCCGGCGACGGCGCCGGTCTGCTCACCCAGATTCCCCACCTGCTGTTGGCCAACGAAATCGAGGATTTGCCCCCGCCGGGCGACTATGCCCTGGGAATGCTCTTTCTACCCCAAGCTAACCCGGCCCAGGCCGTCGAACTGGTCGAGATCACCCTCGACGCAATGCTCAGCTCTAATGAACCCCAACCCATCGAACAAACATCTCAAATCTCAAATCGCAAATTGCAAACCCTCAAGACAGAAGTTGCAAATCGCAAACCCACAGGGCAGGTGTCGCCAATCTCCAATCGCCAATCGCCAATCTCCAATCCCCAATCTCTAACCTCTTGGCGCACCGTACCCACCAATCCCGACTCCCTGGGGCCAACGGCCTACCGCACCCGCCCCGATATCCGCCAAATCATCATCCGGCGTCCCAGTCACATCGAGCCGGGCGCCGCGTTTGAGTGCTTTCTGTTCACTGCCCGCAAGAGAATTGAGGCGGCCGCACGTCAGGCCGGGCTGGATGAGCTGTACGTGGTTTCTCTATCGGCCCGGACGGTCGTTTACAAGGGCCTGATGCTGTCGCCCTATTTGCCGGAGTTCTACCTGGATTTGGGCGACCCCTTCTTTGAAACTGCTTTGGCCACCTTCCACGCCCGTTACAGCACCAATACCACCTCCAACTGGCAGCGCGCCCAGCCCTTTCGGCTGCTGGCTCACAACGGCGAAATCAACACGTTGCAGGGCAACGTTAACTGGATGCGGGCGCGGGAGTCTTTGCTGGCTTCGCCGTCCTGGCCGGACGGGCTGGCCGAGTTGAGCCAGGTTATCGACTCGCGCGGTAGCGACTCGGCCATGCTGGATAATGTGCTGGAACTGCTGACCCTGGCCGGGCGAGACGTGCAGCACGCTATGGCGATGCTGATCCCGGAAGTGTGGGAAAACCTGGTCGATCTGCCGCCCGACCGGCGGGCCTTCTATCGCTATCACGCTGCCTTGATGGAGCCGTGGGATGGCCCGGCCGCCGTGGTCTTTAGCGATGGCCGGCGGGTTGGGGCGACCCTCGACCGCAACGGTTTGCGGCCGCTGCGTTATCTGACCACGGATAATGACCTGGTAATTGCCACCTCTGAGGCCGGCGTGGTCACCATCGACGAGGGCAGCATTGTGGCCAAAGGGAAACTTGGCCCCGGCCAGACGATCCTGGTCGATTTGGAACGGCAACTCTTTCTGACCAATGATCAGGTCAAGAATGAACTGGCCCGGCGGCCTCATTACCAAAAATGGGTGGCGGGTTTGAAGCCTTTGCCGACCGAGAGCCGTCCGGCTTATTTCTCGCTCAACCACAACAATCACGCCCTCACCCAGCCCAAAGTGAACACCGCCCCGCACTGGCTCACCCGGCTGCAAACGGCCTTTGGTTACACCAACGAGGAGCTGACCGTGGTCGTCCGGCCGATGGCCGATGAGGGCAAGGAGCCGACCGGCTCCATGGGCGACGACACGGCTATGGCGGTGATGGCGGTGAAATCGAGGCCGTTGTTCCATTATTTCAAGCAGCGCTTTGCCCAGGTCACCAACCCGCCGATCGACCCGCTGCGGGAAACGGTGGTGATGTCACTGACCATGCGGCTGGGGGCGCGGCCCAATCTGCTGGCCGAAACGGCCAAACACGCCAACCTGATCGAGCTGGCCAGCCCGGTGCTGAGCGACGCCGACCTGGCCGCGCTCAAAGGGCTGGGCGACCCCCGCTTCCAAACCCGGACTATCCCGATGCGTTATCCGGTCGAGCAGGGCGTCGAAGGGCTACGGCGGGCGTTGGATCGGCTGGGGGTAATGGCGGAACGGGCCATCGCTGAGGGCAAGAGCATCATCATTCTCAGCGACCTGGGCATCGACCAGCGCCACGCCCCCATCCCCAACCTGCTGGCCGTAGGCGCGGTTCATCATCACCTGGTCCGCCGGGGCAAGCGCATGCGGGTGAGCCTGGTGGTGGAGAGCGGTGAGGTGCGGGAGGTGCATCACCTGGCCTGTCTGATCGGCTACGGGGCCAACGCGGTCAACCCTTACCTGGCTCTGGCCACGGTGCAGGGGTTGGTGGACAGCGGCAAGATCAAGCTGGAGCCAACTGAGGCCAGGCTGAATTTTATTCGGGCGTTGGAGGCCGGCCTGCTGAAAATCATGTCGAAGATGGGCATTGCCACGGTGGATAGTTACTGCGGCGCCCAAATTTTTGAGGCGTTCGGGCTGAACCAGGCCGTGATCGATGAATTCTTTACCGGCACGGTGTCGCAACTGAGCGGCATTGGCCTGGCCGAGATCGCCGCCGAGGTGCAGGGCTGGCACAAAGCCGCTTTTGTCGACTCGCAGGCGCCGGACAGCCCCGGTTTCTACAAATTCAAACGGGGCGGCGAACTCCACGCCTTTGACCCGCCCATGGTCCAGGCGTTGCAGGCCGCGGTGCAGAAAGAAGGCGTCTTGAGTCCGGCGGCCAGCCAGAGCCGGGCGGAGGGCGGCGGCCCCGGCCCGGCCGCCCGCCGCGCTTTTCCGGGTGAAAATTTTGCCGCCGGGTATGCAGCTTACCAGGATTTTGTGGCCACCACCCGCCGCGCCGCGGCTATCAGTCCCCGCGACGTGCTCGAGTTGGTCGATAGCGCCCGGCCGCCACTGGCACTGGCCCAGGTAGAGCCGTTGGAAGATATCTTCCGCCGCTTCAGTACGGCGGCGATGTCGCACGGCGCTTTGAGCAGCGAGGCGCACGAGAACCTGGCCATCGCTATGAACCGGTTGGGGGCCAAAAGCAACAGCGGCGAGGGCGGCTCGGCCCAACAGCGCTATAACAACGAGCGGAACGACCGCATCAAACAGGTGGCCTCGGGGCGCTTTGGGGTGACCCCGGCCTACCTGATGGCCGCGGACGAGCTGCAGATCAAGATGGCCCAGGGGGCCAAACCGGGCGAGGGCGGCCAACTGCCCGGCCACAAGGTGACGGCCGAGATTGCCGCTATTCGCCACACCACCGTGGGCGCCACGCTAATCTCGCCGCCGCCCCACCACGACATCTACAGCATCGAGGATTTGGCCCAGTTGATCTACGATTTGAAGCAGATCAACCCCGCTGCCGACGTGTCGGTGAAGCTGGTGACCGAGGCCGGGGTGGGCACGGTCGCTGCGGGCGTGGTCAAGGGGGGGGCCGACGTGGTCCATATTGCCGGGCACGCCGGCGGCACCGGCGCGGCGGCCTGGAGCAGCATCAAACATGCCGGCCTGCCCTGGGAAATCGGTCTGGCTGAAACCCACCAGACCCTGCAGCTCAACAATTTGCGGGAGCGAGTGCGGGTGCGGGTTGACGGTGGCCTGCAAACCGGCCGCGACATTGTGATGGCGGCCATTCTGGGAGCCGACGAGTTCAGCTTTGGCACGTCGGCGTTGGTGGCAGAGGGCTGTTTGATGGCCCGGGCCTGCCACAATAACACCTGCCCGGCCGGCGTGGCGACGCAGGACCCCAAGTTGCGGGCCAAATTTGCCGGGACACCGGAGCAGGTGATGGCTTATCTGCATTACGTGGCCCAGGAGGTGCGCGAGATCCTGGCCCGGTTAGGCTTTCGCAGCCTGGCCGATATCATCGGGCGGACGGAGCTGCTGGCACAGGTGAGAACGGGTGGGACCGCTTTTGATACTCTCGATTTGAACCCGTTACTGGTCAAGGTGACGCCGCCGCAAGCGCAGCCGGCCGGGCAGAGCAATGGCCGCGGTGCCATCAATGGCAACGGCAATGGAAAAGGTCCGTTGGCCCACCGGCCCAACCTGATCGAGGTCGGTGAGCTGAACCAGGAGCTGGTGTCGGCGGGCCGGCTGGCGTTGGAAGGGGTCGAACCGCTGGACCTGACCCTCTCGATCAACAACACCGACCGCACCGTCGGGGCGACCCTGGCCGGGGCCATTGCCCGGCGTTACGGCGACCGGGGTCTGCCCGATGGCACGATCAACCTGACCTTTCACGGCAGCGCCGGGCAGAGTTTTGGGGCGTTCAATATGGCCGGGGTCAATTTGACCCTGATCGGCGAGGCGAACGATTACGTGGGCAAAGGCATGGCCGGCGGGCAGATTGTGGTCCGGCCGCCGTTGAAGTCCCGGCTGGTAGCCGGCGAGAACGTGATCATGGGCAACACGGTGCTGTACGGGGCGATCGGGGGCAGCCTGTACGTGGCCGGCCGGGCCGGCGAGCGTTTTGCCGTGCGCAACAGCGGGGCCACGGCCGTGGTGGAGGGGATCGGCGATCACGGCTGCGAATATATGACCGGCGGGGTGGTGGTGGTACTGGGCAAAACCGGCTACAATTTTGGGGCCGGGATGAGCGGCGGGCTGGCCTTTGTGCTCGATGAGGGACACCACTTGCCCCAGCGGCTCAACCCCGACATGGTCCAGTTGGTGCGGGTGACCACCGCGGCCGATGTGGAGTTGCTGCGCCACCTGATCGTGCGCCACGTCCGCCTGACCGGCAGCGCCCGCGGCCAGGCGGTGCTGGATAACTGGTCCACCCAGTTGGGGCTGTTCTGGAAGGTCGCGCCCAAGGGCACGGTCGGCTCAACCGGGGTGCGGCAAGAGGTCGCTGTCTCCCTGCCGACGCTGCGGCTGAGCCGGCACGTGGTGGGTTAACCTACTCCTTAAAAATCACCGGCGGATAGTTCAGCGTGACCGGATCATCGAGGTAACGCAGCGCGGCAATGGCATTGCTGGTGGCCTCAACGGTGTAACCCGCCACCACGATTTTGCCATCCGGTTGCAGAACCAGAGCTTCGGGATAAATGTCAAGAGCGTTGGTTACGACCCCGCTACCTTTTAACGATGTGTCCAGGCTGCCATCTTCATTGTAACGCAGCAGGGTGATGTAGTCCTGATCCAGGCCAATCCGGCTGCTACCGATGACAACAATCTTGTTGTCCGGTTGAATCGCCACGTCGTTAGCGCTATCATGATCGCTGATGATTGGTGTGGTCACCACGCCGGTGTTCCCAAAGGAGGTGTCCAGGCTGCCCGCCGGGTTAAACCGGATGAGGGCAAAATCTCCATCGCTGTAGCCGGCCACGACAATTTTACCGTCCGGCTGCAAGGCCACCCCCATGCCCATTTCCCCGTTATTGTTGACCGGAGTCGAGGCAAAGCCGCTGCCGTTGAAGGTGATATCCGGGGCGCCGGTGATGGTGTAACGGGCAGCCAAAATACCGTCCGGGCCGTTGCCGGTAGCGACGATCTTGCCGTCGGGTTGGAGGGTTACGTCGACGCCGAAGCTGTTGAAGGGAGCGGTGACGATGCCGGTCTGGTTGAACGTGGTATCGAGGCTGCCGTTGGCGTTGTAACGGGCCAGGGTGAGCGCACTATCTGGATAGGCCGGATTGCTAACACCGACGACCACAATCTTGCCGTCGGGTTGGAGCGCCAGGGATGTGGCGATGTCTGAGCCGGAGCTGACCGGCGTGGTAACGATACCGGTGCTGTTAAAAGTTGTATCCAGGGCGCCGCCGGCGGTGTAGCGGGCCAGCAGGAAGTCGTTCTGGGCGCTCCCCTCAGCGCTATTACCAACCGCCACGATCTTGCCATCCGCCTGGATAGCTACGCCCCAAAACTCCGCCGCAGTACCGACGGTGGTGGTGACAAAACCGGTTTGATTGAGGCCGGCGTCCGGGCTGCCATCCGGGTTGTAGCGGAGTACAAAAGCCGGATAGTTGCCTGGTCCGGCATAAATTCCGCCAACCACCACTATCTTGCCGTCGGGCTGCAGAGCCACGTCCCGGCCCCAATTATGGCCGCTGATGATGGTGGTCGTCACGATGCCGGTGCCGTTGAAGGTAATGTCCAGGTCACCGGGGCCGTCGGCGAGGGCAGCGGCGGCCCAGGCCAGGCTGAGGAACAGGGCCAGGGTAAGGGTCAAACCAAAGCGGTGATAGCCACACATAGGAGCACCTCTATTACATGATATCATAGTCTGATTTCGGGAAATTAGGAGATTCGGCTAAACTTTTTGCCAACCATTTCACTACCGGACACTTTTTGGGAACACAGAGGTTCGCAGAGACTTCGCCAAAGTTCACAGAGAATTGATGAGAAAAATGACTTTTAGGTTAAGTCAAGACTGTTTTTCAATATCTTCGTGTGACTCTGCGCCTTCTCTGCGCTCTCCGTGTAGCTCATTTGGCCTTTTCATAAGGGTGTGACTAAAATGAGTTACTAACCTGATTTGCCATAAAACGTAAAGCGTAAAACGTAATGATTTCCGCCAAAAAAACCTTACGTTTCACGTTTTACGTTTTACAAAGTTGTCTCTAAAACTCACTTTGGTCACACCTTTTTCATAAAGACGTGTCCGGTAGCAAGGCCAACCCTATTAGAATTCAGTGAAGTAAAGCAATGTCAGCCTTCTTCTCTCCATTCTTGATTGCGTTAGGTTTGGGCCAGATTATCTCCTCGGCCCAGGGGTGGCGGGCGGCCTCCCTGGTGGGCGCCAGTCGAGCGGCCGGTTTTGGCGTGGGGATCATCTTGCTACTGAGCGGAGTTTTGACCCTACCCAACAACTGGGCGGCGCTGGCCTGGACGTTAGTGGCCGGACCGCTGGCGCTGGCGGTTCTGCTGCTGGCCGGGGCGTATATTGCCCCGCCGCCCCATCCCAACCGGCTGTTTGCCCCAACACATCCCGATCATGCCGGCTGCCAGGCCGTGCAAATCCGCGACGGCGACCATCGGATGCCCGGCTGGCTGCTCCGGCCCTTGCCGGGGGTGGCTCAGGCGGGGGCGGCGGTTTGCATTGTCCCTGGCGCGGGCGACCACAAGAGTTCCTTTAAGTGGCGGCTGGTAACGGCGTTGCTGGCCGAGGGGTTAACGGTGTTGACGATCGATCCGCCCGGTCACGGTGACTATCGCCAGCGGCCGCTGACTTACCCCGACTGTCTGTCGGCGGTTCCGGCGGCCGTAGAGTTCTTGCGCCAACAGGCGGGGATCGAGCGGGTAGGGATCGCCGGGATTAGCCTGGGCGGGGCGCTGGCCATTCGTAGCCTGGTTGAGGGTTCGCTGGCGGAAAACGGGGGGTGTAGTCGAGTTGAGGCCCTGGTTGTGCTGGAAACGCCGGTCAATTTGAACTATAACCGCGCCCTGCTTTATCGAGAAGCCTGGGCGGCCGGCCGCGCCCCGGTGCTGTCGCTCTTACGAGAAATCAGCTTTCGGCAGATCATTCAGAGTTGGCGCAGCGGTGGTTATCGCAGCCCGTACCGGACGGGGGAGTTGATTGAGTTACTGAATCCGGCCCAAAATATCGCCCGAATTAAAGATACTCCCATTTTGTTGGTCTATAGTAAGCGTGACCCAATTGCCCCTCCGGCGGCGGCTTTAGCCATGCGCCAGGCAGTTCCTCAGGCTGATCTCTTGACTTCGCCAACGGCCAGTCACGTCACCCTGACTTTGCTGCCAAAGATCAACCGGTCCGTAGCCCGTTGGCTGCGGCAACAACTCACCAATCAACCAACTAACCAGCCATTCACCCCCCAACTCAATAGTGGGTCGAGCCGTCGGGCATAATTGCGCCCCGAAACTTGGCATTATCGAGGTTGGCGCCGTCTAAGGTAACGTCTTTCAGGTTGGCGTTGCGTAAGTCAGCTCCGCTGAGATTGGCCCCGCGCAGGCTGGCTCCTTCTAAATCTGCGCCGCGTAGATCGGCCTCGGCCAGGTTGCACCAGGCCAGGTCGGCGCCCCGGAGCGTGACCCGACTCAAATTCGCGCCGCTCAGGTCTGCACCAACCAACCAGAGCGGGCCGGGTGAAAGATTTATCAACATATATAGCTCTTTTTGAGTGAATTCCATTGAACCTGTTGTACCTCGCAATGTTGATGTCAAGGCGTGGGGAGCCAGCCTTGCGACCCGGCATAAGCCGCCGATAGGGCAATTGTGTTCGTTAGCATATGCATCAGAATAGCCGGCCAGATAGAGCCGGAGAGTTGATACAAGTAGGCAAAGATCAGGCCAAGAATGAAGATGGGTAAGATCGAGGTGGGAATGAAGTGGGCCAGGGCAAACAGCCCGGCGCTGGCCAGAGCGGCCTGTTTCCAGCCCAGGCGCTGGCGTAAGCCGGTGAAGACAAAGCCTCTGAAGAAGACCTCTTCCACAAAGGGCGCCACAACGGCCCCACCAACCAGCAGCGCAATGGGAAAATCGGTATTTTCGAACATCAAGGCAATATCGGGCTGGATCTGCAGATCGAACAGGCCGAGTAAAGCCGCGTAGACCAAGTTGAATAGCAGCGACAACAGCATCAAACCACAGCCCAGGCCGACGGCCCAGGTTTGAAAGCCGCGCAGGCCCAGGTCGGCCCAGCGGACCTTATATTTGTGAATGGTCAGGTACCAGACCGGCAGCAGCAGCACGGCTTCGCCAAACACAACCAGCAGACCGGCATCGACCGGCAGGGCCAATGCTTGTCCCATCAGGCCGACGACGCCGAAAAAAAGAATCCACAGAATAAAGATAGTCACCCCGCCGGCCACGTCGCGCGGCGTCCAGGGCACCGGCGGCGGGGTAGGCCTGGCTGAATTTGGGTCACTTGCCGGAGCTTGGTTATTCATTGGTAAATAGTACCACGTTTTTCAGGGAGTGGAAAGTCAACCGGGGCTGCAAAAAAAGACCGCGACCCACGGGTCGCGGTCTTTGGAGAGGATTTACCCTCGCGCCGATACTCAGTGGCAGCACGAGCTAAGCTTTGTCATTCGGCTCGTCGGCCGGTGGTTCTTCGTCGCTGGCAGGTTGGGCCGGCTCTTTCGGTTCCGGTTCAGCCTGGGCGGCTTCGGCCAGGGCCGCCTTGATTTTGGCCTTTAGTTCGGCTTCGGAAGCGCTGTTGATATTCAGGTCGGCCAAATCTTCGTCGCTGTAGGTGGGGCCGCTCTGATAGGGGTTAGAGGAGGCGGGCCTCGGTCCTGTTGAGCCGGCATAGCTACTTCGAGTGTAGGGTCGCGTGCCAAAGCGAGTCAGGATAACCGCGCCCAGGCCGGTCAAGCTCACAATCGTGCCGACCAGAAAACCGATGAACGAAAAGATGAAGCCCAGGCAGGGGATCGAGCCGATGACCGGCATCTTGCTGACAACGGTCAACACCAGTACCCCGGCAATGGTGGAGAAGACAAAGTTGGGATAGGGTTGCCCTGTGGCTACCAGCAGCCGTTCGCCAATCATCTGGCCGATCACAATCCAGCCGAAGAGGATGGCAATGCCGATCAAGATGTAAACCAGGATCGGAATAAAGGCCAGGCAGATGGTGATGAACAGCGGGATGCCGATGGCGATGCTCACAATGACGGTCACCAGGCCCAGACCAAAGCTCAGCGGCCCGGAGTCGGCGACGGTATCGCCGACCTGCTTCATCTGGGCAGGCATAAAGGTTGCCACCAGCCAGCTAACGGCGGCCAAACCGATGAGCATGGCCATAGTCCAGGCCAGGTCTTGAAACATGTTGACGAGGCGATTGGCCCAACTCCACGGTTCAGCCCAGGGTGGTTGAGGTGGAACCGGCGGGGTCGGGGGGGCCGGCGGCTCAGGAAACCGGAAATCGTGCGTAAAGCCGCCGTCAAACGGCCTGACGATACTGCCTTCAACCACCGCTCCGGCGGCCACATTCGATTTACCGCCAAGCAGGGCAATGTCGCCCTTCACCACCGCGGTTTCACCCAGGTTGACGTTGCCGCCGATGGCCGCAATATCACCCTCCACGGCGCCGTCGATATTGATGTTGCCGCCAAATACGGCCAGATCTCCCTTAATGGTGCTGGATTTCTCCACAGTGGCGTTGCCGCCAAAAACAACTACGTCACCCTCAACGGTTTGTTCGGCGGCCAGGGTAAAATTGTTGCCAAAAACAACCCGGTTGTCGCCTCCCGGCCCCTGGGCCAGGGCCGGCGGGGCTAAAACCAGCAGTAAGATCAGGCTAAGGGCCATTACAAACAGCTTGTGTTTCATCTTTCTATCTCCGTTTATACACCAGGCTTGTGGCTCTGGTTAGATTTTGTAAATTTTGATAAACCAGTCAGTTAGACAAAAAATTGCACCGTGAGCGGGACTCGACGATAGAGTGACTGCATCAGCCGCACCCACAGGCCGGTGAGGCCCATTGTCAACAAAACGTAGATCCAAAAGAGGGGCTGAGTCATCGTTAGCCAGGCCACCTTGACCCCTATCCCCAGTAGATTGACCATCGCCCGGACATTATTGACCAACCCACCCAGGTTAGCCAGGCTGTAGTAGATTGGACCGAGTTCGACCAGCGCGCCATTGGTATTCATCAGGTTGAGCCAGCCCAACACCGCGCCAACGGCAAAGAAAAAGAGGGAACCCACTAGCAGCACGCCCAAACCCAGCCACAGATGCCACGATTTTTGGGGACGATGGTGGGCCAGCCGGGTTTGCAGCCGGCTGCTGAAATTGGGACCAGGCTCCAGCATCACGGCTGAGGCCTGGTGCAGAAGGTAATGGACCCTCACCATGGCCTGGTGAACTTGCCGGCAAGTGGGACATTCGGCCAGATGACCTTTCAACTCGGTGATTTCAGCCGGACTCAGTTCACCATCCAACCACAACGATATTTTTTCGGTAAACGTGTCGTGCTGCATAGAGCTTCTCCTCATTTACTCAAGGCTGGCTAACTCGCCAGGCCGGTCTCTTCTGCTAACTGGGCCATCATCTGGCGGGCCCGGAACAGCCGGCTCTTGATGGCGCTAACGGTGGTTTCAAGGGTATCGGCAATTTCATCATACGACATATCGTGCCAGTAGCGCAGGACCACCGCGGCTCGATAGTCGGCCGGCAGCGCCTCAAGGAGATCACGAACCGAGCTAACGGTTTCACGAGTCAGCGTGGCCTGCTCCGGTGCCGGTTCGGTGGCGGGCAGCCAGCGCCAGGGCGGCAGGTCATCCCAGGAAATCAACTGGTAACGCCGCCGCCGCAGCCGGTCGATGCAGTAGTGGGAGGCAATCGACAGTAGCCAGGAGGAGAATTTGCGGTCCGGTTGGTAACTGTTGAGTTTGGTGTAGGCTCGCAAAAAGGTCTCCTGGGCCGCGTCTTCCGCCTCGCCGGCATCGCCGAGGATGCGGTAGCACAGGTTGTAAACCGGCCGCTGGTAGGCGTCGACGATCTGCATAAAGGCGGCGCTATCGCCTTTTTGGGCGGCCCTGGCCCAGGCTCGTTCCTGGGCCTGCATTTCCGGCGTAACCCGGTTGTCTATTTTTGGTTCCGTTGCAACAGAAGAACTCATCGGTAAAGGACCACAGGTTAGCGTATGAGACATGGCGCAGTTTGGAATTCCTTCTCTCTGTCTGCACCATCCACTACGGATTATAATGATAAAAGTTGCAAAAGGGGAGATTGGGGATTGGAGATTAATGAAAAAAAAAGCGCCGGAGTTAGCCAACTTCCGGCGCTTATCTTGCCACCTGCCACCTGCGACCTGCTACCTGCCACCTGCCACCTGCAACTTGCAACCTGTCTCCCGTCAGGCCAGCAGCGGGATCAGGGCCGGCTGCGCGGCAGCGATGGTGATTTCTTGACGCGGTAGCGGCAGCACGCCGCGCAGACTCCACGGCCCGGTCCAGGTAATTTCCACCTCGACCAACTGACCTTGCCAATCGATCCCGCTTTCATCCTCAAAAAAGACCAGCTTGTTGGTGCGGGTGCGCCCTTTCCAGCGGCCTTTGTGCTTCTCTTCCACCAGAATCTCGACCGTCTGGCCCAGCAGCCTGGCATTGATCTCGCTGACGATCTGCTCCTGCAAAATGTTGACCGCATCCAGCCGCCGTTTCTTTTCCTCCGGCGGCACGTCATCGGCCATGAGCTTGGCCGAGACAGTGCCGGGCCGGGGCGAGTACATAGCCACATGGCACACGTCGAGCTTCAGCTCGGCCAGCCAGTCGAGGGTGCGCTGGAATTGAGCCTCGGTTTCGCCGGGAAAGCCAACAATCACATCGGTGGCAATGGCCGCTTCCGGCATGCGCCGGCGAATCCGCTCGATCAGGGCGGCATATTCGGCCATGCTATATTCCCGTTTCATTTGTTTCAGGATGTCGTCATCGCCGGCCTGGTTGGGCACCTCGATATGCTCACAAACTTTGGGCAGTTCGGCCACCGTGTCGAGCAGTTCAGCGGTCATATAGTTGGGGTGGCTGGTCAAGAAGCGAATCCGCTGCAACCCTTCAATCTGGTGGATGACCCGTAACAGGTCGGGCAGGCGGGGACCGTCGGGGATGTCGTAGCCATAGCGATCCACAATCTGCCCCAGCAGGGTCACTTCCCGCACCCCCTGCGCTACCAGGCTGCGGATTTCGGCGGCAATCTCGCCGACAGGGCGGCTGCGCTCCTGACCGCGGCGAGAGGGAATGATGCAGAAGGTACAGACGTGGTTGCAACCGTAGATAACCGGGACGTGGGCGGTCACCAGCTTATGCTGCTGGTGGAGGGGCAGCACCAGGCTCAGGGCCTCATCCTGCCACTGGTGGCGCCGGGCCAGGGCCGCCTGCTCACTCGCCCGAGCCAGTAGAAAATCGACCAGCGGGCCGGGTTCGCTGGGGGGCATGAAGACGTCGACGTGGGGAAAAGTTTGGGCCAGCTTGCCGCCGCCGCGCACCCCGACCATGCAACCCATCAAAGCGATGACTCGCTCCGGCCAGGCCTCCTTGACCGGTTTGAGGCTCCACAAAAAGCCGGTGGCCTTGTCTTCGGCGCTCTGGCGCACCACGCAGGTGTTGAGCACGATGACGTCGGCGGCGCGGTAGTTTTGGGTATAGCGGTAGCCCAGCTTTTCCAGTTCCGAGCCGACTCGCTGCGAGTCGGCCACGTTCATCTGGCAGCCGGCCGTCCAGATGTGGTATTTCATAGGCAACTCATCCTGACTTTCAAAATCTATACTATTGTAATGATTCCTGGCCTGGTTTCAAAATTGCCGCCTTAATCCCTGAGAAACCACCAGACCAACAGGCTGGCGGCCAGAAAAGCCACACCCAGAACGCCGGTGATGCCCGGCAATATCCACATCAACACCGTGCTGGAGACGGAGTCGATGCGGGCATCGAGCGGCTGTGCCGGGTTGTACAGCACTGTGACCGCCTGGCCGACCTGGTAGGCCGGCGGCCAGCTTCCTTCCGATAGTTGCACCGTTTGGCGAACTTCACCCGGCAGATAGAATTCGACCACCGGATAATAGTAGTCGGTGCTGGTCCGGCGCTCGCTATCCCAGGAGGCCCGCACAATCAGATCGACCACCCGGCCCGGCGCGCTTTGCTCCCGGGCAAGCCTTTGAATGTTCATAGCCGTGGCAATACTGGCAATCGTGAGCGTGATCAGGGCGACGAGCAGAAAGATCGAGACGATGATCTTGGGGAAATGAGCAGACTGGCGCTCCAGTTGGCGAAACTCGGCGGCAAATTCCTGATCGAAATCCCGGCCAAACTCCTTGTCGAAATCCGGGTCAAAATCCGCCTTAGTCGACTTTGATATGAGAGACAAGATTTTGGCCCGATCCTCGGGATCGGGGATCTGGTCGGGACTGTCGTACTCGACTCCATCGACTTCAACTGAGACGACCTCATCGTGCTCGATGTTCAGAGAATATTTCTTGGCCATACCCTACCCTTTTCATATTCATTGATTATTTGGGTTTCATCTTTCAGCAGCGGCCCTCTGCGGTTGATGCTCTCCACCCTTTTGAGCTTGACCAAGATGGCTTCCATTGCATACGAGTCCGTTATGAGTCCGTTACGAGTCCGTTACGAGTCCGTTACGAGTCGCATAAGAAGTCTAATAAGGGGGTGTCTAAGAATTCTTTATTAACCACGAAGGACACGAAGGAACACTAAGAAAAAGGCTAAAAACTTCGTGTTTCTTTGTGTTCTTCGTGGATTTTACCCTCCTCGAACCGAGATTTTACCAATTCTTGGACAGCCTCTAAAATAAACCGAAGGCCCGCCGGGAATAGCGCCTTACTGAGAAACCAGGGCCGCCTGGCTGTAAGGCATGAGACCGCTCATACTATGGCCCTGGCCAGGGATTAGCTCTAATTTGAAACGACTTTCCAGTCCGTTTGCCTCGGCAAATGCGGCCATTGCCTGGATCCAATTCCGGGCGATGGTGTATCGATTCTTGCCATGTTGACCAGGAATAAGCGCTGAAGGCAATTCCGCAGTATCGTTCAGCCCGACGATCACGGTGAGAGGAATTTGAGTTGCGGCCAGCCACTTTTGTTTATCGGGCGCGATATCCACTGGCTTGCTGGTAGCCGCATCCCACTCGATCTGGGTATGAAGTTCGCCCATGCCAAAGGGCCAGGCCAACTCTGGATTTGGCTGCGGATAGGTGGCAGCAGAAGTAATGACCGCTTTCTTAACCCTCTCGGGGTGAGTAACCAGAAATCGTCCCGTAAATTGCCCCCCCGCTGAATGGCCGTACAAATAGAATGGTTCGTTCACCGCTCCAAATGGCTGCTGGTAGGCTTTGACTAACCGCAGCACCCATTCATCGGCCCCAATTTCCCGCCCAAACAAACCTCGATAGCCACTCAGGGCATGGTCGCCCAGGCGGCTGCTAAAATCCTCCTGATTGAAGGCGGGGGCGAGCAGGATATAGCCCTGTTTTTCGGCAAAGTCACGCCAGTTGGTAAGGTAATACTCGGCATTCGCTTCAGCAGTTTCATCGTTGGGCGGCGTACCGTGGACTAACACCAGGATTTCCGGCTTCTCCGGGACAGACGTGGGCACATAATTGTAGAATACGCCAAACACATCTTCACCCTTGACCACCTGGCCCGGTTGGAGTACGGCGGGTGGTTCAGGTAACGACCTGGAGCCACAAGCCGGCAAAACGATGAGGAGGATCAGCGTAATGGAACCGGTGATTATGGAACCGTTTAGCTGTATGGCCCGCCTGCGGCAGCGGTTGAGGAGATATTCCTGAATCGTTTTCATCGCCGTGATAACGTCTCTCTCTGCTGAACTTATACCTTGACGGCCTGACGCCCGCCCTTGTGCTGGCTAAAAACAAGCTCAACTGAAACCAAGTCTTGCGCTAAAGAGCTTCTGGTGTCAGCTTGATTGGCATTGTTATATTGCCACTTCCCGATATTTGATTGGTGAAAACTGGGTTGACCATTTATCGCTAAACACCCTTGTTGGAAGTGGTTTGGTAGTTTGCAACCAAGAGTTATGAAATACAACAAATCTAGGCGCCGTTGGAGTTGTTGGAAAAAATTGATACCAAGCCTCCATCCCATCTTCTTGTGGAGGTGGGGTTCCATCAGGGATCCAACCTAAAACCGCAATAGCACTAAGATTTGGGTGTTCTTTCAATAGCCAGCTAATATGGGATGAAAGCTGTTGCCATTCCAATCCGATCCCTGACTCAAAAGCTAAACCAATAATACACGGGATTTGTTTATCATCTTCTCGTAAAACAGAACTTTCTAGCTGTTTCAATCCACTTTCTACATTTGTCGTTACCGCTTTGAGATTAAGTGTTCCATAAGAATGGATATTTACTTCTAAAGAGTCAATTTCAAACGGGCCGCTTACAGTTAACTGGTATTCCGATTTCGTATCATGTTCGTGAGAAGGTTTATGGATTGGATAAAAAGCCGAATATAAGGCTGAATTTCCATACGATGGTTTTTCAACTACCCATTGCCAGCCAGGTTTTCCTTCATTGATAGCTTGTATTTCATTTTCAAGCCATTTGAAAAATGTTTCCCGCTCTTGTTTAGTTGGTTGGTACAAATCATCACTATCTAATCGCACACTGTAAGGCAAATTTTTTATTCTTGAATTATTGAGGAATTCCTCCAACTCCCCAGCAAATTCATTAAACCCTGCCTCGGTATTTCTTCGTCTACCCTGATATTTCTTAACAAACTCGATTTCATCCCCGTAGACAAAATCCCTATCCTCACCTCGTAAAATTAATCGTTTATTAGGATTTTCTTCTTGCCATCTTTGTATTTCTTCCTGGCGACTCTTTCTTTGCTCAAGATAGAATTCAAGAGGATTGGATGGAAAGTCCGCTCGCATTGATTTAACTGTTTTAACTTCACATAGAAAGCAATTCCCATTATCACAAACGCGAAAATCTGCAGCTCGGTTTTTTCCGGTATCTAACTTTTCAACGTTCCAACCTTGACCTGCAAAATATTCTCGAATAACTTTTTCTGTCGGATCCTCTTGAGCCATTTTACTTCAATCTCTGTTGGCGTGTTGAATTTTTCGGCAATATAATAATATTTTTAGACCTACAAGTGGTTTCAGAAGATTCCCGACCCACTTGCAGGCCAGAAATCTGAACACGCTCATTCTATCACGACTCGCCGGGCGGTGACAATAACCAAAAGCTGTCACTTACCGGTCAAACGATGCGTGATGAATGTCCCGCGGAAACACAAAAAAAGAACTGGCCTCAATTGGCCAGCCCTTATAATAGCAACTCTCCTACCCCGCATCATCAAGCCCTACCCTTGTTGCAAACGCGCCACCAGCACGGCCTCGTGGAGGGTGAAATACAGCGTGCCGTCGGCCCAGCGGGGGGCCAGGAACGGTTGCAGCGTCTCCGGAAGGCGGCGCATCATCTCCAGCAGCCGGGCTTTGTTGGCCTCAGAGACGTGCTGCCGGTCGGCCCACTCGTGGAACTCGAACTCTTTGCTCAATTGGCGAGTGGCTTCAACCTGCAAGCCGGCCTGCTCGAACATCGCCTGCAAGCGGACCAGCGGATAAACCCAATTGTGGGAGGGGTCGCGCAGCTTCTCATAGGCGTTGTAGTAACCGGCGGCCTGCTTGTCGGGCACGGTGATGTTGTCGGTGAAGCCGACCACGCCGCCGGGCTTGAGCACCCGGGCAAATTCGCTGAGGGCCTGCCGGGCCTCGGGGAAGTGGTGAAAGGCCAGCCGGCAGGTGACCAGGTCAAAGGAGGCGTCGTCGAAGGGCAGGGCTTCGGCGTCGGCCACTCTGGTCTCCAGGTTGGTCAGGCCGCGAGCCGCGGCCAGCTCGGCGGTTTTGGCCAGCATTTCGGCCGTGATGTCGGCGGCGATCACGTGGGCCACCTGTGGGGCAAAGGCCATCGCCGTGTGGCCCGCTCCGGCGCCGACGTCGAGCATCTGCCAGTGGGGTTGGGGTTTGACCAGTTCCAGCAAAAGCCCCAAACTCTCCCCTTTGGCGTGAATGTCGCTGGCGGCGTAACTATCGGCGGCAGCCCCAAATTGGGCTTGCACTTTGGCTTTGAGTTCGTTGGACATGGTTGGGTCGGTCTCCTTGTTTACCCCATTAACGCCTCAAACTGGGGCCGGTCGATGGTTTCGTGCTCCAGCAGGGCGTTGGCCAGGGCTTCCAAATTGTGCTTTTGCCTGAGGATGATGGCTTTGGCCCGCTGGTAGGCTGTGTCCAAAATCTGGCGAATTTCCTGATCGATAGCCTGGGCGACCTGCTCGCTGTAATCCCGGATTTCGCCCAGAGTGCCCAGGTAGGGATTGCCCTGCTCCTCGCCAAAGGTACGCAGGCCCAGGACCGGGCTGAAACCGTAGCGGGTGACCATCGCCCTGGCCAGCTTGGTGGCTCGTTCCAGGTCGTTGGCCGCGCCGGTGGTGATCCGCTTGAAGATGATCTCCTCGGCGGCCCGGCCGCCCAGCAAACCCACAATCTCGTCCTCAAAAGCTTCCCGGCTGCGCAGGTATTTGTCGCTATCAGGCAGGGGCATGGTATAGCCCAGGGCCATGCCGCGGGAGACAATACTGACCTTGTGGACCGGGTCGCTGTGTTCCAGGTTGTGCATGACCACGGCGTGGCCGGCTTCGTGAAAGGCCACCACCTTGCGCTCGTACTCGCTGATGATCTTGCCCTGCCGTTCCGGCCCGGCAATGATCCGTTCCATCGCATCTTGAAACTCCGCCTGGCCGATACGGGTCAAGTTGCGCCGGGCAGCCAGGATGGCCGCCTCGTTGACCAGGTTGGCCAGGTCAGCCCCCACAAAGCCGGGGGTCAATTTGGCCAGGTCGGCCAGAGAGATGTTGGGCGCCAACGGTTTGCCCTTGGTGTGGACGGCCAGGATGGCCTCGCGGGCGGTCACATCGGGCCGGTCGATGATGATTTTGCGATCAAAGCGGCCGGGGCGGGTGAGGGCCGGGTCGAGGATGTCGGGCCGGTTGGTGGAGGCCATTACAATGACGGTGGTATCGGTGCCAAAACCGTCCATCTCGACCAGAATCTGGTTCAGGGTTTGCTCGCGCTCATCGTTGCCGTTGCCCACGCTGGCCCCGCGCCGCCGGCCAACCGCGTCGATCTCGTCGATGAAGATGACGGCCGGGGCGTGTTTGCGGGCTCGTTTGAACAGGTCGCGGACGCGAGCCGCGCCCACCCCCACAAACATTTCCACAAACTCCGAGCCGGAGATGCTGAAGAAAGGCACCCCGGCTTCCCCGGCTACAGCTTTGGCCAGCAGGGTTTTGCCCGTCCCCGGCGCGCCGGCCATCAGCACTCCGGTGGGCACGCGGGCGCCCAACTTGGCAAACTTATAGGGTTCCTTGAGAAACTCGATCACTTCTTGCAGCTCGAGCTTGGCCTGATCGGCCCCGGCCACGTCATCAAAGGTAACGTGGGGCCGTTGGACCTCGTTTTCTTTATCTTTTTTGCCGGCGGCAGTTGAGACCACGCGGGGATTACTCCGGCCAACCTCATTCGGGCCAAAATTGGGGCGGTCTTGCCGCTGGCGGACGGCCCGGAAGAGAATGAAACCAATCATCACCAGACCCGCCATAACCAGCCAGGTGTTCATCGGATTGGGGCGCGGCGGCGAACTTTCAACGGTAATGGCCAGATCGGCCAGGGCCTGGTTAGAGAGACCGAGCAGTCGCAGGGTTTCCAGGGCGCTGATGGTACTCTCTTTTTGAGCCGCCAGTTTACTGCCCTCAACGGTGGTGGCGATAAGCTGGTCTCCCTGAACCAGCAGCGCATCGACCTGACCGGCCTCAATGGCCGCCACCAACTCCGGTAGAGCGACGATTTCAAGTCGACTGGTCGAGGGGCTGGCTTTGGGCCGCGTTGGCGGCGAGACGGCCTGGGCCGATGCATTTGCGTCTCTTGCTTCATCAGGTTCAAAGAAATAATTACGATTTGTTAAAATTAGACCAGCCAGCGCCAGAACGATCAGGACGGTCAGCGAGATCGTTAATCGCCACGATACGGTTCTTAGATAAGGGTGTTTGTCCTGGGGCTGGTTGCCGGGATTCGTTGCCATAAGGCACCTCCGTATTGAGCCGCGCTCAATCTTCCAAACTAAGCCGATTTTAGCCAAAATATTCGAAATGGTTATTCAATTGACTCTATTTTGTTTTGCCCAAGCAGCATCGCTTGAAGTGAAGTTAAAGGATTAAAGTAGCACGCGGCCCGGTAGATTACAAATGTTGTAGCCAATTTTTGGCTTACTTTATACCAACTCCCAGGGGAGCTTGTGTGTTCGGCTAAAACCGGCCTTGCCCCTCTACCCTGGCTTGTGGTACAATCTTCTGGATTCCAAAGTGGAGTGGAACATGATGCGATTGCTGGAAGGACTCAACCCGGCCCAACAAGAGGCCGTGACAACGATTGGCGGCCCGGTCTTGGCCCTGGCCGGCCCCGGTTCGGGTAAGACGCGGGCCTTGACCCACCGGATTGCCTACCTGGTGCAGGAAATAGGGCTGGCCCCCTGGCAGATTGTGGCCGTTACTTTTACCAACAAGGCGGCCCGGGAGATGAAGAGCCGGTTGGAACAGATGCTCACGCCCAACCAGGTCCATAGTTTGAGCGTGGGCACCTTTCACGCCTTGTGCGCCCGCTGGTTGCGCCGCGATATCGAGGTGCTGGGCCATTACGACCGCAACTTTGTGATTTACGATACGGATGATCAACTGGCCGTGGTCAAGCGGGCGCTCCAAGATATTGGCCTGGATGAAAAACAGTGGAAGCCCGGTTCAATCCATTATCTAATTTCCAAAGCCAAGAACGAGATGATTACCCCCGACCGGTTTCAGACCCGCACCTATCAGGATGAGATTGCTGCCCGCGTGTACGAGCGTTACCAGCAGATTCTGGTGCAAAACAATGCCCTGGATTTTGACGACCTGCTGTTGGTCACGTATCAACTTTTCCGGCGGCATGAACCGGTATTGGAAAAATACCAGCAGCTTTACCAGCACGTGCTGGTAGATGAGTTTCAAGATACCAACATGGTCCAGTACGAGTTGACCAAGCTCCTGGCCGCGGCCCAGCGCAATATTTTTGTGGTCGGCGATCTGGATCAGGGCGTTTACTCCTGGCGGGGCGCCGATTATCGCAACGTGCTCCGCTTTCGGGATGATTATCCCGATCACAAGTTGATTCGCCTCTCCCAGAACTACCGCTCCACCGATACTATCCTGCAAACGGCCAAGGAGGTCATCCGTAAAAACCAGAATCGTATAGAAAATGATCTCTTCACCCGGCGCGGCCAGGGGAGCAAAATTCGAGTCGTTGAGGCTTACAACGAGCAGGAGGAAGCCTCCTTTGTGGTCGATGAGATCCAGCGCCTGCAGCTTGGGCGGCAATATAAGCCCGGCGACATAGCCGTGATGTACCGGACCAACGCCCAAAGCCGGGTGTTAGAAGAAGCCTTTGTCAACCGGGGGATGCCTTATCTGTTGGTGCGGGGGACTCGCTTTTATGATCGCAAGGAAATCAAGGATGTGCTGGCCTACCTGCGGCTGATCCACAACCCGGAAGACAGCGTTAGCCTGAGCCGGATCATCAACGTGCCGGCCCGGTCGATTGGGGCCAAAACCGTCGCCGACCTGAACCGCTGGGCCTTTGACCTGGGCGCGACCCCCTGGCAGGCCCTGCAACAGTTGGCCGCCGTGGCCGAGCACGGCGAGTTGAACCAGAGCCAGCCCGACGACGATGAAGGTGGGCCGCCTATTGCCAGCCCCTTCAAAAGCCGGGCCGAGAAGTCGCTGATCGAGTTTGGCCGCTTGATGAATATGCTGATCAAAGCCAAAGCCAAGCTCAGCCTGCCGGAGCTGTTTGACCTGGCCGTGGCTCGAACCGGTTATAAAACTTATATTAAAGATAATACCCCGGAAGGCGAGGAACGGTGGGAGAACATCATCGAATTGCGCCGCAAGGCCGAACAATTTATGGATCTTGACGGCGACGAAGCCCTGGCCCGTTTTCTGGAGGATGTGGCCCTGGTTTCTGATGTGGACGCGTTGGGTGAAGAAGGTTTGGCCCCGGCGCTGTTGACGCTGCACACGGCCAAAGGGCTGGAGTTTGCGGTTGTTTTCATTGTCGGGCTGGAGGAAGGGCTGTTGCCCCACAGCCGCAGCCTGAGCGATACTGAGGCCCTGGAAGAGGAACGCCGTCTGGCCTATGTTGGCATTACCCGGGCCGAAGACCGGTTATATTTAACTCGCGCTTTTCGCCGCTCCACCTATGGCTTTGACGAGCCGACTATTCCCTCCCGTTTCCTCAAAGATATCCCGCCGGAGTTGGTCGAGGACCGTTCCGGGCGAGCGGCCCGGACGAGTCCGGGGACGGCCAGCCGGCGGTCAGGCGCTCAAGAGATGAGCAGCCGCTGGAGTCGATCACCGGACAGCCCGGCCATTCCCACCAAAACCGCCAGCTATACGTTGGGCGACCGGGTGTATCACCGCAAGTTTGGCGAGGGCACCGTCATCGCCGTGGAGGTAGAAGGCGATGATGAACTGGTGCAGGTGGCCTTTCCAGAGCAGGGCATCAAGAAACTGTCGGCCAGCGTGGCCCCGCTGGAAAAAAGATAAATGCCATCTCGTTTAATCTCGTTCCCAAACTCAGTTTGGGAACGATGGGAAACGATGGGAACGAGATTATAAAACTTTTGCCCCTTCTTTTACCGTATGCTATAATTTCTCCCGCCTTGATCGACGTTTGGGGAGGTGCCAGAGCGGTCGAATGGGGCGGTCTCGAAAACCGTTGTGGGCTTTTGTCCACCGTGGGTTCGAATCCCACCCTCCCCGCTGGTGCAATTATCAATGAGCAATTATCAATGAACAATTATCAATGAGTAAAATGTGCTGTTATTTGTTCATTATTCATTGTTCATTGAATCCGGAGAGGTCGCATAGTCCGGTCGAGTGCGCACGATTGGAAATCGTGTAGGTGTAACAGCCTCGAGGGTTCAAATCCCTCCCTCTCCGCCTCTCTTAGTAAGCAGTGAACAGTAATCAGTAGTCAGTAGTTACGAGTTACCGCTATTGACTGATCAGTGATTATTGTTCACCGACCACAGTTGCCGGTTCGGGGTGAGGGCAACCGGGTAGCGTTGATTGTTGGGTCCTGCGCGGCAGAAGCCTGCGAACCAGGTCAGGTCCGGAAGGAAGCAGCCTTAAGCGGTCACTTCTGAGCGACGCAGGGTTGCCTGGCAGGAGCTACTCGGTTGCCCTCCCCCTGAACAATAGTTTAAATAGTTTATAGTTTAAAGAGTAGCTTTCTTAACTCCAGCGAGCCGGTGAGGTTCGCTTTTTTGTTTCCGAATTGCCGGGCCAACTGGGGATTCAAGTGGTTCATGGTATAATGATGATGTGACGATTCTCTCGATGTCAGGCTATACGGACATGCCATTGCTTACACGGTGTGCTGGACGCCAGCACTGCTTTTGGGCAAAAGCCCCTTTATCCGGCTATAATAGTCTACAAAATTCGGGAAACCCTGCATAAGTGAGGAAAGCCGGTGACCGATCAGGCTAATTCAGCTGCCAGCCCACAATTACGCTCGCGCCGGTTAGGTTCATTCCTCCGCTGGACCCTGGCCGGCGTTGGACTGGTTTTGGCGCTATGGGCGGGTTATGTTCTGACGGGCCAGCCGGTGGTGGTAATGATCAATGACCGGCCGGTTGAAGTTCGGGTCCATCGTTTAACCGTTGAGGCCGTCTTAAGCCAATTAGAGTTGAGTCTAGCCCCGGAAGATCGGATTAGCCCCTCTCCCGGCGCCCTGCTCAGCTCAAACCAGGCGGTTACGATCAAACTGGCTCGTCCGGTCATCATCGAGGTTGATGGCCGAACTTTAACCCGGTTAACGCACCAACAAACCGCTGCCGGCGTGCTGGCTGAGGCCGGGATCGTGCTCAACAGCCGCGACGTGGTGGTGGTAAACGGGCAGGTTGCGCCGCTGAACGACCCTCTGCCGGTAACTCCTGCCTCTACTCCACAACCAGCCCGGGCGGCCAGTGTGGCGCTGATAAACGGCGCGTCGGCTGAAATCAGCCGCCCTGAGCCGCTTTACTTGATCGTCCACCGGGCCATTCCGGTGACTTTGACGGATAATGGGCTGAGCAGCACCTTCTATACGGCTCAACCCACGGTCGGCGCAGCCCTCACCGAGCAAGGACTAAGCCTCTATGCGGAAGATAAGGTGACGCCCCCGCTGGAAACGGCCCTGCTGCCGGGCCTGCACGTCTATATTCAGCGTTCGGTTCCGGTCACCATTGCCGCCGACGGCCGCCTCATCACCAGCCGGACGCTTGGCCGAACCGTGGCTGAGGTATTGGCCGAAGAGGGGATCGCCTTGATGGGCCAGGACTACAGTCGGCCGGCCCTGGCCGAAGAGATCTCGGCCAATCAGACTATTGAACTGGTCCGGGTGCGGGAATCGCTTGAAATTGAGCAGCAATTCATTCCCTTCGAAACCACCTGGATTCCAGATTCTTCTATGCCGCTCGATCGTCAGGAGATTCAGCAGCCGGGCATAACCGGCATCATCAAAACTCGAACCAGGATCCGCACCGAAAATGGCCAGGAAATCTGGCGGGTGGTGGAGGATGAGTGGTTGGATCAGGAACCCAGTGACCAGATCGTTGCTTACGGTACCCAGATTACGGTTCATACCCTGCAAACCGAGGCTGGCCCGATTGAATACTGGCGCAAAATTTCGATGTTGGCTACCCCTTACAGCGCCGCCTCGTCGGGCAAAGCTCTTGATCACCCGCGCTATGGGGTTACCCGCAGCGGCTTGCCGGCCGGGCTGGGGGTGGTAGCCGTTGATCCCAAGGTCATTCCCCTGCTGACCGAGCTTTATATTCCCGGTTATGGCCGGGCGGTTGCCGGTGATACCGGCGGTTTGATTCATGGCAAGCGAGTTGATTTGGGTTTTGCTGACGACCAGCCTCTGCCGGACATTTACGAATGGCTGGATGTCTATCTGCTCACCCCGGTGCCGCCGGCCGATAAGATTCGGTACGTTTTGCCCGACTGGCCGCAGCAGCGTTGAGATCAGCAGAGGAGCAGAGGGGATTTTCCCTCCTGCCCCCTTGCTCCTCTGCTTCCTGGCCCAATATTGTGGAGAGTCCTTTGAAATCTACTCCCTCGCAATCCCTGTCAACCCTACTCAAAAGATATAACCTCCGGCCCCGCAAAGGTTTGGGGCAAAACTTTCTGGTCGATCCGCACCACCTGGCTAAGATTGTTGCGGCGGCCGAGCTGACCGGTGCGGAGACCGTGTTAGAAATTGGGCCAGGACCGGGCACATTGACCCGGCTGCTGGCCGAGTCGGCCGGACGGGTCATCGCCGTAGAACTCGATCCGCAGTTGGTCAGCCTGCTCAGCCATGAACTGGCCGACCTACCAAATCTAACCATCGTCCAGGCCGATATCCTCCAACTCCAACTCGATACCCTGTTAACCGCCCCCCCGGCCGGCCAACTAACCTACCCACCAACTAACCAACCTCCCACCCACCTGCCCGCCTTCAAAGTTGTCGCCAACCTGCCTTACTACATCACCTCCGCCGTGCTGCGCTATCTGCTGGAAGCAACGCCTCGACCGGAGCGGATTGTGGTAACGGTGCAAAAAGAGGTGGCCCAACGCATCGTGGCTCAGCCGGGCCAGATGAGCCTGCTGGCGGTGAGTGTTCAATTTTACGGTCAGCCAACCTTAGTTCATCGCATTCCGGCCGGCGCTTTCTATCCGCCGCCCAAGGTAGATTCGGCTGTGGTGCGGATCGATACCTGGCCCGAGCCGGCCATTCCGGTCGAAGAGGTCGATCACTTTTTCCGGGTAGTTAAGGCCGGTTTTGGCCAGAAGCGCAAACAGCTAAAGAATTCGCTGGCAGCCGGTCTGCATAAGCCGGTTGAGGAGATTGTTAGGGCGCTGGAGCAGGCCCAGTTGGCTCCAACCCGGCGGGCTGAAACTTTGAGCCTGGTCGAGTGGGGCCGGTTAGCCGGGGTACTCCAACCCTGAACCGATATTGAATTTTTTTGCTTCGATAGGGTAGGTGGGCTATAATAAATATTGTCAATGCCCAGACCATTACTGCTCGGTAATTCCAATATCCTGGTAGTTGCGCTATCTTTAAGGCTACTGATTCTTAATTATTGCACATCCGAATAAAGCCCCGCAATCTCATTTTTTTACGAGTGCCCAGTTTTGATCACAAGGAGGTGAGCGCACAAGAAAATCCCATTAAATTATTCTAGTTCAGACAAAATCCAGTCAATCTAAATTTGTAAGTCACTGTTGGAGGAGAATACAAATGACTAACCGTTTGTTTGGGATAATTGCAGTGGTAATTATTCTGGCGATGCTGGCTGCCTGCGGCGGCGCTGCCACGCCGGCCCCAGCCCCAGAACAACCCCAGGCGGCAGCCCCCACGGAAGCCCCGGCGGCTGAAGCGCCGGCTCCCACCGAAGCCCCGGCTGAAGAAGCAATGGCGCCTCATAAATATGGCCAGGTCACCGACGTGGGTGGGATTGATGACAAAGGTTTTAACCAACTGGCCTGGAATGGGATGGAACGGGCGGCCAGGGAATTAGGCGTTGAGGTTCGCTTCCTGGAAAGCTCACAGCAAACCGATTATGAGAAGAACCTGAATGAGTTCATCAATCAGGGGTACAACGGCATTGTTACCGTGGGCTTCCTGTTGGCCGATGCGACCAAGGCCGCTTCTCTAGCCAACCCTGATCTGCCCTTTGCCATTGTTGACTTCCCCAGCCAGACTCCCGGCGATATGGGGCTGCTCTTTGCCGTCTCTGAGCCTTCTTTCATGGCCGGTTACCTGGCTGCCGGGATGAGCGAAACCGGCACTGTTTGCACCTACGGCGGCATCAAGATCCCGCCTGTGGTCGAATTCATGGTCGGTTTTGAGTACGGGGTGATGTACTACAACGAGCAAAAAGGCGCCGACGTGAAGGTGTTGGGCTGGAAGACCAATCCGGCTGCGGAAGGCGGCGGCGACGGTTCCTTTACCGGCAACTTCACCAGTCTGGACGACGGCCGTAGCTTTGCCGAAAACTTCTTTGATGAAGGCTGCGATATCATCTTCCCTGTGGCCGGCCCGGTCGGTTTAGGTTCGGCCGCGGCGGCTCAGGATCGCGGTTTTGCCGTGATCGGCGTGGATGCCGACTTGACCCAAACCAATCCTGACGCCAAAGAAGTTTACATGACCAGCGTGCTGAAGAAGATCGATAATGCGGTGTTCGAAGCGGTCAAGCGGATGGAAGAGGGCACCTTTGAAGGCGGCACAAACTTCATCAGTACCACGGCCAATGACGGCGTCGGCCTGGCCCCTTTCCACGACTGGGAAGATCGCGTCCCGCAAGAAATGCGGGATGAGCTGGAGCAGATCAGACAGGGCATCATCGCCGGCACCATCTCCACCGGCTGGCCGGTTGGCGCGGCCCCGGCAGCGGAAGAAGCTCCCGCGGCTGGGGAGGTGAAATTGGTAATGTCCTTTGTGCCTTCCGGTGACACCCAGGAAATTCTGGCCTCCGGTGAGGAATTGGCGCAGATGATTACTGAGCGCACCGGCTATAACGTCGAGTCTAACGTTGCTACCAGCTTTGCCGCGGTCATCGAAGCGATGGGCGCCGGCAACGCCGATATCGGCTGGCTGAACACCTTTGGTTACATTTTGGCTCACGAAAAATACGGGGTTGATGTCGCCCTGGCCACAGAGCGCTTTGGCAGCACCACCTACAAGGGGCAGATCATCGCCCGCGGTGATGGCGGGATCACCTCTCTGGCAGATTTGAAGGGTACGACTTTCTGCCGGCCTGATCCCCTGTCAACCTCGGGCTGGATCATCCCCAGTATCACCCTGGCCGCCAACGGTATTGATCCGGGGAAAGATATCAAGGTGGTGGACGTCGGTTCCCACAACAACGTGGTTGCCGCGGTTTACAACGGTGAATGTGACGCCGGCGCGACCTACGTGGATGCTCGCGGCACTATTGAGGATGATTATCCGGATGTGAAGGATGTGGTGGTGGTGGTCACTGAGTCGGCCGATATCCCCAACGATACGGTCAGCTTCGCCCCGGATGTTCCGGCTGATGTGCGCGAAAACGTGGTCAAGGCTCTGCTCGACATCGCCGGCACTGACGAAGGCAAGGCCGCGCTTGAGCAATTGTATGAAATTTCCGGCCTTCAACCCGTTGATGACTCTTTCTACGATGCCTTCCGCGCTGATCTGGATGCCTCTGGCTATAGCGTTGAAGATTTCCAGTAGAGGTAACTCATTGATGCAGTGATGAGTTGCAGGGGAGGGGAGCGCGTCTCCTCTCCCCTATTTTTTTGATTGGGAACGATGAGTTAAGGCGGCGAGAATGCTTGAAATAAGAAACCTCACTAAAGTTTATGACGATGGTACCAGGGCGCTGAATAACGTCTCTTTTACGGTACAGGATGGCGAATTCCTGGTGATCATTGGCTTGAGCGGCTCGGGCAAAAGTACCTTGCTACGTTGTATCAATCGTCTGATCGAGCCGACCTCGGGCCAGGTCATCCTGGATGGGGTGGATATTACGGCGGCTTCGCCCGCTGAGCTGCGCCGGATCCGACGCGATCTCGGCATGATCTTTCAGCACTTCAACCTGGTCAAACGTTCCACGGTTATGCGCAACGTTCTAACCGGTCGTTTGGGCTATGTTAACCCCTGGTTGAGTCTGCTGGGGATTTTTCCGGCCGAGGATCGAAAGCGAGCCTGGGCCGCGCTGGAGCTGGTTGGTATTCCCGATAAAGCCAATAACCGCGCCGATGCCCTATCGGGCGGACAACAGCAGCGAGTTGGCATTGCCCGGGCCTTGATGCAAGAACCTAAATTGCTACTGGCCGATGAGCCGGTTTCGGCGCTCGATCCGGCCACCTCTCACTCTGTGCTCAAGTACATCGAACAGATCAATCGCGAAAAAGGCGTTACCGTGCTCTGCAGCTTGCACTTCTTGAGTTTAGCCCGCACTTACGCCACCCGAATCATTGCCTTAAAAGATGGCAATATGATGTTTGATGGACTGCCCGGCGAAATTGACGATGAACGCTTTAAAGAAATCTACGGGGAAGAGGCGGTTCGAGTTGAGATAAACTGACCGCCCCAGGAATTTGACCTATGCCCAATGCTAACGACGCCGTTCCAGAACGCTCCGCCTGGCTTGTGAATCAACCCTGGTTGGCGGCCCTCCTGTCGGTCGCGATGCCCGGCCTGGGTCAGTTCCTGGCCGGGGCCTGGCCACGCGGCTTATCCATTTTTGCCTCGATTATTGGCTCAATTGGGATCATTCAGTGGCAGGAATTGCCCGGCCTTTATGTTTTTGTCGCTTTTGTCTGGGTTTGGAACGTTTGGGATGCCTACAGTCTGGCCCGGAAGACCATTCGCTCCTTTTTACCGCCCCTTTTGGCTATCCTGGTGGTAGTTTATGTGGCCGGTTGGATCATCACCGAGATCGAACCGGCTAAACTGTTCCGGCAGGCCAACCGGGCGGCGCCTATCGTTCAAGGCTTTCTCAAGCCTGATTTTATCAAGCGGGAGTCGGAAAGTCGCAAAGATCGGGGCCCTTTTGAGATTCCTTGCTCCGACAACCCGCCCTCGCTGGTGACCACGCGGCCGGATGGGGCCACCATTACCCTTTCAAAATCATGTGGGGAAGTTGGCGATCAGCTTATGGTGGCCGGCAGTAACTTCTGGCCCGAGGTTGACACCGAACTTTGGTGGGCCAACCCTATTGGCCAGGAGCAGCGCCTGACCCGAGAGGGTCAGCAGATTGTGGTTACCACTGATCAGCAGGGTAATTTTTCTGCCGAGATCACGGTGCCACAGGCCGTTCCCTTGAGCCACATTACAGGTGAGCCGCAACTTCACGGGGTGCAGATCATTCAGACCCGCATCATCGGCGGCTGGCAGCTTAGCGCCAATGGACGGCTGGTGTTGGAAAAGATGGCCGAGACTATTGCCATTGCCCTGGCAGCCACAACCTTTGCCGTTGTTTTTGCCGTTCCGCTTAGCTTCATTGCCGCCCGTAATTTGATGAGCGGCAACCCGGTCACCCTGGTAATTTACTTCATTGTCCGAACCATTCTCAACATTGTGCGCTCGATTGAGTCTTTGATCATCGCCATTGTGTTCGTGGTGTGGGTTGGTTTGGGACCGTTTGCCGGGGTGATGGCCTTAACGGTGCATTCCATTGCCGCGCTGGGTAAGCTCTATTCTGAACAGGTTGAAAGTATTGATTTTGGCCCTATCGAGGCGATCCGGGCCACGGGCGCCAATTGGTGGCAAACGGTGATCTATGCCGTTCTGCCTCAAGTTTTTATGCCATTTTTGGCTTTCACCATCTACCGGTGGGATATTAACGTGCGGATGTCGACCATTTTGGGGTTTGTGGGCGGCGGCGGCATTGGTTTTTTGATTGTGCAATGGCAGCGTTTGGGCGCCTGGAAACCCATTGGAGCCGCCTTCTGGGCCATTATGCTGATTGTAGCTTTGCTCGATTACGTGAGTGCCAAGGCGCGCGAACGACTGGCCTGAGGTAAAGGATGAGTAAAGAAAAGTATACATTACCCGCTTTGCGCTATGGCCGAAATGCCTTAATCGCGGTGGTTATTGTGATCTCCTACGTCTACAGTTTGAGTGTTACGGGGATCGACTTGCCCCGGCTGATCACCGATTTTCCTAAAGCCGTCCCCATAATCCAGGATTTTCTCACACCCGATCTGGTTACTCGAGGTAGGCAGGTTGAAAGCTATGTGATTAACTACCCGGTACCATGCGGTTCCGGTGAAGTGTTAACTCCGCCGGCAAGCGGACCGCGGCTGGCGGCAAACCCACCGTGTAGCGATCCCAGAGCCATCATCCAGGTTGAGGGTTTTGACTTTAGGCCCAATACTGGCGTGCAACTGCGCTGGTTGCTACCGGATGACCGCCGCCTGCGCAGTGCCCAGGCCACTACCGACGCGGCCGGGCATTTCTCCGTAGAGGTGGAGGTGCGGCCTATTGTTGAGGCTAAAGAGGGCCAGATTAGCCGCCTGGAAGCTGAACTGACCTGGACCGACGCGGGACTGCATCCCTCGCAGGCGTTAGTGCTCACCTTTCAATTGATGATCCAGACGGTGTTTATGGCTTTGATGGCCACCACTTTTGCCTGTGTTGTGGCTGTGCCGGTCAGTTTTTTGGGCGCCCGCAATATCATGGGTAAAGGACCGATTGGCACCACCATCTACTACGTTGCCCGGACCATCTTTAACCTGTTACGTTCAATTGAGGCGTTGGTTATGGCCGTGATGTTTGCCATCTGGCTGGGCTTTGGTCCCTTTGCCGGAGTGATGGCGATGACGGTGGTTACCGTGGCTTCTCTTAGCAAGTTATTCTCAGAGGCTATCGAGAGCATCGAGGCGGGGCCGCTCGAGGCCGCTACCGCAGCCGGGGCTAATCGGCTGCAAACTATCTTCTATGCCGTCTTTCCCCAAATCATTCCACCTTTCATCGCCTTTGCCATTTATCACTGGGATATCAACGTGCGTATTTCCACGATCATCGGCTTTGTCGGCGGCGGTGGGATCGGGTTACAACTCCAAACCTGGATTAATCAACTAGCCTATAACAAGGCCGGTACCGCGGTTTGGGCTATTGTTATTGTCGTGACTATTCTGGATAACATCAGTTCACAAATTCGTAAACGATTGGTATAAATTGTCGAGATTATAAAAAATTGGAAAAATTGTTATAATAACGCCTAAATTTTAGCCAAGCGGAAAGGTCGGTTCAATGCCCCCAGTCTTAGAGCTTAAAGGGATTACCAAGCAGTTCCCCGGCGTGTTAGCCAACGATAATATCAACCTGACTCTGGAAAAGGGTGAGATCCATGCCTTGCTGGGTGAAAATGGGGCGGGTAAGACCACTTTGGTGAACATTCTGTATGGCCTCTACAAACCAACCGGCGGCCAAATCTTTATCAATGGCCGGCAGGTTGAAATTCACGGCCCCACCGATGCCATCCACCAGGGGATCGGCATGGTCCACCAGCACTTTATGCTGGTGCCGGTGCTGACTGTAACTGAGAACGTGATGTTGGGCGAGGAGTCGCTCCACGGTGGCCTCTTCCTGGACCGCAAGGTGGTGGCAAATCGCATCCGGGAAATCTCTGAGAAGTATGGCCTGCAGGTCGATCCCAATGCCTATGTTAAGAATTTGCCGGTTGGAATTCAACAGCGGGTTGAGATCATCAAAGTGCTGTACCGGGATGCCAACATTCTCATCCTCGATGAGCCAACAGCGGTGTTGACTCCGCAGGAGGTTGAAGAACTTTTCAAGATTATCAAGTCGTTGGTGGCCCAGGGCGTCTCGCTGATCTTTATTACCCACAAATTAAAAGAGGTTTTGGCGGTGGCTGACCGCATCACCGTTCTCCGGCGGGGCAGAACTGTCGGCACCACCATCCCGGCCAAAACTAATGAGCAGGCCCTGGCGGATATGATGGTCGGCCGGGCAGTTGAACTGAAGGTAAAGAAGAAACCGGCCCATCCCCAGTCACCGATGCTGGTGGTGGAGAAGTTGTGTATCAGCGACGAACGGCAAGGGATCGCGGTTGATAATGTGTCTTTTGAGGTCAGGGCGGGCGAGGTGTTGGGCATTGCCGGGGTTCAGGGGAATGGGCAGACCCAATTGGTTGAGGCGCTGACCGGCCTGCGGAAAATTGATAGCGGTACTGTAAAAATTAACGGTCAGGATGCGACCAACGCCAGCCCGCGCCAGATCACCGAGCTGGGGGTGGCCCACGTACCGGAAGACCGGCAGCGGGATGGGCTGGTTTTAGCCTATCCACTCACCGCTAATATTGTTCTCAATACGTATTATCGCCAACCGTTCGCCAGCAATGGGGTGATCAACCGGGAAGAGGTGCGTAAGATCACCCAGCGAGTGGTGGAAGAGTTCGACGTGCGGACGCCAGGTATCGATGTGCCGGTGGCCACTCTCTCGGGCGGCAATCAACAGAAGGTGATTGTGGGTCGTGAGTTCTCGCGGCCGATCAAGTTGCTGATCGCCGCCCAGCCAACCCGGGGCCTCGACGTTGGCTCCATCGAATATATTCATCACCGGATCATCGAAAAACGGGATGAAGGCGCCGCCGTGTTGCTCGTCTCTACTGAGTTAGACGAAATTCGGGCCCTCAGCGACCGGATCGCGGTGATGTTTGCCGGCAAAATCGTCGATATTCTCCCGGCCAAGCAGGTTACTAAAGAGCAGTTGGGCTTGATGATGGCCGGCTATCACCCTGCTGATTTGCCCGCCGAAATGGTTGTTGAGGAAGAGGCCGAAGTCGACGTGGAAGCGGTGATGTAGAAAAAATAGCAAAATACTATTTGCCATTTGCTATTTGTATTCTCTCATTCTTGTGGAGGTTGGGTGAACCAATTACCCTCAAGACGAACGGTTCTATTTGACCACGACGGCGGTGTGGATGATTTGATCTCGCTCATGATGTTGCTGGCGATGCCTCACCTCGACCTGGCCGGGGTAGTTGTAACGCCCGCCGACTGTTTTTTGCGGCCGGCTGTATCGGCCACCCAGAAGATTCTACGTTTTTTTGGCCGCTCAGAGATTGAATTGAGTGAGGGCGCGCTCCACGGGGTCAATCCATTTCCACGAACCTGGCGAGCTCAGACCTACGCCATTGACGCTTTACCCATTCTAAATGACTCGGCTGGCGCCCTGACGCCGCCGGTAGCCGAGCCGGGGCATCAATTTTTGGCTCGTAAACTTCGGCAAGCCGCTGCCCCCCTGACAATCCTGGTGACCGGCCCGGTGACTAATCTGGCCGCGGCCCTGATTGCTGAACCTGAACTGACGGCCAAAATTGAGGAACTGGTCTGGATGGGTGGGGCGCTCAACGTGCCGGGCAATGTGCGCGATTACGAGCACAATGGTCGGGCCGAATGGAATGCCTACTGGGACCCGCCGGCGACTTATAATTTGTGGCAATCACAGGCGCCTATCACTCTATTTCCATTGGATGCCACCAACCAGGTGCCGGTAACGTTGGAGTTCCTGCATCGCCTGGCCAGGCAGCGCCGCTATCCGCTGTCGGATCTGGCCGGCCAATGCTGGGCGCTGACGGTGGGCACGATGCCGGGTTACGATTATCTGTACCACATGTGGGACACCCTGACCACCGGCTATCTGGGCGCGCCGCACTGCATCACTTTCCGCCAGGTGCAGACCCAGGTGATTCCGTCTGGTCCCAGCGCCGGGCAGACGGTGCCGGTCACGAGCGGCGGCCGGCCGGTCAAAGTGGCCGAGACGGTCAAAGTGGAACAGTTTTTGGATTACTTTTTGGAACTATTGCGGTATTGAGTTAGATCAAACCAGGTTGCTGGCTAATTTCCTGGCAGGGATGGTAATGATAGAAAAGCAAGAGCTAGTTCAAGGGCTCCGACACATTTTGCCCGGTATCCTTCACCATACGCCGGTAATGCTGGCCTATCTGTACGGCTCGGCGGCTGCGGATCAGGCCCTGCCAGGTAGCGATGTTGATATTGCGCTTGTCTTATGCTGCTCCGCCGACAGTACGGAGCTATCACCGCCCCAGCGCATAGCGTTGGAATTTGCGATTGAGGGGGCTTTGGAGCAGCACGGGATTGTCAAGCCGGATGTACGGGTGATTGATGATTTGCCGCTGACTTTGAGGGGCGAGGTTGCTATCAGCGGGGTAAGGCTCTACGCCCGGGATGAAGTAGCTCGGGTTGAGTTTGAAACGCGCACCTGGAAGGAATATCTGGATTTTGAGCCGGTGGCCCGCATGATGCGGCAAGCTTTTTTTGATCATGTGCGCCAGCATGGTCTCTTAAATAAGAGGAAAACCGAGCATGGTCAATCCAGCTAAGATACACGGCTTGAGCCAGACTCTACGCGAATATCTAACCCACTTGCAGGATTTGGCTGCTTTAGGTCGGCAGACTGTTTTGGACGATCCATACAAACGTGGCGCGGCCAGGTATTATCTTCAAGTAGCGATTGAATGTTGTCTTGATATTGGCAATCACGTGATTGCCTCAGAGCAATTCTCCCCGCCAACCACTCATCGGGAAACCTTCCAGATATTGGGTGAAGCCGGCTTGATCCCGGCTGATTTTGTCCCGACGTTGCAGCAGATGGCCTCGATGCGCAACCGGTTAGTGCATCTATATTCAGAAATAGATGATGACATTGTCTTTGCCGCTCTGCTGACAGCGCCGGCTGACTGTGAACGGTTTATTCAGTTGATTCTTGACTATATGCAAACCCATGATCAAGCTGAGTTGTGAGAATCTTACAGGGTGAATATGTCTAACCAATTTACTCCTCAAGAACGGGTCTCTGCGGCCATAGAACATCGAACCACGGACCGGATTCCCTGTGACTTTCTGGCGACTGCCGAAGTGTGGGATTTGATGGTGGCCCATTTCCAGCCCGATACAACCGGCCTGGCCAATATGTTTTGGCTTCAGCCCGAACGTGAAGCTATTTTGCGCATGTTCGACATCGATTGCCGCTTGTTTTCCTACGATATGTTCTGCCGCCCCCCAGAAGAAGTGCTCAAGCCGGCGGCTCGCGTTGATTGGTGGAGCACCCTCATCCGCTCCACCCCCAACCGGATGTGGCGCCAGATTACGCCCGACGGTCGCCTGTACGATATTTGGGGTGTGCCGTATCAGCTTGAGGAGCATGCTTTTGGTCAATATGAGGGTTATGCTTATTGGCTGTTTGGCAATGCTGCCTCGGTCAGCGAGCTAAAAAACCATCGCTGGCCCACCCCCGACTGGTGGGATTTTACCGAACTGCCGGCCATGATCGATCGCTTGCAGCAGGACGGGCCGTACCATGTCCGCTTTCGGTTAGGCTCTTTCTTTGAACAGGCCTGGGCGATGCGCGGCCTGGAGCAATTTATGCTCGACCTGGCGACCGATCCGGCAATTCCGGAATATCTTATGGATCGCATTTTAGAAATTCACCTGGAAAACCTGAAGACGGTCCTGACCCTGGCCGGCGACAGGTTGGATATGGTCTATACCTACGACGACGTTGCCACCCAGAACTCCCTGTTGATTTCCCCAAAAACCTGGCGCAAGTTGATTAAGCCTCGCCATCAAAAAATTCTGGAGCTGATCCACAGCTACGGCAAGCCGGCGATGTATCATTGTGATGGCGCCGTCGCGCCCCTGATCCCCGAGTTGATTGAGATGGGGGTCAATGTGCTCAATCCGGTTCAGCCGGATGCCAAAGGGATGGACCCGGCTACTTTAAAAGCCGCCTATGGCGACAAACTGACCTTCCACGGCGGCATCGACATTATCAAAACCCTGCCGCGCGGCACGGTTGCCCAGGTGCAGCAAGAAGTTCGGGCCAGGGTTGAGTTATTGGGGCAGGGCGGCGGCTACATTATGTGCAGTTCGCACCACCTTCAGCCTGATACCCCGCTCGAGAATGTCTTGGCCATGTACGACCCAGCCCTGCGTGAGCCGGGGGATTCAGCGGCGGGGTAATCAATTCAGTCACAGGAAGGTAAAGATATGGAAGCAACTACCAGCGTGACCTCAACTCCGCCGGGCCACCAGCAGTCACCGGTTGGCGCGGTTGTCCGGCGTATCTTTGATACCATTTTAGTCCCGTTCCTGGCGGTTTTCACTGCCCTGGTAATTGGCGGGGTCATCATTGTTGTAACCGACGCCAATGTCTGGGCTGCTTTTCGACAGGGCGGCTTTACGGCCGGTTTGGCTACCGTTTGGCGAAGCGTGACCATGGCGTATGGAGCGCTTTTTTCCGGTTCACTGGGCGACGCCGGCGCCATTAGTGAGAGTCTGGTCGCCTCAACCCCCTTCATTTTTGCCGGCCTGGCCGTGGCCTTTGGTTTTCAGGGCGGCCTTTTCAACATCGGCGCCGAAGGACAGTTGTGGGTAGCCGCGGGGGTGTCGGTGGTGCTTGGCTATAGTTTTCAGCTTCCGGCCGTCATTCATCTGCCGCTGGCTATCATCGGGGGGTTCTTGGGTGGGGCCATCTATGGGGCCATCCCGGGTTATCTAAAAGCCAAAACCGGCGCCCACGAAGTGATCAATACCATAATGATGAATTACATCGCTTTCCGCTTTTTTGACTGGGCCTTTACCGGCCCGCTGCGCCGGCCCGGTGGGGATAGGCCGGTTACCGCCGAAATCCATCCCAGCGCCTACTTGCCGACCTTTTTTGAAGGGTATCGTATCCACTGGGGTTTTATCCTGGCGTTGGTGGTGGCCTTTATTGCCTGGTGGATTTTGTACAAAACTACGCTGGGCTTTGAAATTCGAACGGTCGGGGCCAACCCCAATGCGGCCCGTTATGGCGGGATCAAGATTGCCAAAATTACAGTTTTGACGATGGCTATCAGCGGCGGTCTGGCCGGTCTGGCCGGGACCAATGAAGTGCTGGGTGTTAATCACTTTTTGGCCGGCGGTTTCTCGTCCGGTTATGGTTTCGACGCCATTGCCCTGGCGTTGTTGGGCAAAAGTCATCCCCTGGGCGTGGTGCTGGCCGCGCTGCTCTTTGGAACGCTGCGCAGCGGGGCCACCCGGATGCAGTCCATCGCCAGTATTCCCATCGACATAATCTCTATTATCCAGGCGTTGATCATTGTTTTTGTGGCCGCGCCAGGTATTATTCGCTGGATCTATCGCCTCAAAGCCAAACAAGAGGTGGGTGAGACCATCTTTACCCGTGGTTGGGGCGGATGAGATTCAATGAGCAATGAGCAATGAACAATTATCAATGGTCAATCCAACCAGTCAGCTAACCAACTAACCAAATAAAAAGACAGCAGCACAAGCGGGAGTGGATTTTTATGAGCACATCAGCCTTATCAATTCCGGCAACGGCGATTAGAGAAAAGCGAAGCGTCGGGATGGGGGTTTTCTTTTTGGTTGTGGCTGTGGCTATTGCCGGTCTCTTTGCCCTGAATACGACCTCCGAGATGACCACCACCTTTGGTTTGAACCCTGGCGCCAGAACCAATGCCCCTCAATTGGATGATTGGGTGCTGCAGACCCAGCCAACCCTCTGGTTTTTGGCAGTGGTGACGGCTTTTGTTGGCGGCTATCAATTGGCCAAAGGTTTCAAGCGAGTTAACCTGGTGCTCTTTGTAGTCGTATTGATCTTTATTTTTGCTTTTCTCACCTGGGCCGCTCGAGGCATCTCGATGAATTTGCTGGGGATGGTGTCGGCTTCACTGCTGCGGGCGGCCCCAATTGCTTTTGGGGCCTTGAGCGGGATTCTGTGTGAGCGAGCCGGCGTGATTAATATCGCCATCGAGGGGATGATGCTGACCGGGGCGATGGTCGCCGTGCTTGTATCCAGCATTTTTCGCAACTACAATGCGATCCACCCGGTTACTCAAGAGCCGCTGTTTCCGGTCTGGCTGGCCAATATTGGCCGCACGCTCGACACGGTCAATTTATCGGATGCTGTGCCCTGGTATCTCATCGTGGGTACTCTGGCCGCTATTCTGGCCGGCGGCCTGATGGGTTTGTTTCATGCCTGGCTGTCGGTTACCTTTAAGGTCGATCAAATTGTCAGTGGGACGGGGATCAATATTTTCGCAGTGGGTATGACCAGTTTTCTGAGCCAACGCTTTCTCCAGCCGATTCAGGCGCTCAACAGCGGCGGCACTTACAAAATTTTGCCCATTCCCGGCCTGTCCAGCATTCCGATCATTGGGCCGCTGTTGTTTGAACAGCGCTTTATCATCTATTTGCTGTTTATCCTGGTGGTGGTTGTCCATATTATGCTCTTCTATACCCGCTGGGGTCTGCGCACCATTGCCGTGGGCGAGCATCCCAAGGCCGCCGACACCCTGGGCATCAATGTCTTCAAAATGCGTTACATCAACGTGATCATGGGCGGCATGGTCGCCGGTTTGGGTGGGGCTTTCTTTACCATCGGTTCGGTAGGCCGCTTTGATCAAGTGTTGACGGCCGGCAAAGGGTTTATTGGCCTGGCGGCGATGATCTTTGGCAAGTGGACGCCTTTTGGGGCTTTTGGCGCGTCGCTGATCTTTGGCTTTGCCGATGCCTTGCAGGTGAAATTACAGGGCCTGGGTATCGCCCAGGTGCCCATTCCCAGCGAGTTCCTGCTGATGGCCCCTTACATCGTCACGATGATTGTTTTGGCCGGCGTGGTCGGCCAGGCCATTCCACCCGCGGCCGACGGCAAGCCGTACGAGAAAGATTAGGGGGCGGGTTGAAATTGTTGGGCCGCTGACGTACCTCCAGAATATTACCCCAAACCCTGGTATACAAGTTTTTCTTGCACTTGGGTGCTTGTGCTATAATCTATGTTCTTTCAGCCGACTTGGCGATCTAGTGTTACACAACATATGTCTCTGGTTGAAGGAGATATGTTCTTTTCCACGATGCAGACATTTACTGTTAGTGTTAATACTGTAGGTATTATGGGAAAAGGCCTTGCTACTCGAGCAAAGTATCAGTTCCCTGATGTCTATGTTGTTTACCAAGATGCTTGCCGGAGTAAGAAATTGCAGATGGGCAAGCCATATCTTTATAAAAGGGAGTCTTTTGTAGATGAAGAACTCGCAGATGAGCCATCATCGCTTTCTACTCCCAACTCGAGTAAGTGGTTTCTGCTGTTTGCTACAAAGAAACATTGGCGTGAAAATTCTGATATTGCCGGAATTGAACAAGGGCTACAATGGATTAAGGATAAGTATAAAACCCAAGGTATAGAATCACTGGCTATTCCCGCCCTTGGATGTGGACTTGGTGGACTTGATTGGAAAGATGTAGGCCCATTAATATGCCAATATTTGGTTACTCTCAACATTCCTGTAGCTATATACCTTCCCAGAGAAAAAGAAATCCCGCCTGAACATCTGACTAGTAAGTTTCTGTTAGGAAAATAATTGCGGTACCAACTCCAATTTCTTTTTCAAGTCAGGGTAGGATCTGTTCAAACTTGATGGTTAGCTAACAGTGCCCTTGTAGCTGTCTCAGCAGACGGCTATTTTTGCTCACCTCTAATCTTTACTGCTTACCTGCCATCGCTCGGCCATCTGGACTCGTTCCACCGTGGCTGGATGGGTGTAAAAAATCAACTTCTCCCAGGCCGAGGCGTCGACCACCGACAGATTTTGTTCGGCGAACTGCTCAAATAGCTCGATGTAGGCCGCCGGCTTCTGGCTGGTGGTCAAGGCGAACCAGTCCGCCTGCCGTTCGGCGTAGCGGGAGATCGCGTTCTGGAACGGCAGCGACAGCATCGTGGCAATAGCAACCACCGCCAGGACATAGGGCAGGCCGGCGATATCGGCCGGGCCGCCCAGCCCCAGTCGCCGCCAGGTGTGGTTTAGCAGCCAGCGCAGGCCAAACAGCCCCAACCAACCGGCCACCCCCAGCCCCAGCACACTCCAAAAGACGTGCTGATAATACCAGTGGCCCATTTCGTGGGCCAGCACTACCTCGATCTGATCGGGCGTGTAGCCGCTCAGTAGCGTGTCGTAGAGGACAATGCGCCGGTCGCCGCCAAAGCCGGTAAAGTAGGCGTTGACGGTGGTGGTTTTGGCGCTGGCATCGATCACCTCCACTCTGTCCACCTTCAGCCCGGCCCGCTCGGTCAGGTTCAAGATACGGCTCGTCAGGTCGGCATCCTCCAGGGGTTGAACTTTATAGAACAGCGGCGTTATCAGAATGGGCGCCAGGAGGGTGAAAACAAAACCCAGAATTAGCAGCGCCGCCCCGGCCGGCACCGGCCAGCGATCGGGAAATCGCCGCATCAGCAGGTACAGGCCGGTCCAGGTCAGGCCGCCGGTAAACAAGGCGATGAGCAGGCTTTTCAGCCAGTCGCCCACCCAGCCGACTTCACTTTGGGTAGACAGGCCAAATTGGTGCATCAAGATGAAGCCCCGGTAAAAATTGAAGGGCAGGTACAGCAAGGCCAGGCCAGTCTCAAAAATCAGGAAAAAAAGCAGGATGACCAGTATCTCTCGCCGGGCAAGGCCGGGGAGCCGGTTGGTTGGCTGGATGGATAGGGGGCTGGATGATGGCCTGGTGAAGCGCTGCTCTAGCCATTGCCGCAGGGCGATGGCGCCGCCGCTAAACTGAAAGGCCAGCAGCAGCAAGGGATAAATCATAAGCCGCTGCAGTCGCATCGGCAGCAGCAGGCTGTGCAGGGCCTCGGCCTTGGGGCTGCTGAGCAGGCTACCGTCCGGCAGCCGGGTAATCTCGGCCGGCAGTCCTGGCGCAACCTGGCCGACGCCGGTGAACCAGTAGAGCAGCGGGCTAATCAGGATAATCGCTGCCAGGATGAGGCTTAACCAGCCAAAAAATCGCTGGAATTTCATCAAGACTGAGCCGGAACTGTTGAGTGAGAGAAGTTCGTCATAACTCTTTGATTGCCCCATTTGAGACATTTGACGTTCCTGTTGACTCCATCTCTCGCAAGGCGCGGGCCACTTCCTCGATGGCCAGCCGCTGTTTGCGGTAGAGGTCGGCCTCGCTCATAGCCAGCCGCTGGGCAATATCGCGCACCCGCAAGCCCTGCACAAACTTCAAATCCAGAATGTTGTAGATGAGCCACTCGGCGGTGGTCATGCGGCGCTCGCCCTCGGGTCGTTGTTTCTCGATGGCCTCAGCCAGAACCGAGCGTAAGGCCCGCACCGCATTGCCGTCGTGTTCGGCCAACGCCTGCTGCACCACGTCTAACTTCAGGAGAGGACTGGTGGTCAGTTTAGGCCCGCCCCAATAGTGGGTTAAGGCGTCTCGAACCATCTGGGGAAAATCATCCTCGTGAATCGGGCTTTCGGTGAGGGCGATCAGGCTGGGTGAGCCGGTGTAGCGTACCGCGCTGCGCAAACGCTGAACCCGTTCGATTTCAGGAATGATATTCTTGATCGCCCCAAAGACCTCCTGCTGCAAACGCCGGTCTTCCAGAGCCAGTTCAGCCTGCCCAATCAGAATGGCAGCCGTTTCCTCCTCCGCCGGGGTCAGATCATAATGGTGATTGCGGGCTTCCAGGCCCAACAGCCCCAGCGAGTGGTTACGGGCCTTGTTTTGCAGGATGACAAACCAGAAGTTGTTCTGAATAATAAAATGATAACCCACGCCGCCGTTCTTTTCGGCCGTCAGTTTGGCCACATCGATGTCGCCCAGGGCCTGTTCGATGATTTCGGCCGAGCCAACTCGTGTTTCCAGGCGCGGTCCCTGTCGCGCCGCCAGATTATAAATGAAGCCGGTGCGCACCCGCAGTATTTCACACAGCGCCGTCAGCACATTTTCCAAAGCTTGTTGCAAGTCGGTGGTGGTCAGCAGGCGGCGGTCAAGCTCACTGATCCAGGCAATTTCCAGCCGGTCCTGGCGAAAAATCAAGCGGTCGATGGCCGGTTTGGCTATATTAATGATGACTTGCCCCAGCACAATGACCGCCACAATCGATGTCGCCAAAACCATGTCGCGCGGTAGGCCCAAAATTCGCTCCTGTTTCGGCAGCGCCAGAACAATGAAGATTACCAGGGTGGCAACGAGGGGGCCACGCAGAAGGAAGTGGGCCAGGTTGTGTTTGACCACCCGGTCCGGCGGCACTGCTCCAAAGAAAGCTACGCTATAGGCCATCACCACAATCATAATGGCGATGCCGATATTGACCAACGATAAGATCAAAAAAATGGTCAGGTTGGGTAGATGGGGAGCATTGGCAATGAGCATATAAGGATAAACGCCCAACGCCGGCGCAGCAAAGGAGATGGTTAGATAAGTCATTCGCCGGCGAGCGCCCGAGGTCAAACAGCGGGCCCGGGCCGTGTAGATTTTGTAGGCGCCCCAGACCAGGGTGGTGTAAAAATAGATGGTGAAGACCCAGAAGAAAGGTCCGGCGCTGAACTGGGTTACGCCCGGCTCAAAGAAGGGGTCCCGAACCAGGTGATCGGTTTGAACGGCCAGTAACAGCAATAAGAAGCCAAAAAAGTAGGCCAGACCAACGGCAAAGCGCCGCCGCGGCGACGGGGCATTAGTAGTGCGTAGCAGCGCGTCGGCAAAGTGCAGGTAGGCCGCCGGCAAAAAAGCAATGCCGATCCACTGAAATTTGAGCCAGGGAATAGCCGCGGCCAGGCTGTTGACATTCAGCAGGGCTACGTCGCCGGCGTAAGTAAAGCTAACACAGGCCAGAATGACTGCGAAGCCGCGGCCGACCGAACTCCGCACATTGTGGATGAACATGTAGACGAACAGTGAAAAGGCCAGAATAGTGATCGCCGACGACAGGATTTCATTGATGCGGATAAAAATGTAGATCAATGTATTCATAGATCAGAATCTTCTAGCGGCCTGATCAAAAAGCCACCCTTGCCCACAAAATTCAAGAGCAGCCGTGAATTCTCACCTGGCCCTACAGGAAACGGGAGAAAAAGAGGGCAATATCGCCGTTTGGGTAATACCGTTCATTATAGCCGCAGAACTGGAAGCCGTGCTTCTGGGCAAAGCAGATGGCCGGATAGTTCTTGGTTTGGGTCTCCAGGGTGACCTGGCGAATATCCCGTTCCAACGCCCACTGGCTGGCCGCTTTGAGTAGCTTGGTGCCCAGCCCCTGCCGTCGATAGCGGTGTTCGATTACCAGATTAGAAATCCACAGCAGTCCCTGCCACGGCCGGGATTGTGCGTCTAAAAAGCCGGCCAGTTCACTCTCTGCGGGGCGAACAACCAGGAAGCAATCATCCCGCTGCCAATGTTCCAGCAACTCATCCGGCGAGCGAGGATATTCTACCCGCATCGATCGGGGCAGGCGGACGGTGTCAAAGCGGACCTCCAACGTATGGCCGTTTTCACGGGCTTGCATTTGCCAGACATAGTCGGTGGTGTACGATTTATTTAGCTGGTAGCAAATGTTGATATCGGCCAGCTCGGCCGGGTAGATTTGCATGTAACGGTGTCGGGTTGGTTGAGCGATTCTGCTCACGCCAGCGCCGGACTCCAGCAGTAAGGATTATTGTCATCGATTCGATTCTAGCATTGGGGGGGGGAATTGGCAAGCGCCTTTTGGCTTAAGCCGGCCAATTGGGGGTTAATGGGGGTGGAAGAATGCTCGTCGGAATCGAGGCTTTAGCCAGACGCCGGGATGTGACCGGCTAAAGCCTCGACTCCACTCTTAACAGAATGACATTGAGGATAATGCTGCAGCCAAGAACAGGGGGTCCAGCCAGTCGCCGCTGTTCTCTAAACATCTACATTTAAGTGCAGAAATATATGATTAAGCCGCGGCAGCCATCTGGGGGCGAAATTTATAACCGTAAATGATCAGCCCTTCATCGCCCTGGGTGCGGATTTTGCGGGTCACCATCTCAACCGGCATCCCGATCTGGACCTCAGCCAGATTCACGTCGGTGAGTTGAGCGGTAACCAGGGGGCCTTCTTCCAGTTTCACTAAGGCTACAGCGTAAGGGGCCTGATCCTCATAGCCTTCCGGGGCATTATGGACGATGGTGTGGGAGAAAACCTCGCCCCGCCCGCTGAACTGGAAGTGGGGTTGGGCTTCCCGGTCGGCGCAGTAGGGGCAAACATCACGCGGCGGGAAGATTTTGCCGTTACATTTGGGGCAGACCTCGCCAACCAGTTGATATCGCTGTGCTTTTAAGCGCCAATGTCGGGCAATTTCGGTACTCATAATTATTTTCTCCTTTTTTATTGAACCTCTCAATAAGTTTGCTTTGTTCCCCAGCTCAATTTGGAAACGAGATAAAGTGAATCACCGGTTCTACTGCTCTAATCTTTCAAAAATGTGGGTGATAATGGTTGCCCCACTCCCGCCGATATTCTGGGTCATACCCAGGCGGGCATTCTTGACCTGGTTCTCGCCGGCCTCACCTCGCAACTGCTGGACTGCTTCGACAATCTGGTAGAGGCCGGTTGCGCCGACGGGGTGACCGCGGGCTTTCAGACCGCCGCGGGTGGTAACAGGAATTTTGCCGTCCAGCCCAATTTCGCCAGCCTGAGCCAGCCAGGTGCCTTTGCCCCGCTCGGCAAAACCGCTGGCTTCCAGGCTCAGGGCCGACATAATGGTGAAGGCATCGTGCAGTTCAAAGAAGTCAATGTCCTGGGGGCCAACGCCCGCTTGCCGGTAAGCTTTTCTGGAAGAGTCTTCGGCGGCCTGAAGCCAGAGCGGGTCACGCCGGTCGTGCACACTCAACGTGTCGGTTGCAACGGCGCTCCCTTTGACCCGAACAGCATTGGTGGTAAATTCCCGGGCCTGTTCGGTTGGGCAAAGAATCACCGCCGCGGCTCCGTCGGCCATTGGGCTGGCATCCAGTAGAGTGATCGGATCGGCCACCACGCCGGCGCGCATAAAGGCATCTTTGCTGATCGGCTTGCGGAACATCGCATTAGGGTTGCCGGCGCCGTTGGCGTGAGCATTCACCGGAAAACCGGCAAAGGCTTCACGAGTCAGGTTATACTCATACATGTAGCGTTGCATCAGCAAAGCGTTCAGAGCCACAAAACTGATCCCGTGGACCACCTCGTAATCGGCATCGGCCGCGCCGGCCAGCCCGGTGGTTACCTTGTTGCCGATGTCGTCGGTCATCTTTTCGACCCCCACGGCGATGGCAATGTTTTGCAACCCGCTGGCCACCCCAATATAAGCCTGGCGGAACGCGGCCGCACCGCTGGCGCAGGCGGCCTCGACCTTAACGGCTTCGATGCCGCGCAGGCCGGCAAAGTCGGCGACCAGAACGCCCAGGTGCGCTTGGCCGGATATTTCGCCGGATAGCATATTGCCGACATATAGAGCGTCGGCGCGCTCGATGTTGGCGTCACGCATAGCTGCGGCCAGGGCCTCGTAAGCTAAATGGCGCAGGCTTTTGTCCCAATGTTCGCCAACGGGGGTCTGTCCAATTCCGATAATTGATACGTCTCGCACAATTTACTCCTGTAAGAATTAGAAATTGCAAATGGCAAATTAGAAATAACAGTCTCCTAATCTCCAATCTCTATTGCATCAGCAATTTCTTGCGATACCGGGCATAGGTGGCGTAATCCACTTCTACCCGGCGATCGATGTAATCCTGGGTGGTTGAGGCCAGGTGTTGCTTCTGGACAATCGTGTCCGTCACTTTGATGGCAAATGCATCGCTGCCGGCGCCGGAGCCAAAGGAGACGCACAGGATTCTGTCGCCCGGTTTGGCGATATCCAGGATGGCGGTCAACCCCAGCAAACTGGCCCCGGCATAGGTGTTGCCGACAACTGGCGCCAGTAAGCCGGTAACCCATTGCTCTTTGGTAAAGCCAAGTATGGCCGCGGCTCGTTCCGGGAATTTTTTGTTGGGCTGGTGCAGGACCACGTAGTCAAAATCTTTGGCCGTACGCCCCAGCTCACTCATCAACTGTTTGCCGGCCGAGGTGACGTGATGGAAATAAGCCGGCTCGCCGGTAAAACGCTGGCCGTGGCTGGGGTAATGGGCATACGGCCGTCGCCAAAAATCAGGCGTGTCGGTAACATAGGAGTAGCTGGCCTCAAAGATGGCCAGACTTTCGTCGGCTGGACCGATGATGAAAGCCGCGCCGCCAGCGGCGGCGGTATATTCCAGAGCATCACCGGGCCGACCCTGGGCCGTATCGGCGCCAATGCCTAATACGTAGTGGACCATCCCACTGGCCACAAAGCCGATGCCGGCCTGAATGGTTTCGGTGCCGGCCTTGCAGGCAAATTGCCAGTCGGCTGCTTCGGTGTGGGGCGTAGCCCCAATGGCCTCAGCGATGATTGTGCTGGTAGGTTTGACCGCATACGGATGGCTCTCGCTGCCCACCCAGACGGCCCCGATCTCCTGTGGGTTGATCTTAGCCCGGGCCAGGGCATTTCGGGCCGCCTCCAGGCCAATGGTCAGGGTGTCTTCGTCCAGACCGGGTACGGCTTTTTCCTTGATCGGGGTGCCATCTTCACCGCCTGACCAAACCCGGGCCACCTCAGTGGCGGGTAAACGATATCGGGGGATATAACTGCCATAACCGACAATTCCGATTTCTTGGGTCGGTTTCATGATTGGCATATTTCACTCCAAACAGTCGATTCCTTAACAAAAATGGCTATTGTCTGTATTTTGTCTATATTTTGTCTAATTATATCACTACGCCTTAGTTTTGTCAATACTCTGCACAAAAATCCGGCTTACAAAATTCATAAGGAGGTGCTTTTGCCTAATAACTCTCTGGCTCTATCTTCGCGAATAAGGCCCTCGGCTACCAGACGGTCCGCAATTTCTTGAACCTGAGCACCTTGAGCGCCGGCGGCCAGAGCCACCTGGCGGGCGTGCAGGCGCATATGTCCCTGCTGGATGCCTTCAGTGGCCAGGGCCCGAATAGCGGCCAGATTCTGGGCCAACCCCGCGGCGGCCATAATCTCGGCCAGAGTCCGGCCATCAGGCTGCCCCAAGATTTTGAGAGCTACTCGAGCCATAGGGTGGGCTTTAGTGGCGCCGCCCACCGTTCCCACTGCCAGCGGCATCTCCAGGACACCTTTCAGATGGGTCGGTTCAGTTGATCCGTTAACGCTCACCAGCGACCAGTCACTCAGGCTGGTGTAGCGACCGTGGCGAGCCGCGTAGGCATGCGCGCCGGCTTCAATGGCCCGCCAATCATTGCCGGTGGCCACCGCGACCGCGTCGATACCATTCATGATGCCTTTGTTGTGGGTCGCCGCCCGGTAAGGGTCGGCCGCGGCAAAGGCCCAGGCTTCAAAGATCGATTGGGCCACAGCGCGGCCGGAAAACTCGCCTCTGGCCAGGACCTCAACCGGGAGGCTACATTCGGCCCGGGCTATGCGCCGGTCGGCCAGGTTAGAGAGGATTCTCAGATTGACCCGCCCGCCGGTGAGCTGCTCGATCAACGGGGCGATGGTTTCGGCGGCGGTATTGACGGTGTTAGCGCCCATAGCATCCCGGGTATCGTACAACAGGTGGACAATCAACATCGGCCCGACCGGCGTCTCGGGCAAAGGCCGGCACTCAAGCCCCCTGGCCCCACCGCTGTATTTGCGGATAACCGGGTCGTGGTCGGCTTTGTAGAGCAGGTCAGCTTCCGCGGCCATTATTTTGGCGGCGGCTTCCTCCAGGTCGGTGAGATCCAAAACCTGGAGCTGGCCGATCATGACCGGCTCGGTGCTGCTGGTCTGAAATCCGCCGCCGGCGCGGGCCAGTTTGGCCGCATAACTGGCCCCGGCCACGATGCTAGGCTCTTCCACCGCCATTGGCACCACCACCTCGCGCCGGTTGATCAGGAAGTTGGTGGCCAGACCAAGCGGCAGCACGTAACGCCCAACCACGTTTTCGATCATCACTTCGGCCTGCTCCGGCCTCAGACCGGCATCCAAAATCTCTAGCTCAGCCTCGGTTAAGCCGGCATAGTCGGCCAGTTGCTGTCGCCGTTCAGCTTGACTTAACTTGTAAAGACCGGTCAGGGGAGATGTATCGGTCACTTGGAATACTCCTTGTATCGTGAAGCGCTGGCGGGTTGCAAAACCCACCAAGTCTGGATTATGCAGATCAGGTCAAGGCAACAAAAAGAGTCCTCGAATGTGAGGACCCTCTCCCTTACCACTCCGCTGGCTATTGTAGCACAGAGAAGCTATCAAAAGCTATCAAAAGCTATCAAGTGCCTTATCAATCAAGTTTTGTCATTGTTCAAGTAGTTTGAACCGGTTAACTGTGGGCTGTTGCTTGTTTGCTGCCGGCCCGGCCGGTCAAGCGACGGAAGAAGCTGCCGATTTCACCGGCCTGCCAGGAAACCAGCACCGGGATGGCGTTGAAGATGGAGGAGTAAGTGCCGGTAATGATCCCCACTAAAATGATGGCCACAAATTGGCGGACTGTGGTGCCGCCAAAGAGCAGGATAGCCACCACCACAAAGATGGTGCTGAGCGAGGTATTGAGGCTGCGGGTCATTGTTTCCAGAATACTCCGGTTGGCGACCACCGCAAAAGGTTCGGTGCGCCAGCGGGGCAAGTTTTCACGCAGCCGGTCAAATACAATAATCGTGTCGTGGACTGAGTAGCCGATGACGGTCAGGATGGCCGTTAAGAACAGGGCGTCTACTTCCCAGCCCAGGAGTACGCCGGCGATGGCAAAGAAGCCGGCCGAAACCAGAATGTCGTGGACCATGGCGACGACGGCGGCCACCCCATAACGCAAGGCATTGCTGACCGAACGGAAGGCAAACACCAGGAAGAGCAGAATGGCCAGCGCCGCAGCCGCCACGGCGTAGGTACCGGCTCTGGTTACCTCGGCCCCAATGGTTGGCCCCACCGAGTCAAAGCGGAGTTCCTGAAATTCACCAAGTTGGGCTTTCATTTGATTCTGTACGGCCGCCTTGGCTTCATCACTCAAGAACTTGGAGCGAATCAGGATAGTCTCCTGGCCTAACTGCTCCGAGGTGGTGACGATGGTGTCTTTATAATCGAGGCCGTCATAGCTGAAATTGTTGAAGATCGGGCGGACCTCGGTTGGACGAACGGATTCGGTAAATTGCAGTTCCATCAGCGATCCGCCCGCAAAGTCGATACTGGGTTTGAGAGGGGTGCCCACCTGGACAGTGGAAATGATCATCGCAACGATACCGGCCACAATGGTAAGGGCCGAAAAGGCATAGTACCATTTGCGTTTACCGACAATATCAAACCAGCCAATAGCCCATTTGGGCACAGGTCGAACTTCTGGCGAGAGGTCTACCCCCAGCAGCAGTCGATTACTTTTCAGGTTTTCGCCGGCCAGGCCAACCATGAAGCGAATGAAGACCCGGGTGATGGTCACTGCCGTAAAGATATTGGTGACCACGCCGAGGGCCAACGTTACCGCAAAGCCCTTGACCACGCTGGCCCCAAAATTTGAGCCAAACCAGAACAGGATAGCGCAGGTGATGAGAGTACTGATGGCCGAATCGCGAATGGATGGCCAGGCTCGGCTGAAGCCCAATTCCATCGAGAGTTTGAGATTCCGCCCGGCCCGCAGCTCTTCTTTCATGCGTTCAAAGACCAAAATATTGGCGTCGACGGCCATGCCCAGCGATAGGATAAAACCGGTGATCGCCGGCAAGGTCAGCGTAACCGGGATGATTTGGTACAGGGCGAAGTTTAGCAGGCCGTACACCACCATAGATAGGGCGGCCATAAAACCGGGCAGGCGATAGTAAACCACCATAAACAGCAAAACCACGATCAGGCCAATAGTCCCGGCCCGAATGCTCTTCTGAACCGAGTCCTGGCCCAACGTTGGCCCAACGGAACGGCTCTCAACCACTTTGAGGGGTATCGGCAGCGCGCCGTAGCGCAACTGGATGGCCAGGGCCTGCCCCTCCTCCAAACTGGCATTGCCCAGAGAGATGGTGCCGCTGGTGTCGATTCTGGCGTTGACCGTGGGGCAAGAGATCACCTTTTTATCCAACACAATGCACAGAAAATTGCCAATGTTCGCCCCGGTATACTGGCCAAACTTTTGGCCGCCCTCCGATTTCAAGCTGAAATTGATTTCAACCACCCGGCGGTCCGGGTTGAGGCCGGCGTTGCTCACCTGGTCCAAATCCCGACCGGTGATAATCGTTTCATAGACCTGGTCGGACGGCGCTATCATCGTTTCGGCCGCGCCTTGGGTGACACTGGTTTCGGGGCCACCCAGGGAAGTGGTGATTATGGTTCCATCAGGAATAGGCGTACGGCCGGCGTCCACAAATTCCAGTAAACCGGTTTCCCGAATGGTGCTGATCGCCAATTCAGGGTCAGAGATGCCCGGCAGTTCCACAATCATCCGGTTGGCGCCTTGCAACTGAACTAACGGCTCCGTTACACCCAGGCCATTGACCCGGTTATCGACGATAATTCGGGCTGCCTCCATCGCCCCGGACGTTAATTCCTGCTCTTCCGGCAGATCGGCTTCCAATACAACCTGTAGCCCACCCTGCAAGTCTAAACCCTGGTGAATCTTGATACTGCGCTGCTGGTCTCCCTGCCAGACCAGTAGGGCGGCCCACCACGGTACGGCTTCGCCGGCGGCCGCCGTTTCGGTTCTGGGCGGAAATGTGTATTCCACGGCTGTGGTATTAATCCAGATCAGGAGGGCGGTCAGGAGGATAATCAAAATTAAAGAGATGATGTTACGTCGATCCATCGGTAAATTTGCGCCTCAATTCAACAAAATTTTACAAAAGATTAGTATAGCACACATTAGATATTGCCAAAAGAATCCCCTGACCCAATGGGTGAGCCAGGGGCAATTTTAGCAAAAATATGGCCACAAGTGCATCTTTGGCCGCGCGCCTATGCCTCAGCCGGGGTGAGGCGGAGCGGCATACTCGATCATCGTCTGGCCGGGCGGCGGCGTTTGGGTTGGCTGGCAGGATGGGTTTCCGGCCTGGTCATCAGATTAGGGCTGCGGCGGCGGTAGAACATCAGGCCGGCGGCAACCAGAATTAGAATGATGCTGACAATCTGGGCGGTCGGAATCCCACCCAGGGTCCAGGCATCGGGCCGCAGCGACTCGATGAGCAGCCGGCCGAGGGGGTACCAGATCAAATAGAGCGACAGGATGTCGCCATCGTATAGCTTGCTGGCATATTTGCGGCCCAACCAGATCAACAAGGCAAAACCGATCAGATTCCAGATAGACTCGTACAGGAAAACCGGATGAAAGGTGGTGGTTTCCAGGGGATAAAGGGTGAAATCATCAAAGGGTGGAATACGCTGGTTAGGGTTATTGATGATGATGCCCCAGGGCAAGTTGGTTGTGGGACCATATAATTCCTGATTGAAGTAATTCCCCCAACGGCCAATGGCTTGAGCCAGCAGCATTCCCGGCGCAAGGATATCCAGCCAGCGCCACACGTTCAATTTGTGGCGGTAACAATAGATCAAAACGGCCAGGATGCCGCCAAGGATGGCCCCAAAAATACCAATGCCGCCTTCCCAAATCAATAACGCGGTGGGGAAAGGGATGGCCACGTTAAACAGGGTCAGGGTGGTAAGGGGCTGCTCGATGAAGTAGTAAGTGAAACCCCGGCTGGCTCCGCTGGGGGAAGAGAGGACGTGGTACAGCCGGGCCCCCAGAATGCCCAGAATCAACGTCCAGATGACCAGGTTCCAAACATGTTCGGGGTCCTCGCGACGCCGTTTGGCCTCGAGGGTAGCGATGTAAGCTGCGGCCAGCACACCGATCACGATCAGCAGGCCGTACCAGCGAATCACAAAAGGGCCAATTTGAAACAAAATGGGGTCAGTCGGTGACGGCATATCTTCTCCTCAATAATGGTTAAGTGGTGTCGGTATTATAGCCTGGCGGCAATGAGACACGATCAGATCGATTGTACTCCACCTGAGGGTAAAACACAAGTAAAAATAAGGCGATAGTACACTTCAAACCCGCAGAAAATATGGTATAATTAAACCATATTTGCTCTATTCCCAAACCACAGGTAGATGACCAATTTAAACGGATTACAAAAATACAATATTTTTGAGAGTTTTGCGGCTGGTTGGCAGAACACGTTGGGTACACCCCTGTTACTATTTACGGCCAGCGGTGAATTGATTGCCAGCTCTAGCCAGGTCTCGCACAATAATTGGCCCGAAATATTTAACCTTGTCTCGCCCGCCGAACCGACGGTGTTGACCTATCTCAACCAAACGGTGGTAACCGTTCCCCTTATTCAAAACAACCTCCTAAGCGGATATCTGCTGGCCCTTGGAGCCAGAGCCCAGGACGCTACCTTGCTGGTTTGGGGCGCCGAAACCATGATATCCCGCCTGGTTGACGAAGAAGCGCTCCAGGATATGACCGACGAACTCATCGGGGCCTGGAATCAGCTAGAGTTGATCTATCGGGTTACCCAAGACCTGAGCCTGACCACCGACCTGTTGGCTGTGTTGCAGTCGATTTTGCAGGAGATCAAAAAGGTGGTTCATACCGAAGATGCCTTCATCCTGCTGGAACGGCCCAATAGTTTGGATTGCGTCACCTCCGCTGAAGATATAACGGAATGTTTTTACAGCCCAACCTTGCTGGATAATCTCATCCAGGCCGACCACATTATGCTGTGTGAAAGCACGGCGGCGTGTCGGACCATCTGGCCTGAAGTCCCCGATTTTGTGGAAACTATGTTAGCCACAGAACTGCCGGTTGAGGAAAACGTGCGGGCAGTCTTGGGCTTAATCAACAAAATCAATAAGAATTTTACGGCTGGCGACACAAAGCTATTAACTGCCCTGGCCCAACAAGTCGGCACAATCGTTAAGAATGTTCTGCTCCACCAAAATGTCGTCAATGAAGAGCGGTTGAGCCGGGAATTGGAGATTGCCGCTGAAATCCAGAAGAGTTTGCTGCCAACCAAACTGCCTCAAGTCGGCGGTCTGGCCATTGCGGTTTCTTCTATTCCGGCTTCAGAAGTGGGGGGAGATTTCTATGACTTTGTGACCGTTGATGAGCGGCATCTTACCCTGATCATCGGCGATGTTGCCGGCAAGGGTATTCCGGCGGCCATGCTCACTTCTGTTACCCGGACTATGTTGCGGGTTGAAGCCATGCGCGGTGAGCCTCCTCATCGGATTATTCAACAGGCTAACAATGTTTTGTATCAGGATCTGAGCCGGGCCGACTCTTTTGTGACCGTTTTTGTGGCGACTATTGATACCTATGCCGGCACCCTCAGCTATGCCAGCGCCGGCCACATGCCGGCGATTTTGTGGCGGTCCGAGAGCCGCACGGTTGAACTTTTGAAGGCAACCTCACCTCCCATCGGTATCCTTGGTCAAACCGGCGAGATTTCTAACACCTTAACCATCAACAATGGCGATACTATTGTGTTCTATACCGATGGGATTACTGAGGCTCAATCTCCCAATGGCGACTTTTTTGGCGTCAATCGGTTACTTTATATTATTCAATCAAGGGCGAATGAACCCCCCGAACTCTTGCAGCAATACATTCAAGCCGAAATTGCCGGCTTCCGGCGGGACTCGTTAAGCCGGGATGATGCCACTTTGTTGATTATTAAGATGCTGCCTCAGGCAGAAGCGGCTCTGCCGAAAGATATTTCAACTGTGGTCAGCACCACCGAGTTTTGCTATCCGGCCGATATTCAGTATCTAACCAATATTTCACAAGAAATTATTACTACCTGCCGTCAACTTCCAACCCTGGTTACCGGCCCCAATGCTGATGACTTCATTTATCTGCTGGAACTGGCCATCTCAGAAATTTGCACCAACATCATCAAGCACGCCTACAGCCATAGCCAGGGTGAAATAACCGGCTGCATCACCTTGCTGAATAATGGCGTCCAACTGGATTTTTATGACCAGGGCCGAAGTTTTGATCCCAATACCGTGCCGCAGCCTAAAGCGAACCCTCACGAACTGGTCGAAGGTGGTTACGGCTTACACATTGTGCGCCAAATTATTGATGTGGTCTCTTACGAGCATGATCCTGAATTGGGTAACCATTGGCATTTGATCAAATTCCTGCCGCCATCTTCAGCCTGATCAAACCTCGCCTGAGTGTCTCTCAAGAAATTGCGTCTTAGTTCTTTCATAGTTAAAATAGGTTAATCAGGATTTTGGGGATTCACCTCTTTTCATTGTATAATTCCTGGAATTAATCACATCTGGAGGAAATGCATGGACATCTCTAGTAAATCGGTATCTCCCAAAGTGAGTATTGTGTCGCTAAACGGAGCGCTGAATGCCCGGTCGGCCGAAGAGGCAAAACAAAAATTTAGAGACTTGGTGGAGCAGGGGGTTACTCAAGTCATTGTGAACCTCGAAGACGTCCCTTTTATTGACAGCTCCGGCCTGGCGGCTCTGGTTTCCGGCTTGAAAACCTTAGGTGGTGAAGCGGCTAATCTCAAATTGGCTGCCCCCCAATCTCAGGCTCGGCTGCTGTTTGAATTAACGATGTTCGATCGGGTCTTTGAAATTCATAACAGCGTCGACGAAGCCTTGAACAGCCTTGAGCAGGCTTAATGACTGAAGTCCAATGGATATTTCTTGTCAGACGCTCGAGCGTGATATTGTCCTCATCCGTCTGAATGGTCGCCTCGATGCCAGGACTAGCCCTGGCTTGAAGAGCACGTTACAGTCATTGTTAGAAAAAGGGCATCATCGGCTCATCGTCGATCTGGCAGAGGTGCCCTTTATTGATAGTTCCGGCCTGGTGGCTTTGGTATCCGGTTTACGTTTGGCCCAGGAAAACCAGGGTGAAATCTCGTTGAGTGGGATCAAGCCTCAGGCTCAGGCGGTTTTCCGTTTAACCAGGCTGGATCGAATCTTTCCCATCCATCCTACCTTTGATGATGCCAGGCGCAGCCTGATTTAACTCCTCCAGTATGACAGCCGTAACTCCAACCGTTCTTATCATTGATGATGCCATCCATATTCGCCGCTTGATTACCAGAATGTTGGAACTGGCTGGTTTTGCAACGCTGGAGGCCGCCGACGGACTCCAGGGGATAGATGTGCTGAAAACCCAAAAGCCCGACATCGTGACTTGCGACATTGCTATGCCGCATATGGATGGTTATGAATTTGTGAAAGCGGCCCGAGCAAATCCGGACACTCAGCACATTCCCATCATCGTGTTGACGGCGACGGGCCAGGAGGAAGAAGTTGCCAAAGCGATGGCTTTGGGCGCCAATGCTTATCTAACCAAGCCGTTTAGCTCGAGTCGTCTTTTGGAGATTATTGGGACACACCTTGATCATTAATCCCGCCTGTTTTGGTGAGGTGAAACTAAAAAACCCTGCGTCGTTGCGCAGGGTTTTTTGGTGGTCAACTTATGAAAACGCGGTGATTGATAATTAAATCGGCTCCGGGTTGGGCAAAGCCGCCATTTTTTCTGCGGCTGATTCAATCACGTGGAAGACCACCTGACCATCTTCTACATCGGCTTCGATGGTATCCCCCAGAGCGAAGTCGCCGGCCAGAATCCCTTCGGACAGAGCATCCTCGATGCGTCTCTGGATCGCCCGGCGAAGGGGGCGAGCGCCAAAGTCGGGATCATAGCCCTCTTCGGCGATGATCTTTTTGGTAGCGTCGGTAACGGTCAGTTTCAGATCTTGCTCCAGCAACCGGGCCTGCACTTGCTGGAGCAGGAGATCAACAATTTGCGTAATTTCTTCCCGGCTCAAGGCCCGGAAGATAATCGTTCCGTCCAGCCGGTTGCGGAATTCAGGCCGGAACATGCGCTCCATTTCCGACATAACTTTTTTGCGCATCTTTTGATAGGCGGATTCTTCAGTCTGTTCGTCGTCTCGCTGCACGCCAAAGCCCAAATTGCTTTCCCGCTTAATCAAATCTGCGCCCACATTGGAGGTTAGAATGAGGATCGTATTGCGGAAATCGACCCGCTTCCCTTTGGCGTCGCTCAGGTTACCATCTTCCATAATTTGGAGCAGGGTATTGAACGCTTCCGGGTGGGCCTTTTCGATCTCATCGAACAGAATGACGCTGTAGGGGCGCCGTCGTACCGCTTCGGTCAATTGCCCACCCTCTTCGTAACCCACGTAGCCAGGCGGTGAACCAACCAGGCGCGATACGTTGTGCCGCTCCATAAACTCGCTCATATCCAGCTTGATCAGGGCCTCTTCACTACCGAACATAAATTCAGCCAAAGCTTTGGCCAGTTCGGTTTTACCTACACCGGTAGGACCGAGAAAGATAAAAGTGCCGATGGGACGGCGGGGGTCTTTAAGGCCGGCCCGGGCCCGGCGGACCGCTTTGGAGATGGCGTTGATGGCCTCATCCTGGCCCACCACTCGCTTGTGCAGCTCGGCTTCCATATGCAGCAGCCGCTCTTTTTCTTCAGTCGCCAGCTTACGCACCGGGATGCCGGTCCACATCGACACCACCTCAGCGATGTCTTCTTCGGTTACTTTCGGTTTGTCGGCCGACGCTTTGAATTCCGAACCCAGCTCGTCCAAAACCTCATCATCCTCCAGCTCCCAGCCGGCTACACCGGTAACTTCCTCCAGCCGTTGGGCCAGGATGGTTTCGTCCATTTCAGGATGCATCTTGCTGGTATCGGCAATTTTGTCGGCCAGGGCGGAGGAAAAAGGCACTTTGTACAGCCGGACACGGGCGGCCGCTTCATCGATCAAGTCTATCGCTTTGTCCGGCATAAAACGATCGGGCACATAGCGGGCGGCCAGGTGGGCCGCCGACGAGAGGGCCTCGTCGGTAATTTCCAGATTATGGTGAGCCTCGTAACGGCTGCGGATGCCCCTGAGGATTTCAATAGTCTCCTCGATGGTTGGTTCGTTAACCATTACCGACTGGAAACGCCGTTCCAGGGCGGCGTCTCCCTCGATGTTTTTGCGGTACTCATCCAGCGTGGTGGCCCCGATACATTGGAGTTCTCCCCGGGCCAGGGCCGGCTTGAGAATGTTGGCTGCATCCACCGAGCTGCCCGCCGAACCGGCGCCAACCAACATGTGCAGCTCATCGATAAAAAGAATGGAACCTGACTCTTTGATTTCCTCGATGACCCGTTTCAACCGCTCTTCAAACTGGCCCCGGTACATTGTCCCGGCTACCAGCGAGCCGACATCGAGCATCACCACCCGCTTGCCCAGGAGGATATCGGGCGCTTCGTTGTTCACAATTCGTTGGGCCAGGGCTTCCACGATGGCAGTTTTGCCTACTCCCGGCTCCCCAATTAAAGCCGGGTTGTTCTTGGTGCGTCGTGATAGGATCTGAATGACCCGCTCAATTTCGGGCTGGCGACCGACCACCGGGTCTAATTTCCCGGCCGCGGCCTGGGCGGTCAGGTCGGTGCCAAGTTGGTCAACCAGAGGGGTGCTCTTAGACTCTTTGGCCTGGCCGGCGGAGCCTTGGACCGAGCTTTCCATCATCACCCGCGCCGTTTGCGAGCGGACCCGGTCTAAACTGACGCCCAGCCCTCTTAAAACATCTACAGCCACGCCTTCACCGGCTCTAACTAGCCCCAGTAGTAAATGCTCGGTGCCGATGTAATGATGGCCTAAGCGTCGAGCCTCATCAACAGCCAATTCGATAACCCGTTTGGTCCGCGGGGTCAGGCTCAATTTGCCAAAAGCGGCCCGTTGGCCCCGGCCAACCGTGCGCTCTACCCGTTCTCGAACTTGTTTGGGGTCCACGCCTAAATCTCTAAGTACTCTCACTGCCACGCCATTTTCTTCGCGCACCAACCCCAACAGAAGATGCTCCGTGCCAATATAATTGTGATTAAGTCGCTGAGCTTCCTCCTGGGCCAGGGTTAGTACTCGACGGGCGCGCTTGGTGAAACGGTCAAATTTATCAGCCATAACTTAAATCCTTGCCAAATCTCTTATCTACTAGACGTTTTGATTGGTGACCTTAGCTGCTTGTCCCCAAACCTGGTTTGAGAACTGGACGGGGCAACAGGGTTCTATTATTCTTCTGCTTCAGGCTCGTCAGTGTCGGGAGCGCCGGCTTCAGTGTCAGCGTCTTCTTCTTGATATTCAGCCCAATCTTCTTGGGCCTCAACATCTTTCATGCTCAAGCCCATGCGCCGCCGTTCCGGGTCGATATGAATAATACGCACTTTGATCTCTTCGCCTTCAGACAGAACTTCGCGCGGATGGGTGATGTTTTTATCGGTGATTTCTGAAATGTGGATCAGGCCCTCGATCCGGTCGTCGATCCGGGCAAAGGCGCCAAAATTGGTCAGTTTGGTCACCACGGCATCAACAAGCTGGTCGATATGGTAGAAGTCAAAAACCTGGCTCCAGGGTTCTGGTTCCAATCGTTTTAAACTCAAGGCGACCCGCTGTTGTTCGCGGTCAACGTTGAGGATGTACACGTCGATTTCATCGCCCACATTCAAGACGTCGCGCGGGTGGGCCACGTGCGTCCAGGCCAATTCTGACAGATGAATTAGGCCATCAACTCCGCCAATGTCCACAAACGCGCCAAAGTTGGCCAGGCTGGTGACTCGGCCACGTCGAACATCGCCCTCCACCAGATCTGCCAGGAATTTTTCTTTCTCTTTTTCCCGTTCCTGGCGCACCTTTTCGGCCGCGGCTCGCTCTGAGAGGATGAGCCGGTTGCGGCTGCGGTCGACCTCGATGATTCTTAGTCTGAGAGTTTCACCCGTTAGTTGACCCCAGCGATCAGGCCGGCTGGCCCCGCCAAATTGACTGTTGTCCAATTGTGAGCCTGGCACGAAGCCTCTTACCTGACCAAAATTGACAATTAAACCACCTTTATTGTTGCCGATGACGGTACTTTCAATGGTTTCGCCGGCCTTAAAGAGCCGTTCGGCCTCGTCCCAATCTCGCTCTATCCGGGCCTGGCTAAGCGAGAGTAAAATACGATGCCCTTCTTCATCAGACTGGGTGCTGATGACGTATACTGGTACCGTTTCGCCGACTTTGATCTCAGCCAGTTCTTCGGGGCTGAGATTGCTCAAATCTCTGGGGTCGACGATCCCCTCAGATTTTGCGCCAACATCAATCAATATTTCTCCAGGGCGTTTGCTGGCGACAACGCCCTTCACAATCTCTCCGGGATTGAGTACCCGGAAGAAATCTTCTTCTTGGGCCAATAAATCGGCCATTGTTACCATATTATTATCTTCTGAGCCAGCCAAGTTCATCTCTCCATTTTTTAATTTGGGCCAGCCCACCAACTATAGTTGTGGGCTTGAAGCATAAAAACATTATACTTGGAATTTATCAAAAATCAAACAGTCAAAACTCAAGCCTGGGTCAAAGCGGCGATAGCTTCAATTTCAACTTTGGCCCCCAGGGGCAGCGCGCTTACCTGGACGGTACTGCGGGCGGGGGGAGCATCGTTGAAGAAGCCGCCGTAAACCCGGTTAACTTTGGCAAAATCATTCATATCAGCCAAAAAGATCGTCGTTTTGACGACGTTAGCCAGGCTGGCGCCGGCCGCTTCCAGAATGGCGGTCAGATTTTTCATCACTTGCTCGGTTTGTTCTTCAATCCCGCCCTCAACCAGTTTTCCGGTCTGCGGCACCAAAGCAATCTGTCCGGCCGTGTAAACCAGATCACCTATTCTGACTGCCTGAGAATAGGGACCGACTGCGCCCGGTGCATGCTGGGTTGAAATGATTTGTTTTTGTGACATAATGGCTCCTTTGACTTTAGGGTTTAAGGTAACAGGCAGCAACAGGGTGGTGAGGTCTCGCTATTCGATTGGTTGCTGCCCACTATTGATTATTGTAACACGGAGGTGGTCAATCAGCCAAAGAAATTGGTAGCTGTTTTTAAGCCGGATAAGGTGACCGGCAGTTGAGCCGCAATTCCTGACCAAAATTAGTTTTAAGTGCCGGTTATTTACGGCTGTTTTTAGATCTGATTGCTCTAAAGGTAGAGGTGGGGTAAAATACCTGGTGCAATTAAACTTGTTAATCCAACAACAGGGAGGAGCAATGATAATTCGTTCAACCAAAGGGCTTACCTTTGATGATGTGTTGCTGGTACCCAAGCGCTCGGCCATTACTTCCCGGCGAGACGTTGACACCTCAACTTGGTTGACCCCCACAATCCGTTTGCATGTGCCTATTGTCAGCGCCAACATGGATACAGTTACCGAGGCTCCGATGGCCATAGCCATGGCCCGCGCCGGCGGCATCGGGATCATCCATCGCTTTATGACCATCGAAGCCCAGGTACGCCATGTAAGTCGAGTAAAACGGGCTGAAGGTTTTATGGTTCAAGACCCTTACGCCATTAACCAGGATGCCACCATTGCCGAAGCGAGACGGCTGATGAAACTACACGACGTGGGTGGTCTGGTTGTGACCAATGGCGGCGAAGAATTGATCGGCCTGATTACCCAGCGCGACGTTCTATTGGCGCCCGACGACCAAGCCCTGGTTGGCTCGGTGATGACCCGGCCCAACCAGATCATCACGGCGAGTCCGGATACCACTTTTGAAGAGGCCAAGACCTTGCTGCACAGGCACCGGCTGGAGAAGCTGCCGGTTGTTGACGAAAAGGGCTACCTGGTGGGGCTGATTACCGCCCAGGATGTGGTCAAGCAGCAATACTTTCCCAATGCCACCAAAGATGAGCGCGGCCGCTTACGCGTTGGCGCAGCGATTGGGGTTCGCCCCAATGATCTGGAGCGAGCCGAGGCGCTGCTGGCGGCCGGGGCCGACTTGTTAGTGGTCGACATTGCCCACGGCCATGCCGATCACTGTATTCAGATTGTCAAAGATTTGCGGCAGAATTTTCCCGAGGCCCAGATTGTGGCCGGTAATGTTGCCTCCAAAGACGGAGCGCGCGACCTGACCGAGGCCGGCGCCGACGCCATCAAGGTTGGCGTGGGGCCTGGCTCCATTTGTACCACTCGCATAGTTACCGGTTTTGGCGTGCCCCAACTGACAGCTATTATGGACAGTGTGGCGGGGATAGTCGAGAGCGGGCGCAATATCCCGCTCATTGCCGATGGGGGGATCAAGGTTTCCGGCGATATGGTGAAGGCTTTGGCTGCCGGCGCCTCGACGGTGATGATCGGCGGTCTCTTTGCCGGTTGTGAGGAAGCGCCCGGGGCCACGGTGATCCGCAATGGCCAAAAGTTCAAGGTGGTGCGGGGCATGGCCTCGCTGGGCGCAGCCATGGGCCGCAAGGCCGTGGAGCAGGGCGAGGAAGAAAGCGCCGAGAGTCAGGAAGATTGGGACAAAGTGGTGCCCGAGGGGGTTGAGGCCGTAGTGCCCTATCGCGGTCTCGTGGCTGAGCTGCTTTACCAGTTAGTTGGTGGCTTGCGTTCCGGCCTGAGTTACGGCGGCGCTTGCACCATTGAGCAACTGCAAGCCAATGCCGAGTTCGTGGAGATTACCCCGGCCGGTATTCGCGAAAGTTACTCTCACGACGTCAATCGTATCTGATTCAAAGAGCCGCTTGCAGCTTGGATGGCGACCAGAAGCTCGGCAATTCGATACAGTTATGTTCAAGGTTGTTTTAGTGGAACCTCAGATACCCCAGAATACCGGCAATATCGCCCGTTTGTGCGCGGCCACTGGCATAGAACTGGTGATTGTGGGTGAGCCTGGTTTTGCCCTGAATAGTCGCTATCTGAAGCGGGCGGGCCTGGATTACTGGGAGTTTGTCCGGATTGAGCACATCCCCGACCGGGCAGCCTATTTGACTCAGCTCGATATGGCGCACACTCATCTGCTCACAACCAAAGTCAGGCGGCCCTACACCGAAATTCAGCCCCAACCCGGCGACAGTTTTCTCTTTGGCCGCGAGGACGCCGGTTTGCCGGAGTGGCTGCTCAAAGCCAACCCAAACGCTTGCGCCACGATCCCAATGAAAAATCCGCGGGCGCGCAGCCTGAACCTGGCCACCAGTGTCGGGATTGTGATGTACCATATGCTGTCGCTATTCAATTTTGGGTTTGATGGTTGAAGAGAATTGCTTGGCGGCGACCATCAATTGCCGATGATGAGCGGCAGAAATGTTTTGCGCGGGCCGCTGGCAATGGTTACCTCATCGACAAAAACATCGGCTCCGGCGGCGTGATTGAACCGAACGCCGAGCGGGCCGTTGTAACTGTCGCCCAGGCCGGACTCGATGATGGCGTGCTGCCAATTGCCGCTGGAGTCGACCGTTCTGGTTTGAAGCGGCGCCGACTCACCCAAAAACTCAACGGTGAGACTGCCGCCGTCTTCACTTCTGTGCCAGAAGGAGAGAAGCGGTCTATCCATCGCCGCAGCGATGCCGGTTTGGGCCGCGCTACCCCCGCCGCCTAACGCCAAACTCCCGGCGCCGCTATGAGCCTCTGCTGAGGACAGGCTGGCTGCACCGCTAACGTCCCAATCAACCAGCCCGGCCTCAAAATCGTAATTGCTGATCACATCGTCCGGCGGGCGCATCGTGATGGTCAACCGGCCGACCGTGGTGGCCGTGGTGGTCGCCGCCGCGGCCGGCGGGGCGGTAAAGCCCTCAAAATCGTTGGCCTTAACATAGAAGGTTCCATCAGCCCCGGTTGCCAGGACGAAATTGCCGCCATTACCGGATACCGTGGAGATGGCCGTGCCGCTAATGGCCACGGTTACGCCCGGCTGCCCCAGGCCGGCGTGGGTGGTTACCTGGCCGGCAATGGCCTGGCCAATGATAACACTTTTCTCCTTCCACACGCCGGGCAAAGCCGTCACGGTCGGGTCGCCGCCGCCGCTCTTTTGCTGCCAGGGCCGCACGCGAAAAGTATACGTTTTGCCGGCCTGGGCATTGAGCAGATAGCTGGTATTGCGCCCGTTCGGACCGGTGTGGCTCTGGATCACCTGCCAGGCTGCGCCGGGGCTATCCTTGTACTCCACATCATAACCCCATAACTCCCAGATTGGGCCGGCATCCGGCACCGTTACGCTCCAGCTAACAGGGACATTGCCGGGCGCGGCCTGAGCCGGTAGATTCAGGTTGGCGATGGGGGCCAGTTCAAGCTTGAAGTTATCGATATAACCGTTATTCAAATAGGCGGACCCCACATCGCCGCCGATGTTGTTCACTTGAATGAAGGCCGTTACTTGGTTGCTCTGGGCGGTAACGGCCAGGGCCGGGCTGGTCCAGGTATTATCGACGCCATCCCAATCGGTCCAAACAACCATGGGACTATCGTAACTGGCGCCGCCGGTGGGGTCTAGGCCAATCCGTTTGAGGATTTTGGTATGATCCCATTCATTGTCCGGCCCTTTCCAGAAGGAAACCATTTTGCCGCCAAAGGCGTAATCCCGTCCATTTTGCACCGTGACGGTTTGGGAAAAAACAAAATTAAAGCCGTACCGCGAGGCGAAAGCCTGAGCATAGGTACCCTCCAGCCGGTAGTTGAGATACGCCACCCCATAGACCGCCGCGGCAAACTGGCCAAAGGTGTCGCTATCCATAAAGTGCAAACCGTCTTCGCTGATCACGTGCAGAGTCCAGCCCTGGCCGTATTTTTCTGGAAAACCACGCCAGGTATGATCGCCGTAATTTTGAAAGCTCTCAAAGGCGCCATTGACCAGCAAATTGACCGCCAGCGCAATTCCAGGGACAGCCAACAGGGTAACCATCAAGCCCAGGAATGAAGCCAAACTGCGTTTTTGAAAATTCTGTCGTTGCTGCATCATCTGCTCGCCTTCTGACAGGTGACCGGCACTTCACAAGTGCCGGTCACCTGTTTGTTGAATAGTTGCCAAAATTTTAAGTGACCTGCGGGGAGAAAACAATGGTACATCGATACTTTGGGGTATAGGTATTTGTTCCTAAAGCAAAAAGCCACCGCGTGGTGGCGGTGGCCTGGATTTCCTAACCTGCTCTATCTATGGGTTTACCATGCAACCCCCTGTTCCAGGCTAATGAGCGAGGCTAACCCACAGGGTGCTACGCTAAAGCCGTCGCTCTGAAAGGGCAAAGCTCTTCGAGCTAAAATTTTAGCCCAGTAGGGCTTCGCTGTCTTAGCACGACGGCTTCAGCCTCGTGCCATAGATTGGGTATGGCCGAGGTTTATATGAACCTATAGATAGAGTAACCTGGAAGGTCGTTGCTTTACAGCACTTTACAGCACCAAAATCGGCTCATTGGCTGGTATGGCGATCAGATCGTATTCCATTGCCCCGGTGACCAGCACCGGTGCCAGCTCGCCCACGGGCAGCTCTTTTTCAACCACCACATAGCCGTCGATCTCCGGCGCGTCGCGGTAGCTGCGGGCAATGCTGACGCCATCGCCGACGCCGTCCACCAGCACCGCCAGCGTTTGGCCGACCATCTGCTGGTTGCGCCGGAGCGAAATAGGCTGTTGAAAGGCCATCAGCCGTTCCCAACGCTCCTGTTTGATCTCATCCTCGATTTGGTCGGGCAGGTCGAAGGCCGGCGTGCCCGGCTCCGGCGAAAAGACAAAAGCGCCGGCCCGGTCGAACTGGACCGCTTCCATAAAATCAAGCAGACCCTGAAATTCGGCTTCGGTTTCGCCGGGATAGCCGACGATAAACGTCGTCCGCAAGACGGCCTGGGGCATGGCCCGGCGGTAGCTTTCGATCCAACGCAGCAGTTTATCGACGTTGTGCGGCCGGCGCATCCGTTTGAGCGTGTCGGGATGGCCGTGTTGCAGCGGCATGTCGATGTAGGGGAGGATCTGCGGGTGAGTCGCCATCACCTCGATCAGCCGCTCGCTGGCGTGGCCGGGGTAGGCATACATCAGCCGGAACCAGTTGACTTCCGGGGCCGCGGCCGTAATTTGCTCCAGCAGGCCGGGTAATCCGTCCAGCTCCCCCCAATCCCGGCCATAGGCGGTGGTATCCTGGGCAATGAGGATGATTTCTTTGACGCCCGCCTGGGCCAGCCCGCGCCCTTCCGCCAAAATATGGTCGCGAGGCCGGCTGCGATTCAGCCCCTTGAAACTGGGAATGGTGCAAAAGGCGCACGGGGCCGAGCAGCCGTCGCTGATTTTGAGGTAGGCGCTGGCCCGACCCACCTCGACCTGCTGCCGGTTGAGGGCGACGGTTTCAAGCGGCGTGTCGCCGGTTTCGGGCAGGTGGTAGAGGGGCGCGGGCCGGTGGTTGGCCCGCAGTTTTTGGATAAAGGGCACAATATCGGCCCAGGCCCGGGTGCCGATGAGACCATCCAACCCTTTGACCTGTTCGGTCACTTCCCGGCCAATGCGCTGAACCATACAGCCGGCGGCAATGAGCAGTTGGTTTTTTCGTTTACCGGCCGCCAACTCCTGCAACGCGCCAATGGACTCAGCTTTGGCCGCCTGCAAAAAGCCGCAGGTGTTGACGATGAGCACGTCGGCCCGGCGGGGGTCGGTAGTGTTGTTGAAATCGGCCTGCAGCAGCAACTCGCTCAGGCCCTCGCTGTCGTAAACGTTTTTGGGGCAGCCGAGCGTCAGCAGATAAAAGGTCGACCCTTGCCGGCGTTGTTTTTTCTTGACCATGATCATTCCCAACAAAAAGAAAACCGGGGCTATCCGGTTGAAGTTGACTGTTAGCCTCAATGCTTTTCAAATAAGCGATTGAAATCGCTCCTTCAGGGCTAAAGCCAGTCGTCCACCTGCGTGGACGGCTTCTTTTGTCCGCGTAGGCGGACATCACGGCGTAGCCCTTCAGGTGCGGTTTTAACCACGTCCTTATTTGAAAAGTATTGCTGTTAGCATACCATAAATTTACGGACTGACAACTGACTGACTGACAACTGACAACTTTTCTTTTCTGGCTTTTCTGGCCGGGTATCTTCCGGCTCACGTCGTCACCGCCTCCAAATATTCGGCAATGTAATGGGCAAAAACCGTGTACTGATTGGCTACGGCCTCGATGTAGTCGGTTAACTGGGATTCATTCCGGCTAAACAGGAGTTGCCCCTGCAACACTTGATGTTGGAAGCCAAGCGGGGCATTGTTGAGCACCTGGATGTCTACCGGCAGGCGCAGGCGACGCGTCAAGGCCACGCTGAGGGTCATAGTGTAGTCAAACAGGTCGGCAGGCAGAGGCTGCACGTAGAGGGCCACGTCAACATCATTGAAGGCCAACCCCTCGATAAATGAGCCGTGGAGATAGGCAAATTGAACTTCTGGCTGCTCAGCCAACAGTTGTTTGAGTTGCTGAAAGATTTCTTGCCTGGCCATGCTTACCCCTGCTTGGTTATGGTTATAGCACAGTTCCATCAGGAAGGCAATGCCACTTTAACCGATTTCGAAATCAAGAGAAATGGGCTGATTGTTTACGGATGATTTGCTTCAGCCAAAGTTAGCAAGCATACTATTCGCCACCAGAATATTTTAAGCCGGTCAGCCTAATCACTTTCTTTTGTTACTGGAGGGAATTCCTATGCAGACTGATCAATCCGGCTCTACCCCTACCCGCCGCATCTATTTGTTGGGCAGCCTGCGAGTTGAGCAGGGTCATCAGTCCATCCGTCTGCCCGGCAATTATGGCCAGAGTCTGTTGGCCTATCTGGCCCTTCATCCCAAAACTCCCCACCCGCGTGAGGTGCTGGCCGACCTACTCTGGCCAGAAACGCCCCCGGAGCGAGTGCGGCGTAATTTTTCTGATACGCTTTATCGCCTGCGGCAAGCGCTGGGCCAGGGCTGGCTGTGGGTTGAATCGGATAAAGTATGGCTAAAACCCGCGCCGGATCTGTGGGTTGACGTTTGGGAATTCAATCGCTTACTTAATACTAATAACCCGGCCGACTTAAGCCAGGCCATCGAACTATACGCCGGCGACCTGGTCCCGGAAATTTATGACGACTGGATTCTGACCGAGCGGGTCAATCTGCGCGAACAATATCTGCATGCGCTGGAGCAGTTGGCGGCGTTCCACCAGAGCCAGTCTAATCTGTTGGCGGCCCTCAGCTACGCCCGGCGGCTGATTATGGCCGAACCGCTGCGCGAGCAAAACCACCAGACCTACCTGGCCCTGTTGGGCCGGCTGGGCCATCGCAACGAGGCCCTGGTCCATTACCAATACCTGCAAAAATTGCTCCAACAAGAGCTGGGAATCGACCCTATGCCTGAGACCCAGGCGATGGTGCAGGCCATCCGGCGAGAACTGGCCCTTTCTGACCCAAGCCCACCTCCATCCGAGCGAACACCGTTTGTCGGGCGCATCCGGGAGCGAGCCGTCCTCTTGGAGGCAGTCGAGGCAGCCATAGCCGGACAGGGCCAATTGATTGCCATCGAGGGTGAAGCCGGGATTGGCAAGAGTCGCTTGCTGCGAGCAGTGGCCGAAAGCGCCCATTGGCGTGGGGCCACTGTCGTTACCGGCAAGGCCAGCGAACAGCCGGCGGCGTCACCCCTGGGACCATTAGCTGACGCGCTAGCAACGGCTCTAACCGGCCCGCGGGCCGCGTTGATGGAGAGCGCCCTATCGCCCCAAACTGCGGCCAGGCTGGCCCCTTTGCATGGACCGTGGCGCCGCCTGGCCGATCTGCCGGAGCTGCCCCCCCAACAGGCCCGACAACTTTTCCACCAAGCGCTTGGGGAATTGCTCAAGGCTCTGTCTAACTTTAAACCCCACGTGCTGATTCTGGATGATCTTCATTGGGCTGACCTGGCCTTGTGGGTCGCCCTTGAGACGCTGCTGCCGATGCTGGCGCAATACCGGTTGTTGGTACTGCTGGCCTACCGGCGACCTGAGATCGAACAGGGGGCCGGCTGGGCCACGCTCCAGCAATGGGAGCGAGCCGGCCAATTGAAAACCGTGTCCCTGAAACCCCTGGCCGAGCAGGATATCGCCCAGATGCTGCCGGCCAGTTTGCAATCTGAAGTGCAGTCCGTGTTAGCCAGCACCGGCGGCAATCCCTTTTTTATAACGGAGCTATTGTTCAGCGCCGCCGCCGGAAAGTTACCCCACGGTGATACCATCCTGGCCCGCGTGCAAACGTTGCCCAAAGCTGCCCAGGCGGCGTTGGAAGCGGCGGCGGTCATCGGCGCTGAAGTTCCTTACCGGCTGTGGGCGGCTGTGGCCGACCTGCCCCCCTATCTGCTGGCTGAGGCCTCTGAGCAACTGGAGGCCAAACACCTGCTCCAGCCGATCAAAACCGGCTACACCTTTACTCATGATCTGGTTCACCGCGCCATCTATAACCGGATTATTCCGGCTAATCTACTCCAACTTCATCGCCGGGCCGCCGCGCAGTTGGCCCAGCTTGAGCCTGATAATTTACGAAGCCGCGCCTTCCACCTCGATCAGGGCGGCGAGTTCGCCGCCGCCGCGGTTATATATTGCCAGGTGGGACAGCAGGAGCTGGCTGAATTTGCCTTCAAAGAGGCCGAAGCCGCTTTTGACCGCGCTCTGACCCTGCTGCCGTCGACGCCGACGCCAACCCGGCTCGAGACTCTCCTGGCCCTGGCCCGGGTTTGCGATGTTACCGGCAATCGGGCCAGGCAAGAAACTGCGCTGGCTCAAGCCCTTGAGCAGGCGGGCGCTCTGGCCGACAACTGCTCAACTACGGAGATCCTGCTCCAATTAGGCCGCACCGCGGCTCAGACCGGCCAGATTGACGCCGCAACGACTTATCTCAACCAGGCTCTGGAGCTGGCCAGACAACTGGATGATAGGTCCCAACAGCTCGAAACCTTTTTCCTCCTGGGCGATTTGGCCGCCCGGCAGGGTAAATTCAGCGAAGCCAGAAGCTATTTTGAAACCGTCCTGGAGCAGGCCCGGCAAATCGAAGATCGACCGCGCCAGGCCAATGCCTTGCGGGGCCTGGGCATTGTGGCCCGGCAAACGGGCCAGCTCGAGTCGGCCATTACCTGGTTGGAAAAGGCGTTGGCCGTTTACCAGCAGCTCCACGACCATTTGGGTGCTTCAGTCACCCTGGCCAATATGCTGGGGTGTCTTTATTATCTGGGCGCCTGGGATCGGGTGTTAACCCTGGCCGACGAAGCCTTGGCGATGAAAGAGGCGTTGGGCGACCGGCTGGGCGCAGCCATTGTCCGCCAACAACAGGGTTTGGCCGCCTATGCGCTGGGCGATTTTGATCGAGCCGACCTGCTCCTGGAGCAGGCGGTCCAAGAATGTGAGGCGGTTGGTGAGCGACGCGTCGTCGGCCTAACCCACAATGTCTTGGGGCTGGTGGCCGAAGCCCGGGGCGAACTGGCCGAAGCCAGGCGGTACTATGAGTTGGCTCTGGCTGCCGCCCAGGCCACCGGCGCGGAAACTGAAGCGGCTTACGCCCGGCACGATTTGGGCGCTTTGTACGTGGAACTGGACCAACCGGCGCAGGCTGTTCCTCTGCTGGAAGCCGCCCATATCACCTGGACGGCCCAGAACAATGACCTGCTCCGGCTCAAGAGTGAGTCCTGTCTGGGCCTGGCCCGGCTGGCCCTGGGCGAACAGGCCGGCGCTGAGGCCCTGGCTGGCCAGGGCTGGTCAGCCTTTCAGCAGGGTATGCCCCAGGGAGAACTGCCCCAGGCCTGGCTGTGGACTCTGTACAGTTTGTTGGACAGGCTGCAACGTCAGGCCGAGGCCCAGCAGGTGCTGCGGGCAGCCTATGACGAGTTACAACGCCAGGCGACAGCCATCGCCAACGCCGACTTACGCCGCAGTTTTTATGAGCGGGTGCCTTTGAACCGGGCCATTCTGGTTGCTCACGACCGTCTGAGCCAAAGGGCGCGCCAGATTTCGGTCACCTTGGCCCGCCAGGACGCGCCCTTGGGCCGTTCCCTGGCCGCGGCAGAGCTGGTGGCCATCCAGTGGACGGTGGACGCCCCGGAAGACGAGTTGATTCCCGGCAAATCCGCCCGCCGGCATTATCGATTGCAACGACTGCTCACCGAAGCGGCGGTTCAGGGCGCCGCGCCCACCGACGATCAACTGGCTGCGGCCCTCGGCGTCAGCCGCCGGACGATTCTGCGCGATATGGAGATGCTGGCTCAAGCCGGTTTCCCCCTGCGCACCCGCCGCCGGAGCGACCGCCCCTTCATTTTGTCACAATAGTCTGGCGAAAGACCGGGCTTGATTGCCCCCTTTTAAGTAACCCCCCTTCATAGTATGTCACAATAATTACCCTGTGCTTTGAGTTTTCCGATACTCCCCCGATACCCTTAGGGTATGCTTGTTGGCAACGATTGGTCCTGTCTGGTGAACGGCCATCCATTGAGAACAGCAGCCAAACCGTACGAGAGTGTTGTGACAAAACTGCGCTTTGCTTTTGTGCTGAGAGTGTGGACCGAAACAGCAACCACCGGTCATCCCAATCAACCGGCGCTGCGCGGATCGCTGGAGTCGGTTGAGTCGAAGCAAATCCATTATTTCAGTTCATTCAATCAGATTGGGGAGATTCTACAGCAGGTCACCGGTTGGCAGATTGAAATCGACCCCGGTCAGCCTGGAAAGGAGCCGAACATGTGAGCGTAAAATTGCCAACTTGAACAGGGCTAAAAAAGTGGGTCAGGAGCGGACAGTTAACCAGCACTGTCAGAATCTTATACCAAAAAGCATCAGTGACTATTACAGATTTAAAGGGGGCAAACAACTATGCAACTGCGAAATTTATCAAGAGTGCGTTTTATGTTGGGCCTGCTCCTCATCGTGGGGGTCGCCTTGTTGATGGGGTCACTGCCACAGGCAGCAGCCCAGGGACCGGATGATGAGCTTACAGCTCAGGCTGTTTTGGGCACGGCTTTCACCTACCAGGGCCGGCTAAACGGCACCGGCGGGCCGGTGAACGGGGCTTGTACCCTCACCTTTAGATTGTACGACCAGGCCAGTGGCGGGGCGCAGATTGGCTCAACCGTAACCCTCAACAATGTGGCGGTGAATGATGGTTATTTTAGTGTAGCGCCAGATTTTGGCAGCAGCCCTTTTACCGGCGAGGAACGGTTCCTGGAAATTGCCGTTAACTGTGGCAGCGGCAGTGAAACCCTCACTCCCCGGCAGAAGCTTACGGCTGCGCCCTACGCTTTGGGCTTGCGGCCGGGCGCGGTCGTACAAGGCGCGAATACGCCGGCGCTGTCGGGCATCTTTACCGGCGCCACGGCCAACGCCGCCGGTCTTTATGGTTCCAGCAGCAGCAGCTCCGGCCGGGGCGTGTTTGGGCAGGCTACCGCGGCCAGCGGCGGCGCTACCGGCGTGCGCGGCGAAAGCGCCTCCACTGGCGGATATGGCGTTTACGGCCTGGCCAGCGCGGCCAGCGGCAGCGGCACGGGCGTTTTTGGTCAGAGTTCCGGGGCCAGCGGCTACGGGGTTTGGGGCAATCACCTGGGTGACGGCTACGGTATCTTGGGCCAGAGTAACTCGGCCACCAAAGCCGGCGTGTGGGGCTACAACGCCAACAGCACCGGCCGGGGCGTGTATGGCCTGGCCGACTCGACCGGGGTGAACTACGGCGTCTACGGCGAAAGCAGATCCACCAGCGGGGGCGCGGGCGTATACGGTTATGGCAACGCTGCCTCGGGCGCCAATTTTGGGGTGCAGGGGATCAGCGCCGCGCCGGCCGGTTACGGCGTGTTTGGCCTGGCCAACACCCTCAGCGGGACCAATTACGGCGTCTTTGGCCAGAGCTATTCCAGCCAGGGCCGGGGGGTGTCCGGCTATGTCGGCACGACCACCGGCGTCAACTACGGTACTACCGGCGAGGTGACCTCAACCAGCGGCGGGGCCGCCGGTGTCTATGGCCGGGCCAGCGGCAGCACCGGTTCGGTATATGGCGTGCTGGGCGAGAGCTATTCCACCGGCGGTATCGGGGTATACGGCGCTATCGGCGTGATCAGCGGCGTTAACTACGGCGTTTATGGGACCAGCCCCTCTACGGTTGGCCGGGGTGTATACGGCTATGCTACCAATTCCAGCGGCGCCAACTATGGCGTCCTCGGCCGGACCGAGTCGGCTACCGGCTACGGGGGATTCTTTGTCAACACCGGCGCGGGCAATCTGCTGGCGGCCAATGATATCGAAAGCACCACCGATTTAGAGTTTAGAGTGACCAACACCGGTAATGTTTTTGCCGACGGCTCCTATAACTGCGGCCTGGCGACGGCGTGCTTCAACACCGGCGCAGGGGCCGACCTGGCCGAACGAATCGACGTGACCGAAGCGCTGGAACCGGGCGATGTGGTTGAGATCGACCCGCTTCAGCCCGGCCATTTCCGCCGCAGCAGCGCCGCCTTCTCCAGCCACGTGGTCGGGGTGGTCTCGACCCAGCCGGCGATCACGATGAACAATAACGATTTGACCGACATCGACTCCGATATCCGCACCGACAACCGGCCGCTGCTGGCGCTGGTGGGCCAGGTGCCGGTGAAGGCCACCACAGAAAATGGGGCGATCCAGCCCGGCGATCTGCTGGTGGCCAGCTCAACGCCGGGCCACGCCATGCGCTGCGAGGGCGTAGAACAATGTTTTGGCCGCGCCATCGGCAAGGCTATGGAACCCCTCACCGAAGATAGCGGCGTTATCACTATGTTTGTGGTGGTCCAGTAGGAGGAAGCGATGAAATTATATCTGGTTACAAGCCTGGTTGCTATGGTCTTGCTGCTGGGGGGCTCCATCGCTCTGGCTCAAAGCAGCGCCAATTTCGATCTAAGTCGGCACAGCATAAGTGGGGGGGGCGCTCAGAGTACCAGCGCCAGCTATAACCTGACCGGCAGCATCGGCCAGGCCGAGGGTGGGCTGGGGCATACGAGCACCAATTTCAGTCTGATTGGGGGTTTCTGGTCTGGCGGCTCATCGGTCAACCCATCGCCTACCGGCAACTCCGTCTACTTACCCGTTATTTTGCGCAATTAGGTCGCGTCCCGGCTGCTTGCCGACCATAAAAGTGACCGGCACTTAGACATTCCAGTTAGCGAAACGTGCCGGTCGCTTTTTTGGTTTCTGATCAATCTCGATCTGTAGGATCAGGCTCTTCGTATGCCTTTTCCCCGGCTGGAATCGACACCTTGAGCCAGTTCTCGAACGGCGGCAGCGGGCAGGAGTAATGCTCGGAGTAGGCGCAGTAGGGATTGTAGGCCAGGTTGAAATCGACGAGCAGTTGGCCGGCGGCCAACTCTACCGGCTCCAGATAGCGGCCGGCCCCGTAAGTCTCCTGGCCGCTGGTGGCGTCGCGGAAGGGGATGAATGGTTCATCGTGGTGGGGCGATTTGTAGACCGCCAACCGGGCCGCCTGCCCTTCGACCTCAAACTCGATCGTACCGGCGCGGTAATAGGTCTGCGCATCGCCGGTGCTGGTTTGGATGGTCAGTTCCTCGACCTGCTCAGCCGCCTGCAGGGGCAATTCAAAGCGCCAGGCCGGATCAGGCGGGTAGTAGTTCAAGCCGGTAAAGCTCGAGCGGTCTTCAAGGGGGCTGTAGGGGCTGGCCCGAAAAAATCGATCTTTCTCCACCCGCTCGGCTTCAATAGTGTCGATGTAAAACGAGGCTGACATTGCTTCCGGTTCGGCCGGGGTGTCGTCCGCCGGTTGTGCGGACTGACCGGTAATGACTTTTTTAAGGTTTTTTAATATGCTCATCGGCGTCTCCTTTGAAGTTGATTTGGTGGTTAGGTGGTTAGGCGGTTGGGTGGTTGGTTGGTTGGTTAAATCATTGACATCCAACCATCTATCTATCCATTTTTGACGCCAGCCCGCCACCAAACCTTACCCTTCAACATTGACCCGCCGCAGCCGCAGGCTGTTGCTGACCACCGTCACCGAGCTGAAGGCCATGGCCAGGGCGGCAAAGACCGGGTGCAGTTCGCGCAGGTAAACCGGCAGGCCGGGCCACAAGAGGGCCAGCCCCCCGGCGGCGACGGGAATCAGGACCACATTGTAGGCAAAGGCCCAAAACAGGTTTTGCTTGATGGCCCGCATGGTGGCCCGGCTGAGCCGAATGGCCCGGGCCACGCCGCGCAGATCGCCGCTGATGAGGGTAATATCGGCGGTTTCCATGGCCACATCCGTGCCCGTGCCCAGGGCGACGCCGACGTCGGCCTGGGCCAGAGCCGGGGCATCATTGATGCCGTCGCCGACCATCGCCGTAAGTTGACCGTCCTGTTGGAGTTGGGCGATCCGAGCCGACTTGTCGCCCGGCCGCACCTCGGCCAGCGCCTGCGCCAGGCCGACCTCTGCCGCAATGGCTTGAGCGGTCGCCCGATTGTCGCCGGTCATCATCAGCACCGCTAAATTCAGGGTGGCCAGGGCCTGAATGGCCTCGGCAGCTTCCTCCTTGAGCGTCTCGGCAATCCCAATGACGGCTCTGGCCTGACCATCCACGGCGACCCACATCGTAGTTTTGGCCTCAGCTTGCAGCCGTTGAGCCTGTGGTTCAAGGCCGTTGAGGAACACGTTCCGACTTTCCAACAGGCGCAGATTGCCCAGCAGCACTTCGTGTCCGTCGACTCTGGCCACGACCCCGTGACCGGCAATCGCCTCAAAATTTTCCAGCTCACCCAACGTCAATTCTCGATCCCGCGCCGCCTGAACAATGGCCTGCCCTAACGGATGCTCCGAGCCCCGTTCAGCCGATGCAGCGAGTTGTAAAATACGTCGTGAGTCTTCGGTAAGTATTGGTAAATCAGTCTTAATTTTGTCATTACTGATTGTTAATTGTTCATTGTTAATTGATGTGACGCTCGGCGCGCCTTTGGTCAAAGTGCCGGTTTTGTCAAATACGATGGTAGTCAGCTTGTGAGCCAACTCAAGCGCCGTACTGTTTTTGAACAGAATGCCGTGGTTGGCGCCCTTGCCCATCCCGACTACGATGGCCGTGGGTGTGGCCAGCCCCAGGGCGCAGGGACAGGCAATTAGCAGCACCGCCACCAGGCGGACCAGGGCGGTAGTGAAACTGGCCCCACTGGCCAGCCAGACAAAGAAGGTTAAGCCGGCAATGATCATGACCAGCGGCACAAAGATCGCTGCGACCTTATCCGCGGTGGCTTGAATTGGGGCTTTGGAACCCTGGGCCTGTTCCACCAGCCGCACAATTTGAGCCAGCGCCGTGGCCTGACCAACTTTGGTCGCCTTGATTTTGAGCAGACCCTGCTGGTTGAGCGTGGCCCCGATGACTTCGTCGCCGGCCTGCTTGTCCACCGGCAGGCTCTCCCCGGTCAACATCGACTCATCCACCGCCGACTGGCCGCTCAGCACCAGCCCATCAACCGGGATTTTTTCGCCGGGCCGGACGATGACCACGTCGCCAGGCTGTACCTCGTCGGCCGGAATGTCAATCTCCACGCCGTGGCGAGCTACCCGGGCAGTTTTGGCTTGCAGTTGGATGAGTGATTTGATGGCTTCACTGGTTTTGCCTTTAGCCCGAACCTCCAGCAGTTTGCCGATTTTGATCAGGGTGATGATCATCGCCGAGGTTTCAAAGTAGGTCGGCGCATTCAGCAGGCCAATGGTCACAATCACCGAATAGAAATAAGCTACCGACGATCCCAGGGCTACCAGCACATCCATATTGGCCGATCTGTTGCGCAGGCTTTTGTAGGCGCCCACGTAGTAATCCCGGCCGGTGTAGAATTGGACCGGTGTCGCCAGGATCAACAGGGCGAAGTTGACCCAGGGTGGATAAACCCAGTTGTCCAACGAATCGAAGCCGTGCACAGTTAGAAATAACATCAGCCAGTTGTGGGCAATGAGAAAGATCAGAAAAGTAAAGAAGAGACCAGCCAGCAGTTGGCGGCTCTGCCGGATGGTTTCACGGGCGCGGGCTGCAGCATCGACCAGGGTCTCCGGCCCGTCGCCTTGCACCACGCCGTAGCCGGCCCGCTCGATCCGGGCGACGATCTCGGCCAGGGTCGTGACCTGGGGATCATAGGTTACCGTGACCTGATCGGCGCCAAGGTTGACCACAGCCGCAGCTACCCCCTCGACCTTGTTGACATTTCGCTCGATGGTGGCGGCGCAGTTTGCGCAAGTCATCCCAATGATCGGTAACGTAATTTGTTGAGAAGTCATAAGCTGCAATTTCGATTGCAAGAGTTATTGATAAGTTTAACCAACGATATTGTGGCACAAAGCAAGCCTGACCACAAATCTCGAAATCTTCGCAGAATAGTCCACTGGCTTGAGTTGGGTTAAGCTGATATATAAGCGGAGCAGTGGCGCTTCTTGTACTTCAACTACCTCCGGTTATCAAAAGATCGCCCGAATTTTGGCCAATAATGTAGTAAAATTGAGGAACCGGTGTATTACTTATTAAAGCATCTTTTATCTGGGCCCAGGTGGATTGCTGATCTTACCATTAATCGTCACTATCGACACTGAAGGACCGACGCAGGATAATAACTGCGCCCCTTCGGCAGAGTTGGATTTTGCTGAACTCTTCCGCCAATACTACGCGCGAATTTACAACTATGTGCGCTACCGGGTTGATGCGCAGGAGGACGCCGAAGATTTGGTGGGGGTTGTTTTTGAAAAAGCATATGCTCACCGCGCCCAGTTTGACGCCGGTAAAGGCGCCTTTTCAACCTGGCTCTTTCGAATTGCCCATAATGCGCTGGCTAATTATTATCGCACCCGCCAGCGCCGGGCCGGTTGGGAGATCGGCGAAGAGTTGCCGGCTGATCTGATTACCGCCGAAGCCCTGCCGGAAACGGAGTTGATCCGGCATGAACAAATTAGCCAGTTATTACAAGGTTTGGCGCAGCTCAGTGAGCGGGATCGTGAAGTTATCAGTCTAAAATTTGCCGGCCGCTTGAGTAATAAAGAAATTAGCCAAATTATGGATTTAAAGGAAAAGACGGTGAGCGTTGTACTCCTACGGGCAATGCGCCGTCTGCAAAAAGAGGTCAAGGCAGAGGGAACCTCATGAACGAACAGCAACTGGCCGGTCTCTTTTCTGAACAACTTGACCGCCTGCTTCAGGGCCAGGAAGTCACGCTTCCGGCCGAGGCCGCTGAACTGCACGAGTTGCTGGGGCTGGGGCAGCAGTTTACCCAGATTAGTTTTCAGCCCAGCGTGGCAGCCCAGGCTGCTTTTGTGGCGCAATTGATCGCCTGGTTTGGAGTTGGCGCGGCCACAGGCTCATCCATCATTGGGGGGTTATCAAAGTTGTGGGTTATCGGGCTGAGTATTGCAGCCGCAACCATAGGCGCCGGGGTAGGGCTATCGCTGCTGGCCGTTACCGTTTTGAATACACCAGAATTTGATAACACGCCCCAGCCAACCGCTACAGAAATACCGGCCTCAGCCCCGCAGCTAGAAACCACAGACAGCTCAGAACCGCCGGATATAAGCCCTACGGCCACAACCCCCGTAACCGCTACCGCGCCGCCGCGAACCCCCGCTTCAAAAGGCGATGTGTTGTCTCCGCCAAAAACAGCTACGGTTTCTCCCGCAAGCTCGCTCGGCGAAACAATTTCGTTGCCGGAGTTAGCTTTAACCGCAACGCCTGAACCCGGCTCGGAACCCAAAGCTGCTGCTGATGAACAACCCCCTACCGCACACGAGACTCCGGCGCACGAGGGTGAGCATAAACAGCCTGATCTTGATAATGAAGACAACGGTGAGACCCCGCCCCGGAATGGCGACCTTGATCGGGGCCACGGTAACGACCCCGATGGATATGATGAAGATAATCCCGGCCGAAGCAATGGCCTGCCCGATGAGGCCCAAGGCCAGCCGGGCCAAAAGGAACAACCTCAAAAACCGGGCAATGCCCCTGGCAATTTTTTTGGCGGTGGCGGCAGCGGCGGCGGCGGCGGCCAGGGCAGCGGTGGTGGTTATGGAGGCGGTGATGGCCGTCGTGGCAGGTAACAACCACAACAAATCGAGGTTAACCTGATGACTTTTTTAACTAAACCGGAAAGAATAAGAGTTGTAGAAAAAACAGAGAGTAGCCAAGATGACCAAAATGGTACCGATACGACAAATGCAAAAGGCAAATCTCATTCACTTGTAGGTTTCTGTCCCAACACTGAAAAATGGCTGCCCATAGCAGATTCTAATCAACGCTTCTTCTCTATTCCAGGCGGTCAGGCGACTTGGTGGCATTGCTCCAAGTGTTGGGGTTGGCATATCCTTATTAAAAGTATAAATCGGGTATAAACTATTATTTTTCTAAAAGGAGTTTACAAAATGTTACTCAAAAAGATTAAGTTTATTCTCACATTATCTACTATCTTATTGTTAAGTATTGTTTCTGTGGCCCAGGCGGCCCCGCCATTGCAAGAAGGCGCTCAAGAAGAGAACGCTTCGCTAGGTGAAACGCTTGACCTGGACGAAGAGGAAGATGCCGGCAGAGGCTACAATCTGGGTACGGTAATGTCTGGGGCTAATGGTGATACAGATGGCGACGCCGGCGACGGCACAGATGATGGCACGGATGGCGACACGAACGGTGACACGGATGATAGCGATGGTATTGACGACGGTACCATGCAGCATCCGGTGGCCAGCGCGTTAGCCAGCTTCTTTGAGGTGGATTATGAGGAAGTATTCTCTCTGCATGAAGAAGGCTACGGCTTTGGCGAAATTGCCTTTGCCTACTTCTTTGCCGACATGACCGGTATGAGCGAAGAGGAACTGTTGCAAGCCGCCCACGAATCTGGCTGGGGCAACGTGCTAAAAGAGAACGGCATTCACCCCGGCTCTATTGGCGGTAGAGTGAAAAGCTGGCCTGAAAACCGCAACGGAGATGATGTGGAAGAAGAGACCGAGTTGGAAGGCAGCGAAGATGCTGGTCCGCCCGAACATGCCGGTCCGCCTGCCGGAGTAGGCGGACGGCCTGACCATGCCGGTCCGCCCGCAGGCGTTTCCCCTGGAAACTTTGCCGGCCCCGGCGGCGGCGGTGAAGACGGCAGCAATGGCCGCGCCGGTGACGGCAACGGTGGCGGCAACGGCGCAGTGGGTCGGCCCAGTGACGCCGGTGGTCCTGGTGGCAGTGCAGGCAACGGCGGCGGTGGCAATCAAGGCGGCCGCGGCGGTGGACGCCCCTAGCCATCTCGCCTGGAAGTAAGCGTGTAATGTAGGGAGCAGCTCTAAGAGCTGCTCCCTATTTAAACTTGAAAAGTTGTAAATAGTATCGCGTTATTGTGACCCATCCTCCCCAGTTGATATGGAGCAATCAATGAGTAACTGTAAGCAATCAACCGCTTACATTCATCGCCAAGCCAGTTTGTTAAAGGCGCTGTTATTGAGCGCGGTCTTAATTACCGGCTGCGCTTCTTTTTCTGTTACCCGGCCAACAAATGAGCCAATGGCTGTTGCCCCCACCGTTGGGGTAGTGGTTGAGGTAGAAGCAACACCTGTCCCGGAAATACCCCCGCCAACAGCCACAGTCGCCCCTCTGCCCTCCTCAACTCAAGCCCAGCCGGCCGCCGATGCTCAAAACAATACCGGCGACTCGCTGCCCGGCCAAACCGAAGACCAGGGGACAGCGGAACGCAGCGAGCCGGAAATCGGCGAAATCACGTTTGCCCTGGGCGTAACCGAGGACAACCAACCCGTTGTCCCCGGTCTTATCTTTTCCAAAGGCATCACTCAGGTTCACGCCCTTTTTGAATATCAAAATATGTCGCCTGATTATACCTGGGAGCGAGTCTGGTATTTAAACGACCGGGAAGTATCCAGAAGCGCCGGCCCCTGGACCGGCCCGAAAAACGGCATGTTCAACTATTTTATCAATAACAGCAACAAACCGCTCCCTGCCGGAAACTGGATGCTGGAAATTCACGTAGCAGGCAAATTACACGCCCTGGGTGTGTTCATCATTGATGACAACCCGGCGGCTGTAGATGCCGAAACTGAACCTGAGACGGTCTCCAACTTGAACCGGCTTTACCGGCTGGCCTACACCAAATGTGATGGCAACCATCACAACATTTATGTGGCCGATACCAACGGTCACAACCAACAGCTCATTGTGACCCGGGGGGCCGGGCCAGGTTGGAGTCCCGACGGCGGCGTTATTTTCTTTTACGGCGAAGAGGGGGTTGACCGGCAAAGGCGCGATGGCCTTGAGTACGTTTTCAACGGTATTAGCAACGGTATTGTAGCCGTGGGCGCTTCGCCGCTGCCGGTCAGTATTAACCAGCTCAGGCTGTTTCAGGGTAATGCCTGGAAACAGGCCTCGGCTCGTTGGGCCAGCGTATCGCCCGATGGCACCATGGTAGCCTTTGATGCCCGGCCCGGCGGCGATTACCGCATTTACTTTTTAGGCGCGGGGGTCAACGAGCAGCAGTTTCGTATTGAAATTCCCGGCGAGCAGGCTGACTGGTCACCCGACAGCCAGAGAATTGTCTACCGCTCCGGACGGGATGGCAAAACCGGCATCTGGATTTCAAACCGGGACGACAGTAATCCCCTACGAATTACCGACGGCGGCAGCGATTCCTTTCCGGCCTGGTCTCCCGATGGCGCCGCCATTGCTTTTAGCCGCGATGACGGCGGCAACGTAGACATTTACGCGGTTAATGTTGACGGCAGCAATCTGCGCCGGCTTACCACCGCGCCTGGTCACGATTCCTTACCTACCTATGCCCCCAACGGTGATATCATCTTTCGCAGCGCCCGCACCGGCAGTTGGGGTATCTGGAAAATGAAAGGCGACGGCTCGGAACAAACTGAAATCATCCCCAACACCTGCGTCGGCAATGATTGGGCTTACAGCAGAATGGATGTGTCGTATTGAGAAAGGCAATGGAGTCCGGTATACTCTGCTGGTTTTTTATGTCTATATGGTCTAAATACTTCAGAAATGCTGTTTGATCCAAAAAAGTACCAAAGTACCAGCATCATTTTTTCAAATTAGCAGTCTTTTAAAGTGGAGAGCTAAGATATTTTGTTCTGCAAAACAGCAGACATAGCCGGGAGAGTTCGAGACGTCAGCCAGAAAGGAGCAAGCCGTCAGTTATGCTTAGGAACATCAAACAGAAAGTGAGTCCAAAATTGGGACAACGCGGCCAGAGCCTGGTGGAGATGGCTATTGCCGCGCCGCTGTTGATCTTGATGCTCATTGGGGTCTTTGAAGTCGGTTGGGCCATCCGGGGCTATTTGGTCCTTTCCAACGTCAACCGGGAGTCGGTTCGCTATGCGGTCAAGGCCGGTACGCTTGATTTCTCCACCCGAAATCCGGCCATTATTGGTTATGATAAAGTATTATCCCATACTACCGCCAGCCTGTCCCGGCAGTTACCGCTTGAATACCTGGGCGACAACCCCAATTCCAGCGTCATTATGTCCCATCTGGTCGCCGACACCGGCTATCCGTGCGTTCGATATCAGGGCGGCGCGCCCAGGGTGCCGTATGAATTTGACCCGGCTTGTGACTGCACCGTCGATGATCCCAATCACCCCCAATGGTTTACTCGGGATGATTTGGTGCTCCATCCGGGTCTGCCCGGTTATGCCTACTATGCCCAAACTTATGGCCTGAGCCGGACTACTCGCCTGGGCGGGGGCAATTACCAGGTTGCGGCCGATAAACTCAAGGTTGAGAACAATCGTTTCAACTGCACCGTTCTAAAAACCGGTTCGAGTGGGGAACTGTCCAGCAACAATATGTTCATTGCCGAAGCCTTTTACGACCAGCCCCAAATCTTCGGCGTGCCCTTTATCTCCAACCGGCTGACCGATCCTATTCCTTTCTACGCCCACACGGCCATGCGCATTGTCTGCGCCAGAGATGGCTGTAGCGATGCAGTTGGCCCGGCCTGTGAGGTTTACCCGATTACTTTCCACGACGGCATCTTTGACAACCCGGCTAATCCTCTGCCCGGTCAGGCCATCGATGCCTTTGAAGGCGATGGTGAAGGTAACTTTGGCTGGTTGAACTGGAACCCCGGCGACAATAGCAACGGTTACATCATCGAGGAACTGTTTAACCCCCGCTTGGCTACGCACGATTTTGTGGGTCTCACCCCGCCTCCTGGCCTCAACCCTGATCCAACCAATACCAGGCTCAACCAAGGCGACTGGGTTTCTGGCAGCACCGGGGTTAGTAACTCTTCCGGCGTGCAGCAGCAGTTGGCCAATCTGGAAGGAAAAACCATCCGGGTGCCGATTTATAATACCGCCAGCAGTACCGGTTCCAATAAGGGGTATCACATCTCTCACTTTGCCCTCATCACCATCAATCGAGTTTGTTTACCCTCGAACCAGTGCGGCCAAAATCTCAACCTGAACGGCAGTGACAAAGCCATCTTTGCCACCTTTGTGGGTTATGATGACGAAGCTTGTATGGAGTAGTTCCCTCCAGTTTTAGCAGACTTCATCGGAACTAAAGGGCCGGGCGTTTACAGATACAAAGCGCCCGGCCCTTATTTATTTGGAGTCTCAGTAGATCCAAAATTGCCGTAGATGGGCATCCCTATGCCCACCCGCAGAGGCATAGGGATGCCTCTGCTACCAAAAAATTGGATCTACTGAGACTATCAGTAAGTTCCTCTTTTGAGGAGCGTTCATTATTTAGCAACGATGAGCGGCTGTAGAGCCGCCTGGCTATATGTTGCTCCTAAAACCTTGAGCAACTTCTCAGGCGACTTCAAGCCCTGTTCCCGCTAAAACTTCTCCCACGATCCACATGGATTGGTTTAAGGCAGCGCAACGGGACCGGAAGTTCTTCACTTCGTCAGGCGGCAGGGCAATCAGCAATCCCCCCGAAGTTTCCGGGGTGAAGAGCAACATCTGCATTTCCAGGGGGATATGGTCGGCAAAGGCAACGTAGGGCCGGTAGGCCGTCTCGTTTTTGTTGGCCCCAGCCGGGAAGAGCCAGGCCCGGGCCAGTTCTTTAGCGCCGTAGACAAAGGGCAGCGCCTCAAAGTTGAAACGTAGGCGGACCCCACTTCGCGCCGCAATCTCACAGCCATGACCTAAAAGGCCAAAACCGGTGATGTCGGTCGCGGTATGGAAAACGCCGGCCGTCATCGCCTGGGCCGCGTTCCGATTCAGGTGTAACATTGAGGCAACGGCCTCGGCCAGGCTGCGCGGCTCGGCCAGATCGGCTTTGAGCGCCGTCGTCACTATCCCCACCCCCAACGGCTTGGTCAGCACCAAGATGTCGCCGGATTGGGCGCTGCCCTTGGTGGCGACTCGATCAGGCCGGATCAGTCCCATCACGGCCAAACCGTATATCGGCTCGGGCGCGTCAACCGTGTGCCCTCCGGCAATGATGCCTCCTGCTTCCCGAACTTTTTCTGCGCCGCCGCGGAGAATCTCACCGGCAATTTCAACCGGCATGTCAGCCGGAAAGGCGGCCACGTTCAGCGCCAGTACCACCTCTCCGCCCATCGCGTATACATCGCTCATAGCATTGGCGGCGGCTATCGCGCCGTATTCAGCCGGGTTGTCAACAATGGGGGTGAAGAAATCGGTGGTGAAAATGACAGCCGTGTCGTCGTTGATTTTGTACACGGCGGCATCGTCCGGCGTCTCCAGCCCGACGAGTAGCCTGTCGTCTACCATACCGGCAAATATCTGTTTGAGTGGACGCATGACCTGCGCCAGGGCTTCTGGACCCCATTTAGCCGCTCAGCCGGCCGCGGCAGTCATCTGGGTGAGCCGCAGCGGTTTGTCTCCAGTCCACCTAGGCATTGTGCAACTAGCCGTACCCATGTTCCATCTCCATTGGCTTAAAATCCCAAATTGGTTATAGGGTGACCACTCTCCCGGCCCCCAACATCGTCTCGGCGATGGTGTACATATTGGAGATTTCACCCACCGCAATTTTCTCCTTGAGACCGTAATGTCCCAGACAGGTGCCGCAGGCCAAAATTGCAATGCCTGCCTCGCCTAAGCTTTGTAGATCTTCCAGCACTGGCGACCCGTCGACGACCAGCTTGACTCCGCTGTTAAAAAAGATGATCGTGTTGGGTTGGGGCTTCACTTCACCCAGCGTGTGGAAGAAGCCCCGGCTGAGGATATGGCCCAATTCGTCATCGCCCCGCCCCATGAACTCGCTTGGGATGACCAGCACCAGGGGACCGCCGATTGGGGCCGCAGCGGGTTGTGGGCTGACTTCCGGCTGTACAACTCCCACGGTGCTAATGTGCAGGCGGTACACGCCGTCACTTTCCACTTGAGTTTGAACTGTGGCGCCGCTGCTCTCCGCCATCCGGGTAACGTTTTGCCGGGCCGTGTCGTTATCCACAATCGTGGTGACTGTATCGCTTTCTTGGAGAGCATTGCGGGTCAAAATTACGGGTTGGGGACAGGGCAGTCCCCGAGCATCTACTACTTTTGCCATATGGGTATCTCCTACTTTTTATTTGCTCTGCCTGTACTATCCGGGATCTGGTGAATTCCCTCTATCTCCACCCGGGCGGCTGCGATGACTTGCCTGGCTGTTTCAATATCGGCCTGGTCGATCCGGATACACACCCCGCAGTCGGAGCTGATGTGCCGCGGCACGGGAATCATTTTGCAGGTCAGCCCTTGTTTTTGCAGTAGTTTTTCGAGCCGCATGGCGTGGTTGGTAGAGTAGACGATGATAACCGCATACTGGTGTTGGCTCATCGCTCCTCCTGAGCCAACCGGCGAACTGCTTCCAGGGCGATGTTCACCTCGGCCATCGTGTTGAATGCGCCCAAACCAAACCGAACCGTCCCCACCGGAAAGGTACCCAGGCTCTTGTGCGCCGCCGGGGCGCAATGGAGCCCCACCCGGCATAAGATGCCATACTCATCGTCTAACCGCAGCCCAACTTCCGCCGGAGACATTCCCTCGATGTTGAATGAGATGGTGGCAGTCTGGCGGTTAGCCTGCCGGGGGCCATAAACGATCACCCCGGCGATTTCTTGCAAGCCATCAATCAACCGCTGGCTCAGTTCAAGCTCATGGGCGCGTATATTTTCGACGCCTTTGGCCAGTACCCAGCGGACCCCGGCTCTCAACCCGGCCAGTCCGACTGCGTTGGGTGTGCCGCTTTCACAGATGTCGGGCAGAAATTCAGGCTGCTCTTCCAACTCCGACCGGCTGCCGGTGCCGCCACGCTTGAGGGGATTCAATCTGGCCAGGTCAACCCGCTCGCCGATCACTAACCCACCGGTACCCATCGGCCCGTACAGTGACTTGTGGCCGGTAAAGGCCAGCAGGTCAATCTTGTCGGCCTCCAGATCGACCGGGTAGGCTCCACCGGTTTGAGCCGCATCGACCAGCAGCAGCAGATTGTGTTGGCGGGCGATGCGGCCCGCTTCGGCCACCGGCAGCAGGGTACCGACTACATTAGAGGCCTGGTTCAAAGCTATCATTACCGTGTTGGCCCGGATAGCCGTTGCTACATCCGCCGGATCAAGGCAGCCGGCCGGTGAGCACGGCACAACTGTTACCTCCACGCCTTGCCGTTCCAAAGCGCGCAGAGGCCGCATCACCGAGTTATGTTCCATCCCGCTGGTGATGACATGATCGCCAGGCCGGAGTAAACCCCGCAGAGCCAGGTTAAGGGCTTCGGTTACATTGGCCCCAAAAACGATGCGCAGCGGGTCGGCTACGTTAAACAGCTCGGCCAGGGTTTCCCGGGCCTCATATACAATCCGGCCCGATTCTACGGCCCGACGATGCGCCGAGCGGCCAGGATTGGCCCCGACCTCAGCGAGAAAATGGGTCATTGCCGCGGCTACACCCGGTGGCTTGGGCCAGGAGGTGGCCGCGTTGTCAAAGTAGATGTAGTTGTCCGTTGCCAATATGCTTGCTCTTTCTCAACGCGTAATTATTAGCTTGAATTCATCATCAATTTCTTCAATTTGCACCCGGCATTTTTTGCTTTCGGCCATCCGGCGCACGTTTTCGCGCGAGGTTACGGTTTCTACCCAAACCTCAACGGGAAAGTCGCCGCTTTCGATAGCTCTGGTAGCCAGGATAACCGGCTGAGGACAAGAAAGACCGCGCGCGTCTACTTTTTTAGCCATTTTTTATTCTCCGTTTCTTGGAACTGTTTTTTGACCAACTTACTTGCCGGCAGTTGCCGATAGCGGCGTTTCTTTTACTACCTCTAACTCGATTTTTTCCCGCATCGTAAAGCCGATGACCAGGCAGGCCACCAATCCCAATCCAATGGCGATCATGCCATACGGCGAAAGCCCGCCCACTATGCCTTCGGCGACGTTGTCCGGCGAGGCGGCCAGGCTAAAGTTATGGGCCAGGCCCGCCCCGGTGATCATGCCCACTACAAACACGGCCGCGTCGCCATCCCCTTCGCCAGCCAGAAAGAGTTGCCGGCCCGGACACCCCCCGGCCAGCGCAAAGGCCAGCCCGGCCAGAACCATCCCCAAAAAATTCCACAGGTGGCTGCTGTGCGCCACCGGCTGGCCAAAGAGGCCAAAATTTACCTGTCCCAAAATGAGGTTGGTGGCAAAGGCGGCCACCAGCAGCGCCCCAACACCGCTGATCAGGTGATAATCTCGCATCAGGATGACGTCACGAATGGAGCCCATGGTGCAAAAGCGGGTACGCTGGGCCACAAAACCGATGATCAGCCCGGCAGCCAGCGACAGCCCCAACAGGGCGTGCATAGAGCCGGGGCCTTTTTCACTGGCAAAAATCGGGCCGCCTTCACTGAATTGGGGTTGGAAGATAGCCAGCAGCAGCAACCCAAACATAATGGCCGGCATCATCCAACCTACGGCCGGGTAAGTTTTGTAAGAGCGGCCCAGGTTGTAGCCCGATTTGAGGAATTGCACCCCGATGGTAATGCCGACGGTCAAACCGGCCAGCCCCAGGATGGCGTTCAGGTCGCCGCCGGCCAGTCGCAGCAGCGCCCGCCAGGGACAGCCCAAAAAAGCCAAAGCCCCGATCATCGCTAATATGCCCAACACAAAGCGAACAATCGGGGCCGAACCGGCGCACGCCCTGAATTCACGGAAGGCATAGGCGGCAATCATCGCCCCCAGCACAAAGCCGATGATTTCTGGCCGGATGTATTGCACCACGCTGGCTCGATGCAATCCCAGCGCGCCGGCGATGTCCCGCTCAAAACAGGCCACGCAGATGCCCATATTGGGCGGATTGCCGAATTTTTGCAGAAAAGCGGCCAGAACCCCAATCACAGCCCCGGCCAGAATGATGCCCCATCGCGAGGCAAAGAAGCGAGTAACTTTGTCGGACATAGTGTATTACCTCCTTGAATCAATGATGGATTGATAAAAAAAAACGCAGCCGGCATACGCCAGCTGCGGCACAGGAGGACACACCACGCCTAAGTTTAGAGCGGAGGAGTTACACCACCGCCCGCTGACGTATGCAGTTTGATCGCTTGAAAGCGCCAACCGGCGCATTCAAGTGATGTTCAAGTACGGCGATGCTGTAACCTAAACACGAATTGACTCCTTTGGGGATAACTGCTCAACTTCAGCCTCAATCATAGGTCAATTTGGCAGAAGGAAAAAGTGACATTTGTCCCGAATAACTGCGACAAATGTCATAAAGCAAGTGACCGACACTTTAACTTTCTTGTTCACCAGCGGACACGGACCGCGAAGTGTATGGATTTCACGGATTATGTAAAAAATTTAAAGAGAAATCCGTGTGAATCTGTGAAATCCGTGTCCAAAACTTTGCTCTTACGGCCGGGCGCCCAGCCGCACCGAAACCTCCTGGCTGGCGCCGTTGCGGATGACCGTCAGGCTAACCTCCTGGCCCGGACGAGTCTGGACGGCGATGTAGGTTAGCAAATCATCCGACGAGCGAACCGGTTGCCCGCCGATAGCGGTGATCACGTCGCCGCCCACTTCGACCGGCCGGCCGTTGACCATCACCCTATTGTTGGCCCCACGCAGGCCGGCCTGGTCGGCCGGGCCGCCGGGGGCCACCTGGACCACGTAAGCCCCGCTGTTCACTGGCAGGTTCATCGCTCTGGCCAGCGCCGGGGTTACATTATCACCGGCGGTAACCCCCAACCAGGCCCAGTCGTAACGCCCGGTTTCGATCAACGCCGGCACCACCCGCTGGACGATGTCAACCGGGATGGCCAGGCTGACGCCGCTGTTGACCCCTTCATTGCTGGTGACCCCCTGGGCATTGACCCCGATGACCCGGCCTTGCAGGTCGAGGAGGGGGCCGCCGGAGTTGCCGGGATTGATGGCCGCGTCGGTTTGGATGGCGTGGGGAATGGAAAATGGGGTCAACGCCGGAATGGTCCGGCCCAGGGCGCTGATGATGCCCCGGGTCAGAGTGCCTTCCAGGCCAAAAGGATTGCCAATTGCCACCACGGTTTGGCCCACGGCCAACTCATCCATTTTGCCCAGGGGCAGCGCCGTAACCCCGGCCGGTAGTTGAGTTACTTTCAGCACGGCCAGGTCGCTGTGCGGGTCGAGTCCCACCAACGCTGCTTCATAGATGCTGCCATCCGTAAAACTGATCTCGATTTCTGCAGCCCCATTCACCACGTGGGCGTTGGTTACAATGTGACCGGTTTGATCGTACACAAAGCCGGAACCCTGGCTCGGTCCGGCTCCCGGGGAACCGCCCGGCGTCGCCTGGGGCAGGCCGGGTTGGCCGCCATAAGCGGCGATATTGACGACCGCCGGATTGGCCCGCCGGTACAGGTTGGTTAGCACCGCCTGCTCGTCGGCCAGGCTGCTGGGAAGCGCGGCATCAACTGCCGGCGCCGGCGCAGCGGCGACCGCCGGGTCAGGCGATGACTCCGCTCCGGCCGGCAACTCCAGCGAGCAGCCGGTCAGCGCCGCCAAAATGAGACCGATCAATAGGTAAGCTTTAATCACAGTAAATTGCGTCGAAAACGATTGTGTCGACATTTTGGACCTTCTGTTCTCCCGCAAAATTCTTCAATGGGCTAATCTGCTCAACGATTTGTTGGGTGCATTTTGGCCTACCTACGCCGTAATGCCCAAAATCAAGACAGGTATATCGATATTCGCCACGCCTCGCTGCTCCAAATCCCAAACAAACTGCTCAAAATAAGAGACGCCCGTTGACATTCCATTGGCAAATTCCTTGAGCGGAACAATCTCTACACCAACATCAATAATGCCCCGGTTATGAAAGATGGTCATTTTGGCGGCGACGTTGTACACCATGAACGCATATTTACCGAATTGAACTTCCACCCCAACTCGATTTTTTACAAAATCCATATCTCTAAACGCACCCCGGACCGTTTCAGGACGTTCATAATCCGGTGTGTAAAACTCTGTAGGATATTCAGCCGCAATCTTGTGATTTCTCCAACCTCTCGCGCCAAATTCCCGCTTAAAAGCTTTGTTCAATGAACCAGGCTTATACAACATCCGACCCGGCATTGTCTTTTCTCGACTCACTTTTGTTTTATGTTCTGTCGCGTCTACTCCAGCTATCACATCTTTAATTTCCTGCAATTCGGCGGCGAAATTGGCCTCAATAACTTCTCTTCCCCGGTTGAATGAATAAATACCAACGATCCTCATTGATAATCCTCTTTCGTCTCCAAAAGTCTTTCCTGAGCGGCATTTTTCCATTCGGTGGGAATCTGTGACACTTTTTCTTGTCCCGTTGGCTTATGAACAGGTTTTCCTATTGGCCTTAGACTCAAAGTTCCGTTAAAAAATGAGGTCAACCGTTCGTGGGTAACGTTGACATATTCTGTCTCTTTTTCACTCCCAATCGCACGGCGGTCATTTTTTATGGCGGCGATTAATGTAGACCCTACGCCGGCATAGGGATCAAAAACCCAATCCCCTTCGTTTGTCAAGGCTAATACGCACCGTTCAACCAACTCAACTGGAAATTGGCAGGGATGAGCTGTTTTTTCAGGATGATTTGACTTAACATTTGGGATTTCCCAAAAACAATCTTCCCACTCTTGCGCCAATATTTCCCACACATCCGAGGGATTTTTTCCTTTTGGGTTACCCGATGGTTTACCTTTATTTGGTCCTTTGTAATGACGTTTGCCTGGATATTTTGAAGGAACCCGAACCGCATCTAAATTGAACGTATAATCCTGGCTCTTGGTAAACCACAGTATTGTTTCATACCGCCCAGAAAATCTTTTGGAGGCGTGTAGGCCGTGTCCAAAATGCCAGATAATACGGTTTCGTAATGACAAACCCAAATCCTTAAAAATACGGTAGTAAAAAATATCTAACGGAAATACCTCACCATCCTGAACGAAATTTCCCACTTGCCAACAGATACTTCCCTCTGGATGCAAAATGCGATACATTTTTGAGATGGTTCTTGCCTGAGTGTCCAAATAGTTATCTATTGAGACTTGATCTTCGTAAGATTTGCCTAAATTATAGGGGGGAGAAGTGATAATGAGTTTTACATAATTATCGGGGATAGTGTCAATTAGATCGCTGGTATCACCATGATAAACAACAACATCGGCATTGGGATCAAACTCGGATGAAATCGTTTTAGGTTTATCAAACAGAGGTAAATTGCTCATTTATCAACACTCACTAGAAAATTTGTGCGAGTATGATGATACAAAATTTATTCGATAATGTAAAATTATGGCTTGCCTGAGGGTGTGTCCGATTTTTTAAGTGACCGGCACTTCTAACTCATCTTGGCTTGGAATTGCCGTCAAATCGCCTTAATCTTGGCTTGGAAATTGTGGCGAAAGTGCCGGTCACCTTATTTACCAAAAATTCTGGACAGACCCCTTGCCTGACTGTGTGCTGTAGTTAACATTAATGCGCCCAACAATTCTTATGTCGATTATTATAGCACAAATGGGCTAATGAGTCACTTGGAGGGCAGGCGACAGTAAAAAGGGGTGTAGTCAGTCAGCTTTCGCTTCAAAAACAAACGTCCACAGATAATCGACCAGTTGCCACGTTTCAGCCGGGGTAAAAATGGGGCCGAAAGCGGGCATGCCGGTGCCCATGCCGCCCCGCCGCAGTTTGGCGTAATAAATCTCGCCGGTCCCGCCCAACATCGACCCTGGCTCATTGAAAGCAGTGGGGCCTGCACTCATTTGCATATCACCGTGTTGGCCCATGCCTTGGGCGGCCAGGGCAGCCGCGCCGGGGCCTTGACCATCGCCGGCCTCACCGTGACAGGCGGCGCAGTTTTTGGCGTAAAGAGATGCAGCCGCCTGGGTTGCCTCCGGTTCGAGATCGACCAGCCATAAATAGGCCACGGCATCCCAGGCCTCCGGCTCGCTCAGGCCGGCCTGGACCAGCCGCTCCCAACCTTCAACCGGGCTGTGACTCCGCCGCCACCCCAGGTCGGCCAATTCGGGCGGCAGCCTCGATCCCAACCGGGCCACCAGGCCGGCCCCCCGGGCCGCCGAGGGAGTTGCGGCCGGAACAACCCCGGCTTCGTGGGGCGCGTCAATATCCACCTGCCGCGCCGCCAGCGACTCAATCACCGGGTCAGACGGATTGCCGGTGACCAGGGCGGTGGGGTTGGCCGGGTCGTACACCTCAATGGCCGCCCGCATCCGCCAATGGTTGGGACTGCACCAGGTATTGCAGTAAATGGTGTAGCGCCCGGCCCGGTCAAAGGTGACCTCAACTTCCTTTACCTCACCCGGATCGACGTGACCCAGGTCGATGCCCAGGCCCGGCCCAATGGCAATGCCGTGGGTTACATCCGGCACCGTGAAACGCAGCCGCACCGTTTCGCCGGCGGCCACCCGGATCGAGTCCGGTTGGAAGCCGCCCGCCTCCGGCGCCGCTGCCGTCACCTCGATGGTACGGATACCGGTTAGAGCCGGGCGAAGGAGATATTGGTAACCCAGCACAGCCGTGGGCAGGGCCACCAGAATCAGGACGACAGCCAGCAACGCCAACCGCTCACTGCGTTTTGAGGGAGCCGGTTGGGGCAAGATTTCAGGCGTCGAGTTCATCCCAGGTACAACCAGAAGAAGAGGGTGGTGACCCCGGCCAAAAAGCCCGAGACCGGCAGCGCGCCGCGCCAGGCCTGGGCGTCGCTGCGGGTGTGTTGGCGGCCAATGCGGTAGGCCGTCACCACCGAGAAGACCAGCCCCACCAGCAGCAGCCCGACTTGCAGGATTGCCGTTAATTGCGGCCACAGGGGCGTCCAGGGCACCGAGCGGGTGCCAAACAGGTTCCAGCCCCAGCCAAACGGGTCGCTCAACACCGCGGCGGCATACGAGCCGTTGACAAAGACAAAGCTGAAGCTGAAGGCGATCCAACCGGTTAGCCCCATTGGGACCAGGCTATAGGCGTAATCCACAAAGAGACGTTTGACCGGCGTTTGCAGCCGGGCCACTGAGCGGGCGGCAGCAGCGGTCAGCCAGAAGAGGCCGGGCAGGAGCAGCAGGTTGATCGCCAGAAAGCCGGCGGCGTAGACGGCCCAGTGGGACAACGACTGCATATTGGCCCAATTTTTTAGCCAGCCCCACGGTCCCAGCAGGACGGCGCTGTAGAGCAGAGCGCAGGCCAGCATAATCAGCGCCTTGTAGGCTTCGTCCAGGCGGCGTTCCTTGGCTACCAGCAGATCGGTTCCAAAGGGGCGCAGGTTGATGGCGACGTTATCTTTGGGGCAGGCTTTGAGACACTCCGTACACATACCGCAGTAGGTGTTCCGTTCCAGGTTGCCGGGAAAGACCACCCACGGGCAGCCGTAGCTGTGCGGGGTGCCGACGATGCAATCTTTGGTAGTATGATTTTTGCATACCTGCACATCCTTTACTCGCAACTCGATACTGGCGGTGAGCGAATAAAGGCCAATAAAGCCGCCCACCGGGCAAACGTAGCGGCAGAAGACCCGGTTTTCGTATAGGATGCTCAAGATTACCCCCAGCAAGATCATCGCCAACAACACCCAGGCGCTGACGCTGGGCCGGGTGAGGATAACCGTGCTGAAGATGGCCAGGGCCAGAAAACCGAAATTTTGCAGCCAGATATTGCGTAGCCGCCGCGGCCAGCGCCAGCGCAGCGTGCGTAGCCGGCCCGGTACCCGGTGGATGATACCGCGGCGCTGCAGCCATTCGCCCGGGCCGGGAATGGGACAGATGGTACACCACAGTCGCCCGAAGAAGGGCACCATGACGATGATCAGCAGCGCCCACCAGACGATCCAGACAAAGATAATGCCGAAATTGCGGCTGCCGGCCGGCGTGCCGAACAAGCCGGTCAGAATCGCCAGTACAAAAAAGAACAGGGTCAGCAGCATCAACGCCGGTTGGAAGGCCCGCGCTTTCAGCAGGCTCTTCAACCAGATGAAGCGGGTCAACTCATAGCGCATCAAGGCACCCAGTTTGATTTGGCAATGAGGATTTGCTCCGGTTCAGCCGGGTCGTTGGTTTTGACCCGCACGTGAAACTCGTGGGGACCGTCCATGCCGGCGTGCATCATGTAATCCATGGTCAAAAAGGCCGCCTGGCCCGGCTCGATGGTCGTCGAACTGACGACGGCGCGGGGCGGTCAGCAGCCCTCGATCAACTCGACCTGCGGCTGACCCAGGATGGTCAGCGTTTGATCGCCCACATTACTCAGGCGAAAGGTGGTCCGTACCGGCGTGTCAATTTTAACATCGCCTTCATCGATCACCGCCTGGTCAACCTTGAGTTTGGGTCCCCCCGAAACCTCAGGCGCGGCGGCAGGTGGGGCCGGCGCGGTGGGGCGCCACAGCAGCAGCCCGCCGCCAACCACCAACAACAGCGCCCCGGCCACCAGTAGCCAGGGCAACTGGCGCGATGAGGTCTGTTGGGTTTTGGGTTTATTTTTTTTGCTCATTGTATCGTCCTCGATCAAGACTTATCAACCATGCCCCGGTTCACGGGGCGGAAAACGCCACAGATAAAATAGGGTTCCGGCCAGGGCCACCAGCATCAATCCCATGGCCCGCAGCAGCACCAGGTTGGGGCCGACAACCAGCTCGCCGATCATAAAGGGGTGAAGCGTACCGCAACTGACCGAGCAGCGATAGCGAAACTTGCCGACCTGATCGACCACAAACTCGACCTGCTGCGAGATGCCCGGCTCAAACCTGACCGAGATGCCATGCCCATCAAGATAAAAGCCGTGGACCACATCCGCGGCTTGCAGGGTCAGGCGGATACGGTCGCCCCGGTTGACCCGCAGCACCGGCGGGTCAAACGAAAACTGATCGGCGGTCATGGTAATTTCATGGGTAACCGGGCTGGCAGCAAACGGGATTGGCACCAGCAGCACCAGCAGAGCCAACCCGGCAAAAGGCCACAAACTCAGCAAGCGGGTCCGCATTATTGAATCGGCTCGGTATTGGTGGGTGGGCCATACTTGCTGTATTCTGCATCGATATAGGCCCGAATCTCTTTCGGCGCTTTACCCTCTTGCATCAGCCGCATCACGTCACGCGTGATATCGATACAGATGGTTCAGCCAAAGGCGTGATTATCGAATTCAATCGAGCCATCGGCGTGAATATCTTTGACGTAGCAGTGCAGATTGCTCTGGTGGCCTATGGCCCCGCAGCCGCAGTAGCAGGGGAAGGCGCTCAACACGGCGGGGTTGGCGATGGCGAAGCGATAGGCTTCTTTGACCTGCGGCGGCGCGTTCCGGACAAACTCCGGCAGGGCCGACTCTGGGGCCAGGTTCAGTTGGTTAGCCGCCGGGCCGGTTGAGGAACCGCAGCCGCTGATGGCCAGGGCTAAGAGCGCCAACAATCCGGTCATCAGAATAATTAAGCGTGGTTTCATTCTTTCTACAACCTCAGCTATACAGTAGGGAGTCGTCACGAGCCTGACGGCGCACCACCGATAATGAAAATGGGGAGTACGACGGCTTAAGCCGTCGCGCTCCAGTTTATTTACAGGAGATGTTCCAATTTTTGGAAGCAATAGGGGCGAACGGCCGTTCGCCCCTACCTTAGTTGTAATTACACAATCAAGCCATTGGGCTAGAGAGCGGCCAACTTCTCGGTCACCCGAGTTAAACGAGATCGAGCTTCTGTGGCCACTTTTTGCATGGCAGGCTTATCAACAATGCCCAGCATGGCGAGTGGATCCACAATCGAAACGGTTGACTGGCCCTCGTCGGTTTCATAGACGATGACATTGCACGGCAGCAGTAGACCAATTTCTAACTCGTGCTGCAAAGCCTGGTAGGCCAGGTTGGGGTTGCAGGCCCCCAGAGCAACTGTGATAAAAGTCAAAAAAGGAGTTAGGAAATAACAGGCTTCCAAT